>DACB01000009.1:0-127 GCA_002494495.1 Methanobacterium sp. UBA294
CAAAGGCAGAAGGTGATGATGCTGCAACCTGGACTTTTGACGTTGCAAATAAGGTGGAAGAAATCCATGCTAACTTATATAAAAAGGCCTTAGAGAATCTGGGAGAAAATGTAGAAACTGCCTACTA
>DACB01000009.1:187-17365 GCA_002494495.1 Methanobacterium sp. UBA294
AATTAAACTCAAAGAAGAAAACAATTCTATTGGTTATTTTAATTTTATTAGTCGGAGTCTCAATTTACATCTTCACATATGTCTCTGATTATTATCATGCTGATAATAGGGCGATATCTGCTCTTTCATCCACATCAGAATACACTATGGATAATAATGATGATTTTATAACATTTACGCCTAGGAATAATAAAAGCACCACTGGTCTGATAATCTATCCCGGTGCAAAAATTGAACCAGAATCGTATTCAGTAATAGCATCTGAAGTTGCTTCTAAAGGATTTACTACCATAATTGTTAAGATGCCCTTTAACCTGGCATTCTTTGATGCCAATAAGGCAGATAAAGTAATAGCCAACCCTACAGAAATAAAGAATTGGGTAATTGCTGGACACTCCCTAGGAGGTGTATTTGCATCTGATTATGCTATTAACAATCAGGACAAGATTAAAGGTGTGATATATCTCGCAGCTTATCCCAATAACAATGCATCAAACGCCAGCTTCAAAGGATTGGTTATTAGGGGTACAGAGGACAACCTCACTACAATTGAAGATATCAACAAAAATAGGGATAAATTCCCAGCGAACACCACCTTTATGTACATAACAGGCGGGAACCATTATAATGTTGGTGATTATGGTATTCAGAAAGGGGATAATAACAGCACCATTTCCAGGGAAGAACAACAGGCACTGACCGTCATGTATATTGTGGAGTTCTTAAACTCTTTTTAAGAAAAATCCAGGATCCATTAACCAATATTTTTTTTTGCATGGTTTCCAGTTCTCTGGCCCTGCTTTTAAAACCAGGTAATTATTATCATTACCAATGCAATTACAGATAAAATGCATAATATATATAATATCCGCTTATCTTAGACCTTGTGAATCTATGATTGCTCCCATGTAAAGTTTTTATGTTATACGAACTGTTCGTAATAAAACTTATTAATTTTAATTATCTAAATAAAATTACTTTTATTAAAATAAATATGGAGGTCTGATATATTTGGACAATGAGCTTAGAAGAGAGATTATAGCTAAATCGCCCGTAAGCTTCTCAGGGCTAAGAAAGCTAAATATAGGCGCAGGGATATTCCTATTTGTTCAGGGTATTTTGATGCTCATATTAGGATATCTTCTTGAATGGAACAGGGATATTTACACATTTTATCTTAAATTTAAGATCATATCAATCGTACCCTTCGAAGCCCAGATACTGCCTGATCCGCAGGTGCTGTTTACAGTTTCAAACCTTGGAGCAATATTATCATCGTTTCTCATAATATCTGGTATCGCCCTATTACTCATCGCTTTCGTAGTGAATAAAAGATATGTGGAAAACCTTAAAAAAGGAATGAATCCATATCGCTGGTATGAATACGCCATAACCAGTTCAATCATGCTGGTTATTCTCGCTACCTTTGTTGGTATCTGGGATTTATGGTCTCTGGTCATGATCTTTGTTTTAAATGCCGTGATGATCTTTTGTGGTCTTTTCATGGAGAAGATCAACTACTACACCAAAAAAACAGACTGGTCAGCATATCTGGTTGGCTGTCTATCAGGATTTATCCCCTGGGTAGTTATTGCAGCATACTTTATCTCAGCGCTTTCAACAAGTGAAACCAATCCACCTGACTTCGTATACGCCATAATATTTGTTTATTTCATACTGTTCAACACGTTCAGCATTAACATGATACTACAATACGCGGGAATAAGCAAATGGAAGGATTATCTCTATGGAGAACGAGTATACATCCTATTAAGCTTTATTGCAAAAACCATATTGGCCTGGTTAGTATTTGTAGGGGTATTTTCACCGTTTTAATTAATACTCCCACTTTTCTTTATTTTTGAAAAAGATTGAAATTAAAAAAAAATAAAAAAATTGTTAGTGTTTTATTAATCAGTTACCACCGAACAATCCACCAATTGCTCCACCAATACCCATTGAAATTATATTGGCAATTAATGCCACTATAATTATAGTTATCCCGGTTGCAAGACCTGCTGCAAACCCTGCAAGGCCACCGAAGATTGTGCCTCCAATTATAAACAATATTGCTAGAATTATGGATCCAAAAGCACCAGATACTGTTGCATTCCAAAGACCTCCCAGTACACCTTCATGCACCCAATACCCAACTATCAGTCCGGCAATGAAAAGTCCTAAATAAGAGCCTAAACCGAACATTGCAAATAAATTTCCCAGTATTATTGCCAAGATAAAACCCGCAATAACTGGTCCCCATTTTACCATTCTATCCCTCCATTTAATTTCATAATATCTATTATGGGGCAAGTTATTAATGAAATTAGCAGTTTTGTTAATTCACAATAATAGTCCTTAAAATAAGAAAAATAAAGGAAAAAAAGTTAATTATTTACTAATGGCCACGTAATTTGGTAGTCTGTTCTTGGATACGTAGAAGTTTACAACTTTACTATACATGTAAACCATGTATTTAAACTGCATTTTCCCCAGAGTAGTTGAAATGAAGTTAGGTGCACGCCCATTGGTGTTTATAAATGTTTGAATATCCTTGGCATAGGAGATGTAATCTATTTTTACTATATTCCCACTTTTTATAGTTCCAGAGGGATTAGGTGCTCCATTAACTGTTTTAGCTGTAATTGAATTTAAATTGTTTGTATTCATATTGATGGTGGCAGTTGTAAGCAAGTACAATAACTGAGCCATGCTGTAACTTACACCGTTGATTGTAACGCTGGAAGGTAATTGCTTAGAGTTAGTTTCATAATAATTACTCACAAATGCAGCTGCAGAATTCAACTGAGCAATGGAAATCACATTAGTAGGCGGGTTTTGAGGAGGGTTCTGTTGGTTACTGGAACTACTTGCATCTAGACTCACATAATTTGGTAGTCTGTTCTTGGATACATGGAAGTTTACAACTTTACTATACATGTAAACCATGTATTTAAACTGCATTTTCCCCAGAGTAGTTGAAATGAAGTTAGGTGCACGTCCGTTGGTATTTATAAATGTTTGAATGCTTTTAGCATAGGAGATGTAATTAGCTTTCACTATATTCCCACTTTTTATAGTTCCAGAGGGATTAGGTGCTCCATTAACTGTTTTAGCTGTAATTGAATTTAAATTGTTTGTATTCATATTGATGGTGGCAGTTGTAAGCAAGTACAATAACTGAGCCATGCTGTAACTTACACCGTTGATTGTAACGCTGGAAGGTAATTGCTTAGAGTTAGTTTCATAATAATTACTCACAAATGCAGCTGCAGAATTCAACTGAGCAATGGTAATCACATTTTCAGGTTTGTTAATTTTGTAATTCTGTTGGTAACTGGGACTCCAAATTCCATCTGCATCAGCGATGTATCTTAGAATTGATGTGGTGTCTATCAAAAATGGGTTTTCGTATATTCTTCTGGTGCCGCTACTTTTTGGATCAGTTGCATCTGTAGTGTAATAAATAGTTCCTGGACCATTGATTAAAGTTAAATTCACAGTTATTGGACTGTTGTATGTTCCTGCTTTTTTGTTTGATAACACTTGAATTCCACTGTCAAATAGGAATATGTCTCTGTAAACTCCATTACCCCCAGGTCCAAAGTTATTTGCTGGTGAGCTGAAGGCCAATACTGTTCCATCTTCGTTTAGTGATGGAGTGTAGCTGTTTCCATTGGCAGGGCCGTAGATTGTGCTGTGGGTTATCCAATTTAGATAGAATAAGCTTATGGTATTGAGATTATATACAAATATATCCCTTCTAAATGAATCATCATAGAAAACAACACCAGGCATGTTACTACCATATGGCTGATCTGGGTCAATACCCAGATTATTGGCTGTGGATTCAAAAGCCACGAAATTTCCATCACCACTAATTGAAGGATTGGCGCTGGTACCATTTGCTGCTCTGCCTAGTATCGTTTGAGTTATTAATCTATTTTCACCATTCAATCTATTATATACGAAAATATTATCATGTGTTTGGACAATTACCTTTGTATAATTTGGTGATAGCATATATTCCCTATATATATCAATACTATTACCTGATTGATAAGCAATTTTTAATCCATCTGAACTGATTGATGGGTTAATACCTCCTATGCTAAGCGGTGCTGAAATGATAGTGTAAATTTCAACTCCGGGATCTGAGATCACATCTTCTAGAGTAATACCATAAAATCTTAATACTGTATTTTTAACAAATGTTAGAGTCCCAGTGTAAGCATTGTAAGATGAGTCATTAATTGAATAATATATTGTACCTGGTAAATCCATTTTCAAGTTTACATCTACAAAATTGTAATATTGACCCGTTGAAGGACTGGCCCAAACTGACGGTTTACCACTGACCGTTGGGAATATATAATTTTCAGATGTTAAATCAGATAGTCTACCTCCTAATGTTTCTCCATAGAAATACAGATGAGTATTTGTATTAATTAGTACTGGATTAACATAGACATTCCACCCGGCATCACCATAGCCCAATTTAACATAAGACCAATATATTGTCCCCAACTGATTCATATTCAAAATCACATTGAATGGATCGTTGAATGTTCCACCTAATTTATCGGCAGTTATTTTTGGTGGGATTACGGTTATCCATTCCATAGTTTCTGTAACACGATCATAACAGAAGATATCCTTAATTCCATTACCACTTCCATAATGTAAAAAATCAAATGGCCCTAAATTAGTGGCAATTGTTTCAAATGCTGTGTATCGCCCATTTTCATTAATAGTAGGATTCATACTACCCCCATTGGCTGTGTAACCCCGTACTGTATGGGTAATCCATTGAGGGTAGTTGTCTGGGGCATCTGAAGTTACATCATATACGTAAATATCAGAAACATAGTGTTCACTTCCCCCGGTTCCCAGGTTTTTAGCAGTGGATTGAAATGCTATGGTGGTTCCATCAGCACTAATTACAGGAGCTGAACTATGATTACTGGCTGGTCCTCTTGTGGGACTATGTGTTATCCATTTCATTTTTTTTAAGACACGATCGTAAAGATAGATATCTTTTATTCCATTTCCACTCCCACCATCGCCTAAGTTGGTGGCTGTTGTTGCAAAAGTAACATAACGTCCGTCACCACTTATTGAAGGGGTGTAACTATTTCCATTGGCCGCCCCTCCGTTTGGTGTATGGGTTATCCATTCAGTATTGTTTGTTTGATGATCGTAGACATATATGTCCTGAATTCCTTTTCCGCTGCTTCCAGGACCAAGGTTGGTAGCAAAGGATTCAAATGCCACATAACGACCATTTGCACTGGTTGATGGGTTCGTGCTTTGAGAATCTGCATCTACCTGGGTTGAGGTAACCAATACTTTAGTGGTATCAGCTGCAGAAACATTGCTTGAAAATAAAATAACTATACCTATTAAAATTATTATAATTAAAACCGGTTTTTTTTGAAACTTCATCCATATTTCCCACCTATTATTTGGTTCCCACCTATTATCTGGTTGGCATAATTTTATAATATCTTATGATTATTATATTTTGTTATAAAAAGCTAAAATTATTAGTATAACGAATAGAAATACTGAATTCCTGAATATCTTAAAATAAGTAAATGAATTCCCTATTTATTTAACAATATAAAATTAGGTAGAGCAGAAGTGATATTTCATATTTCCTCGATGTACATCAATGGATAATCAAGCTCATCAATGAATTTCATCCTTATAACTACCCTTTCCTTTCCAAACACAGTCACAACTCTCACATCCAGCATATTTCCATTGAGAGATGTGTACTCAAACTTATTTTCTATATCCTTCAGCATCTCACGATTTATTATCACTTCAACTTTATCTACACAGGGTTGGAGTTCCATAGCTTCCTTTATGGCGTTTTCCAGGGATTCAGCCGATTTTAAATTAACTGGTGTTCCATCAAATTGATGAAAAAGAGCCCCCATAGTTATTCCACCTTCGAATATGGCCCTTTCCCTCTGGGAAATATTATTAAAATATTTTTCATCTACATCCATTTATTATCCCCTAAATTTGTACCATTCATCTTCATAATTGTGAGATTAACTTCCTAATTGTAAAGGCTAAAATTCTAACATATGATTTAATTGAGATAACCATGATTCAAGGGCATCTGTAGGTACCGGATAAAAATAGGCGAATACCAATAACAGGGTTAACACCAATGTGGCTATAAATATCCATATTCTATCTTCGGCTACCGGATAAACCCTTCCTAAAATCATTCCCCCTACAAATAAAGCACATATTAGCATTATACCCATGGAAATTTGTGGATTCTCAACAGATCCTGATGGTTGATTTATGGGCATGATAGTCTCATATTCAGCTTGTATTATCAACCTCTGTGCATTGGAACCTAATGGATAACAGGTAATTAAAAAAAGATTGTTTCCCTGTTCAACAGGCATCTGATAGGAAGCATCGACTATAGTTGAATTTACCATGGAATATGTTACATTTCCTATCCCAGGCCACTCCACATATATCTTATCTCCTGGTTTTAACTGGTCGAGTTTTAAAAATGGAGACCCATGGAGCGTTCTATGTCCAAAAAGAATAGTAGTGCCATTGGTGGGCTTGAATGATTGTGGTTCAAAATATATACCATGATCAACGGATTGATTATTTATACTCTGGTTGACCCCAATTTTTGGTATCTTTAAATATGGGGTATCTTGGGGGTTGGAGTCTGCGTTCGTTGAATAGGAGTAGTATCCTACTTCAATTAAAAGATAGAGGGAGATGATCAACATCCCCACTAAAATCATTGCCGTTGAAAATCTCATGTATATTTTTAATATTCCCTACCTTAAGAACTTAGCGTATCCCAGGCCAGCTGCTACTATGAGAACAGCCAGGACTAAAAGCCCATAGGGTGAACCTGTTTCTTGAGTAGGTACAGTGGTTGTATTGTTTGCTGCAGTTGCTGGTACAAAACATTGTCCATTTCCAGTTGGAGTTCCATTAGCGACTATTGGCCATTTATAGGTATATGTAAATCCTTGTGATTCCTGCGGATCTATGTGGACGTCCCATGCTGCCACATTTGTGTTAAATGCTATATCATTGTCCACGAATGCTTGTGGGTCACTGGAAGTTAATGCCGAATCTGTTGGTATAATGGGCCCCCTTATTAATCCTGCAACTGGATAGCTGGCAAAATTAGTTGCTGTGAAAGTGAAGGTTCCACACCATGATTTTAAATCCAGGTTAGGATTCAGCATTTCTATTTCATTGGGCATAAACCAGGATGCTTGTAATCCCATATCAGGTATTATTGGCCAGAATGTATTATCAACAGCACCAGCATCAGCTATCCAGGATGGTTCATTACCCATCAGTCCTGTTGCACTGACTTTAAATTTAACTGTCTTTGTTTCTCCAGCCTGTATTGCCCATCCATAGTCTCCCCCTAATTCAGGGCTAACCGGGTCAATCATTCTTTCTGCCACGGGATCAGTCCAATCAACAATAAATTTAATAGTCTGATTCTCCTGTAAGCTACCGGTATATAAATGACTGATCTTAAAGTACTGGACGTAGTCCTTGTTATTTTTAATGGTGAGTGTGATTGTGGCTGTAAGGGCTGTCATCCTCACATTCGATGCATTATAAGCTATCCATGTCTGCCCTCCAGGACTATCAGTTCCTCCAGGACTTTCATTCTGTGCCGAAACAACAGCCATAGAATTAACAAATGTAAAAACTCCTAAAATGGAAAATAAAAGTACCAGAATCATTAAAGATTTACCCAAATTCATAATTAACCTCCATTTAATTTTTTTCTCCCTTGATTAATAATTATGACCGTTTTTATGTGATATAATATAATTGTAAAGTGACATGGCATCATGTCACCAAAAGTTTTTGTATATAATAATAAGTAAGTAATTATTCCTAATTATTTTTTTCTCCTTTCTTGAAATTTTTGCTTTAAATATACCCCCTTAATTATTTTATCCATATATCTTGTGAAGTTCAGATACCATCCAGGACGGCGCAGACTGAGTTGATATGGTCAACTGTATGGCATTTGCATCTGGTTGATTATTCTGTATAATATACATGGCTTTATCACGCGGTACTTCTATAAGGATCATGTATTCTGAATCCAGATTTCCAAAGTTGGATGTCCTCTCAAACTGGTCTAAGCGTACACCATAGGCATTTAGAAGGGCGTTTATTGAATTTTCATCCCATGACCTGGAAGCTCCAGCCTGTAGAAGTTGTTCTATTCCAGTAGATGAAGCACTTTGTGATCGAGTAGCGGATGAATTCAGTGTGTTGATGGCAATACTTTGACTGGTAGTTATACTGGCATCAAAAGCATCTTGAGTATCCATAGACCTTAAAATTGCCAGAACTGTTGCCCCGCTAACCAGTGGCGTATCGGCTGATTGACCTACATTCGGAGTGCTCCCTGTACTCTGTTGCTGTTGAGTTTCGTTTGTCTGGTTGGTTTCATTTGTGGTGGTGGTTGTGGTAGTATTGTTTGTAGTAGTACTNNTAATCTATCCAATCTTATGGGTATAACTACGGTATCTGGCGTGGTTATCTCTACATTTGCAAGTACACTTGCATCAGCCTGGTTAACCAGTGTTTGTGCATCTGTTACTTTCATTATCAGATCTTTTTCATCCTCAGTAGTGTAGGTGAGCATCACCCTTCCATAGGGATCTTTTTTTGTTTCGATCTGATTTTGCTGGTAGGCTCTCCAGCTGGTGGTTGCGGGTCCAAGAACATCCACTGCCAGAGCCTGCTCGGGTGTTACAGAGCTCTCAATTTCAGCTAATAACAATAATTTTTGAGGATCTGTTGCTAAAGGTCCTTTATAATAAGTATCTACTTCATCAAGTTTCATATTCTTCGCATCTTGAAGTGATCCCTGATATGGTGCGTAGAATAAAAAGTAATAACCAGCCCCTACAAGTACGATGAGTATAATTCCAAATACTGCCGCTCCAACCAGAGTCCTCTGGTCATCATCAGGAACTTTCCCACCACCGGGAGATCTTCTTCCGAATCCTGGTACGGCCCCGCCTAATCTATCAAGGCCACTTCCACCAGGTTTTCCGCCTGGTTTTTTCTGATCTGGTGACTTCAGCCTGGCTCGTCCCATGTCTTTTGGACGGGGTTTCGGCATTGGTCTGGGTATCTTATCTGTGGGATCTTTCTTTCCATCATCCCTGTTAGTCTTAATTTTGTCCTTCTGGTCCTTGGGCTTATCACCAGCCCGGGAGACCATGTTTTTAAGGCGCCCTTTCATATTTGCCCCAGTATCCTCCCTATTCTTACGAAGGTCTGGAGCATTATTTTCTTTTTCTTTATTTCCCAATATTTTATCAAACATTTGGACCACTTCTGTGAAGTTTGGCATAATATGCCATAATAGGCACTGCTACTAAATAGATTAACGTAAACATAAATAAAAACTTTGCAGGAAGATTAAAAATTCCTGAAGAAATTTCCTGAGGCAAACATGCTAATATTATCAGTAAGCCACCAACAAACAATAGTATCGGATTCCTAATTTTGGTATACTCAACTGTACTTATCATTAGTAATGATACTGCAGTCATAATTATCAGTGCCAACCCTATATTGAATATTCCTGAGAGATAGAATGATCCGAGAATCAACGCAGTGGTTGGTATTGGTAGTCCTATGAATTTACTTTTACCAAAATTTGTACCAGAATCTGAAAGTACGTTGAACCTTGAGAGTCTTAAAATCCCACATAATACTATTAAAAGAGCTACTAGTATATTAATGTATGGGATAAAGTAGGATTTGGATGCTGCAAACAAAAGAATTCCCGGTGCAACACCAAATGAAATCACATCACATAAGGAGTCAATATTTTTTCCAAATCCTAAGTCATCAACCCTATTGGACTTACGGGCCACCCACCCATCTAAAGAATCAAATATAACTGCGATGAGAATAAACATTGCAGCAAGACTTAAATCGCCGTTTAATACTGAAATAATGGCTAAAAATCCAAAAGAAGCATTGAATAACGAAATTAAATCGGCAAGGGCTATATATTCTTTAATATTCATTATAAAAACCCGATATTTTTAAATATCTTAATTCGCTATTATATTTTCTCATATTTAAATAGTAGAGCTTCTATTAAAATAAATTTAAAGAAATCCAGTTAAAATGATTTTGTTCTAAAGTTTTAAAAAATAAAAGTTTATAAATATCAGAATGGAAAACATATTAAAATATATTTAATATATAATAGGAAACATTATGGAACATTAGGTTTTTATATTCATATTATTGAATTTAATTTATAAAAAATAAATTGTGCTCATATACCTTATCCCTTTTAACCTATTTTATCAATACACAACGAGAGAGTAGTTGATGATAGAAAATAAGATTAAAACGTTGCGAAAAGCAGCAAAAGTATCTACCATGCAGGACGCAGATAAAATCTGGTGCGTGATAGCAGGTAGCGAAGAAATGGTAAATAATGTATCATATGAAGCTATATTGGATAAGGAAAGAGTTACAATTTTATGTAGAGAACACATAACATCCAAAGAGTCGTTTGTAACTCAAAAATTCGATTTCTTAATGCTTTACGGTGATGAAAATAAGATAAGAGATTTATCCCTTATCTGCAAGGAAGAAGGTGGCGCCTATCTTAAAATTGCCCCATATTATACTAAAAATGAATCTAACCTGATTCTACTAGTGGGAATGGATAACCATGTTAAAAAATTCATGGGTGATGGTGAAAAGCGCAATTTAAACTTTAAATTTTTACTTGAGGATCAGACCACTGGATTCATTGAAACAGACGTTTCCTTAACCAATAAAATGCCATCCCTCATAAAAAAAACCTTCAACCCACTGTTTAAAGTGGCTGATGTAGCACTATCAACTGTTTTGATCTCTGCAGATGAGAAGGATATAGAAGGAATCAAATTACTTTCACGGAGAAATAAACTATTCTTTATAGAATTCAATAAATTTTTGAAGGAGGATTGAAATATTGCACCTTTTTGGTAAACCAGAAGAAAATGAAGATGATAAAAAGCAAGCTTTAACAAATACTTTAGGCATAGACCTGGGTACTCTTAATACCGTGGTTGCAAAACCATCTGGAGATAAATTTGAATTGTATAAGATACCCTCTGTAGTAGCGGTAAAAAAAGAAGACCCCTCATATGTACTTGCTGTAGGAGAAGACGCAAAAGCAATGTTAGGAAGAACTCCTGAAGATATAATCGCAGTCAGACCATTGCGAATGGGAGTTATAGAAAGCATAGCCCAGGCTAAAGCACTTCTAGTAAATGCCATGGAACAGGGATCTGGGGAATCTATGGAAAGAATAGATCGTATTGTAATTGGTATCCCTGGAGACGCTTCAGAAGTGGAGAAAAAAGCTGTTGCAGAAATAGGAGAAGATGCTGGTGCTAGCTTCGTCTTAGTTATAAGCGAAGGTTTAGCAGCCGCCATAGGCGCAGGTCTACCCATAGCTGATGCAGATGGTACCATGGTTGTTGACTTGGGCGCTGGTTCAAGTGATATAGTTGTTATATCCCTGGGAGGAATCACCGATATCGAAACTATCAGACACGGTGGAGACAATATCGATGATAATATCGTATCTAAAGTTAAAGAATTATTCGATGTAGAAATTGGAATCCATGAAGCCGAAAAAGCAAAAATAGAAGTGGGAATGGTGCATTCCCAGGTAGAAATGAAGCCAACCCTCACCCATGCCATTGGAAAATCCATGAAAACCAATAAACCAGAGAAAGTGGAAATTGACTCAAATCTAATTGCAGATGCTGCAGAACCCCTGATAGTTGAACTAATTGAAGCATTATCTAACGTCCTAAAAAGAATGTCCCCTGAACTAATTTCCGGTATCTACAACAGAACAATCGTTGTGGGAGGAACAGGACAGCTTAAAGGACTCAAAGAAAGGATATTCGAAGAAGTAGGAGTGCCTGTTGATATATCAGACGACCCTATGACAGTTGTTGCCAAAGGTGCTGCCATAGTAGCTGCAGAACCTAGGGCACTGGAACCAGAAGTTAGATTAAAAGCAATGAAATAATCAAATAACTTCTTTCCTATTTTTTATACATATCACTTTTAACAGATATTTTTTAAATACATCAACTTTTTTTATACATCAACCTTTCATCCATCAGATCTTCTTTTTACTAATCCCCACAAAAATTCGAAAAATTATTTTAGTAAAATTCTTATTATTCCTTAAAATATACATTTAAAGGAGAATATGAAGGTTGTAGGAATCGATGAAGCAGGCAGAGGATCTGTTTTAGGACCTCTGGTATTATGTGGAGTTGTAATTGAAGAAGATAGGATTAAATTTTTAGAAAGGATTAAAGTAAAGGATTCTAAAAAGATATCCCCTAAAAAAAGGGTTGTTCTCTCCAGGAAGATCAGGAAAATCACTGATTACCATCTGGTTAAAATCCCAGCCCATGATATTGACATCTTAAGAGCAAACCAAGTGAACTTGAACCAGATTGAAAAATTAGGCATGCGAAAGATCATAGAAAAATCAGATGCCAACACCTGCATTGTTGACTGTTTTGATATCAAACCAAACAGGTTTAAAACCGAATTAAAAGGATATTATCCTGATATAAATATAATCACCGAACATAAAGCAGATGATAAATATGTGGTGGTTGCGGCGGCTTCCATTGTTGCCAAAGTTGAACGGGACAATGAAATACTCAAAATAAGGAAGGAATATAAGGATATTGGGTCCGGGTACCCCAGTGACCCCAAAACCATACAATTTATAAAGAACAGCCATCCAGATCTACCAGAGTTTGTTCGTAAATCTTGGGAAACTGTAAATAGAATAGAAGAAAACTACAAAACTACATGAAATAAAAAACTACATGAAATAAATTAATATATAAATTTCCCTAACTGTTAAAACTAAAAAGAATGTGGTAAACCATGTATCTAGGTAGAATACTAAGTGTGGGAAGTACGGATATGGGAAAATTCGCTTCATACCGAGTTTCCAGTCGTTCTTTCCCCAATAGAATGACCAAGGTCTATGATGACCGGGTGGCCATCGTGCCAAAGGAAGGATTCGAAACCGATGTATTTAAAAATCCATACATAGCCTATAATTGTATTAAAATAGTGGGCGATATCGTTGTAGTATCAAATGGATCCCATACAGATGTAATTGCCGAGAAAATTGCTTCTGGAATGAGTATCCGGGACTCACTGGCATTATCTCTTTTAACCATGGATTATGAGAAGGATGATTATAACACTCCACGTATAGCAGGGACGGTTACCCTTGAAGGTGAAGCATACCTGGGGATAGTGACCCATGAAAGCCTGATAGTGGAAAAAGTGCCGGAGGGTAAATCTGCATATATCGCAACCTACGAACACACTACACCACAAGAAGTTGATTTTGATGCGGGAAATGCCCAGGATGCAGCACAGTTCATACTGAATAAAGGGAAATTCGCTGAATTCACCAACCCAATTACTTCATCTGCAGCATTCGGAAGTGCTGAATGGAGTATTAGCTCCATATAAAATGGAAAATAACTTCTTTAACAACGAACATGAAATTTAAAGTAATCGGAATCACCGGAATACCATTGATAAACAAAGGAGACCTTTTAGGCGAGTTTATACTGGATGCCATCTCTGATATGGGTATGGAAATCAACGATGATGATATCCTGGTTATAGCTGAAACAGCCATAGCCAAATCAGAAGGACATATTTTTAAATTAAAAGACTTAAAACCAAGTTTTGAAGCTATTAAACTGGCAGAAAAAACAGGTAAGGATCCAGAAGTTGTTGAAGCTATCCTTCAGGAGTCGGATGAAGTGATGAAGGTTGGTCCGAACTTCATTATCTCCCAAACTAAACATGGTTTTGTTTGCGCCAATGCAGGTATTGATGAATCTAATGTGGGTGAAGGTTTGGCCACTCCCATGCCAGAATACCCTGATAAAAGTGCATCTTTAATCCGGAGTAATATTCAGGAAAAAACAGGAAAAGACGTTTCCGTCATAATATCTGATACTCAGGGTCGTGCTTTCCGTGAAGGTGCAGTTGGGGTGGCCATCGGTATATCGGGTTTGGAACCATTGTGGGATAGGAGTGGTGAGAAGGATCTCTTTAATCGTGAGCTTAAGACTTCTGCTGTGGCTGTGGCAGATGAGTTAGCATCTGCAGCATCTATAGTGATGGGGCAAGCTGATGAGGGGATACCTGTGGTATTAATTAGAGGATTTAACTACCCTAAAAATCTTAAAAACAATTCTTCAAATATCAAACCATTGATAAGGCCAAAAAAATATGATGTTTTCCGGCCCTAAATTATTTAACGATTATTAAAGGATTAGAAGATGATAACCATTCTTTCCGGTGGAACCGGCACCCCTAAACTCCTGCAAGGTATCATTCATCTGGTAGACCCGGCAGAAATAACTGTGGTGGTTAATACACTGGAAAATTCCTATTTTTCAGGGGTTTACGTGGCGGCAGACCTGGACTCGGTGATGTACACCCTGGCCGGGATCATAAACCAGGAAACCTGGTATGGTATTAAAGATGATACATTTATAACCCATGAAACTTTAAAGGAGATCGGATGCAAGGAACTTCTCAGAATCGGAGATCAAGACCGTGCAATTAAAATCCAGAAAACTCTGCTTTTGAAAAAATATTCTCTAGACAAAGCTATTGATATACAGAGGAAAAAACTGGGTATTACATCCCAAATAATTCCCATGACCAACCAGGACCCCCATATTGACATAGTAACTCCTTCTGGAAAACTTGAATTCCACGAATTCCTCATAGGGCAGAAGAGTGAACCAGATGTTCTGGATATTAAATATACAACAATTGATCCAGCACCAGGGATTATAGAATCAATTGAGGATGCGGATATGGTTGTAATTGGACCTTCCAATCCTGTGACTTCCATCGGTCCCATATTATCTGCAAACGGTGTCCTTGATGCACTTAAAAATTCATATGTAGTTGCTGTATCCCCTATAATCGGTGATAAACCGGTTAGCGGACCAGCAGGTATTTTCATGCATGCTCTGGGCCATGAAGTATCCTCATTTGGAGTGGCTTCAATGTATCAGGATTTTCTAGACAAATTTTATATCGATGATCAGGATCATCAGAAGAAGAAGAAAATAGAAAAACTAATAAAAGAGGTCGTTGTAACAAACACCAATATGAACAACATCGAGGATAAAATGATGTTAGCCAGAAATATTTTGGGTGAAAAATAAATGATTCAGATGACGTTAGTTCAGATCGATAATTACGGCCCCTGGACCGTGACCCCCACCCCCAGAGCAGAGGCAGATCTTCAAATTTTACAATCAGAATTGTATGCTGACCTGCAGAGACAGTTTGCAGCCAAAGGTGGGCTGGTATTTTTCACCCGCTTTGATAACATGCTGGCTGTAACCAACGGGGTGGATATGGAGGATCACCTCCGAATTCAGAAATCCATAGGCAACCGCTACCCCATAACCGTAAGTATGGGTGTTGGCGCTTCAGAAACGCCCTATGAAGCTCAAAGAAAAGCCACCAATATCCTGCAGAACTTTGGCGGTGCCCAGTCCGATGAACGCTCAGAGGTTCTTGCCGTTGACAGCATGGCTAAACTGGATGAGAGCTTCGTACAAATTGCACACATCGATATTAACGGTATAACTGATACTTTAACTGATATTATACCTGCTTATGATACTTCTTTCATTGTTAATCGGGTCCAGCATTTCCTTATGAAAAAGTTAATCGAGAAAGGTTCGCTGTTATTTTTCATTGGAGGAGACAACTTCATGTCTCCCTGTAACGGTCTGGAACCACAAGGCCTCCTAAAGATCATCAAAGAAATTGAGGACGAAATAAACATCGCCCTGAAGGCTGGTGTTGGAAAAGCACCTACCGCTGAAAAAGCAGCTAACTTAGCCGACCTCGCTCTTGAAGAGATAAGGGGCGGTTTCACCTACGACCTGGTTCATGTGATGAAAAACAAGGAATAAATTTACTATTATTTCATCCATGGGTCCAGTTGAATATTATTAATATTTTTTATTTGTATTCCTAATATTTTGTTGGAGAGGGTTTATTGAAAGTTTTGGCTCCTATGGCTGGAATCACAGATGGCCTATTTTGCAGTAAATTAGCACCAAAAGGCTTTGATATGGTAACCATAGGAGGTTACAATATAGATGCCTTAACAATAGATGCTGGTGAGAGAATAATTCAAAGGGGAAGATCAGAATTTGACATCCCATTATATGATATATCAAACCATATTAAGCAGCAAATCAAAATTATCAGGGAGAATAATTCATGGAAGGGTATGATTTCTGTAAACCTACGTTCCACTACCCCTTCATCCATTATAGATATTTCAAAGCTTCCCGGCGTGGATGTGGTAGAGATAAATGCACATTGCAGACAGCCAGAGATAATGGAATTAGGATGCGGGCAGTCTCTTCTCAACCACCCTGATAAGTTATATAAATTCACCAGTGAAGTTGTAAATAACGCTCTATGCCGAGTTTCAGTAAAGATCCGCGCTAACGTAACAGGAACAGATATCATAGCTGTATCTAAATTAATCCAAGATGCAGGTGCAGATTTTCTCCACGTGGATGCAATGAAACCAGACCATCCCCATGCAGATCATAACATCATTTCTGCTATTAAAGATGGTACAGATATATTTTTAATTGGAAATAATTCCATAAAAGATGGTGAATCAGCGAATAAAATGATGAGTGCAGGAGCGGATGGATTTTCAATTGCCAGGGCCCTTATAAAAGGTGAGGTTCCCTTTGATCTGTCCACATTAGAAACTGGTTATCCATAGGAAAATGGTAATATCAGCAAAATCTATAAGATTGTTGATATATATACTGTTAATTCAAATGAAAAAAACATAATAATATAAATAATTAATGAAATTCCATTTCCAATCACATTAAATTTTATAATTGAAATTACAGAAAATTAAGAGAGTGGTAACATGTCTTTTATAGAAATAGAAAATATCTCTAAAAAATTTAAAGATGTCGATGTTCTTAAAAATATCAACATTGAGATAGATGAAGGTTCGGTTTTAGGTATTCTTGG
>DACB01000004.1:0-12412 GCA_002494495.1 Methanobacterium sp. UBA294
ATTCAAAAATTCATAAACACCAATGGACGCTCTCCTAACTTCATATCTACTAACTTGGGGAAAATGCAATTTAAATACATAGTTTACATGTATAGCCAAGTTGTAAACTTCTACGTATCCAAAAATAGGCTACCAAATTACGTTACTATGAGTAAATAATTAATATAATCCCTTATTTTTTCTTTTAAACATTTTTAAAGCATTTACATAAAAATTATGGCAACATGCTTATATATTCAAGTTAGATAAACCAAATTTGGAGCATTTTAGGTGAAGCCAAATGAATCAAAATGATAGAATCATAGATAGAGAAAAACCGATTAAAACCCATTGGAACACGATTTGGAAAGAAACAGTTCTAAAGATGCCCCATAAGGATGATTCTAAATCCTGGGATAATATTGCCCCAAAATTCAATCAGTGGATGGAGAAAGATGATTATCCCAGAGAATTGGTTAGTAAGATAAAAATAGAAGAAGGAGACACTGTTTTCGATATTGGTTGTGGAAACGGTGCAATTACCATTCCCCTGGCAAAGAAAGCTAAATCAGTCACTGCACTAGATAGTTCCGTGAAGATGTTAGATATTCTAAAAGAAAAGGCAACCGCAGAAAAATTGACCAACATAAAAATACTCAATGAACGGATCGAAGATGTCAAAACCTCTGAAATCGGTCCCCACGAAGTTGTGTTGGCTTCACGATCCCTTAACGGCATCCCTGATATTCAAAAAGAACTGGAAAAAATTAATGAAATTTCCCAAAAACATGTCTACCTAACCCTCTGGGGAGAAGGTAACCGTGAATTTGAAAACGAGATTTCCAAGCTCCTGAGAAGGGAAACCCACAAACATCCCCACTACACAATCGTATTAAATATCCTCCAGGAAATGGGTATACTGGCAAATGCAGTACCCCTTGAATCAGATACCCGAAATTTCTATTCTAATATGGAAGAAGCCCTTGATAGAATCGAATGGAGAGTAGGGGAAATGAATGAAGATGAAAAAGTCCTGGTTAAAAAACATCTTTCCAAAGTAATGGTTAAAGAACCTGATGGCGGCTTCTCCTATTCCCAAAGTAACTCTAAATGGATTTTAGTCTCGTGGGCAAAAAATAAAATCTAAGTACTCATATATAATTTGATGGTGATCTAAGTTGGATGAAATAATTGCAAAAATTGACGACCCTGAAATGTTAGACCAAATTGAGAAAATTATTCCCTTCCATGGCTATCTAAGTACTGGGGCATTTATTGGGCTGCAAATCCTGCAGATAGCCCGGAAATTATTAGATATCAAGGAAGATGATAAGGTTTATGTTACATGTGAAACATTTAACTGTCTGCCAGACCCGTTCCAGATATTATGCGGATGTACAGTGGGAAATAAAGGTCTGAAAATGCTTGATTATGATAAGATGGCAGTGACCATTAACAAGGCAGCTGAACCAGGAGCAAAAAGTGTTAAAGCAGTGCGGATAATCCTGGATCCTGAAAAAACTGTGAATTATCCAGTTTTCCATGCATGGTATATGAATGAAAGAAAAATTTCCCATGAAGAGGCAATTTCCGAGCTCATTAAAGCGGGTGAGGATGTTTACACATGGAAATTTGTAGATATGCCAGTACCTGTGAAAAACAAAAAAGATGTGGCTATCTGTAAGGATTGTGGTGAGTCCTATGTCCGATACGATGATGAAGACCTCTGTAAAGGTTGTTATTCATCTGATTAAATATTCTGATCCTGTTGCTATAATCTACGATTATTAACGAGTTTTATTTTATATAATAAAATCTACAATTCCATTACTGTATATGTTTACATAAATTTTGATAGTTTACGTAAATATTGTCTAATATCTTTTTTTTATTTATAAAATTAAATTGAAGGATTATTATTCTTCAGTATTATAATCGAAACGTATTTAATACCACTTCGCACATTATTAAATTAAACATTTAGGAGGATTAAGTTATGAATAATAAAGCGATTGCAGCGATGGTTATCATAGTAATTGCAGTTGTTGCTATTGGTGTTTACGGATACACATCTTTTGTATCTCCTACTTCACAAAATGGTACCTTGACCATAATGGCAGCTTCCAGTCTTTCCAATTCCATGAACGCTACTGCTGCAGAATTTGAAAAACGACACCCCAATGTCAAAGTACAGATACAATATGGCGGTAGTGGTGATTTAATTAGCCAGATAACCCAGCTGAACAAAAAGCCAGATATAATGGCATCAGCCGATTATGGTCTTATTGATAAGAGTTTAATGCCAGATTTTACCACTTGGAACCTGAAGTATGCGAAAAACGAAATGGTAATAGCTTACACAGACCAAAGTACTAACGCTAGCCAGATAAACGCTGACAACTGGTATCAAATATTGGCACAAGATGATGTAAAATTCGGAATAGCTGATCCAAATTCTGCACCTGCAGGATATCGTGCGGTGATGATGATGCAGCTTGCAAATAAACATTACAATAATGACACCATATTTGAAACCTTGATTGAGTCCAACACAGCCATCACCTCAGAAGCCAATGATACAGGTTTCGTCATAAACAGTCCCAACAACTTGGCCCCAACAGACAAGGTAACATCAAGACCAAATGTGAGGGATACACTGACCCTGTTAGAGTCAGGTTCTGTTGACTACGTATTTGTGTACAAAAGTGATGCCCAGCAAGCTGGAGGTAATATTAAATATCTGGAACTCCCTGATGAACTTAAACTTTCAGACACTCAATTTGAACCAGACTATAAAACTATACAGTTGATACAGTTCAGTGATTTAGAAGGTAGCAATAAAACTAAGACAATCACCCTGACACCAATCGTTTATGGGATCACCATTCTAACCGATGCTGCAGAGAATGACCTAGCAATTGAATTCATGGAACTCTTACTCAGCAATGAAGGTAACACCATATCACAGGATAACTTTATTGATCCATTAGTACCAGCAGTTCCTACCACTGATTCAGCAGGTATTCCTAATCAGCTTAATCAATATATTACATCATAGCCTGATTTAAAACCTTATTCCTTCTTTTTTTTATTTTTTTAGAAAAACGTAGAACATTTATATGAATGTCGAACTAATTTTTTAACGATTGATATGAGAAAGCTAGATTATACCACCATTTTCTTTATTTTAATGGGATCTTTCCTATTCTTCTTTGTCTTAATCCCCATTGTTAATCTCATTGTATCTGCAAATCCTGAGGTGCTTTTAAGCAACTTGCAGGACCAGGAAGTGGTAAGTGCCTTGTTCCTTAGTATTTATTGTGCACTGGCAGCAACAATCATTGCCCTTTTATGTGGAGTGCCACTAGCTTACCTCCTGGCCAGGCATGATTTCTGGGGAAAGGGATTTGTTGAATCTGTAATTGACGTACCACTGGTAATTCCCCACACCGTCACTGGTATAATCCTTTTATTGGTTTTTAATCCTGGCGGAATTTTTGGAGCGCCACTTTCACATATAGGTCTTACATTCAACGACGCTATTCCAGGGATAATTGTGGCCATGCTTTTTGCCAGTTCTCCCTTTGTAGTGAACTCGTCCCGAGAAGGATTTGAAAGCGTTGACCCCAGGATGGAAAAAGTCGCGCGAACCTTAGGTTCGGGGTCCTTGAAAACCTTTTTTATAATAACGCTACCATTAGCTTTGAGGAATGTAGTGGTTGGGTCCATAATGTGCTGGGCCCGGGCCATAAGCGAATTCGGAGCAATTGTAATTTTGGCATATTATCCAACTACTGCTCCCATACTCATCTACAGGCGATTTGTAGATTTTGGTCTAACAGAATCTATACCAGTAGCCGTTCTATTAATATCAGTATGTTTAATTCTTTTCTTAATAGTCAGATTACTCATCAGTGGGTGGAAAACTTATGATAAAGATTGAAAACCTGTGTAGGGACTGGAATGAATTTCAGATAGATCATGTTAACCTCGATATTAAAACGGGTGAATATTTCGTTATTCTAGGCCCTAGTGGTTCAGGTAAGACTCTGCTTTTAGAGCTAATTGCGGGGATCTGGCAGGTTGACTCCGGAGACATCTACATGGATGGTGAAAATGTGACATGGACTCCCCTGGAGAAGAGGGGTGTGGGATTTGTATACCAGAATTACATGTTGTTCCCCCATAAGACTGTATTTGAAAACATCGCCTTCGGACTTAACATGAGGAAAGTAGATAAAAAGGAGGTTAAGGAGAGGGTAGATAATATGATGAAACTTTTAAGTATCGATCATCTGGCGCATCGCTTGCCAAGGACTTTAAGTGGTGGTGAACAGCAGCGTACTGCGTTAGCCCGGGCATTGATAATAAATCCAAGGGTTTTACTTATGGACGAACCCTTGAGTGCCCTGGATAGGAAAACCAGAGACGGTTTAACCCATGAGATGAAAGAACTTCACCAGAAATTTAATATAACCATGATTCATGTTACCCACAATTTCGATGAGGCCCTGTCACTAGCAGATCGTATCGCAATCATGAAGGAAGGGAAGATTTCACAAGTGGGCGATACCACTGAAATCTTCAGGCATCCCAAGGACAAATTTGTGGCGGATTTCGTTGGGGTGGAGAACATAATTAAAGGTGTGGCCAGTAAATATAGGGAAAAATTGACCGTGATAGACACCGAGAACATATCCATCTACACCACCGAACAAATAGTGGGACCGGTCCATGTAACTGTACGACCTGAAGATATTATATTGTCCAATAAGAAGGTTGAAACAAGTGCCAGGAATGTTTTTGAAGGAAAAATTACTGAAATAAGTGATAATGGGGCAATAATTAAATTAACTATTGATGTTGGAGAACCTATCATAGTGTTTTTAACTCGCCAATCTTTTATTGATATGGAACTGAATATTGGAAGTCATGTCTGGACATATTTTAAGGCAACTGCTGTACATGCATTCTGATGCAGGATTTCAAATTTACAATAATCCCACCTAAAACATTTAAAAACTAAAAAATATAGAATTAAATGTGTAGGAAATAGTAGTCAGGAGGCCGTATCGTGAACAGATCAAAAGACGGGCCACAGTATCGTTTGAAATTTAATGATAACATAATATTGATTGACAAAAAAAAGTTTACCCTTTTAAAATTCATAGATGAATGTAATTCAATAACTCAAGCATCTAAACAGGCAGGAATTCCTTACCGTAGTGCCTTGAAATATATTGAAGAACTGGAAAAAGAACTTAACCGTATCATTGTATCTACCCAGAGGGGTGGAAAAGGTGGGGGCGGAGAAAGCAAACTCACGAGTGATGGTAAAGCTATTCTTAAAGAGTATAGAAAAGTAGAAAGTATACTTAAAATGCATGCTGATGTTAACGAAATTGAAGCTAACATCAAAGAAATAGACTACAAAAATAAAATTGCCATCATGTATTTAAATGATGAGAAAATTATTCTACCAGTCCGGGGAGATTTTGAAGTTGGTGACCGTGTCCTGGTGCTGATAAGCCCTGAAGATATCTTTGTTATGCTGGAACCCCAGGAATCCAGTGTTAGGAATATTATCCCTGGAAAAATCGTAAAAATGGAGCTTAAGGATCATTTAGTGCGTTTAACTGTAGATATCGGGAAACACAATCTATTAGCTGATGTCACAGAGTATGCCCGTGAACAATTAAACCTAACCCTGGGTAAAGATGTTTACATCGGTTTTAAAGCAGCTGCTCTGGCAATGGTTAAAATATAAATCTGATTAAAAATAGGGTTTATTTTTAATAAAAAATGATTTAATTAAATAAACTTATTAATTAATTTTTTAAATTAATTAAATTTAAATTACACATTCACCCCATCTCAGGGTCGCAAGCTTCGATGGTGATGATGGTGGAATCTTCAGCACCTCTGGATATATGTCTTAGTTCAATTAAATCGTCCTTTATTTCTTCCATATCCAGTTCTACACTATTTCCCAGTTCACTTTCAACCTGAACTATTACTCTACAGCTTTTTCTATCTTCGCAGTCATATTCTTCCACGTTTACTACTTCCCCCGGGGTGAATACCCGGTGGTATGATAGTTCAAGAGTGTCAAATCTCTTCACGTTGGTTCTAATGTATTCGACTGCCTCATCACAGTCCATGGTCATTCTTTTCTCCATAATAAATCCTCTAACTATAATTTTATTATTGATTACATTAATTTAATTATTTATTTAAATCTATTCTTAAGCTTCAACAGTTATTACAATAGATTTTTCATCCTGTTTATGTCGTATTTCCAGGATATCATCCTTTATCTTCACTAAATCTAACTGGATAGTATCGTTTACCAGTTCACCGTTGAGCTGCATCATCAAATTTAAACTTTCTATCTCGCCTTTCTCTTCTATATCAATATCCAGTACTTCACCTGGAAGATATATCCTGTTGAATGAGATTTCTATGGTATCGTAGGTATTTACGTTATTTTTCACGTAGTTTAATGCATCATCACAACTAAGGCTAATTTCTTCTTCCATGTTATCATCGCCGTCGAATCTTTGCTTTAGAAATTTTTTTGATATGAAATAATTTCTCCTTTGATATGAAATAATAATTTCATTATAATAATTAGTTTGATATGATAAAAACTTAATCTATAAAAAAAATGGGGTTGAATCTTTTTGAATCTAAAAAAAATAAAAAAATGGGATAAAGGATTCTTTTTAACTTAGAGATGGTGTCTGTTTTTCTCTGCGTTAAGTAATAAAGATCCTTTTCCGTTTACTCCGATGTCACCAATGTATTTGATATATTTACCTGTGAACTCTCTGCCTTCAACAACTGGGTCGTTTACTATTCCATCTAGTTCGAAACCTTCCAGTAGTCTTTCCAGTCTTCCGTTTACGACTATAGCGCCGTTTTTCATCTGACCGCCTGGCCATCGGGTAACGTCGCCATCAATCTGGATGAAACCTTTTGTCATGTGGATACCGGCCAGTATATCGCAGTTTCCATGGACATGTATTTCACCGCCAGACATTGCATCGGCGAGCTGTTTACCGGCATTTCCATAGATGGTTATTTTACCTCCGCTCATACCTCTCCATTCACCAATATAAGAGGTACCTGCGTATTCTCGGACATTGCCCTTGATAGTAATTTCTCCGCCTTTCATTTCCCTACCAGCGTAGCTTTCGGCATTACCATTTATGGTTAAAGAACCTCCAGTCATTTCTGCACCGGCCTGTAAATCTGCATCTCCATTTACTATGATTTCACCGGCACCCATTTTACATCCGATATATTTAACTCTGCCAGCGTCTCCATCAATAGTTAATTTTACCTCTTCTGGTGACTCGGCTTCCCCTTCCACTTCAATCTCGTAGTAGTCAGTTAATGGAAACCTGGTGTTACCTACAGGTACTTCATATCTTTCAAAGTCTTCCTTACTCCAGCCATATATTTCATCTGGAATTAATTCATCGAATTCCAGGGCGATGCTGGAGAATTTTTTTGGAGTTAAGGTTATTTGTTTCATAGTTAACACCTCTATTTACTTGCATTTACCTTATATACGGTTGAAGGCTCTGCGTAGTGGTCATGTACTATATAGTTTTCGAATTTCACGGTGTAGTACTTGTTGAACATGGGCATGATTTGTTCAAGAATCCTTTTCTCTTGATCTTCAAAGCCCTGTACTTCTGTATGTACGTGATTACTGGAGACTACTTTAACGACTTCACCATCTTTGACCAGTATTTCACCATCTTTTATGGTGTATAACGCATTGCTGAATGCATTTTCCACTGCTGCGGCGTTTACTGTTGGATCGAAATTGTTTGGTTCCAGGTCATAGACTGCTATGTCTGCCAGAGATCCCACACTTAGATTTCCTCTGTCTTCAAATCCATATATTTTGGATGGGGCTGCTCTGGTGATGGTAGCAATGTCGTAGAAGTCGTACTCCCGGTCGAGTGTGGCTAATGCTGATTTTTTAGCTGCCCAGCCGTGTACTTCTTTATTGTCCATCATTTCCATCCTTCTTTTATTGCTCATCAGCCAGGATATAACTCTTGGATATCTTATGAATGGACCTGCATTTGGACTGTCAGTGGTTAAGGCTACCTGCCATGGATTTTCAACCATAAGGGCTAATTCAAGTCCAATCGCCCATTGAAGTGAATGGACAGGGTTTCTGCCTGAATATATGAATGGAACTAGTCCGGATGCTGTTTCCAGTTCGATATCTTTGTTTGCCCATTTCAGGCCGGTGAGTTCATAGAGATCGTATTCCATTGGTCCGTCGGCAGTCATGGTGGTAGTTTCATCAAGTGTAACAGCTCCAAGGTCCATGGTTACATGATCATTTTTATTTATGTAATCGGCTACTGGTTGAGCTCCTGATGTAACATCTCTCCAGCTGGTTCCTTCATAACAGTGGAACTGTGCATGGGTTAGATGGATAGTCTGGTTTCTGTATTCACTGTTTTTCTTGATATCTTTCATACAGTCTATGGTGTTTATTGTTGTTGGGAAGTTTCCAGGGTGTCCTAGATCATTGGGGTGTACATGTATGGAGTGTGGTAATCCTAACATTTCGTTTGCTTGTGCTAATGCTCTGATGACTTCTCTGGCGGTTACATCCCAGTATGGGGCTGGATCATCAATACCATGAACATTTCCTCCCCATCCCCATGCTTCACTTCCGCAGGGGTTCACAATTTTAACACCGTATCCTTTGGTTATTTTTAACCATGCTGAAACAAATGCAGCTAAATCCTCTATGTTGCCTTCTTTGGCAAATTGCATTACAAACCAGTTGTTACCAAATAATGTCAGTGGCGGGATGTCAATGTTGGGTATGGCGATTATTTCTTCGTGGGTATGTTTTGCCTCTAATGGTGGTACAGCTGCTTCTACTACTGTTCCGTAACCCATCCTTGAGAATCTATATCCAGTTGCTGGACAACTAGGTATTGAAAATCCAGTTTCTGCCCGGGTTATGTCTGTTTTAGGTTTAACACCTTTCCTTTCATCTTCAGGTCTGTATAATCTCCCAACACATAATTTAGGACCGGCAAGATGGCAGTGTACATCTACACCTGCTGGCATAACCAGTTTATCTGTAACATCCAATATTTTGGCACTGTCGGATACGCTGTTAACTATTTTACCATCCCTGAACATTACGTCCTTTTTTTCTCCATTTATTTCATTGACTGGATCATATACTATACCATTTTTGAGTATGTATTCCATGAGATCACCTTATTTACTTGCTTCCTTAATGTTTTTAACTCTCTGGAGTAATTCATTCACGATCCATTCATCTTCTCTACAGGTTTCCGGTGGATCTATTGCTTTTTTCATGTAAAGTGGGACTGAATCCATTCGATAACTGGTTCCTGCTGTTTCCACCCCTATAAAGGTTCCTGGTAATACAACATCTGCCATCTCAGTTGATGGTCCCCAGTGTATATCAATCTGTATAACAGGTATATTTGCCAGGTGCGCTAAAGCCCCACCTGGGAAGTGTGCGCCGGGGTCGGCTGCAATTACCATAAATACATCACATTCTCTCCTGTTTAATAGGTCGATGGTGGTGGTTTCTCCTATCATGTATCGTGGGTATCCTCGGCTAAAATCAACTCCATAAGGGAATCCCATTTCATAGGACATGAAGATGTTGAACCCGTTAACGTTGAAGTGGCCCCTCATTGGTAACAGCACCCATTTGGTGTATTTATTAAGGTCTTGGACCAGTTGAATGGCTATATCAATGTTTCTCTGTTTAGATAGGGTGTGGGTTAAACCAAGTCCGAAAAAGAGAGCTCCAAACTTGGTGTTTTTCATTTTTTCGGTTAATTCATAGATATCTTCTTTTGGAATACCTGATATGACATCCTGTTTTAGTTCTTTGCCTTTTAAAACAGCTCTTATAGCATTACAAAATCCATAATCACCATTTTCTTCAAATGGTACCCATATATCGGATAATTTTGCAGTGTCACTGAATTTAGGATCCCAGGTAACCAGGGTTCGGTCAAAACGTCCTCGTCTCCTGAAAAATCCTTTAGGATATGTAGTGTAACGGGATAAGTGTCTAGGGTGGGCATTCATCGGATTACTGCCTGTGTAAACTAACATGTCTGCCCTGTTTTTAACTTCACCTAAAGTCATTAGTGGGTATCCCACGTTTTGAACTGCCTGGACTGTTGGTCCGTGGCAAATTGTTGCTTGGTTGTCTATTACAGCCCCTACTAGTTCGGTTAATTCCAGTCCAGGTTTCATGGCTTCAATGGAGGTTTCACTCCAACCATAAAATACTGGCCTTATTGAGCCGGCTATGAGTTCTGCAGCTTTATCAAGTGCTGTGTCCCAGTCTACTTCAACCAGTTCACCGTTTTCATCCCTAACCATTGGGACGAGAAGTCTCTGGTCTTCATCTTCCATGATTTTACTGGCACCCAACCGGCAGGCGTGTCTGACTCCGGCAACATGGTTATCTTTAACCAGGATATCTAAATCGTCACAATTACTTCCGCAGAATGCGCAAGTACAGTTTTCTACGATTTTATCATAATCTTTTACTGGTTCTTCATATGCCATTCTATTGACTCCTTATTTTTTTATAGACAGGACTTTCTCCTAGTGAAGGAAGTTCTTCTGTTTCTTCTCCTTCTTTAACATATTTCTTGTAAACGTCCCTCATTAAATCCGCCATTAATAGTACTTCTTTATCTGATTTTTCAACTGTGGCTTTGATTCCCTTGTATGTGGGATCACTGCAGCAGTATGTTTCAGGGCTTACCACTACGTTTGCCCATGGGCCTTTAGGTATGAATATCATTCCTTCGTGTGGTGCGTCTCTAGAGTGGGCTGCATAACATACTACTTCACCCCAATCTGATTTTACTAATATACTTTCCCAATTTCCCACTCCTAATCGGGCCATGTCTTTGGGATCCATGTAACATACACCTGCTACTTTTCGGTACTCATCTTTCAGAGTTGATCCTCTTTTTTTACAGGCGCCCTGATAGATGTCGGTTCCAGTATTGAGCATCACTTTTAATTTTTTAACTTGAGTCACATCTGGATCATCAAATTTTACCACATTTGAAATGCTTGGTTTTTCTATATAAGTCATGATAACACCTTACTCCAGGTATATTGCATCTGTTGGACAGAAAAGAGGACAGGTTCCGCATTTTTCGCATTTGTCCTGGTTGAATAATTTTATTAACCCATTTTCGACCATCATG
Organism: Methanobacterium sp. UBA294; assembly: GCA_002494495.1. Classification (GTDB taxonomy): domain Archaea; phylum Methanobacteriota; class Methanobacteria; order Methanobacteriales; family Methanobacteriaceae; genus Methanobacterium_A. The sequence continues at coordinate 11,247 of DACB01000004.1, forward strand.
ATTACATCTTCACTTTTGGGTCCGTGTCCACCTGCGACCTCTGGACTTATTGATCCATTTACAGGGCAGGATACCACACAATTTCCGCATCCAAGACATTTATCTTGATCTACTTTCAGTTCTACCATAGTAATCACCTTAAATCTGAGTTTTAAGCTCTGATAATTTTTTCTCCCATGATTTTGACTTGGTAGGAGTATGTTTTACAGCTGTACGTTTAACATTGATGGCTTCTACTGGGCATACATTTTCACAAGCACCACAGTATATACAAAAAGACTCATCTGCCTTCAGAACATCGCCCTGTTCACCAAATTCATCTTCAGGGAATGATAAAACGTTACATGGACAAATCTCAACACATGCTCCACAAGCTTCACACGTATCCTGGTCCAGGACTAATTCACCTTCCAATGCTTTTTCAACTTTTGCTGCATCTACTGGGCAGATTTCCTGGCACCATCCGCAGTTTACACATGTTTCATCATCGATGAATGAACTTCCTGTAGTTTCAGCATCTTCAGCTTTGAGATCATAATCACCGTAGGAGCAGCTTCTGCATACAGCTTTTATTGCATCGACTGGGCAGGATTTTTTGCATATGAGACAGTAAACACATTTATCCTTGTTAACGTTTATATCTGCAGATACTGTGGGGTCAGATGATGTTGGTTCGTGATGTTCCATTTCTATGGCATCTGCCGGGCACATTTCTTCGCATATTCCACAGCTTATACATGTATCTTTATCGATTTCAATTTCACCAGTTACCAAATCAGATCTTTCTGGTAATATCCTGGCAATGGTAATGGCATCTCGAGGACAAGCTGTTTCACATGCTTTGCAGTAGATACATAAATCGTCGCTAATTTCTGCCGATTTAATTAGTTGTGGGTATTCTGCCATTTCTTTAATGGATTTTTCATCCAGTTTTAAATCTAATGCATCAACAGGACAGGCTGAACTACACATTCCACATAGTACGCATTTAGCTTCATCTACTGATATTTTTGCTTCATCAACACCGGTTCTTACTATAGCACCAATGTCGCTGAGTTCTATGGCTTCTGTTGGACATATATTGGAACAAATTCCGCAACCAATACATACATCATCTTTGAAAGTTAGTTCACGTTTTTCTTCAGGTGAAATTCGCTGTACGCAAA
>DACB01000004.1:12465-137756 GCA_002494495.1 Methanobacterium sp. UBA294
AAAAGACAGGTGTCTACGCATAAACCACATCCAATACAAGAGTCTTGGATGTTTGTTTCATAGCTTTTTTTGGAGCATGTTTTAACGATAATTCTTGTTTTTTCACTGTCATTTACAAGGGCATAGGTCAAGGTTAGAAAATCCTTTGGACAGAATTTGGTTATTATCTCCGCCACTTCAATGGAATTCCATGATAAGTTTCTGCCATTTAAATAATGAGAAACGGTGGATCTGTCCATCTCAAGTATTTTTGCAACTTCCTTTTGACTGAGCCCTTCTCTTATGAGCTCCACTGCCGTCAAATACTTCAATCCTGATACTATGTGTTTTGGCATTTGGACACCATGTGTGTTGATTACACTTTCATTTTCATTCTTATATATATTTCTAGTAAAATTCAAGACAAAATATTTATATATCATTGTGTACTTTTCACAATATCCATTTAAATGGATATTTAAATAGGTTGACAGACACAAAATTAAGATCATCATTTTTAAAATTTCATTGATGTAACTTTAATTTTAGAAAAAATTTATTTATATCCCCAGAGGGATTTTTATGAAGATATTAGAAGTTGTTGGAACCAAAAATACAGGGAAAACCACACTTGTCACTTTAATTGTCAGGGAACTGGTAAAAAGGGGATACCGGGTTGGTACAATAAAACACACCCACCATGATCTGGATATGGAGGATAAAGACACTTGGAAACACAGAAAAGCAGGGGCAGAACTGGTTGTAGGATCCGGTCACAGCACAGCCTTCATAATCAACGAAAAGATAGATTTAGAAAAAATATTAAAGGACATCAAATTCCTTAGGGAACTCGACTATTTAATAATAGAAGGTTTTAAGTTCTCAAATTATCCTAAAATAACAACCACCCCGGCAGTAAAGGATGAGTACACCATTAAAACCGTGGATGTTTTTAACTTGAAAGATGAAGAATTAGGCCCCTTAGTCGATCTGATAGAGGAAAGAACATACAGTTTAATTCCCTATGCAAACTGTGGTAATTGCGGCTACGAGAGCTGTCTGGACATGGCCCAGGCAATCATTAAAGGGGAAACATCTGAAAAAAAATGTAAAATGAAAAAACTTGACGAATTAGAACTCTACATTGACGATAAAAACATCCCCCTAAGTCCCTTTGTACAGGACATTTTAAAAAAGGCCATGATGGGCATGTTAAGCACTCTTAAAACTGATGAAAACGGAACCCATGGAAAGGTGGAGTTGTTAATTAAACATGGATCAAAATAATTCTACAGTGAAAAGTGGGCTAGAAAATTCCACAACCCCTGATGGTCAGGATGATTCTAAAGCCCAAAGTGGGCAAAATACCACAGTAAAAACCGATACCTTTCAGAGGCCAATCTTATCTCTCCGAATATCCATAACCTGCCGCTGCAATATCCGATGTTTTTACTGCCACCACGATGGTGTGATCCCACAGGAATATGAGCTGACGCCATACGAAATAGAAAGGATATCCAGAGTGGCAAAAAATCTGGGTATAAAAAAGATAAGGCTTTCCGGTGGCGAACCACTCATCAGAAATGACATAATTGGAATAATAAGTAAAATATCCGCTTTAAATTTTAAGGATGTATCTCTAACCACCAATGGAATTCTACTAGAAGAATACTCCCATAAATTGAAGGATGCAGGTTTAAACAGGGTGAATGTAAGTTTTGACACCTTAAATCCCATAACATATCAATTCATAACCAAGAGCAATTACTTAGAGAAAGTTAAAAAGGGGATAAAAAAGGCAGTGGAAATAGGGCTGTATCCAGTAAAGGTGAACATGGTGATCATGAAGGGATTGAACCATGACGAAGTTTGGGACATGTTCCAGTTCTGTAAAGAAAACGGGGCTATCTTGCAGATTATTGAACTGCTAAAAACCGAAAACTGCCCAGACACCGATTTTTTCGAAGATTACCACTACGACATAGGAATCATTGAAGATCAGTTAAGGGAAGAAGCAACTGATATCAAAACCCGCGCATTTATGCAGGATCGTAAGAAGTACTTCGTAGATAACGGAGAAATCGAGGTGGTGCGACCCATGGACAACACCGAATTCTGTAAAAATTGCACCCGCCTCAGGATAACACCAAACGGTAAATTAAAGCCCTGTCTGCTTAGAAACGACAATCTAGTGGATTTACTTGAACCCATGCGAGAAGGATATTCAGATAAAGAACTGGAAGAACTATTTTTAGAGGCTATTACTAATCGAGAACCTTATTACAATGCGTGTAAAGAAGAAGCAAGTAATAAATAAGCCAATACTACAATTATTTAAGCAAATGCTACGAGATTAGGAATATGAGTTGGTGATGAACAATGAAATTATTGATACTGAAATATCCATTTCATCCCACCTATAATTTCCTATAATTTAAAACCAACTGTAAAAAACTCTTTTTAAAAAAACCCTTTTTAAATCTTCTCCACCCTAACCGCGCAGTACTTGAACTCAGGTGTTTTTGTAACTGGGTCACAAGCAGAACTCGTTATGAGATTGGTTTTAGTTTCAGGTGAGTGGAAGGCCATGAAAACCAGACTCTCCGGTGATCTTTCAGTTATCTTAATTGGAGCCCTAATTTCTCCCCTTCTTGAGATTACACGCACCTGCTCACCATCTACTAGATCCAGCTTCTCTGCATCTGATGGATTCATCTCCACCGGGTCAAGGTCGTACAATTTCTTCATGCTTTCATCTGCAGCTGTCATGGTGCTGCTATGGTAATGGTAAATGATACGTCCCGTAGTGAGTACTAATGGATATTCCTCATCTGGAAGTTCTGCAGGAGGCCGGTAATGGAGTGGTATAAATTTAGCTTTACCAGTCTTGGTGGCAAATACATCCTGATGAAGGATAGGTGTGCCTACATGTTCATCGCTCAAACAGGGCCACTGCCTGCTTTCATCTTCCAGGCAATGATAAACCATACCACCATAAATAGGTGCTAGAGTCGCAATTTCTGCTGCAACTTCTTCTCCTCTTGTGAAATTAAATCCAGTTGATGCTCCCATTTTCTGGGCGAGTTCTGAGATTATCTGCCAGTCTGGTTTAGAATCTCCCACTGGTTTTATAGCTTGGCGGACACGCTGCACCCTACGGTCTGCATTGGCAAATGTACCGTCCTTCTCTGCAAATGACGCTCCAGGAAACACTAAATCGGCTAGCATCGCTGTTTCTGTTAAGAATATATCCTGAACGATCAGGAAGTCCAGATTCTCCAATGCATCAACGATATTTTTAGAATCTGGTTCACTGTGTACTGGATTTTCCCCCATGATATACATGGCCTTTAAATCACCTTTAACTGCGGATTCCATCATCTCGGGCATCTTCATGCCTTTATTTGGGGATAATTCAGTGTTCCATGCTTTTTGAAACTTGTGTCGAACCTCTTTTTCTTCGACTTTCTGGTAGCCGGGAAAAACATCTGGTAAGCAACCCATATCACAGGAACCCTGAACGTTGTTCTGTCCACGTATAGGGTTAATGCCTGCTAAGGGTTTACCGATATTCCCTGTTACCAGTGCTAAATTTGAAAGTGCAAACACATTATCCGTACCATGGGAATGCTCAGTTATTCCAAGTGAGTAGAATATGGCAGCTGCATCTGAATTTGCATACATTCGAGCAGCTTCTTTAATTTTATCAACATTCACTCCAGTTATCTGCTCTACGTAGTCCAGATCTAGTTTTTCTAAAGACTCCAGTAGCTGTTCAAAGTTTTCACATCGGCTATCAATAAATTCCTGGTCTTGCAGATTCTCCTCCAGTATAATCTTGATCATACCCATGATAAGGACCACATCGGTTCCGGGGTTGTGTTGAATATGCAAATCAGCATACTCAGCAAGTTCAATATCCCGTGGATCAACTACTATGAGTTTGGCTCCATTTGCCAAAGCATCCATAATCCTCATGCTTAAAACTGGATAGCTCTGGGTGGGGTTGGTGCCAATAATAAATAGACATTCTGAATCTTCGATTTCATCAATTGAATTACTCATAGCCCCACTACCAAGTGTTTCAGCCAAGGCAGCTACCGATGGGGCGTGACATGAACGGGCGGAGTTGTCAACGTTGTTGTTACCCATCATCACCCTGGTGAATTTCTGCAAAAGATAGTTGTCCTCGTTGGTACAGCGGGCAGAGGATATTGCTGCAAAGGAATAGCCTTCCCTATATCCTGATAATTTTTCCGCAGCAAATTCCAGGGCTTCATCCCAGCTAGCCTCAACAAAATCCCCATTCTTCTTTATAAGGGGGGTTGTTAATCTATCTGGGTTATTTATAAATTTAAATGCGTATCTACCCTTCACACAAAGGTTTCCTTTACTTAAGGGGTGATGAGGATCTCCCCGGGAGCTTATAACCTTTGAACCTCTAACTCCCAGATAAATACCACAACCTACTCCACAGTAGGTGCAGGTGGTTTTAACTTCTCTATCGGGTTTCTGGTTTTCATTATTTACCAGTGCCCCTACAGGACAGGCTACTACGCACTCTCCACATGATACGCAGTTTGACTCCAGAAGCGGGCCGTCTGAAAATGTGGATATTCTGGTATTATAACCCCTGTAACCAAAATCTATGGCGCTTACCCCTAATCTATCACGGCAGGTCCTGACACAAATTCCACAGAGGACACATTTGTTTAAATTCCTTTTAAGAAAAGGATTAGAATCATCGATAGGTATATCAGTAATAGAATACCTTAAATTGTCCATATTTTTCTCATCTATCCCAAAATAAGAGGATATCTCCTGTAACTTGCACTGATTATCCTGTGCACAGGTAAGGCAGTCAGTTTGGTGATTTGCCACCAGTAACCTGGCTACTGTAATTTTTGCATTGTCCAATTTAGGACTGGTTGTGGATACTTCCATACCTTCTGTTGGCTGGTTTTCACAGGAAGTAATGAGTCTTGATTCTTCATTTTCCACCAGACATAACCGACATGAACCTGTGGGCTTCAGATGTGGATGATAACAAAGGTGGGGTATGTATATCCCATTACGAAGGGCTGCCTGGAGAATGGTCTCTCCTTTTTTTGCCTTTATTTTCAGTCCGTCTATGGTAAAGTTAACTTCTAATTCGCTCATTAATATCTTAATCCTTGTCTAATAATCGTAAATCTATTGATCGCAAACAATTTCTAACTTATCTTAGGAGATACACGGTTTATTGCCTTAGATTTGTAGCATGAATCAAAGCATGTACCGCACTGGATGCATTTATCCTGGTCAATGTGGTGGACTTCATTTTTCTCCCCGGTTACAGCCTCTACCGGGCATGACTTTAGACATAACATGCAGCCCGTGCAAAGTTGTGGGTCTACTTCAAATGAGGTTAGTGATTTGCACTCCCTTGCAGGACACTTTTTTTCTTGAATATGGGCCTTATATTCATCTTCAAAGAATCTTAAAGTAGTTAACACTGGGTTAGGCGCTGTTTGTCCCAGTCCACACAATGAAGCAGCCCTAATTCCCTCGGCGAGTTGGTGGAGAAGATTTTCATCAGAGTCTTTCCCTTCACCCTTGGTTATATCCGTTAAAATGTCAAGCATCTGCCTGGTTCCCAATCTGCATGGTACGCATTTACCACAGGATTCATTCTGCACGAATTCCAGGAAGTACCGTGCTACATCCACCATACAGTTATCATCGTCCATAACCACCAGGCCACCGGATCCCATGATGGCTCCTGCACCTACTAATGAGTCGTAGTCTATTGATGTGTCCAGGAACTTCTCGGGTAAACAGCCCCCGGATGGACCTCCTATTTGAACTGCTTTAAATTTTTTATCTTCTTTAATTCCTCCACCGATATCATATATAACTTCTCTTAATGTTTTACCTAGTGGAACTTCTATCAATCCTGTATTTTTTATTTGTCCCGCGAGAGAAAATGTTTTTGTGCCTCTATTATTTTCAATACCTTTATCTGCGAATAGTTCCGGTCCCTTCTGCATTATAAGTGCTACACTGGCCATGGTTTCCACGTTATTTATTACTGTGGGTTCTCCCCATAAGCCGGAGGTGGTGGGGAATGGTGGTCTGGTACGAGGCATTCCTCTTTTTCCCTCAATCGACGCAATTAAGGCAGTTTCTTCTCCACATACAAAAGCACCCGCACCTTCCTTTATTTGTATGTCAAAATCAAACCCAGAACCTAAAATATCCTCCCCTAATAGGCCCTGTTCCCTTAACTGGATTATCGCATTTTTTAATCTTTTCAATGCAAGGGGATATTCTGTTCTGCAGTAAATATAACCTACTTTTGCACCAATAGCATAACCTGCTATTAATATACCCTCCAGGACAGAATGTGGGTCGCTTTCAAGGAGTGAACGGTTCATGAATGCCCCAGGATCACCTTCATCAGCATTGCAGATGAGATACTTAGTTTCACTTTCAGATTCCATGCACAGTTGCCATTTGAGCCATGTGGGAAATCCTGCACCCCCTCTACCCCTTAATCGTGCTGCCTTTACCTGCTCTATTATTTCATCCGGTTTTAACTTAATAGCCTTTAAAAAACCTGTATAACCATCTTTGGCCAGATAATGTTTAATGTTGGTGGGGTCAGTGAATCCACAGTTACGTAAAATTCTCCTGACCTGTGGTTTCAAAACAGGAAGATCAAATAAGGCCGGAACTCCATCAAAAACAGTTTCAGAATGCCCTTCTCCTATACCTTCTTCAAATTGTTTGATACTCACCGTCCCCATGGCATATTCTAAAAGTGGGTCATCCCCAAGTACGTAGGAATTAATAAGTTTCTTGGCTTTTTTTGGAGTAAGCTGACGGTAAAAAATAGCTGGGCTTCCCTTTTTAATGATGGTAATTATTGGTTCCTCATAACAAAGACCAATGCATCCCACTTCTATTATTTTACATTCGCCCTGGTTTTTCTGGAGCTCATCTTCCATGGTGGTTTTTATTGCCTGTGCACCGGCAGAATTTCCACATGTAGCAGCACCTATCATGACAACAGGAGTTTCATTGTTTATTAGATTCCTGTATTCTGCCTTTGATTGCTTTATTAAGTCGTTAAAGTTCATATATCGTCCTTTATGCAAATTTGATTAATTGAGAATAGATTATGTGTTAAAATTGAGAAAAGATTTGTGTTTTAAAAATATTTGATATGATTATAGTATATAAGCTAAGTGTTCTTAGCAATTTTATAGTTTTCCCTAAATTTTAGTATTAAATTATATTTCACCTAAACCAAATGTATATTATAAAAAATTAATTAGGGTGGTTTCAAATGTCAAAAAAACCAGGTAGTGAAGAATTACCTCCACATTATGTGAGCATCAAAGAACGTTTTGTAGATTATGGGAAAAAATTAAGTGATCTAGGTCGGGAAGTGAAAGATCTGGGACCTTTAGATAACAAAACCTGCGAACTAATTCAAATAGCAGCATCAGCGGCCATTCGCTCTGAAGGTGCGGTCCATAGCCATGCTAGAAGGGCAATTGAAGCCGGTGCATCTGATGAAGAAGTATACCAATCGGTTGTCCTGTTAACCAGTACAATAGGATTTCCCAACGTGGCTGCAGCTATATCATGGATAGATGATATACTAAAGAATAACAATGCCCCATTAGTTCGAAAATCAAATTTTTAATTTTCAATTTTTTTAGTATTAAGTACTCCGATTTTGATAAATCAAGCATTTTATTGGGCATTATCAATTAGAGGTAGTTAAATATGCATAAAATGACAAGAGAGGTTAAAGCTTTTAAGGTTCAGGAAGATTCCACACCAGTGAGGGAGATAATTGTTTGTGACGAGGATATTGAGCTTACCATCAACAAACAGGTTTCACGAAACTTTTCCATAAGCCCCAATAATCTAAAAGAATTTGCAGTGGGATATCTTCTGGGTGAGGGACTCGCAGGTACTGTTGATGATATCACCAGGGTTGATTTACAGGGTAACAAAATAAACGTAGAAATAAGTGTTGCTGATTTCGATTTAAGGAAAGAATTAATAGTGGGTTCAGACTGTTTCGGTGGCTGGAGAAGAAAAATCGAAATGGTAGATAAGGTGGAATCAGATTTCCAAATTTCTAAAGAATCTCTATTTGATGCATTTGCAAAATTAAAAGACTCAGCCAAGATTTGGCAGGAAACCGGGGGAACGCACGTAGCGGGTATGGTCTACAAAGACAATTTTATTTCTGTCGAAGATGTAAGCAGGCACGTTGCAGTGGATAAACTCGTGGGTACTGCGGCATTGAAAAAATTCGATTTTTCCCGAAGCTTCGTGGTATACAGTGGACGGATGCCCGCCGATATGATGATAAAAATCGCCCGGATAAAAATACCCATATTAGCCTCGAACGCCGCACCCACATCATCTGGAGTAACTGTAGCCCAAGAATCTGGAGTGACCATGATCGGGTTTGTTAGAGGAGACCGGTTTAATATATATTCCAGTCCAGAACGTATTTTAATTTAAAATTGTATTTTGATGTTAGAAATTGGTATTTTTGATAATATTAGAAAGTATTTTTGATATAAGAAATTGAAAATATGAATTATTGAATAAAAAAAAATTTGATTAATTAATTCATAGGATAATTCATTAGGAAAAATAAAATTATTCAAGCACAGTATGCCTCTGTTTCAGGTCCATCTCTGTCTTACCCATATCCACCATGAGCTGTGCTATAACAGCATCCAGGAATATCAAGGTGGTAACTTCAAAGATAGTCCCCAATGGGGATAGAGACTGGTGTTTACCGTTAATTTGTCTTTTTATATAATTTTTTTCTGAATCTATTTTTGTACGGCCCTTGATTTGTACAACCAAATCTGACAGTTTGCCCATTGTAGAATCTACATAAGATGTGACTGCTACAATTTTTGCACCACGTTTTTTAGCTATTTGACCCGTGCTTATTATATAGCTGGTTTCCCCAGAACCAGTTATGGCTAATAGACAGTCTTTATCTGTAATTGCAGGGGTTATTGTTTCCCCTACCACATAAACTCCAATGCCTAGATGCATGAGTCTCATGGCAAATGCCTTGGCCACAAGGCCAGATCTGCCCTGTCCCAGTAGAAATACGTTCTCACAATTTCTTAATAGTTTTAGCATTTCTTCAATGTTTTCCTTTTCAAGTTCTGCTGAAGTTGCAGACACATTATCCACTATTTCCTGTATCGCATCCTTTAAAATCATGAATTCACCTAAGATAAACACATAATTATTACTACGTATCTATAACTGTCTGTACCATTATATAAATATTAAAAATGACTTAAATAAATCAATCTCTAGCGTGTTAAAATGGAAATTAAGCCCAAAATAAGCCTGATTATAGGGGGAGAAACCCTAAGTTTTAAATTTTTTGAAACACTGGATACTGTAAACAAGACCAGATCACAGAGAGAGGCTGCAAAAATACTGGGAATATCACATGCAGTAATAAACAGGAGAATCATAGAGGCTGAGAAAAAACTAAACATGCACCTTGTAATCAGCAGTGGTGCTGGTTCCCAAATCACTGATGATGGATTAAAACTTCTCAAAAAATATCATAAACTTATAAAAAGGCTTAATACCAATAAAAAATCCATAATATGTGGAGGATATATATCATCCGGGTTGCTGGAAGTTTTAGCATCCCAATACGGCCTTGATGTCATGATTTACCAGAGCGAAGATGATAGTGCTCTGCACCTTTTTGAAATGGGCTTGGTTGATATTTTAACCCTTGACGACCCGGTGAAAGCATTCATGCGGGATATGGATTTTATTCCCATTGCTCAAGACCATCTGGTACTGGTAACCCCTTCTGGTGAAGATATAATGGATCTATCCGAGTTAGAAGGTAAAAAATTCGTTGAAGTAACTGGTTCGGCCCAGAGGCTGGCCTGGAATACCATGGATAATGAGGGAATTAATTACAAAATAGTAAATGTATTAAAATCCCCATATGAAGCACTTAAAATGGTTAAAAATAGCCAAGATCTATATACTTTTCTAAACAAAAGCTTCACAAACGGTTCTGATGTGTTGAAGGAAGATACAAACCATATATTAACTATGGTTCTGTATAACCCTGATGATAAAAAATTTAAAGGGTTCGTAGAATATGTAGGGGGTAGGGGTCGTAAATTAATTAAAGAATTGGGTTTCCGAGGATTATAATCTCTTTAAAAAATTTATAATAATTTAAATATTTAAAAAATAAAGTTAGGAAAGGGTGATCTATTGAAATATGAAAATGATTTACTGGCCGTGGGGCATACTGCACTGGATTACATCATCCAAATCAACCAATTCCCCCAACCTAACTCCTCAACTGCAATAAATAATATGAAAACCTTTTATGGCGGCGCAGCAGCAAATGTCGCCACAGTATTCACTAACTTAGGGCTTAAAGCAAGTTTAATCTCTGCTGTCGGTGGTGACTTCAGGGGATCTGATTATCAAAACTGTTTAAAAGGTTTAAGCATTGATATTAAAGATATGATCGTGGTTGAAGATGAAAAAACTCCCACCGCCTTTGTAATGACCGATAAAAACAACGACCAAATCAGTTACTTCTATTGGGGAGCTGCAAAATACTTTAAAGATTTCCCGACTCCGGTTAAGGCCATTAAAAAGGCACGGGCAGTTCATCTTGCAACTGGTGACCCAAATTTCAATGGAAAGTGTGGGGAAAAAGCCCACAAATATAACAAGTTAGTATCCTTTGACCCCGGACAGGACCTGCACATGTATTCCCCAGAAAACCTTAGAAAGGTTTTGAAAATCTGTAATATTCTATTTGGAAATCACCATGAGATAAATCGCATATTACAGATTCTGGAAATGGACATCAAGGAACTTCAGGATATGGGACCTGAAATAATCGTTAAAACCATTGGCAAACATGGTAGTACAATATACGCGGACCAGGAAATAAAAATAGAAGCAAAAATGGTGGACAGTGTTGATCCCACTGGTGGGGGAGATTCCTACCGAGCCGGGTTTTTAAAGGCCTACTTAAGTGGTGAAAGTCTGGAATTTTGCGGGAATTTCGCATCATCCGTTGCATCCTTTGTGGTGGAAGCGGAAGGATGTCAAACCAATATCCCCAATTATGATATAGCATTAAAAAGAATGAAAGAATAGTATAAAACTATAAATTAAGTGATGGTGAATTTAATTTCACCATAATATGAAAAAATTTCATTTAAATTCATTCTAATTTTTAAGTGAAATACGAGTTGAAGGTGTTAATGGTTTATTGATAAATAATCGTTAATTTATCGATTATAAAGATAAGTTGTGATGGTGAATTCAATGACACAAATGGACGATGCCAAAAAGGGCATTATAACAGAAGAGATGAAAGCAGTCGCCAAGGCTGAAAATGTAACAGAAGAGTTTATCAGGAAATCCGTTGCCCAGGGCACTATTGCTATTCCCAGCAACAATGGAAGGGAAGTAAAGGCTGTTGGTATTGGAGCAGGGCTCAGGACAAAGGTTAACGCTACTATCGGGACCTCCACAGACATATGTGACTTTGATATGGAAGAGGAAAAGGCAAGAATTGCCATGGAAAATCAAGCAGATACTTTGATGGAACTATCTGTTGGTGGAGACTTGGATGAGATCAGGAGAAGAATTCTAAAAATATCAGACATACCCGTGGGAAGTGTTCCTGTCTACCAGGCAGCTTTTGAAACCATCCGCGAAAAAGGTGCCGCCATCTACATGGACGAAGATGTTATGTTCAAAGCCATTGAAAAACAGGCCAAAGATGGTATTGATTTTATGGCCATTCACTGCAGTGTGAACATGGAAACCCTCAAACGTCTCAAAAGACAGGGACGTGAAGGTGGACTAGTGAGCCGTGGTGGGGCATTAGTATCTGCCTGGATGGTGGAAAACGAAGAAGAAAACCCCCTCTACAAAAACTACGATTACATCCTGGACATTGCCAAGGAATACGATTTTGTGATGTCCATGGCCAACTCCATGCGTGCCGGTGCAATTGCAGATTCCACAGACCGGGCAGGAGTTCAGGAACTAATTATTCTTGGTGAACTAATTGATCGGGCAAGGGATGTTGGAGTGCAGACCATAACTGAAGGACCGGGCCATATACCTCTTAATGAAATCCAAGCCAATGTAACTATCCAGAAGAAACTGTGCCGTGGAGCCCCATTCTATATGTTAGGACCAATTGTAACGGACGTTGCACCAGCCTACGACCACATAGTTTCCTCAATAGGTGCTTCCCAATCAGCTGCAGCTGGAGCAGACTTCATCTGCTATGTAACCCCTGCAGAACATCTAGCACTCCCCGGACCAGAAGATGTGAAGATGGGTGTTATTGCCAGCCGAATTGGAGCTTACGTAGGAGATATGGCCAAGGGGATACACAATGGTGAAAAAGACTTGGAAATGGCCAATGCTCGTAAAAAACTTAACTGGGAAGCCCAGTACAATGCATCAATCTGCCCAGCTGACGCCCGCGCCATCAGGGATAACCGACCCCCAGAAGATCCGGACACATGTACAATGTGCGGAAGCTACTGTGCCATTAAAATCGTGAACGAATGGCTGGATGAAGCCCCTACTAATATATTTGAATAATTCAACCATTTTTTATTATTTTAATATAATAACTGCATTTTTTATTTTTAAAGGAAGTGAATAAAGTTGAAACACTGGATCGAAAGGATCGCAGAAGAATTAAAGGAAAGAAACGTTTCTAAACACGTTGTTGCCAGTGGAACATCCATCTCAGGATCCATCCATATAGGAAACTCATGTGATGTATTCATAGCAAACGCAGTTACCAAAGTATTGAACGCCCCGGACACTCCCGCAGAAACCATCTGGATCGCAGATGACCATGACCCCTTACGCAAGGTTCCATATCCCCTACCAGAATCATACGAGAAATATCTAGGCATCCCCTACTCAAAGATACCCTGTCCAGAAGGTTGCTGCAAAAATTTCGTGGAACACTTTGAAAAACCCTTCTTAAGTACGCTGGAAGAGTTTGGAATAGACCTGAAGGTAAATTCAGGGGCTAAAATGTACGAGGATGGTTTATATAATGATTACATCCGGATTTCACTGAAAAAGGCACCTGAAATTAGGGATATATTTAACAAATTCAGGGAACACCCCCTCAAAGAGGATTGGCTACCATACAACCCAATCTGCCAGGAGTGTGGAAGGGTTAACACCACCTACTCCTACGACTATGATGGTGACACAGTCCATTACCGCTGTGAGTGCGGTAATGATAGCACCATGGATATTAAATCTGGTGAAGGGAAGTTAACCTGGCGTGTTGAATGGGCTGCAAGGTGGAAGATATTCAGCATCACCTGCGAACCATTTGGAAAGGACCATGCTGCAAGCGGAGGTTCCTATGATGTGAGCAGTATAATTTCCCAGGAAATATTTGATTATCCAGCCCCTTACCCCATACCATATGAGTGGATCACCCTTAAGGGGGATGCCATGTCCAAATCCAAGGGTGTGTTCTTCACACCTGGACAGTGGCTGGAAATCGCTGCCCCGGAAACACTGAATTATTTCATATTCCGGAGCAAACCCATGAAACATAAAGATTTCAATCCAAACATGCCCTTTTTAGATTTCATAGAACAATATGATCGGGTGGAGAGGATCTACTACGATGAGGAGGAGACTTCCGAAAAAGAAGCTATGAAGCTTAAGAAGATCTACCAGATATCCCAGACTGTGGATGAGGGATCGATACCAGAATCAATGCCCTTCCAACCCCCATATCGGTTTATGACTGTGGCTTGCCAGATAGGTAATGGTGAAGAGGAAATATTCAATATACTGAAGAGGAATTCCCAGCTCCCTGAAAAAATGGAAGAATTAGGCCTAAATGAAATCAGTGCCCAGGATAAAGAGAAATTTACAAAAAGAATCCGTCAGGTTAAAAACTGGTTGAAACTTTACGCACCTAACTTCGTTAAGTTTGATGTGCAAAAAAAACTCCCTGATGTGCAGTTAAATGATCCTCAAAAGGATTTTCTGCTTAAGGTTGCTGATATCCTGGAAAGTAGAGATTTAAATCCCGAGGAACTCCATGATGAGATGTACCAGATTCTTAACGATTTAAATATAAAACCTCAAAAAGCATTCCAAGCAATCTATAAAACTATTATAGGTAAAAAACAGGGACCAAGAGCCGCATCATTTGTTCTCTCCTTAAATAAGGACTTTGTAATTGATAGATTCAGGATGTTGGGTTAAAATAACATTATGGTTAAATAAAAAAATAGGAATTTTTAGAATTTAAAAAAAGAATTTTCAAACCTTTTTTTCCATAACCAATTTAATCCAATTATCTTCTTATTTTTGATATGGATAATTATTATTATTGAGGATAATCCCAAATATTCGTGGAAATTATTCCTTTTCTGCATATTTTTCTGGATTTTCTTCAAATTCCTTTTTACATCCCGGAGCACAGAAATAGTATTTTCTACCTTTATAGCTACTGAACCACTGAGCTTCGTTTTCATCCACTTCCATTTTACATATTGGATCTACTGCCATCTTATCACCATTGGTATTATGTTTGATCTGAATTATAAATTATTCATCAAAAATTATTCACTCATTGTAAATCATTTTTTCAACTTTTTAGCAGGTGGGATATATCCCTTAAGCATTAATGAAAGACTCACAATTGTTACAGAACTCAATGCCATGGCCATTCCCGCATATTCTGGTCGGAATGTAATTCCAAATGTAGGGTAGAGGATACCTGCTGCCACAGGGATAAGAATGGAGTTATAGCCAAAGGCCCAGAATATATTTTGTTTGATACGGCCCATTACCTTTTTAGAAAGCTGTATACTGGCTACAGAATCCAGTAAATCATCCTTAATAAGCACTATATCTCCGCTCTCTATTGCAATATCAGTACCACTACCAATGGCTATTCCCACATCTGCTTGTGCCAGGGCAGGGGCATCATTTATTCCATCCCCGACAAATGCAATTATTTCACCTTTATCCTGTAGTTTTTTCACTTCCACAGCTTTATCCTGAGGTAAAACTTCCGAAATAACATTTTCTATATTGATCTGCTCGGCTATTGCCTGAGCTGTTCCAGAGTTATCACCAGTTATCATGACCACCTCAAGCTTCATGTTCTTTAATTCCTGTATAGCCTTTTTAGTGGTTTCTTTCAGAGTATCTGCCACAGCAATTACACCCAGGATTTTATTTTCAGAAACTATTATTATAGCTGTTTTTCCTTCATTTTCCAGTTTTAGCAGGGAATCCTGAATTTCCGCTGTTAATTCAATATTATTTTCTTCAAAAAGCATCCTATTTCCGATGATAATAGTTTCATTGTCCACCACGGCCTTTACACCTTTACCACCGAAGCTGGAAAATCCACTGCTTTTTATAAGTTTTATCCCCTTTGATCTTGCCTTTTTTACCACAGCTTGAGCCAGGGGGTGTTCAGAGTTTTTTTCTACACTGGCCGCTAGTTTCAACAAGTTATCTTCTTCAGTGTCCACCACCATTATATCAGTAACTTCTGGTTTTCCCTTGGTTAGAGTTCCGGTTTTATCAAATAGTACTGTACTAATTTTTTCGGAAATTTCCAGTGCTTCCCCATTTTTAATAAGTATCCCCAGCTCAGCACCCCTACCAATACCTACCGTAACTGCTGTAGGGGTTGCAAGACCTAATGCACAGGGACATGCCACCACTAATATGGAAATCAACACTGTAAGCCCGAAAAGTAGTGTGCTTCCCAGTATATACCAGGCAACAAAGGATACCAGAGCAATTAGCAGTATGGTGGGGATGAAATAGGTCACCGCCCGATCAGCAATTCTCTGTACAGGTGGCTTGGAACCCTGAGCAACTTCCACCATTTTTATGATTTGGGCAAGAACCGTGTCTTTACCAATCTTGGTCGCCCTGAATTTCAGCATACCATTTTGGTTGATGGTTCCACCAACCACATTTTTCCCAGAGTCTTTATAGACAGGTACTGGTTCCCCAGTGATAGCAGATTCATCAACATAACTTTCACCATCCTCAACTATTCCATCTGTTGATATTTTCTCTCCAGGTTTAACAACCACCAGGTCACCGGTTTCTACTTCTTCAATCTTAACTTCCAGTTCCTGATTGTTGCGAATTACAGTTGCTGTTTTTGGTTGCATACCAATGAGCTTTTTTATGGCGGTGGAGGTGTTGCCTTTGGCCCGGGTTTCTAAGTATCTACCCAACATAAGAAAGGCTGCTAACATCAATGCAGTTTCGTAGAACATGAACTCCGGTGTGAGAACTATCTGAAAAGTTCCCAGTAAGCTTGAACCGTATGCTACGCCAATTCCCAGAGAATACATCACATCCATATCCAGCAACCCATTTCTGAGTGCCTTGTATGCTGCAATAAATATGGGATAGCTCACGTAGATAAAGGGAATTATGGTGACAATTAGCATGAAATAATGCATGGGAATAGGCAGTGTTATGTTGGAAAACATGAGGAAAAAGAGTGGAATTGATACGGCAAAACCAACAATGAATCTGTTCCTTTTTCCCTTTAAATCTTCTTCCCTGATTTTTTCTTCTAAATCCTCTGTTTCTTCCCCTTCTATCCCAAGATATTGGTAACCTAAATCTTCAATAGCCTCTTTCATGTCCTTAACGGCTGTAATATTAGGATTATAAGTTACATAAGCCATTTCTGATGCCAGGTTAACATTTACCTCACTTACCCCATCTAATTTACTTAAAACGTCTTCTATGGCATTCACACACATAGCACAGGTCATTCCACCTATTTTAAGTGCTACTTTTTCATTGATAACCCCATAACCTGATTTTTTTATTTCATTTTCCAGTTCCTGGAATTTCACTTTTTTCGGATCGTATTCCACATCTGCTTCTTCTGTGTTCAGGTTCACATTAGCTTCTTTTACACCTTCCAAATTATCAAGAGATTTTTCAATATTTAAAGCACAAGTAGCGCAACTCATTCCTGAAATTTTCATCTTTGCCTTTTTACTGGGGGAATCAGACATTTTTTCACCAGATAAAATGTTATCTATAATTTAATCAAAAAAAATATGGTTTTAAAGCTCTCGTATATCTTTAAGAATGTTTCCATCTTTCATAACCACTTCTATGTTGTCTGGGTTACCTATGGAATTAATATTGAATAGGGGATTTTTTTTACTTACAACCACATCTGCAAGTTTTCCTGCTTCAAGTGTACCTATTTTATCCTGCCATCCCATACATTCAGCAGCAATTTTTGTTCCAGACATGATTGCTTCGATGGGCGTCATACCAATCTCGCAAAGCAAACCCAGTTCCTGAAGATTTACACCATGTTCTATCACTCCAGAGTCTGTACCCATTACCATGGCAACTCCTGCTTTATAGGCTTTTTTAATGTTTTCCTTGTGTATATCCGCAATTCTCATGGCATCTTCGACCCTGTAATCCTCCATAGAACCTGTTTCAGCCATTAATTTATTATATTTTTGTGTAATTAAAGTGGGAATCAAGTAAGCACCTTTTTCCAGGATCATTTGGATGGCTTCTTCATCAAGATATGTCCCATGTTCTACAGAATCTATCCCTGCCATAACTGCATTTTTTATTCCTTCTGCACCATGGGCGTGGGCCATTGTTTTAAGTCCCCGGGTTCCTGCTTCCTCAACTATAACTTTAAGTTCTCCCATGCTGAATTGTGGGTGTTCAGGGCTGTCATTAGCACTCATTACCCCACCTGTGGCCATGACTTTAATAACCTCTGCACCGGCGCGCATCACTTCTCGCACTTTACGTCGCACATCATCTTTACCATCGCAGATGCTATCTGGATAGCCAGGGTAAGATATCTTCATATCAAAGCCTGATTTAAGCCAGAAATCAAAATGACCTCCTGTGATGGATAAGGGTGAAACAGTGATCTGCATTCGTGGACCTGCAATTAACCCCTTCTCAACCGCAGTTTTCACCCCATAATCAGCCAGACCCGCATCACGTACCGTGGTGACTCCTGCATCCAATGTCAGGCGCATGTTTTCCACCCCATTATAAAAAAATAGTGATAAAGGGTTGTACATGGTGTCTTCCATATGGAATCCGTTGGTCATTAGGTGCAGATGTGTGTCTATAAATCCGGGGAGAATAAATCCGCCATTTGCATCAATTTTCGTGATGGGACTATCTGGTATACTCAGTAAATCTTCAGGGCCGACATATTCTATTATATTATTTTTAATTAAGATTACAGCGTCTTTAATCGGTTTATTTCCAGTTCCATCGATTAATGTTCCATTATGTATGAAAGAATATGCCATTTTTTATCATCTTCCAATTTTTTTCCTTAGTTATATTATATCCCATTAGATTTTAATAAAATTTCAGGTTATCTTTGGAAGATTTCTTAAAATAATTAGTAAAGCAGCAAATATTTTTATTATCAGGCTATTTTCAATTTTAAGAAGAGAAAAGATTATTAATAAATAGATTAAAGATTATTTTGAGTATAAATCATAAGGATGTGAAAAATCATGGTTGAATGGAGACCTTTAATTGTTAGTATATTTTTTGCGCTGGGAATATATTTTGTATCCCTTCTGGCCAACCAAAATGGCAGTTATCTCGCAGTTTTACTGGGTGGTGTAGCTATTGCTTATATGATTGATGCCAATATTAAGGATGGAGCTATTCATGGCGTTATTTTAGGGTTAATATTGGGTTTAGTAAATATTTTAATATCAATAATTTATTTAGTTCTTATAGGATTTTCAGCCTTTATCGGAAATATATTGACAGATCCAAATTTAATCTTGGGATTAGTTGTAATAATAGTTATTGGATTGATTGGCGGTGTTCTAGGAGCTCTAATAAATTCTGAATCACTGGTATCTGCAGAAACTGAAAAATAAGAATTTTTTTTATTTTTTACTTTTTTATTTAAAAAAATTAATTTTATTTTCTAAAAAGATCATATTAAAATTAGAAATCTATGGGTGGTTTAGAAAATGACTGATTGGAAAGCAATTACTATAGGTTCAATTATAAATGCAGTTCTGACTATTGTTCTTCTACTGGCTTTTTTCCCCTTGTTCTTTTTAGGTCCTATAATTGGAGGGATTTTAGCTTCATATTTAAGTACTGAATATCCTGTTTTCCAAGAAAAAGATGGAGCTGTTGCCGGGGCGATGTCTGGTATTATTGGGGGCATTATAATTGGTTTACTATTCATATTCGGATTCGGTGCTCTCAGTGCCATTATAGGTTTGATATTCACCCAAGTTGGAATGGTAGCAGGCACAATAACCGTTATTGTAGGGGTATTTATTACAGTACTAATCGTGTTTATTGGCGCAGTTCTGGGTGCTATCGGCGGAATATTGGGAATTTCTTTAAGATCTGAAGAAACAAGACAAAGATGAATTTTAGTGTGTAATTTTAAACCAAAAATTTAAGAATTAATTTTATTCCCTTATTTTTCTATTTTTAAAAGGCCATTATCAGCATCCAGGTCTATCATATCCCCATCTGTAAGGATATCATATAATGGGTCTTGTGGCTGGTCCACCATGGGTATGCCGGCCATTATAGCACCAGTTGCAATTATTGGTTCTGCTTCTAGGGCAACAAGTCCCAGGGGTGCCGTATTATTTTTAAACATCTGGTATATGATGTATGACCCCACAGTGGAACCTTTCCCTGAAGGTATGACCAGTATCTTTCCACTAATTTTTTTCCCATATAACTCATTATTAGAATCAGTGATAACACCAGTTTCCGGGTTAACCCCACCAAGAAAACTAAGTGCATCCTTAGTTAATAAAACAGGCCCCTGTACATGACCTTTAGAAATCCTTCTACATTTAATGATCTTTTCCATAAAACATTGTTGATACTGATTTTTAAAATAGATTATGGTTTTTTTATTTGATTTAATTGAAGTAAAAAAAAGAAAAATAAGGGGTTTACGTTAAGTCCACTTTGATTCCACCGATTTTCGGCACCAGGAAATTGTATATCCACGCAATTAATGCTACGACTATGAATGTGATTATGAAGTTGCTGATTATTGTTGTTACTAGTGACACTGCTCCTACAGCAGGATCTCCCATGGCACTCCAATTTATCAGATTCAAGATTCCGGTAATAACACCAAATACTAGTTGCACTATTGCTAGGGATAAAGCTGCAGGGACTACTGGTATGGATCTTAGTTCGTGTAATGTACCTGCTACGTTTTCAAACTCTAGTTTAAGTTTGGCTACCCTGACTGCTATGAGGTTATAGAATATCGCTGTTAGAGCATTACCAATGAATCCTACTACAAATACTATTATTGGCAATCCAATAATTAATAGCAAAGCAAAAAAGACACCTGCACCTGCAAAGGCACTAGCGTTTGGAATAGCTGCCGCGGTTGCATTAGTTGCGGTAGTTACATTGTTTATGATTTGGGATAATATCTCTGAAGAACTACCGAGGATGGCGAATAGAGGTGCCGATGCAAAAGCTAAGAATAAACCTACTATAAACGCCCATATAGCTGATATGGCTGATAATATCAATGCAAATGGAACTACTGGAATTGATGTTACATCACTGCCTTCTAATTCAAGTTTCACTCCACCTAACCGGGGTACCAGTGTATTATAAAGTAAAGCTGAGAAGAAGCTTATCACTATAGTGATGAAAAATGATGAAATTGGGAATACTATGATAGCTGCTACTCCAAGAGCAATGATAAATCCACCTAATTGTGGAATAACGGCTCCAAAAATTCCGGCAACAATAAGTGTTATTATAGCCAGAATTAACGCTAAAATTGCTTGTACTGAAGAAGTTAACATTGTAAATGGTGCTAGTTCGACTGATTTTATTTCTACCATGTTTTTTCACCTCCTTTTTCTTGATGGTTATTATTATATCATTACAACTATATTAACTTTTTTAGAAAAATAAGGGTAAGCAGATGGCGTTTTTAAATTAAAATAAGAAAATAGAATGGAAATAAAAAAAATATAATTTAATCGAAACACTTTGCACTTAATCGAACCACTTTTGCGATTCTTCCAACAAGCCCCCTACAATCTCCACCGCAGACCCCAGATAAGTGTGTGGATCCATGATTTCCTTTATATCTTCTAAAGAGAGGTACTTACGAATTTCTTCATCTTTAGAAATCAGTTCCTCCAGCCCCAACCCTTTCTGGTTGGCCTCTACTGAACAGCTTCTAACCAGAGCATATGCAGTCTGCCTTCCAGCACCCTTCCGGGTAAGCTCAGCCATAACCCTTTCTGCCATAATAAGGCCGTGGGTCATGTTCAAGTTTCGCTCAATATTCTCTTCATGGAAATCCAGGTTATCAAAGAGTTTCTGGGAGAGGACCAGTAAATAATCAGTTAAAAGACAGGATTCAGGAAATATTATCCTCTCACAGGAAGAATTGGTAAGATCCCTTTCATGCCAGAGTGGGTTGTTTTCCAGGGCAGGGATGGTATGGGATCGTATCACCCTGGCTATTCCACATATGCGTTCTGCAGTTATTGGGTTCATCTTATGAGGCATGGTACTACTTCCCACCTGCTTCTCTGGGTCAAAACTTTCCCCAATCTCATTGATTTCTGTTCTTTGAAGATTTCTAACCTCCAGGGCCATTTTATCCAGGGTTGTGGCTATATTGGCCAGGTGCATTATGAATTCTGCGTGGTTATCCCTCTGTAAAACTTGATTTGAAATTAAAACAGGTTCTAATCCCAGTATTTCTGAAAGTCTTTTATGTACAGCCAGTCCGTCTGTTCCCAAGGCGGCGGTGGTTCCCACTGCGCCGGTCATCATCCCTACACAAAGCCTGTCTTCTACTCCATCAAGTCTTTCTATTTGCCGGTAAAGTTCATAGGCCCATAAAGCAAATTTCATTCCATAAGTGGTTGGTAGAGCGTGTTGCCCATGGGTTCTACCTATGCACACGTGTTTTATATGTTTATTTGCAAGTTTTAAGAGTGTTTTTGTAAGTTTTACCAGTTTAATCCTTAAAATAGCAATGGATTCTTTGAAAAGAAGGGATTGTGAGGAGTCTATGATGTCGTTGGACGTAGCGCCAAAATGCACATATTCCCCTGCATCTCCATGGCAAACTTCAGCCAGAGCCTTAACAAGGGATGCTATATCATGATTGGTCTCCCTTTCAATCTCAGCCACCCTCTCTGGTTTTACAATTTCTGTATTTGCCTTAGATTTTATCTCTACTGCTGCTTCCTCTGGAATCATTCCAAGGAATGCTTCAGCTTGTGAAAGGGCCGCCTCAACCTCCAGCATCTTTTGAAGTTTATTTTCATTGTCCCATACTTTTCTCATTTCTTCTGTGCCATATCTAAATTCAATAGGGTGGATAGCCATTTTAAAAACCTCTCAATAAAAATTTAATTATTTTAATTCTGCGGTAGAATAGAAAATTCTAATTTTGTTTAAGTAAAAGAATATCGCAGAGCCACACACAATCCTGCCAGTATAATGGTCATAATTACCACTTGCATGGGTGTAATCTTAGGTCCTTTAGTTTCTTCCTCAAAATATCTAACCAGACCAGCTCCACTGGGAGGAAGGACCTTTTTATCTTTCTTTGCCATGTAACATCACCTTAATTTAATGGTTTATTTATTATAATTTTTTTAAATAGGTTTATTTTTATAATACAATATGGAAAATCTTTATTTTTTGATGTATTTTTTGATAAGTTTATTCTTATAAAAATATGAAAATCCATCTATTTATACTTTGATTTATTTTCTAAATAGATCGTTTTAAGTTTAACAATTACCATAGTAAATATAAACCCATAAACTGTTTATAAATTACTTAAAAATCAATATTAAAGACTTTGAGGAAAATTCATGGGATATTTTGAAACTCTTGAATCTGAAACTAATAAAGTATACGCAATTGCTAAAGAAGCTCGTTTAAAAGGCTATGATATAGAAACTGAACCAGAGATATCCCTGGCTAAGGACCTGGCAGAGAGAGTAGAAGGATTGGTAGATAAGGAAGGAATTGCCCAGATGATAAAAGATCTGGAAAAAACAGGAATATCCAGGGAAGAAGTGGCCTTTCAAATAACCAGGGAAATCACCAAACCTGATGATGAAGGCAAAGAAGACAGCGTGGAAATAAAGGAAAGCAAAGCTGAACATGCTATACGAACTGCATTGGCCATTTTAACCGAAGGAGTAGTCGCCGCACCCCTAGAGGGAATAGCCAAATTAAAGATCAAAAGAAACTTTGACCATAGCTGGTACCTTGCAGTATACTTTGCCGGACCAATAAGAAGTGCAGGGGGAACTGCAGCTGCTATGGCCGTGCTTTTAGGTGATTATATCCGGTTGTCCCTGGGCTTAGATAAATATAAACCCCAAGACGAGGAAGTTGAACGTTACGTTGAAGAAGTTGAATTATATGAATCAGAGGTAACCAATCTCCAGTATTCCCCCAGCCCAGAAGAAGTAAGATTAGCAGCCAAAAACATACCTGTTGAAGTAACTGGTGAACCAACCGACCATGTTGAAGTATCCCACAGGGATTTGGAGAGGGTGGAAACCAACCAGATAAGGGGAGGGGCATTACTCGCTATAGTTGAAGGTGTAATTCAAAAAGCTCCAAAAGTAAGGAAATACGCTAAAATGCTGGATATAAAAGGTTGGTTATGGTTAGACAAGTATTCAAAAAAGGTTTCTAAAAGTAAAGAAGATGAGAGTGAAAGTTCCAAGGTAGACGATAAATACATGCAGGATATTATTGGAGGAAGACCAGTACTATCCTACCCCCATGCAAAAGGGGGTTTCAGATTAAGGTACGGCAGATCAAGAAACAGTGGTCTGGCAGCCATGGGTATCCACCCTGCAACCATGGAGGTACTGGAGTTTCTAGCTGTAGGTACACAGATGAAGATAGAAAAACCCGGTAAAGGAAACTGCGTTGTACCCTGTGATAGTATCGAAGGTCCAATAGTTAAATTAAAAGATGGATCAGTAGTAAAGATTAATTCTACAGAACAAGCTAAAAAATTAAGACGTGATGTGGATGAGATTCTATTTTTAGGGGATATGTTAGTTGCATTTGGGGAATTTCTACGGAACAATATTGCATTACTCCCAGCTGGCTGGTGTGAAGAATGGTGGGTGCAGACTTTAGAAACATCCCCTGAGTATAAAGGTGACCTGGATTTAAATGGACTTTGCTATGATATCACAGCAGAAGATGCATTTAAACTTTCAAAAAAATATTCTGTACCATTACACCCCAAATATACCTATTTCTATCATGATGCCTCAGCCCAGGAGATTAACACCCTTAGAAACTGGTTGAATAAAAATATAAGTGATGATCATATAGTCGCTGATATAAGTCCAGAAAAAAGGATACTGGAAATTTTAGGCATTGAACACCATATCAAGGATACGAAAATCATCATAGGTAAAGATGACACCTATGCCCTCTTAAATACATTAATAGAACCACTACATGAAGAATTAAAAACTATGGATGCTATTAATGAGGTTTCACCAGTTAAAATAATGGCCAATGCACCTACCTACCTGGGCGGTAGGGTGGGCAGGCCTGAAAAAACCAAGGAAAGATTGATGAAACCCGCACCCCATGCGCTTTTCCCCATTGGCAATGCTGGAGGTAGCAGGCGTAACATAGTCGACGCTGCCAAAAAAGGAAGTATAACAGTTGAAATAGCCCGATGTCGGTGCACACAATGTGGAATAGGATCCATGCAAGCCATCTGCCCTGCATGCGGAGGGAAAGCTATACCAACCGGTTCTGGTAGGAAAAAAATAAATCTGGCACACTTGCTTAAAAAAGCCTATGAGAACGTAGGCATCCGAAAAATGAATGAAATCAAAGGGGTAATTGGAATGATATCCCAAGAAAAATTCCCCGAACCCCTGGAGAAGGGTATTTTAAGGGCTAAAAATGGTGTTTTCACCTTTAAAGATGCAACTATCCGTCATGATTCCACCAACCTGCCACTGACCCACTTCATACCCCGTGAAATTAAAGTAACCCCCCAGAAATTAAGGGAACTGGGGTACACCCATGACATTAACGAAAATGAACTAGAAAATGAAGAGCAAATAGTGGAAATAAAAGTGCAGGACGTGGTCATCTCTGATAAATGCGCAGAATATCTAATTAAAGTATCCCATTTCGTGGATGATTTGCTGGATAAGTTCTATGATATGGATAGATTCTACAACGTGAAGAGTTACAGCGACCTGGTGGGACATCTGGTGGTTGGCTTGGCTCCGCACACATCTGCTGGTGTTCTCGGCCGGATAGTTGGTTTCACAAAAGCTTCAGGATGCTACGCTCACCCCTACTTCCATAGTGCCAAGAGGCGGAATTGTGACAGTGATGAAGATTCAATAATGCTCTTACTTGACTCACTTTTAAATTTTTCCAAGATTTACCTGCCCAGCTCCCGGGGTGGACGTATGGACGCCCCTCTAGTTCTCTCATCCAGGATAGATCCGGAAGAAATTGACGACGAATCCCATAACATTGACACCATGGTTCGGCTTCCCTTGGAAATGTACCAGGATACTTTAGAGTTAAAAAAACCATCGGACATAATCTCCATCATAAACAACGTAAAGAATAGGCTGGGCACTGATGACCAATATCATGGGTTAATCTACTCCCATGAAACCAGCAGCATACACAACGGACCTAAACAGTCCCTCTATAAATTACTACCCACCATGAAGGAAAAAGTGGATGGACAGATTAAACTGGCAGAGAAAATACGTGCAGTGGATCAAAAAGGCGTAGTTGAAGGTGTGCTAAACTCTCATTTCCTGCCGGATATGGCCGGTAATATCAGGGCATTCGCCAGGCAGAAAGTTCGCTGTACCAAGTGTAACAAGAAATACAGGAGAATGCCACTTTCAGGTGAGTGTACCTGTGGCGGAAATCTCATATTAAGTATTTCTAAGGGTTCTGTTGTTAAATACCTGGAAATTTCCAAGGATCTGTCAAAAAAGTATCCCATCAACAATTATCTGATCCAGAGAATAGAGTTAATAGAATTCGGTATAAATTCACTATTTGAAAGTGACAAATCAAAACAGAGTTCACTCGATGTATTCTTATAAAACCAAAATTTTTTATATTAAGATTGTTCAAATAAAGATGTAATATATGTCTTTAATAGGACTAAATTTTTTAAATAAGTTAATATAAAAAAAATAAGTTACAATAAAAAAAATATATATTAACTTGATTTTTTAAAGGGGTAGGAGGATAATAAAAATGAAAGATGCACGCATTATTGCTGCACTTCCAACAAAAGCACATAGTTGTGTGTTGAAGAACAACGGAATTTTTGAAAGGTTCAGTCACGAGAAAATAGTTAAATCCTGTCTTATGGTGGATGTTCCGCTATGGGCAGCGGAGAAAATAGCATCACAGGTTGCTACTGCAGCTTACGATGGAATGACCACCAAGGAAATAAAAATATTGGTCTATGATGCCCTGAACAACATAGATAATAAAGCTGCGGAAAGATACTTTAACGCCAATACTCTACGAGTGAGAACCTCCAGAGATACCATTGAAACCTTTGATCAGACCAAGATCGAACAAACCCTCATTGTAGAAACCGGTGCTTCAGAAAGTTTAGCACGGAAAATAGCCACCAACGTTTATAAAGAACTTAAAAAACTCAACGTAGAATATCTCACCGCTCCCATGATCAGGGAGATTGTAAACACCAAACTGGTGGAATACGGGCTGGAAACCCTGAGAAAAAGATATACCAGACTTGGTATTCCTGTCTACAACATCACTAATCTCATTGAAAACGGATCCAGGGATAATGCTAATATGATACACAATCCCGAGACTGTTCATAAGTACGTGGCAGACGAAGCCCTCAAACAATACGCATTGCTACATATACTCCCCAATGAACTGGCTGACGCCCACATGAGCGGGGGAATACACATCCACGACTTGGAATTCTTTGCAGGCCGGCCTTTAAATTGTTTACAACATGATTTAAGATTATTTATTAAGTATGGATTGAAAGTAGACGGCACAGGAGACCATACCTCAGTAGCCGGGCCACCAAAACATATGGAAACGCTTATGAACCATTCTGGGGAGATAATGCTCGCTGCCCAGCAAAACATGAGCGGTGGTCAGTCTATGAGCCTTTGGAATGTTTTTGTAGCTCCATTTGCTGCAGGAATGCCCTACGAAAAAGTCAAACAAGCAGTACAGATGTTAATCTTTAACTTAAATATGGCTTATGCCGCTCGTGGCTCACAGGTACCTTTCACATCCATGAATCTGGAGTTTACCGTACCTGACTTCCTACAAGACGAACCAGCCTACGGACCTAAAGGTAAATTGGTAGGAACCTATGGTGACTTCGAAGATGAAGTCCGTCTTTTACAGCGTGCCTTCACTGAAAACCTCCTTAATGGAGATTCAGATGGTAAACCACACCTATTCCCTAATACCATCTATGTTCTAAGGGACGAAGTATTTAAAAACGAATTTGAAGACGACTTAAGGCGAGTGCACGAACTCTCCGCCAAATTCGGTACACCCTACTTTGCCAACATGCTCCCTGACTACCGAGGTAACCTTACAAACTACATGGGATGCCGTACCTCACTCAGCGATAACTGGACAGGTGATTGGTCACAGGACTGTCTGCGTACAGGAAACCTGGCATATGTAACCCTCAACTTACCCCGTATGGCTTACAGCTCCAAGGATGATGCAGAAATATTTGATTACCTTGATAACTATCTACACCTCGCCGAAGAAGTACTTCTTCTAAGGCGTAAACAGGCCATGGGCTGTCTGGACAACTTCAACCTGTTACCATTCCTGACCCAAGAATTTGATGGTGACAGATACTACAGTATCGATAACGCTACCCTTTCATTTGGTTTTGTAGGGCTCAACGAGATGCTACAGTACCATTGTGGAGAGGGTATTGAAAACCCTGATTCTCGTAAATTTGGGTTAAAAATACTTAAATACATGAACCAAAGAGCCAAAGAACTACAGGATGAAACAGGATTAAGGTGGAGTGTACTGCAGACCCCTGCCGAGTCAACTGCATACCGTTTTGCCATGCTAGATCGGGAGAAATTTAAAGATCAGATCATAGTGCAAGGTGATTCCAGCGCCTCATACTACACCAATTCATCCCACGTACCAGTGAATTCCGACGTTTTACTACCGGAGAAGATTAAGATCGAAGAGAAATTCCATCCATTGACCTTGGGAGGACATATATTCCACGCATTCATGGGAGAAGCCCACAGCGAACCAGACTCACTCATGAGTTTAACCCAAAAAATAGCCCGTAAATCTGATATAGGATTCTGGGCTTACAGTTCAGCACTGAGTTTCTGCATCAAATGCAAAACCCTCATGAAAGGCCTGCAAAATCAGTGTGCATCATGTGGAGAACAAACTGAAGTGGAATGGTACGACCGCATTACAGGATACGTACAACAGGTTGGCCGGTCTAAATCCGCCTCTGGTGGCTGGAACCCCGGTAAGATGCAGGAATTAAGGGACCGAAAACGTTTCTAATAATCCTAAAAACCTTTTTCTTTTCAAAAATTTTTATTTTTTTTCAAGATTTTTTTTATGAATTTGCTTTCACATAGATATGAGTTAATAAATTAAGATTAAATAAATATGAATCAGATGAAAACAGAACACCTTAAATACATTAAGGAAGCAATCAAAGAAGCCCGTAAAGGTTTAGATGAAGGCGGCATCCCCATCGGTGCTGTGCTGGTTGAAGATGATAAAATAATTAGTAGGGGACACAACCGCCTGATACAGGATGATTCCATTATTTTCCACGCAGAAATGGACTGTTTAGAAAGTGCCGGTAAACTAAAGGGGGCTGATTATAAAAGATGCACCCTGTATACTACTCTGGTTCCCTGCGAAATGTGTAGCGGATTGATCCTGCTTTATAACATACCAAAGGTTGTTGCTGGTGAAAATGAAACATTTGGCGGCCCTGAAGAATACTTGAAGGAACATGATGTGGAACTGGTTAACCTGGATCTGGATGAATGTAAAGAGATGATGTTGGAATATATCCATGAAAATCCGGAAGTATGGAATGAAGAGATGGAAAGGGTTAGTTAAAAAAATTGAATTTTTTAAATCTATAAAGCGATTTTCTTAAATCTATAAAGCCTGAATTGTAATCCAGTGTTGAATTATTTATCCCTAAATTCATCAGTTGATTTTGCTATTGTCCCATCCTTAAGGAGTATAGGAAGTGTTACTGATTCAGAGGATGTGCCAAAACCATGGGATATCATGGTATGCCTGCCCGGTCCTCCGGCTACCACTAACACCACGTCATCTGCTGAACGGGTAATCTTAACCATGCCATTTTTAACCCATTTTTCATCGAGTTTCCTACCTCCTCGATCTCCCAGTTTGAGGGGTACTAGTGCATTTTCGTGTATGTATTTTTTTGTATCTTCCTTTGTCCATCCGTCGTCTGCCACAGTTCTAGCATGTTCTGGCCCCATTATAAGTAGTAGTTCACCAGGGACATGACTATTATTGGACCCAGCAACAGATGCCGTGTGAATTAAAGTATTTAGGAGGTCCTCTGCACTGGTACTGCGGTGGTCGTTGACGTTATGGGGCGCCTCTGCGGCCATTACTGTAACAGTACTGGTATCTGAATTATAACCCCTTTCGACATGTAAAGGTTCCCATGGGCTTTCATCTTCTGCTTCGGCAAAACAGTAGCTGTATTTAGCAGGCGACCCCAGGGTTGCATGGTCACCTATTCCAGGGACAGCTCCGGCTATGTTGATGATAGATAATCGTAATGCACGGCCGATGGTTGAATTGGCTATATTACCTGGACCTAAACACCCTGCACCGCTGTTTATAGCTAACTCCCTTGATATAGGCCCATTTACTAGGGTACATATTGCTATTGGATGAGTGGTTGTATTTACCCCCGGAAGATTGAATTTTTCCTGACTTACCGCTTTAATTGTATGTTGAACAACTGGTGCAAAGCTGGGGATGCATCCAGCCATTACTGAGTTAATGGCAACCTTTTCCAGGGTAGCCTTTCCCCTCTTAGGTGGGAGTATTGCGATTATTTCCTCAGGTTTTAAATCCGAGTATTTAATGAATTTATCAACCCTGGTTTTTGTGGGTGGTATTATGGGCAGTCCATCGGTCTGTTTTTTTATATAGAATTCGTTGCTTACCTTTTCTACATCTGGATCTGTGAATATTTCAAAGTCAGCTTCCTGAACACTGCAAAGTCTCTCTTTAGGGTTATTTTTAACTAGGAGTTCATCAATACCGCATAATTTGCAGTCTTCATTTTTCTGGTGTGCTTCCTTTTCTGTGTCTTTTCCGACCATTTCATCAAACCTTATTTAGGATTCCCTTTATTTGTGCAGCAGGTTTACTTGCTTTATTCACTATGGACTCTCTTGGTTTTCCGGCAAGGGGATGTTCCACTTCAACTATTCGGAGGTTACCGGCCCCATATGATACTGCAAGTTCCCTTGCAAAGGGGGTGAAGATATCTGAACAAACCGATATTGTAGGTGTTCCCTGTTTTTCAAGTCTTATTGCATCTAATATCAGCCAGGTAGTGCAGGATCCGCAGTCTCCTAAAGCCAATATGCATAGATCTGCTTCGGCTGCCAATTTTATTTGTTCACCTGTTCCTGGAGCGCCGGCAGGTTTTCTGGCTTTAAAGACTTTACTGTACCCTAAGATTCCCCTGATGGTTTCTAATACTATGTTTGCACCGGATTTTGTATTGTCCAAAAGAGATATGGATCCAATTCTATCGGGAATAGGGTTTAAAACTATTTTATTAAATTCAGTATCTGCCAGGGGGCTAAGTACATCCCTTTCCATTATTTTAACGTTCATCTATGTCTACTCCTAACAAAATTAGAATGACTAATAAACATCCTTTTTCATAACTTCTCGGAGAACAGCAGTGGCGTAACATCCTTTAGGTATGGAAAATTTTAACAACACACCTTCATCTCTTTGTTCTGCTGTGGCGTCCCACACTTTAAATCTCATAGCCCTTCTAAGTCCATGACTTCCCAGTTTAGGCATTTTTGGCACGGTAAAGTCTTCGAGTTTCAGGTTTTCTTCCTCCAGGACCTGGTGTTCAATTTCACCAACCTTACCTCCTGCCAGAGGAACTTTAGTACCGTAAAGAGGAGCAGTTGCGTGTGCCTGGAAATCGTTTATTCGCTCTTGAATACCTTCAGGATCAAACTCATGGATTAAATGCTCCTCATTGTCTATAATTATATCTCCTTCCACGTATTTATCCACACCTAACTTTGTTCTCTCACTTACCACCCGATTAAAGAGGTATGACTGATAGGCATGGACGAACATGCGACTTAAGGGTTTGGGCAGGCTTCTGAGCGCTCTTATATAGGAATTATCATCCAACTCCTGATTTTTTTTAAACTCTCTCATGAGTTCCCGGAGCATCATCTTCTCGTATCTCATCCCTGCTGGCATGCTTTCATATGCTTCCAAGTATTTGCCTTCATCATATAATTTTCTAGCGCTTTTAATGTGATTCTGTTCTTCTGGATAAGGATTTCCAATGTAGGAATCCACGGCACCTTTTACATCATTTTGTATAAGGAATCTGCCTACAACATGAGTATTGGGACGTTTTTTCCCGAATCTCTGATAGCCGTAGTAATTAGGGACTCCAGTCTGTGTGAGGTCAGAGAGAATTTCATGGGCAGTTATAGCATCTTTTGCTGGATCGTGTGTGTTTCTAATTAAAATTTTAAATTTATTCCCTATTAACTGTCCAATTCTTAATTTTTTCTGATTTTTAGTGATTTTAAGTACTTTTACATTGTAAAGTTTCTCTTCTAAACCCTGAAGATTTTCCGGTTCTATGTTACTTACACAGATCCATTGTCTGGTGCGGGCTGCTTTATCTTTCATTCCAGCAAAGCCCATTCTCTTCCTACTTAGTTTATATTCCCGGGCTATGTCCAGCACCACGTCCAGGGTATTTCTACCTATTTTCTCAATGAAAATCCAAGTATTGGGGCCTGATCCAGTAGGCTCTGTTTCTGGTATCTCTTCCACATAGAAATCCTCATATTTTTTCCTTATTTCTCCACCTATTCCGTCTTGGACATTTTTATATATTTTCGCGTTCAGCATGATGGTTCTCCAATACCTGATGTTAAAAAAGTGCTCAAATCATTATATAAGTTAAATCAATCAAATAATTATACTGATTGTTAGGAGAAAAAAAATCATGACCAAAGTTAAAATAATGCCCTGTCTGGATATGAAGGATGGAAGGGTAGTTAAAGGAATTCACTTTGTAGACCTAAAAGATGCTGGAGATCCAGTGGAATGTGCTACTTTGTATCAAAGTGAAGGTGCAGATGAGTTAGCTATGCTGGACATTGCCGCGACTCTAGAAAACAGGAAAACTAGGTTAGAATGGGTAAATAACGTATCATCAGTTATAGATATCCCCCTAACTGTTGGCGGAGGTATAGCATCCCTAGAAGATGTAGAGTTAACTCTGGAAGCCGGAGCAGATAAAGTATCAATTAACAGTGCCGCAGTTGAACGTCCTCAACTAATAGAAGAAGCCTCAGAAAAATTTGGTTCAGAAAAGATAACCATTGCCGTGGACGCGTGTAGGAATTTAAAAATGCCTTCAGGATTTGATGTAGTAGTCTCAGGGGGTACTAAACCCATGGGTATGGATGCAGTAGAATGGGCTAAAAAATGTGAATCTTTAGGTGCAGGAGTTATATTACCAACCAGCATGGATGGTGATGGAACACAGGATGGTTATGATCTAAAATATATCAAAGCCATCTCAGATATAGTAAATGTACCTGTTGTCGCTTCTGGTGGTGCTGGTAAATTATCTGACTTCTATGATGCCGCAAAAAGCGGAGCATCAATATTACTTGCTGCCTCTGTATTCCATTATCGTACTTACAGTGTCCAGGATGTTAAGGACTATCTAAAAGATAGGGATATTGACGTGTATTTGTAAAAAGAATCTTATTTTCCACTTTTTAAATAAATTTTTTTAATTTAATCTAACTTTTAAACGATCTTCATTTTTTTTGTTTATTCTATTTATTAAAAAAAATAATGAGTTTCAAATTTTTTTATCGTCGGTCTACTAAACGTTTAGGTCTGCCCCTGACCTTGTATAGTTCAAGACCCCTCGGCCCGGTGAAGTTGAAGATGATGTTAAAATCACCGTCCAGGTATGCCTGGTATAGGAGTTTCTTATATTGGAGGAATGATTTTATAAAGTTCTCTTGCACCACCTGCCGATCCAGATAATTCAGATCACGACCCTCCATACTAACCCTTAATGTTACTTCTTCTTCACTGCCATAAAGGAACGCTTCATATTCACCGGTTAAATATTCCATGTTCTCCCGTTGGAATACTCCTCTTTCCACATCTACTCTGTTAAATGGTGTTCCCATAACCCAAACCGTTTCTGCCTCTCTTTGGGGGTTTAATATTCGGAGGTGAGTTCTCCCGCATTTACATTTATCCCTGGAAACTATTACACTGGTATCTTCTGTGTCGTAATTTAAAAGCAATGTGCCTGTGTATTCTTCCTTTGATAAAAGGGATGTTAGTACTATTCGCCCGCATTCACCCTCATCTACAAAGTTTTCCAACTGAGGATCATACAGATCTAGATGCACCATATCTTCAGGTACGTGCAGTCCTGATTTCTGAATGCATTCCCCACACATTGTCCCCTCGGTACTTCCGTAGATATTGTAAACTGGAACGTCCCATAATTCTTCTACATAGGCCCGTGATTCATCTGCAAAGCTCTCTCCACCGGCAATTAATTTCTGGATACTTGAATTTTGGGGGTCAATTCCTTCTTCTTCCATCCGTCCAGCCAGCCTAATGAGTTTAAATATACTTCCCACAATACCAGTGGGCTTATAATTTTTAACTATCCTGATGGGGAAGGTGCATTTCCCTTCAGGAATTATGGCCATCCCTATTTTCTGGGCGGCAAGTGTCATGGTGTTTGCCCCTACATTCATACCATAAGAAGCGCATACAATCACCCGATCACTCTGATTAAAGTCCTGGGATACAAATGCCCGGGCATATTTCTCTGCATATCTGTTCCAATCATCCCAGGTTAAAAAGAAAGATTTAGGCATGCCACTGGTTCCGCTGGTTTCATGAATAGTGTATATATCATTCCAATCAGCACATTTAAATTCGAATTCCCTGGTTTCTGGCGGCTGCTTTTCTCGCATGGTTTTTCCCGAGATTACAGGTAATTCTCTTAAATCTTCATGTGAACGTATTTCACTGGCGTTTATTTTATTATCCCGGAACCATTTACGGTAGAAGGGAGAGTTTTTCTGGGCATATTTAACAGTATATCGTATTCTTTCATCCACCAGAGAATCCAGCTCATCACGAGGCATCTTTTCCATTTCTTCACGGAAGTAAGTCATGATTTAATCACCAATTAAATTTCTTTTATAAGCTATATTTGATAAAGTAATTATTTTTTATGATACATTATAAATTACATTTACAAATATGGAAAATACCTAAAGATGTCCTAAAATTTTGAAAAAATTTTCTTTATCACTTAAATTATCCATAAAATAATCAGCACCGCATTTTTCCAGTTCATCTATTTTATAGCTTCCTGTAGCCACTGCTACTGTTTTCAATCCATACACCTGGGCAGCTTGCACATCTCTGGGAGTGTCTCCAACTACAATGATTTTCTCGCCTTTAAACCCATATCTACTTTTTGCTAGTTCTATTGCAGTTTTTACCAGAAGATAGCGGTCTTCATAGTCACTACCAAAACCCCCGAATGGGAAGTAATCATCAAAACCTACCTTTCCCAGTTTTGCATAAGCTATGGGCTCTAAATTTCCTGTGACTAAACCTAATAATACATTTTCTTTTTTTAGATCTTTTAATAAATTTGATGTGCCTTTTAATGCTTTAACTTGTTCTTTATGCACATTTTCCAGGTAGTACTGAACCATATATTCCTGACATCTGCGGAAGTTCTCCTCAATTTTTTCCCTAGAAAATCCCCCTAACTCAAGAACCTCCCTAAGTATTTGGGGGTCTGTCTTACCAGCGTAGTTTATTCCACTTATATCCTCTTCGAAGTCGTAAAATTTTTTCACTGATTCTACAAAAGCCTGATAATGACAGCGCGCTCCACGCACCAGTGTCCCATCAATATCAAACAATGCAAGTATCCCGTTATTTTCCATTAATATCATGCCCCTCAAACTATTTTTAACGCTTGGAAAGTAGTTCTTTTGCTGCTTCTTCAGCTTGATCTATAATAACTTTTTCATCCATTACCAGATTTCGATTCTGCATTAATATCTGACCATTGCAGATAACTGTATCTACGTCTGCACCATTAGCAGAATAGACCAGATGGGAAATAGGATGCCTATATGGAGTTATATGGGGAGATTTCATATTTATAAGGGCCAAATCTGCTTTCTTACCTTCTTCTATGGTTCCAATTTCTTTTTCTAATCCTAATGCTGTTGCTCCCCCTAATGTGGCCATATAAAATACATCAGCAGCTTTTAAGACTGTAGGATCGAACTTGTTAACTTTCTGCTGTAAAGCTGCTATTTTCATCTCCTCCAGCATGTCCAGATTATTATTGGAAGCAGCTCCATCTGTACCTAAAGACAAATTAATTCCTTTATCCATCATTTTAGCTACAGGAGAGATTCCTGATGCCAGTTTCATATTACTCACTGGGTTATGGGATATATTAACTCCACTTTCTTTAATTATATCCATTTCATTATCAGATGGCCATACGGCATGAGCTGCTAATACATCATCATCTAGAAAGCCTATATCATCGAGATATTCGAATGGCCGGGCATCGTAGGTGTCGATGATATTTTTAACTTCAAATTCGGTCTCACTGACATGGATATGAATGCGGATACCTAACTGGCTGGCTTTTTTCCTCACCCAACTTAAAAGCTCTGTTGAACAGGTATGTGGTGCATGGGGGCCCAGTGAAACTTTTATCCGGCCCTCAGCCGTATTGTGGCATTTATCTATTATCCGCATGCTTTCCTTGTATTCTGCATTTCTTTTTTCTTCGTCACCCTGATCAATCATCCCATGGGATATATTTCCCCGGATACCAGATTCATCAACTGCTCGGGCCACGTGATCCATGTAGAAGTACATGTCATTGAAGGTGGTGGTCCCTGATTTAATCATCTCTGCACAAGCTAGTTTTGCACCTACATAACAGATATCTCCGTCTAAATTGGCTTCAGTAGGCCATATATGATCGTTTAACCACGTATCCAATACTAGATCATCAGCTAATCCCCTAAGAAGTGACATGGAGAGGTGGGTGTGGGTGTTGACAAGGCCGGGTATTAAAATTTTACCATCCCCATCTATGACTGTATCAGCTTCTTTAGAGCTTAAATTTTCTTCTATCCCGGTTATTCTATCATTTTCTATGAGTATTGAACCTTTTTTTATTTCATTTGCCATGATTTTGGTATTTTTTATTAGTATAGTTCTGGATTCCATGGGATCAACTTATGTTAATTTTTATAATCAGTACAATTCTTACTTAATTAATTAATAGACCATAAGATAATTATTTTTATAAGAGGAATCTGTATGGAAAAGAATCATTTATATTACTGGTGCCAGATGAACCAGGTGCACTGCACATGGCATCCGGATCGCTGAACAGCAGCCAATTGCCTGATAAATTTTCAGAATCTGAGTAATGAAAGGAAGAGGTTCATCTACTGGCTAAAAACCTGATGACATCTGTTAACGCAGATGATAAACAGGCCACCAAAGAAATAGAAACACAAGTAGAAGTATTAAATGACTTAGACAAAGAATTATGAAGCAAAAATAGAAAATACTTGATATTTGGGGGTCATGGCACTATTCCTTTACATTCTGGCGATATCTAGAAACATTTGGTGATACTGAACATTATAAACCCTGAAATCAAAAAGATAATTTTAATCAAACTTACATTTAAACTTAAAATTAAAAAAACATGGAGAGTAAATAAATGCAGATAAAAATCGCCCTCCCATCCAAGGGACGCATCAGCGACCCATCCGTGAAACTGCTCGAAAGGGCAGGCATCGGTTTAAAGGACAACACTAACCGAAAACTCTTTTCAGAAACTCATGACCAAGAGATATGTGTAATGTTCACCAGGGCAGCAGATATTCCTGAATTTGTAGCCGACGGAGCTGCAGACATTGGAATTACTGGACTGGATTTAATTGAAGAGAATGATGCTGACGTGGAGATCCTGGAAGACCTCAATTTCGGACGGGCCAATCTGGTTCTGGCCTCACCAGAAGAATCACCCATCAACAGCCTCAAAGAGATAAAACCAGGTTCGGTGGTTGCTACTGAATTTCCAAATTTAACTGGAAAATACCTGAAATCAAAAGGTATCTCAGTTAAGGTAGTGGAACTAAGCGGTTCAACTGAGATAGCACCTTTCATTGGAGTGGCGGACATCGTGGCAGATATTACCAGCACAGGCACAACTCTCAAGATGAACCATCTTAAGATTATAGACATCATCCTGGAAAGCAGCATAAAGCTCATTGCCAATAAAAATAGCTTCCAAGAAAATAAGGATAAAATAGAAGCCATTAGAACTGGAATCAAAGGAGTTCTGGATGCTGAGGGTAAAAAACTGGTGATGATGAACGTAGCTAAAGAACACCTTGACCAGATTAAACAAGCAATGCCCGGACTCAACGGACCAACCGTATCCAACGTACTATCAAACGAAGGTATAATGGCCGTTCATGCTGTGGTTGATGAAAAAGATGTGTTCAACCTGGTAAATAAACTAAAAATTATTGGGGCCCGGGATATCCTGGTGGTACCCATCGAGAGAATAATTTAAAATTATAGATAACGGGGCTTTTTAGATGAAATTAATTCGTTTTAATCGAGGAAATATTGAAAAACAGGGTGTCCTAGTTGATGGAGGTGTAAAAGAATTGTCATGTTCCATCACCCATGCCCTGGCAGCATGGGATATCCAACAATTCATGGAAAAGGGAGAAACCTACGATTTAAATAAAGTAAAAATCAAATCACCAGTTAAACCATCCAAGGTGGTCTGTATTGGCCTGAATTATCGAGATCATGCCCGGGAGTTGAACATGGAAATACCTGATGAACCAATCATCTTCATCAAACCGCCCACAGGTGTTATCGGGCATTTAGACCCCATAATTTATCCTCCATCTTCCAATGAGGTGGATTATGAGGTAGAATTAGCAGTGGTAATTTCTAAAGAAGCCTATTTCGTGAGAGAAAAGGATGCAGAACAATGCATAGGCGGCTACACCACCCTGAATGATGTTACCGCCCGAGATCTCCAGAGGAAAGATACGCAATGGACCCGTGCAAAGAGTTTCGACACCTTCTGCCCTATTGGACCATGCATCGAAACCCAATTTGACCCTCGAAATCATAAGATATCCTTAAAACTCAATGGCGAAGTTAAACAGGATTCAAACACTAAAAATATGATATTCAGCCCAGGGAAATTGGTTAGTTTTATATCCAATATTATGACCCTGTACCCTGGTGATGTGATAGCAACCGGCACTCCACCAGGCGTAGGTCCCATGAAAGTGGGTGATGTGGTTGAAGCAGAGATTGAAGGTGTTGGTGTACTTAGAAATTATGTAAAAAATTTTAAATGAATAAATCAGGTATCTTCTTATTTTCCAATCCCATTCCTTGTTACAGCTAGAATAACTGCTTTATTATTTTTTGTTGTCAATTTGATTGGCATCTACCACCTTCTATTTAAGTTTGGCTTTCTTAAAATTTGCAATGTTAAAATAATATTTAATCAGTTTCTATAAAAATAGCAGGTTTGTAAGGTGTTGCATTTCCTGATTTATTCTGGGGATCATAAGTGGGTTCTTTATAAACAATTACCTCTGCACCTGCCTCTTTAGACAGGAATGCCTGTGAATCTTTGATAATTGAGTATTCATCTAGTTTACCCACGTACTTCATTTTTGTCATCATCCTTGCGATTTTCTTAACATAATCTGCCAATTCCTTCTTATCGTTGTGCAGGTTATTTTTAATGGATTGACCTATTATCTGGCCCACGTTGGTTTTGCTTGATTCATTTGCCAATTCCAGCACGTGCCACTTCCAATCTGGAGCAACATATATGTGGATCTTTTCTGGTTTGCTGCCTATGATCTTTTTTATCTCGTTTATATCGTTGTTAAGCCCCTGTACTATCTCTTCAGCTTTTCGGATTTTTTCATCCATTAACTTTTCATCATATTCCGGCCATTCTGCCTCAGATATGAATCCTTCACCTTCAATATCTTTCCATATTTCTTCACATGTGTGGGGTACGAAGGGAGACATGAGCCTTATCCAGTTTTCTAAGATGTATACCAGTACATTGGAGATTTCAGGATTTATTTCATCACCTATGCGACGGAGGTAATAGTCTATATCCTTTTTAAATAAGAACAACGCTTCCTGAAGTGCTTTCCTGGTTTGAAATCCTTCTAGGGCTTCTGTTGCATCTTTTATCCTCTGGTTTACCTGATTTAAAATCCAGCTGTTAATAGGCATCTCAACATCACTGACTGGTTTATATGATTTTAATGACAGTGGGCTTCCCTTTAACTCTTCGATACGTTTACTAAATTCAGAGAACCATTCTAGACGTTTCTTTGTGCCTTTTACCTCGTTTTCTCTCCAGTCGAAATCTTGCCAGGGCTCTGCAGATGACATTAAAAACAGCCTAACCACATCAGCACCGTATTTTTTTATAGCATCTTGAAGGAGTATCACATTGCCCTTAGAGGAGGACATCTTATTCCCCTCCAGGAGGCCCATTCCAAAAACAACAATTCCCTGTGGCCATTTTTCCCGGGGGAATATGGCTGAATGGTGGAATATGTGGAATGAAAGATGGTTTCCAACCAGATCCTTTGCAGAAAGCCTCCAGTTAAGTGGATACCAGTAGTTGAATTCATTTTTAATGTCAGAGAATAAATCGGGATCTATTTTTCCAGAGTATTTGTCTGCATCCAGGAATACATCGTCAAAGAAGGAATCATCCAATGCCTTCGCATCCACATCTTTCATATACTTTGCAATTGCGTAGTAGGCCATGTAAATGGTGGAGTCGCTGAGGGGTTCGATTATCCATTGTTTATCCCAGGGAAGTCTCGTTCCAAGGCCTAATCTTCGTGTACATGCCCAATCATGCAGCCAATCCAGGTAGTATTCGAAGTTGGCCCGGACTTCTTCAGGGACTATGGACAAGTTGTCCAAACAGTCCATTGCCAGTTCTTTCCAGGTTTCATCTGAGTATTTAAGGAACCATTGATCTTCCAGGATCCTAACCACACATTCTGTGCCACAACGACATATAACCGGGCGCTGGGCAAAGTCGTAGATAACATCCCCCTTCTTTGAGTCCAGGAGTTTCTTTATTATCTCATCCCTGGCAAGGGGTACTTTTAATCCGCTGAAATCAGGTATGTTCTTCATGACCCCCTTGGCATGCTCCAGCTTGTAAAGTTCGTTGGTTGCTTCATCAAGTTTAGGATCGTTCTGGTTTTTCACCCCTAATTTTTCTATCATCTCTTCGGCAGGGAATTCCCCAAATCCTTTTAGCTGGACAATGCTTATTGGTTCTAATTTTTCAATCACATGGGTTAACTGGAATTTATCCAGTAGTTCACTGTTTTTTTTGAGGTCTTTGAGTGCTATGAAGTCTGCAGGGGCGTGCCCTGGCACTGAATAGACAACACCAGTACCATATCCTGGGTCTACAAATGAAGCGGGTAATATGATGTGTTCTGCATCAGTCAGGGTATTTTGTATATATTTACCTATTAATTCCCGGGGGTTTATCTCACCGGTTATTTTTGCATGGAGTTTTTGATGGATTAAGTTATCGTATGATTTTTTACTGATGATCCAGTTCTCATCATCTATATTTATCCTTACGTATTCAGCATCGGGGTTTAGCCATAAATTGGTAATCCCGTAGATGGTTTCTGGTCTGAAAGTGGCTGCTACCAGGTAATCATCTCCCATTTTAAATTTCACCAGGGTTAGCTCGTTAATGGCTACTCCTTCCCCTTCTAACAGGTCGTGGTCTCCCACTGGATTTTGGTCTTCTGGGCAGTACTTCACCGGATGTTTCCCCTTACCAACGTATCCTTTATCTTTAAGCTTGTGGAATTGCCATTCAATGAATTTCTGGTAGTGTGGGTCTGTTGTTTTAAATTCTCTTCTCCAGTCAATGGAGTAGCCCATATTAATCATAACCTCGCGGTATTCTGTGCTGAAATATTTTACAATATACTCTGGATCTGTGAATTTGTTCAATTCGTCCTCTGGTACTTTGTGGACATTTTTGTAAATCTCAAGTGTCCAGGGGTCCTGTTTTTCTATCCGTTTAGCTATCCCTATAACCGGAGCTCCAGTTACGTGCCATGCCATGGGAAAAAGCACGTTATAGCCCTGCATCCTCTTGAAACGTGCATACACATCTGGTACTGTATAAGTCCGGCCGTGGCCGATGTGCATGGCTCCGCTGGGGTATGGGTATGCCACGGTTATAAATAGTTTTTCCCTACTGTCTGGGTCGCTGTGGAATAATTTGGCTTTCTGCCATTCTTCCTGCCATTTTCTCTCTTTCTGGATGTATGTCAATTAATCACCGTTAAAATTAGATAGATTATGTCTGTAAATATGATTTTATTAATTTTAGCTTTAATTATTATTTTATGATATTATTTTTCTAGTTCATCTTCCATCCACTGCAGGTAACCCTCTGAACCCTTTTTAACTTCCAGTTGGAGTATGCATGGTGTTTCGTAGCTATGTATTTCTTCCACCCGTTTTATAACCTGGTCTACTTTATATGTTCTGGTCTTGGCTATTAATATCGACTCTTCATCTTCTTCAATTTCGCCTTTCCATAGATATAAGGAGTTAATATGAGGAATTATATTGATGCATGCTACTAATTTTTCATTAAGTAGTGTAATTGCTATTTTTTTAGATTCTGATGCTTCAGATGTAGTTATATATATTATGGAATACACTTCAATTCCTCCTTATTTTTGGTAGAGGTGGTGGTACCAGCTTGTGTTCAGCGGATATTATCAGGGACATGACCCTTAAAACCTCCTCTTCGGGTATGTCTAGCTTGATTGCTATCTGATGGGGCAGTAATTTCTCATCTTCCAGTAGATACAAAATTTCATCCAGTAACTCATAGGTTATTCCCAGTTCATCTTCATCGGTTTGTCCGTGCCATAGTCCTGCAGCGGGCGGTTTGTTCAGTATATTTATGGGAATACTCAGGTGTATACCTATTTTTTGGACGTCTGTTTTATATAAATCACCAAGGGGATTTAAATCAACTCCACCATCCCCATATTTGGTGAAATATCCCACCAATAGTTCACTTTTATTTCCAGTACCCAAGACTAGTCGGTTCATTGCATTGGCATGGTAATATAGGATCATCATCCTTGCTCTGGCAATTAAGTTCGCCTGTGCAATTTTATATTTTTCATCGGATGCTGTATCAACTTT
Organism: Methanobacterium sp. UBA294; assembly: GCA_002494495.1. Lineage (GTDB taxonomy): Archaea > Methanobacteriota > Methanobacteria > Methanobacteriales > Methanobacteriaceae > Methanobacterium_A. Next base: position 55,285 of record DACB01000004.1, read on the forward strand.
TAAGGCACCGATCCTTTGGATTATATTGTCAACAGGGATTATCTTCTTTTTTATCCCCAATACCTCAGCAACTGACAGGGCATCATGCATATCATCGGCTGAAGAGGTTTGACTGGGCATTATGAGTCCCAGAATTTTCTCCCTACTTACTGATTGAGCCGCGATAAAGGTCACTACAGATGAGTCTATCCCCCCACTTAAGCCAACTACCAGCCCATCTGATTTGGATTTTTCAAGCACATCTTTAATGAATCCAGAAATAATATCTACTGTTTTTTTTGGATCAACATTGGATAGAATTGTCTTGTCATTGGACATTCTGTTTCCTTCCTATCATTGATAATTATTCTGTAAATCAGGATTCATTAATCCTGATATTTCAGATAGTGGATGATGATGAGTTATAGTTTATATTAAATAATTGATGTTAATTATATTATATACATAATTTATAAGCAGGTTTTTAGTTACTTAATATGACTCTAAAATTATTGATGGGAAGATTTTATTCCGATTTTAAAATCCCCTGATTCAAATTTTTTTACGTCATTTGCATTACTAGGATGAATAATAATTTAAATAAAAATTTAATTAACATGGAGGAATTAAAAAATGGCATTTAAGGATCTTTTTAAGTTCAAAAAAGGTAAAACAACGTTCGTTTTTATTGGAGGTAAAGGTGGAGTTGGAAAAACCACCGTCTCAGCAGCTACAGCCTTATGGTTCTCCAGACAAGGTAAAAAAACACTCATCATATCCACCGACCCTGCTCATTCACTTTCCGACTCTTATGAAAGAAACATTGGATACAATCCCACACCTATAGCAGAAAACCTGGAGGCATTGGAAATTGACCCGGATATGGCCATGAAGGAATACCAGGCTAAGATGAAGGAGCAACAGGCACTTAACCCCGCTATGGGCATGGATATGGGTATGATGCAGGACCAAATGGACATGGCTTCCATGTCCCCAGGTATTGATGAAGCAGCTGCCTTCGATAAGTTTCTCCAGTACATGACTACCGATGAATATGATATCATTATCTTCGACACGGCACCCACAGGCCATACTTTAAGACTTTTATCCTTCCCAGAAATGATGGACTCATGGGTGGGTAAGATGATTAAAGTCCGACGCCAGGTGGGTAGTATGGCCAAGGCCTTTAAAAATATCATGCCATTCATGGGAGATGAGGAAGAGGAAGATCGCGCCTTAGAAGACATGGAACAAACCAAAAAACAAATAAGGGAAGCACGAGGCATAATGGCCGATCCTGAAAGAACTACATTTAAAGCAGTGATTATCCCGGAAGAGATGTCCATCTACGAATCGGAAAGGGCTATGGAAGCTCTTAAAAAGAACAATATGTTAACTGATGGGGTTATTGTAAACCAGATCCAGCCAGAGGAAGCTGACTGTGATTTCTGTAAAGCCAGGAGAGAAATTCAGGAAAAACGTCTGCAGATGATTAAGGAGAAATTTGGTAATCAGGTAATCGCTGAAATACCCCTAATGGACCGTGAAGTTAAAGGAATTGACGATCTAAAAAAGATCGGTGAAATTCTATATGGCAATGAAAATAAAGCCCCAATTGCTTTAGAGGGTTAATATTCTATTCTTTAAAGCCAAATATTATTGTTTTTTTAATTTTTTATCTTATTCCAAAATTCCCGATATTTACTCACTGATATTATCCGGAGATAGATACCCATAACTATCCACCAGTTCCTTAAATTCATCTGCATCAGAAACACTATTTAAGGCCTTTTCTATGTCTTGAAGGATGCTGATATTCCTAAATTTCTCCTCAACATCAGAGTAATCCTTTTTTAAAAGGATTTCCACCGCCACGTTTTCATCCTCAATTGAACATATTTTTCTACCAGCCTCATCTTCAGAAAATTTGCAGGTTGCTGCCATGATTAACACCCCCATATCACTTAATGTGATTTATTTTGTACTTGAAGTGAATGTCTAATCCTGTCTTTGTTCCTATTTAAATTTACTATGATAAAAAGGAATCCCTAATATTATTTTTTTCAACGTTTTCTAGGGTCATTGTTAATTATGATGGTAAATAAAAGCAGTACCGGCCATATCTCAAGCCGACCCACCCAAAAATCAATTATAAAGACAATTTTGACCACAACTGGTGAAGAATAGGTTACCAATCCATCGGCAAGCCCTACATTGCTCAATGCTGATGCTACTTCAAATAATACTTGTGCTACATTTTGATAGTAAATTAAGACGATTATAACACTTATTAAATATACAAGAAGGTAAACAAATACAAACAATCCAGTTAACCTTAGTATATCATCAGTAACCCACAAATCCCTGACATGATGTATTTTATGTGATATTATGGCCTTGCTGGGGACTAATAGTTGTTTTACTTGCCACCATGCCCCTTTTACAAGTATCCCTATTCTTAACCATTTTATACCACCACCAGTTGAACAAGCTCCTGCACCTATAATCATCAGTATAGTCAATACGAAAATTCCCAACCCCGTCCATTTCTGTGTTATTTCGGCCGGCATTGCTGTCTGAAGGCCGGTAGTAGTTAAAGCCGATACCACTTGAAAAACTGAGTATCTCAAAGAAAGTAACATGTCATGCCCATAATAAGAGGTGTTGTAAAGGAACCCAGCCACTATCAATGTTCCTATTATTAGGAGGGGATAGGCAACTTTAGTTTCTATATCTTTAAAATACTCCTTCCAATTCCCTTTTAAGATGGTATAGTGTAATGCGAAGTTTGTTCCACCGATGATCATAACCACTATGGCAACAAATTCAATCCAAGCATTATGGTAAAAAAAGATACTCTCATTTCCTAATGCAAATCCTCCAGTAGAAAGAGCGGAAAATGTGTAAAAAACCGAATCAAATAGGGGCATACCAGCCAAAATAAATAATACTACAGATATAGCAGTATATAATGAGTAAATATAGAGTATTATTCTAGTTGTATGTCTTATACTGGGTGTTATCCGTTCATCACGTCCTTCCGCAGCGTACATCCTCATTATATTTATAGATGGAGAAGTCAATATGGTTAAAACCAATACAATTATCCCTATACCTCCGAGCCACTGAGTAAAACCCCGCCAGAACTGCATCGCGTACGGTACCGCTTCTAAATTAGGATACATAGTGAAACCAGTAGTAGTGAAACCCGACATAGCCTCGAAATAACTATCCCAATAAGGAAGTTGCCCTGAAAGATAGTAAGGAAGAGCTGCTAAAGCACATCCTATAAGCCAGATAACAGCGGCAAATATCATGGCGCTCTTAAGAGAAAGCTCAGTCTTATTTTTATAATATTGATAAAGAGGTACTCCAATTAAAAGGCTTATAATAGTAGAATAAACAAAAGGAATTATTAACTGATGCTCATTATAGATTAATGCAATTATAATGGGTATGAGCATGATCAGCCCTAAAAGAATGCAAATATATCCTGTATAATAGAAAATTGAATATATTTCGCCACGACTCAGTTTATTTACTGAATGCATTTGATCACGACCTACCAATAATTTTTCTACTCTTTAATTGCATCTATTTTAACTAGCACAGAAAATTTAGAACCATTATTTAAAATTGTCGTATCATCAGGGAGTGAATCAAATTCAAGGCTTCACTACATAATTATCATTACTTTCTATTATAGTAAAATCATGCACATCAGAAATTAAAAAAGAGGCAAGATTCAACCCTATTCCTCCAACACCTACAATAACCACGTACATTAAATTACCTTCCAATAATTAACCTTTTAATAATTTTCTGGCTAAAAAATAGAATTGATAAAGTAAAAAAATAATATATGGTTAGGTATCTATTAACTATTTTTTTTAACCTATATTAATAGATCAAATAAGTATTTATAATTATCGTCGGAAATTTTTAAAATTTTTTCCGGTTTATAATAAACAGAGTTAAAAAATAAACTTTCTTTCGATGATGTATATATTGAAAAATAGGAATTCTGATTTATTAATTTTACAATTGCATTTTCAATCCTGAATTGAATAAAAAAAATTTTTTATTAAAAAATGACCATCACGCACATATAACTGAAATCTTCACCTAATACGTCACTAAGGGTCATCTCCACTATCCTTTCATGGGTATAGCTGAGTTTTTCACAGACAGCTACTTTTCTATGGGAATCAACACCGTTATTCAATAAATATTTGGCGGTTTCATTAACATTAAAATTAGGAAGTACCATTGTGGGCTTTCCATTGTCAAGCAGTTCCAGTAATTTGGAAGAATCCCCTTTACCATGTAATGTTATTAAATTTGCTTCATCCCATGGTATCAGGAGTTTAGCTGCGCATAGCTGGATGGAACTAATCCCAGGAACAACTTCAACTTCAATTGATTCCGATAAATCTAAAACTGGTTTTAAAACTCCAGAAAATCCAGGGTCTCCTGTTGAAAGTAATGCTACTGATCTGCCTCTTTTAACTTCACCTATAGCTTGTTTAAAGGAGTTTTCCATATTTTTGCTGTCCAAAATGATTTTTTCTGCCCTAATTTCTGGGAATAATTTGAGGGCCCTTTTACTTCCTATCAGCACTTCCACTGAACTGGTGACTTTTTGGGCTCTAAAGGTCAGATATTCTGCTGAACCCGGGCCTATACCCACAATATAAAGTTTGGACATTATTAAACTCCTTAGTTTATTATTAAAAGGTAAATGGTTTATAATTTTTCTTCTACCTATTTATTTAATAAAATTCAAATAAAAATATTGACTAAAAAAAACTCTTTATTCAAGTGATTAATAATGCTTCAAATCGCAGTAACCGGAAAACCAAACGTAGGTAAATCTTCATTTTTCAATTCAGCCACTTTATCCAAGGCCGAAGTGGCCAGTTATCCATTCACCACCATCGATGCCAATAAAGCTGTGGGACATGTCATCAGTAAATGCCCCTGTAAGGAGTTGGAGGTTACTTGCAACCCCCGGACTTCTTCATGCGAGTATGGGCAGCGTATGATACCTGTAGAACTGGTTGACGTAGCCGGGTTGGTTCCCGGGGCGCATGAAGGTCGAGGATTAGGAAATCAGTTTTTAGATGATCTAAGACAGGCCAGAGCGTTTATTCATATCATTGATGCATCAGGCTCCACCGACGAAGAGGGAAGACCCTGTGAAGCAGGTTCACATGACCCCCTGGATGATGTAGAGTTTTTAGAGCATGAGATTACCATGTGGCATTTTGGGATTTTAAAGAAAAACTGGAACAAGATGGTTCGAAAAACCCTTTCAGAGAAACTTGACATTGCAAAAGTGATAGCTGATCAGCTCAGCGGTACTGGAATATCCCTGGAAGAAGTTGCAGAAGCCAAAAAAATAATCTCTAAGGATATTGATAAATGGGAAGATCATGACATCATCGAATTCCTTGACAATCTCCTGCAAAGGGCTAAACCCATGTTAATAGTTGCTAATAAAGCGGATCTACCATTTGCCGATGAAAATATAAAAAGACTACAGGAAAAATATGAAAACATCATACCCGCCTCGGCAGAATCAGAACTGGCCCTCATCCGGGCATCAGAAGCTGGTTTAATAAATTATTTCCCTGGTGATCCTGATTTTGAGATAATAAAACCTGATGAACTAAATGATACACAAATAAAGGCTCTTAATTATATAAAAGAGCATGTACTTAAAAAGTACGGAAGTACGGGTGTGCAGCAAGCCCTGAATAAAGTTGTTTACGACATCCTGGATATGATAACTGTTTACCCTGTGGAGGATGAGCATAAACTGTCCGATCAGAAAGGTAACGTGCTTCCAGATGCACTTCTAATTCCAAAAGGTTCTAAACCCAGAGATCTAGCTTATCTAGTACATAGTGATATTGGTGAAGGATTCATGCATGCACTGGATGCCCGTAGCTGCAGAAGGGTTAGCAGTGATTATGAACTGGAGGATGGTGATGTTATAAGCATTATCTGCCGGTGAATAATTAGTCCTTGAATTTGTTCTTTCTTTTCAAAATATCCCGAGCCGCGATAATCCCTGTGGCAGCAGCCCCCACTATTCCCCTGGAAACTCCGGCCCCATCACCAGCAACATAAAGTCCATCTATACTGGTTTGCATTCCATTGTCCACTTCCACCCTCATGGCGTATAGTTTTATCTCTGGAGCGTATAGAAGGGTTGAATCAGATGCAATACCGGGTATGACTTTATCTAAAGCTTCTAAACCTTCAATAATATCTACTATTAAGCGGTGAGGGAGGGCCATAGCTATATCCCCTGGTGTTACACTGCTGAATGTGGGTACCACGTTACTCCGCTTCAATCTTCTCCAGGTAGATCGTCTCCCTCTTTTAAGATCACCTAAACGTTGTAATAGAGGTTTTCCCCCACCTAAAGTATTTGTTATGGTGGCGATGGAAAATGCATACTCAGAGGTGTTTTCAATTGGCTCTGTCAGTTCTACCCTTACTAAAAATGCGAAGTTGGTATTTTCAGAAACTTTATCACGCATTGAATGACCATTAACCCCTGTAAAATCATCATAGACTTCTTCAACTACGAATCCCCGGTTACATACGCAAAATGTTCTGACGAAGTCGTCATAGGTTTTGGTCATGATATGGAATTTTGGATCCCAGTTTATACTGGTTATTTCATCCAGTACAATCTGCGGTATTTCCACCCGAACCCCAATATCCACCGGATTATGTTTAAATGGTATTTTAAGCTTGTTCATCTGATCATAGAGCCAATAAGCTCCCACTCTTCCAGGTGCAGTGATGATGTATTTGCACTTTATTTTAAACTCGTCTTTGTGAGCATTTCTGGTTATTGCTGTCTTTACACCTTCATCTGGAATCATATCTATGATTTCAGTTTCCAGTAAAAATTCGACCCCTTTATCTTCCAGTTCTTTTTTAATTGACTCGATAATAGCCGGGGTTTTATCTGAACCCATATGTCTTTGGACGATTGGGATGAATTTTATTCCAGAAGCTGCTGATTTTCTGAGTATATCGGCTATTTGATCTTCACTAGGGGAATAAAGTTCATCAGGAGCTCCATGTCTGAGAAAGGATTGGTCTATTTCATTTATTATTTTCCAAGCTTCATCCCCGCTTACAAATTCCTCCAGGTCACCGCCTATATCTGGCCTTAGATTTAATTTACCATCAGAGAGACCACCTGCACCACCAACTCCTCCGGTTATGTTACAAGGTTTACATTCTCTACATGACCCATTTTCAAGTGCCAGGCAATGTCTTGAATCCATTTCTCTGCCCTTATCCACTACTACTACATCAAAATGTCCTGCTAGTTCATTGGCTGCAAAAAGTCCGGCCGGCCCAGCACCCACTATTAAAACATCACATTCCATTAAAAATCACGATTTAATCGTTCTTAATACTATTCATCAATAATTATTTGTTCTAAAAGCTCTATAAAGATTGGTATTGCTAACAGACAAAGAGGTCTGTTTCAAGTGTAAAATGATGATCTATAAACTACCTCCATCTGAAGTTTATACGGAATTAGAGACTTCAAAGAGAGGTTTGAGTACTGAAGAAGCTGAAAAACGCCTGAAAAAATATGGTGCTAATCAGATTGAGGAAATTAAAAAAACCCCCATTATTTACGAGTTTTTAGCTAATTTATACCAACTCCTAGCCCTGCTTCTTTGGGCGGCTAGTATACTTGCTTTTATATCAGGTACACCCCAGCTGGGATTTGCCATTATATCGGTGATAATTATCAATGCTATATTCAGTTTCTGGCAGGAATACCAGGCAGAAAAAGCCATAGAAGCCCTTAAAAGGATTCTACCCACTACTGCTAGGGTGATAAGGGATGGAAAAGGAAGTGAAATACTTTCCTCCCAACTGGTTCCTGGAGACATCATGATACTGGAAGAGGGGGGTAACATCTCCGCCGACGCCCGTCTGGTGGAAGCTTTCCAGATGAAGGTGGATTCTTCAACCCTTACCGGAGAATCAAAACCCGTGCGAAAAGTGGCGGAAGCTGAAGAAGGGGATGAAAATCCCGTTGAAGTACATAATCTTGTTTTCACCGGAACCAGTGTTGCTTCCGGTTCTGGGAGGGCTGTAGTATTTGCAACCGGTACACATACAGAATTTAACAAAATCGCCGCACTTACCCAGGAGGTTAAAGACGAATTAAGCCCTCTACAAAAAGAATTACGTAGAGTAACCCAGATTATAGCTATTCTTGCTGTTTTAATGGGGTTAATCCTCTTCACAGTGAATATTTATCTTGTTAGTTTACCTCTTTCCGTGGCTTTTCTTTTCGCCATCGGCCTGACTGTGGCCAACATACCTGAAGGTCTGCTACCTACCGTTACCCTGTCATTGGCGTCTTCAGTGCAAAAAATGGCACGAAAAAACGTCCTTATAAAACGTCTTGCCAGTGTGGAAACCCTGGGATCAACCAACATCATTTGTACCGATAAAACAGGCACCTTAACCAGGAATGAAATGACTGTGCGTAAAATCTGGATACCCTATGAAATTCTGGATGTAACAGGTACTGGGTACGAACCACAGGGTGAATTCCTGTGTCAAGGAAAAAAGGTATCCCATGAACAAATCAGTGAATTAAGACTTTTGATGCGTTCAGCCACCTTTGCAAATGACGCTAAACTGGTAGAACCTTCTAAACCCGGTGAAAAATGGAAAATTCTGGGTGATCCCACAGAAGCTGCTCTACTGGTGGCTGCCCGTAAAAATGGATTTGACTGGAAGGAAAGGATAAAAGAACAGCCCCAAATCCTTGAGCTCCCATTTGATTCTAAAAGGAAATCCATGAGTTCCATCCACCAAGAAGGCACGGTTAAAATGGCTTACATTAAAGGTGCCCCTAAAAAGATGATAGCCCTTTCCAGCCATATATCGGTTGATGGGAAGGCCAAAATTTTCTCTGAAGAAGAAAAAGAACAGATAATTAGAGTACATGATGAACTGGCCGCTTCTGGACTGAGAATTCTTGGTATGGCCTACCGAGAATTATCCCCTGATTTTGAAGACTATCATCCACAGAGTGTGGAGAAGGACATGGTTTTTGTGGGTATGATGGCTATGCAGGACCCTCCCCACCCGGAGGTTAAACCTGCAGTCAAAGAATGTCACCGGGCCGGGATCAGGATCTTGATGATCACCGGTGATTATGGTCTGACTGCCCAGTCCATAGCAAAAGAAGTAGAGATTATAGCTGATGAACCTTGCAAGATCATCAAGGGTAAAGAATTGGATAAACTATCCGATGAGCAGGTCAAAAGGATTTTAAAGGGTGATTGTAATGTGATATTTGCCAGGGCGGTGCCAGAGCATAAAATGCGGATTGCATCCCTACTGAAAAGTGAAGATGCAATTGTGGCCATGACCGGCGATGGTGTTAACGATGCTCCCGCCCTTAAAAAGGCAGACATAGGGGTGGCCATGGGGATTACCGGTACAGATGTGGCTAAAGAAGCTTCTGATATGATCTTAATTGATGACAACTTCGCCACCATAGTAGGCGCCATCAAGGAAGGCCGCACAGTCTATGAAAACATTAGAAAGTTCATCACTTATATTTTCAGCCACGAAACCGCGGAAATCATCCCTTTTGTCTTGATGGTCGTCCTCGGTATTCCGCTGCCCATCACAGTTATGCAAATACTGGCCATTGATCTGGGAACAGACACCCTCCCAGCACTTGCACTAGGTGTAGGTCCCTCTGAATCCGATGTCATGGACCGTCCTCCCCGTTCCCGGAAAGAAGGATTGCTTAATCGTTTTGTTATTATCAGGGGGTATGTATTCTTGGGGCTTATTGAAGCTGCTCTGGTTATGTCCGGGTATTTCTGGGTTCTTTTCAGTGCTGGCTGGTCATTTGGAATTGACCTATCTTTCAGCGGCCCTCTCTATTTAAAGGCTACCACCATGGTCTTTGCCGGTATTGTTATGGCCCAGATCGGGAATTTATTAGGATGTCAGACTACCAGAACCTCTGCCTTCAGGGTGGGATTATTTAAAAACAGATGGATCATCCGAGGAATAATTTTTGAAGTTATCATACTGTTGTCCATCATCTATATTCCATTGTTGCAGAATATTTTTAGCACTACGGCCCTGGGATTAACTGAATGGCTGTATTTAATCCCATTTATCCCAATCATGTTCTTTGCAGAGGAATTAAGGAAATATATAAGCAATTAAATTTTAACCTCTACAGGTTTTAATGGTTTTATTTCTAAATATGCTTCTTTTAAAAGAATTTCAAAAGAATAGGCAATTACATCAACCCCTTCATCCCGGGCAATTTTAAGTGTATTTGAAAATTCAGGATCCATCTCCCAGTTTGGACTGAATATGGACGCATCGTTCCTCATTATAAGGAACAAAACCGCAGAATTGTATCCTTCTTGTTTTGCCTTAATAAGCTCTTCTAAATGTCTTTTACCCCTGAGGGTTGGTGCATCTGGGAATTTCGCATGCCTTTTCTCCACCAAGGTGCATCCTTTGACTTCAAGTAAGAGTTTTTCATTGGTCTTTGCGTTTGCCAGCAGAAAATCAAGCCTGCTGTCTCCATAGGTGTACTCCCTTTTTTCTATAGAATACCCGGTAAATTCATCCATCAATCCAGATTCGATTAGATCAGCTGCTATATCACTGTGGAACCCTGAATTTATTAGAACCCACCTACCTTCATGTAAAACTGCCAGTACATCGTATTTTGTCTTTCTATTTGCGGCATTCTGAGCAGGCCTTAAAAGCAGTTCCACACCCGGCAGTAAAAGTTCGGTTAGCCTACCAGGATCTCTTAGATGGGCTAGTTCAGTTTCATTACCCATATTGAACTTCACAGTGAATCTGTTGGGCCTTTCTTGAAAAGTTCCAGTTAATAATTCAGGGATAATCATGGGGTTCTAGTATAATCATGTGATTGGGAATCATCATGATCAGTTTTTTTGATAGTTATATAAGAGCAAACCTTTATAATTTGAATCCTAAGTTTACAATTGTAAGTATATTTAATTCATGAGGAATATCATGCATCCCAGACCAAGTCCAATTGCAGCTGCACTTTACACATTACGCGATTTAAACGCCGATGTCATTATATTACACGGACCTCATGGTTGTTGCTTCCGTACTGGCCGTCTACTTGAAAATGATGGTGTGCGGGTAGTTACAACTGCAATGTCTGAAAACGACTTCATATTTGGTGCCTCGGAGAAACTGGAGGAAACACTTAGTAAAGTAGATTCCATGTTCTCACCAAAGCTAGTTGGGATTGTTGGAACTTGTGCCAGTATGATCATTGGAGAAGACTTAAAAGAAGCAGTGGAAAATGTAAATATCAATGCCAAGGTACTGGCCATTGAATCACACGGCGGACTGAGCGAAGGAGATAACACTGAAGGAGCTATAGCCGTTCTTGACGCGGCAGCTGATGAGGGTGTTATATCCATTGATGAAAGGAATAGACAGACAAAGATGCTTAAAAAGGCCACAAAAATTGAGAAAACACGGGGCATGGCCCAAGGTGAATATATTAAGCCATCCTATGGTGATCTCAAAGAAAAAGTAGTTAAAATACTTATTTCCAGTATAGAAAATGGAGATAGAATAGCCATGGTTTTAAATGCAAAAAAAGAAACTTCTTATCTATTCGCTGATCTTCTGAAAGTGCCTTTAAAGAAATTCAATGAAAACAACCCCCCTACCATAATTGCCAACTTAGATGTGGAAGTTGGTCTTCCACGCATAAGACAGCACGCTTGTAACATCAGGGGAGAACTGGAAAAAGAAGGTGTCCGAGTAGATCATATAACTGGTGGTTTAGATGAATATCCCCAGACTGGAGAGAAAGCTGCTGAGTTATTGAAGGAGGCATCCTATGACTTAGTAGTGGTTGCTGGTGTACCACATGCATTCCCCATTGAAACTTTTCCAGGGGTTAGTATAGCAGTTACTGATGGTCCTCGTTTGGTTGAACCCCTGAAGAAATTGGGATACAAATACGTAGTTACCGAGTTAGATGCCCATGCCAAAACTCTGGGTACATCCGAGATTGTAGCTTCTGATTTTGGACTGGTTATAAGAGAGTTTATAGACCATAAAAACTAATTTAATATAAGTTATTATTAATCAAAATTTAAATTATAAGGTGATATTATGACTAGAACAGCGGGTTTAATTCTTTGTGGGGGATTTGGAAAGAGATTAAGACCTCTTACAGAAAAAATTCCTAAGCCTTTAGTTGAAATTAAAGATAACTATACCATACTGGATAAGCAACTTTTTGATCTTAAGAGCGCTGGCGTGGATAAGGCAATTCTTTTAACTGGATTTCTGGGTGAAAAAATAGAGGAAAGATACGGTGAGAATTACATGGGTTTGGATATTGAATATATTCAGGAGGACAAACCCCTTGGTACATTAAACGCCATTAAACTTGGGATGGAGAGTTTAAAAAATAATGAACAGTCAGTTATTAGAAACGGAGATGTAGTTGCTGATTTAAATATTAAGAAGATGATAGAGCAAGGTGAAAAATCAGATTACCCCTTATCAATATTCATCACCAAAATGGTCTCCCCCTACGGTATTGTAGAAATTAGCGGGGACCGGTTGGTATCATTTAAAGAAAAACCAGTTCTGGACTATTACATCAATGGAGGAGTGTACTTCTCCCAGGGAGAATTAGACTTCGGAGAATTTGATGTGGGTGATATTGAAAAAACAGTATTCCCTATGCTGGCTAAGGATAATAAGCTTGGATACTATAAGGAAGATGGGCTGTTCTGGATGGCCATAGACACCACCAAGGAACTGGAGGAAATCAGGAAAGAATATAAAAACAGGGAAGATAAACCATGGGGTTACGAAAAGGTCCTCATTCACACGGACAAATATCTAACCAAGGAACTTTTCATAAAAGAAGCCTTCCAGACCTCGTTTCATTACCATGACCAGAAGGACGAAACTATGTACATAGTCAGTGGTGCTGGTTACATAGAATTTGAGGATCGCAAAGAGTACTTCGGTAAAAATGACACTATACGCATTAAACCACATGAAAAACACTCCATAGTAGCCATGGAAAATACGGTACTCCATGAAGTATCCACCCCACATCTTCACGACACTAAAAGGGTGAAAGATTTCTATGATACCCGGTAGGAAAACTCATTATTTACTAAAAAAAAGTTCCTTATTTACTAAAAACGAATTCCTTATTTACTAATGACTGGCTTTGCCATTAGTTTCCCCATAAAGAGGGGGAAACAGGGTTTAAAATTTAAAAAATTTTGGATTAATAAGTTAATAAAAATTTATATATTAGTATTACAATAGTAAAATATGGCCTTTAAAAAAATCTCATGAGGGGTTAACGTGGATATAGAAGGATTCGTAAGGAAATCTATCAAAAAAGAAAATGAAATAACTGTTAAAGATAGTTTAAAAGATAAAATTCTGGAATATAAAGATATCACCCCTGAAAAAGCAAATGAAATGGCCCAGGCAGTAATAGATGAAGTTAAATACACACTAAAAATCGAGGAACATGAAGACACAGCTTTAAAAAGCCTCATTAACTACCCCCCTGCCGATGTTAAAATGGGTGAAATTGGAGTAGGCTCCCGGGGTGAAGGGGACTTCTTCGTGCACCAGAAAATCGCAGATATCGTAGCCAGCACCAACAGCAGTGCACTAATCACACCATCTGCCCAGGACGACGGAGGAGTAGTCAAAACCAATATGGGATCTGAAGAGGTCTATATAACCACTGCTGTAGACGGCATACACTCCCGACTAAGTGAATACCCTTTTCTAGGCGGATTTCACGTTGCCCGAGCTTCCCTGCGTGATGTTTGTGTTATGGGCGCCCATCCAGTTGCAGTAATAAGTGACCTGCACCTGGCCGATGATGGTGACGTTGGAAAACTCTTTGACTTCACTGCCGGCGTATGCGCAGTATCTGAACTATTAAACGTCCCCTTAGTAGCAGGAAGCACCCTAAGAGTGGGTGGAGACATGGTTATGGGTGACAGACTGGTAAGTGCAGTTGGCGCCGTAGGCGTATCACCATATCCACCTACAGCACGTAAAAGAGCTGAAGACGGAGATGTAATACTATTAACCGAAGGTTCAGGAGGCGGTACCATCACAACCACAGCCCTCTACCACGGCTTGTTTGATGTTGTGTGGGAGACCATGGACATAAACTTCATAAAGGCCTCAGAAGCCATCTTCAACTCCGGCTTAATTAACGATGTACATGCCATGACCGACGTAACCAACGGAGGGTTAAGGGGCGATGCACATGAGATATCACGTACCACTGGTTTGGGACTTAAATTCTATGAGGACAAAATCCGGGGACAAATAAACCCCATTGTGCTGGAGATGCTGGAAAACCTGAACATAGACCCACTGGGTGTGTCAGTGGATTCCCTGATGATAATAACTCCAGAAGATAAAGCTGAAAAGGTTAAAAAGGCCATATCCGATGTGGGCGTGCGTATTACCGAGATCGGAGAAGTGGATAATACAGGGAAATCTCGTCTTGTGAAGGATGGTAAGGAAACTGAACTTGTACCGTTATTTAGAGAGGCAGCCTATACAAAGATTAAAAAAATTGTGGGTGATACCCAGCCAGAGGATTTCCAATCCATGAAGGATAAAACTGCTCATGCAGCCCAGGAAGCAATAAAGAAGAAAGATGATATTGTTAAAATGATAAGGGAGAGATAATATAATCATAAATTTCTTTAAAAGATTGAATGCAGATGATAAAGGATTTATTTTCACAATAGATGCGTTTTTAGCCCTTATTCCTGTTTTTATTCTACTTATGGCAATTAGTAGCATGAATCAGGGGGATTTGATACTGCCATCCCAGCAGGTACGCCTCTCTAATCAAGCTCAAGATGCTCTGGATGTCATGGCTCAGTACCATATCTCAGAAAGTACCTTAATTGAAGAGATGGTGAGAATGCTGGAGGTAAACGGCACGGGTACGTCAGGAGTTGATTCTGCCGGTGAGCTTGCCAGTGTGTATCTGAAGGATAATCTCCCGGGAATGAATTATGAACTGGTTGAAATGAATCAGTTGAACGGTAAAACCATAACTTCAAATGGAACCAGGGATAATGCATTAAATATGGCTGTGGGAACGAAAAATTATGGAAATTTCTGTTTTAAATTATATGTGTGGGATTAGATTGAATTAGAGAATTGAAATGAAAATCATTATAAAATAAACCAGATATTATGATCGGTTTGTTTATGAAGAAATATTACCTGCTTTTTGGTGTTTTAGTTACGATGGTTATTACAGCTGCCTATTTTGGATGGGTGGACAGTTCTAAAAGTTTCAAATTTTCAGATGGTTTAGCTTCTGATGGTTCAATAAGTTTTAATTATCCTGAAATATGGAGAATATGGAAAATCATACATCATCATCCATCATAATAGGCACTGAAGATTGGACTCCAATTGGCGATCTTTCAAACGACAATATTTCCATTTTTATTCAAAAAAATCTCAATATAAGACAAATTGATGCCAGAGATAACCAAGATGGAGTTAATGAACAAGGGGGCGAAGTCATCACAAAAAAAGATGAAACCAATCCTAATGGTATTGAGGTGTTTAAAAGTATATCAACGATACCCGATCCGGACTCAAATAAAAATTTAAAATATTATGAAATGTATTTTAACGATGAGAACGGTGCAACTTATTGTATTTCTATTTATGGATATGATTCAGAAGATGCGAAGCTTATTGAAACGACGGATATGGTATTTAACTCCTTAAAAATGGGTTGAATATTACTTTTTTATTATGTGATTCAAATGAATAAATTTAAATTCAGTAAGCCATTTTTATTCTAGGAATCTAAAAATAAAACCATCACTTAAAGATTCTTTTCTTGATATCTCAGGAGTTTTTACATGGCCGGCTGGAATAACTACAAATCTAAAGAAAAAATAGCAAACATTGTTTCCATTCTCACCAACGCTCCGATAATTGCTTTCTTCATGTTTAGTGGTTTAAGCTATTATTTCTTATCCGGTGCTGATTTTATCATAGTCACCATGGTTACTCTGATTTTCTCTGTTTTAATTCCAAGCATCATAGCCTATACATGGATTAAGAATAAAAATCTGGAATTAGATATGCCCAACAAGGAAGATAGGTTGTATCCTCTGCTTTGGATCCTCCTCTCATACTCTCTGGGAGTTATTGTTCTACACATTATTTTTGCCCCACCAGTGATCACCGTTCTCATGTTCTATTACTTCTCTAGTACCATGGTGATCCTGATTATCAGTTTATTTTGGAAGATCAGCATACATTCTGTTTGGGTGGCAGGACCGGTAGCTTTCCTGATATACATTTTCGGTTATTCTGGCCTGTTTTTTTTACCAATTATACCTCTGGTTATGTGGAGCAGATTATTTTTGAAAAGACATACTCCTATTCAGGTTATTGCGGGAGCTTCCATGGGATTTGTCTTAATAACAGTCCAAATATATTTCTTTTTGGGATTTTAGATTGAATCCAAAAATAATTTCTACTTTACTTTGTATATTATAACACGATGAGATCCAATATCATCACTGCCAAGAAAATAATGGTGGACTTCGCATCCATAACCGGACTTGAACCTCATTCACTTAATCCGAAACGTTATCTATGGACTGATGCCTTTGCTGTGTGTAATTACCTGGAACTTTACAAACAAACCAGTGATAAAAACTTTCTAAATCTGGCATTGAAGCTGACAGACCAGGTACATCATACACTTGGACGTTACAGGGATGATGACCCTAGAGAAGGTTGGATTAGTGGTTTAGATGATGAATTTGGCGAGATACATCCCACTTTGGGAGGTCTCCGTATTGGTAAAGAATTAAATGAACGCCCAACCAACGAACCCACCAATGAACGCTTAGAATGGGACCGCGATGGACAATACTACCATTACCTGACCAAATGGATGCATGCGCTATGCAAAGTAAGCAGAGCCACATCTGACCCTGTTTATACTAAATGGGCATTGGAACTTGCCCAGACAGCCCATAAAGGTTTCACATACAGGACACCGAAGGGTAAAAAGATGTACTGGAAGATGAGTATCGATTTAAGCCATCCTCAAGTACATTCCATGGGACAACACGATCCTCTCGATGGTTACCTTACCTATATTGAATTACAGATTGCAAACCAAAATTTTGGGCAATATTTACCCGATTTAACCCATGAAATTGATGACATGACCCCAATCTGTAAAGGCATGAGTTTTTATACAGATGACCCCCTTGGAATTGGCGGTCTTCTATCTGATGCAATGAAAGCCTCCCAATTAATTATTAATTCCAGTGTTTCAATTAATTTGGAAATACTCTTGCAGGATCTGCTTATCTCTGCCCTGCTGGGCTTGAAATCCTACGTAAAAAAAAACGCTCAAGGTTACCCGATAGAATACCGCCTGGCTTTCCGGGAGATGGGTGTTTCCATTGGAATTAAAGGAATATATTACATAAAAATATTGCTTGAATCCCATAAAAATAGTTTTAAAGAACATGATTACCTATTTCATCAAGTTGAAGACCTTATGGAGTATATGCCCCTGGCGCATTCCCTGGAAAAATTTTGGCTCAAAAAGGAAAACAGGAAATCAAAGACATGGATTGAACACCAGAAAATTAATATGGTTATGCTGGCAACGAGTCTTGTTCCCTGTGGTTTTTTGACTATTTAACCTATAATCAGGTGATGTTTCGTTTCAGATATTAAGTTGCTCTTCCTTTCTCCCATGGAGAACAAAATAAAGAAGGATGACCCCCAGTATCACCATGACCATTATTGAATATAGATTACGATATCCAATGAATGGAATCAGCAATCCAAATAAATAAGGACCGATACCAAATCCAATGTCATATAACATGAAATAGGTGGCTGTTGCTAGTCCTAATTTATCAGGTGGAGCCATGTTTATAGCAGTTGTTTGGGTACTCGATTGAAGGTTACCATAACCCAACCCAATAAGTGCCGCAGCCATAACTAGGGTAATTCCAAGGGTTGCTTGGCTGAATAAGAACATACCTATTGCAAAAATTAATAAAAAAGGATAAATCACGATATTTGCACCTCTAGCATCGAGTAAACGGCCCAAAAATGGTCTTGAAACCAGGATTGTAACTGCGTAAATAATAAAAAATAGACCGGCAGCATCAACCAAATTAATCTGCTCTGCATAAACTGAAATAAATGTTAAAACACCTGAAAAAGTAAAACTGATGATTGACATGATAATAGATATGGGTATGGCTCTAAATTCAAGTAAGTTTGAAATTTTAAAGTCTTTAAAGGATTTTTTAATTTTATGCTGTTTTGGCAAGGATTTGAAATCAAGTTTACTAACTGCCAATGACATTACAAGACAAAAAATAGATAAAATTAAGTTAAAAACAAAAATAATATTGAAATTTCCATATTCTATCAAAAAAATCCCTATAAAAGGCCCTATTGCTGTTGCAAGTATGGTGCTCATACTAAAATAACTGATTCCTTCACCCATTCTTTGTGCAGGTGTACTTTGGGCAATTATGGTCCCAATAGCTGTGGTTGCCACTCCAAATGTCAGTCCATGCAGAAATCTATTTATGATAAGGATTTGAAGGTTGATTGCAGCTAAGTACAACACCGATGCGATGGCGAAAAACAATAAACTGAGTATTAAAATTTTCCGACTTCCCACATCATCGATGATGCGTCCGGTTATTAATCTACCTATTAAGGCCCCAATAATAAAAATACCAGAGACAAGTCCGGCCATGCTTGTTGAAGTATGGAATGTATCTAAAGCATAGGAAGCTATTGTGACGATGAGAAGATAGAATATCAATGCTATAAAAAAATTGATAACAGATACTGTTATAAAATCCTTTGTCCATAAACGTTCCTTACTCATGTATTTCCTTCTAAATTTATTGTCTGCATCTAAGACTTAGTTTTAAGATTTTTTTCAATTTTCAGAACAATTTTAGCCATCAAGTTGATGTAATAATATACGAATGAATTATTTGATGGTAACATACCTATAATGTAACTAAGATATCATTAATTGATCCATGTATTTAATATAGGGATGATTTGATGATTTATTAAAGAAATTTTAAATATGAAAATAAGCATACTCGTATTAGAAGAGAATTAAATTCAGGAACCTTCTTATTTTAACATATTAAAGAAATAAAACTACAATCAAATCTAATATTCTGGCCCTGATAGTGTAGTGGATATCACGTAGGATTGCGGATCCTATTACCCGGGTTCAAGTCCCGGTCAGGGCATTACAATCTTATTCTTAAGTATCTTTTATACAATATTTTTTCTTATTTTTTTAATTTCAAAAAATAAATTGACATCTCTTTGATTATATTAAATCTTCAAAAACATAAATCAAACCGATAATAATCACAAAACTAACAAGATCTTATATAAAATGGTGATATTAACTACATGAATCAGTTAAAAAAGTCATTGAATTCACAATTTTATGCAAAGCTTTATAAACTCAATATCAGAATATGATTATAAACAATCAATTTAGAGGTGTACAATAAGATGTCAAAAAAGGGTATAATGGGCTTAATTGCTTTGATGTGTTTTGTTGTCTTAATATCAGGTTGTATTTCGGGCGATACAGATACTGAACAATCTTCAGATTCATCTGGATCAGGGAGTTCATCCGGATCAGATGATAATTGGAAAAGTGTAGAAACATTCAGCGGCACAACAGATGATGGAGAAACTGATACATTCCAGATTAAAGGAGATAAATTTAAAATAAAGGCAAAGGCAACTGGGGATGGAGCAGATGTTGAATATCTATATTTTGCTTTCATTACATATGAAGTAGGAGAAACTATGTATGTATCCATGGATGAGTTGGATTTTACTCAAGCGTCTGAAACAGATGAATTCATCATAAATGAAGGTCCTGGAGAGTACTACATTGTTGTATATGCTGCAAATCTGGAAAGTTGGGAAATTGAAGTATTTGACTATGTTTAATTAATTTCCCTTCTTATTTTTTCTTATTTTTTTATTTAATCAGGTTAATCGACTGATTTTTTTCTGATTATGTTCAAAATTGATGTTGTATAATTTAAAAAAAAAGTTGAACCATTTAAAATTGAGAACACTAGAAATTGAGAAATAATTACCTTCTGATATAACTAATCCCCTTATCCTGGTTTAAAACAATACTCTTCTTCCATTCATCCTGGGTTTCAGGGTAATCTTCACGGAAATGCGCCCCACGACTTTCCTCCCGGATCAGTGCAGATTCCGCAGTTAAAAGGGCTACTTCCAGGAGCTTCTCAGCTTCCAATGCATCTTGGAGATCTTTGTTGTACACATCAATGGCAGGGACTTTCATATCAGCCAGCATATCCTTGAGTTCTTTAATCCTGGTTATAGCTGTTTTTAGTCCTTCCTGATTGCGGATTATAGCCACATTTTTCCACATGACTTCCTGTAACTCTTTGCGTATCTCAAAAGGATAATATTTACCGTCTTTAATAAGAGATTGGATCCTTTCTTGTTCAAAGGCAGCCTTATCCATGAGCATATCTTCATGTTTTTTATTTTGGTTTTTTAAGGCATTTTTTGCTGCTGACTCCCCAGCTCTTCTTCCAAAGACCTGAGTATCTGCCAGGGCGTTTCCTCCTAAACGGTTTGCACCATGAACTCCGCCAGTGACTTCTCCTGCAGCGAATAAATTTTTCACCGTGGTTTCTCCGTGTTCATTTATCCTTGCCCCGCCCATGAAGTGGTGGGCTGTGGGTGCGACTTCCATTGGTTCTTCACGTATGTCTATTCCTATATCCAGGAATTGCTGGAGCATGGTTTCTAGTTTGTCTTCAATTAGTTCCCGGGGTAGATGAGTTACGTCAAGGTATACACCTCCTCGTTTTGTGCCTCTGCCTTGGATTATCTCACTGTAGATGGCCCGGGCCACCACATCCCTGGTGGCTAACTCTTCCCGGGAGTCATAGTTTTTCATGAACCTTTCACCTTTGGAGTTGAAAAGCCGTCCTCCTTCTGCTCTTACTGCTTCGGTTATGAGAACTCCCCTCCTTGATTCAGGATATAGCATTCCTGTAGGATGGAACTGCACCTGCTCCATATCCAACAAATCAGCACCTACCTGATACGCCATTGCAAACCCGTCACCTGTCTTTTGCATGGCGTTGGAAGTTACTGGATACATCCATCCTGCGCCCCCAGTTGCAAGTGTAGTTGATTTTGCCTGGAAGATGAGGAAATTAGAATTTTTAACTGAAATTCCACAGGCCCCTAAAACACTTCCATCTTCATCATTGGTTAATAGGGTTGTAATTTCCACTTCTTCAATGGTAGTTATTTCCCTCTTGATTACTTCTTCCTTCAGAGCTGTCATCATCTCATGACCTGTCCTGTCTCCCTGGAAACAGGTCCTACGGAATGTCTGGCCTCCGAATGGTCTCTGATTAAGTTCACCTGTTTCCTGGCGGTCGAACATGGCGCCGTAGCTTTCTAATTCATTTAATCCGTCAGGTGCTTCTTCCACCAGGATTTTAACCAGTTCAGCGTCATTTAAATAAGCTCCTCCCTTGAGGGTGTCTTTAAAATGAGCTTCAGTACTGTCTTTTTCATCCACATATCCGAAAGCAGCGTTGTACCCACCTTCAGCCAGCGTGGTACATCCTGATTTAAATGATAATCCTTTAGAAATTATTATAACATCTAAACCCTGTTTACTTGCTTCTATTGCAGCTCTACATCCTGCTCCACCTGATCCTATTACCAGGACATCGGTGTGGTGAATCTCTCTTTCCATGCACTAAGTTTAATAAATTTAGTGATATTAATTTTACGATGAAATTATGTTAAAGCAGTAATTTAAGAATATAATAATTTATAAATAAAAAATGGACTAAATATTTAAAAGAACAGTTGAAAAGACTATAACAAATTTTTATTACACTAAAAACTAATAATATGGGGCGTTATTCTGGATAAAAAAGAAATAATACGACTGGCAAAGAAGGATTTTGAAAAGGCATGGGTTGAAACCGCCAGAACTCTTAAAAAACCACATCATGATGAAGAATATCCCCGACTATATTTTAAACCAGGTAAATCCCATGTGCTCTACGACACCATCTGGGAGCTTCGGCAGGCCTATCTAAGACTGGGGTTTAACGAAGCAATAAATCCAGTGTTTATAGAAGAAGACCATATCTACAAACAGTTCGGACCAGAAGCTCCAGCAGTTTTAGACCGTTGTTTCTATCTAGCTGGACTTCCCAGGCCTGATATCGGATTGGGCCTTGATAAAATTGAAATGATCGAAGACCTTGGTGTTAAATTAGACAAAGATAAGATCCTGGATTTAAAGGATGTTTTCCGGAGTTACAAGAAAGGCAACACCAGCGGAGATGATCTGGTATTAGAATTAGCTTCTGCATTAGAAGTGGATGATGAAGCTGCTTTACGTATCCTTGAAAGAGTTTTCCCTGAATTAAAGGACCTTAAACCACTGGCAAGCCGCTACACCCTCAGATCTCATATGACCAGCGGGTGGTTCCTGACCCTTAAAAACATATACCAGAAGAGACCTCTACCAGTTAAACTATTTTCCATAGACCGCTGCTTCCGTAGAGAGCAGAAAGAAGATGCAAGTCATTTAATGACCTACCATTCCGCTTCTTGTGTGTGGATGGATGATGAGATCTCCCTGGATAAAGGTATGGCTGTATCTGAAAGTCTGCTGCAACACTTCGGCTTTGAAAAATTTAAATTCATACCAGATGAGAAAAAATCCAAGTATTACATCCCCTCCACCCAGACGGAAGTCTATGGTTATCATCCTAAGCTTAATGAATGGGTTGAAGTGGCAACTTTTGGTTTGTATTCTCCTATAGCCCTTGCAAAATACGGAATCGATAAAGAAGTAATGAATTTGGGGGTGGGAGCAGAGAGAATCGCCATGATCCTTCACCAGGAGGAAGATATCCGGGCAATGGTGTACCCGCATAGTTACGGTAAATGGAGCCTATCTGACCGGGGAATCGCAGCCATGCTT
Organism: Methanobacterium sp. UBA294; assembly: GCA_002494495.1. GTDB lineage: Archaea > Methanobacteriota > Methanobacteria > Methanobacteriales > Methanobacteriaceae > Methanobacterium_A. The sequence continues at coordinate 78,461 of DACB01000004.1, forward strand.
AAAATTAATGAGTACCCCACCACCGATGATGGCCGGGCTTTGATGGAAGATATAATCACCACATGCAAAGAGCATGGCGATGCACCTTCTCCCTGCCAGTTCCTGATTTATAAAGGGGAATTCCTTGGCAAAAATACAGAAATAAAGGTTATAGAACCAGAGGAAGGCACTAAACTCCTGGGACCTGCTGCGTGGAACAATATCTACGTTAACCAAGGAAATATCATTGGTGCCCCTGCTGATGAAAATCTGGCACCAGAAGTTCTTGGGGAAGATTCGGTAATTAAGAACCTGGAAAATGCCACTCCCACAAACATAAGTTATATGGATGGTATTGCTGCCCATGCTGCCTATAAAGCAGAGGAAATGGTTGTAAGAGGGGATGAAAAACTTGAATTAAGAACTACCATAGCACGTTACATATCTGATGTTAATTTAATTCTAAACAAAATTGCATTAAATTATATAACCAGTGAAAACAAGGTTATCGACGTGCGAGGCCCTGTATTCTGCACCATAACCTGTGAAATTAAAGATGATTGATTTTCAGTATCCCTACGATTTAAATATCAACCTGGCTAACCTACAGGTTGAACTGTCAAATAAGGTAATTCCGGAAGATGTTACTGGAGTTACTGATAAAATCGTAGGGGTGGATGTGTCCTTCTCTAGAAAGGATAGGGCCGTAGCTGCTGCAGTTATAATTCGGTTAAAATCTTTAGAAATTATTGAAAAAGTGACCAGAGAAGTTGAACTTTCATTCCCTTATGTTTCGGGATTTTTGGGATTTAGAGAAGTTGAAGCTATGGTTTCAGTGTTAAGCGAGTTTAAAAGTAGCTTTGATGTCATCATGGCTAATGGTCATGGTATACTGCATCCCAGGGGATTTGGACTGGCATCACATGTGGGGTTGGTCATGGATATGCCCACCATAGGCCTGGCAAAAAGGTTGATTCCCGGTAACTATATAAAAAGGGATACATCACCTTCTAATAAGGGTAACTCTTCCATACATTTAGTTGTCCTGGGGGAAAAAATTGCCGGGACATACGTAAACGGATATTATGTAAGTGTCGGGCATAAGATCACACTGCATTCAGCTTTAAAACTTGTTAAAAAAGTAAGTTACTATAAAACACCCGAACCAATTCGACAGGCCCATATCCTGGCAACGCAGGTATTTAAAGATATATTAAAGAGTAAAAGTGTTTGATATGAAGATATTAGGATTTGTAATTTCTGGAACCAAAAAGGGTGGCTATTTCATATCCCAAAAATTTTACAGCGAACAGATTGAAGAAAAACTGGGTTTTAAACCCTTCCCTGGGACTTTAAATATTCAAATCCAGGAGGGAAACCTGGAACAAATAGCTAAAATTCCCCTGGAAGAGATAGGAACCATAAAGGGTAAAGGAGATTTCGGAGATGTGAAGTACATAAAGGCCAGTTTAAATGGTGAAATAAATGGGGCAATAGTGTTTCCTGTTAAAACCCAACATCCACAGGATATACTGGAATTTATAGCTAATGTGAATCTCAGAGAACATTTAACCCTTGAAGACGGTGCGCTGGTTAGTCTGGATATAAAGGTAATCCAGGGGTGAAGGATAAAATATATATTATTATGATAGTGTTAATTTTAATTTACATACACTAATTTCTTTTATTAAATATAATTTAAGATAAGCAGGAGAATCTTTATTTCAGATATAGTGATAAAATGATAGACAAGGCAATCGAAGCATTTAAAAACGGAGAAATAGTTCTAATATTCGACGACGATAATCGGGAAAAAGAAACAGACATGATTGTAGCCGCGGAGCACATGACGCCAGAGCATCTTACCACACTCAGAACCGATGCAGGCGGCCTTCTATGTATGCCTTTATCGGCAGAGGTATCTGACAAGCTGGGCATACCTTTCATGACTGACATAATGGAAGAAGCAAGCCACAAATATCCGGTACTTGCTGAATTATCACCAACTGACATACCATACGATGAAAAATCTGCCTTCTCCATAACCATAAACCACAGGAAAACATTCACCGGGATAACTGATAGTGACCGGGCCTGCACCATAAAGGAATTGGCATTACTCTGTAAAAATGGAGAATATTCAGATTTAGGTAAACACTTCCGTTCTCCAGGCCACGTTACACTACTTCGGGCTGCTGATGGTCACGTCCTTAAAAGGAAAGGCCACACCGAACTGAGCATCGCCCTAACAGAAATGGCTGGCACAACACCAGTGGCTGTCTGCTGCGAAATGATGGACAATGAAACCAGGGGATCAATGACCACCGATAAAGTGGAAAAGTATGCAGAAAAACAGGGCCTGGTATTTTTAAGCGGCGCTGAAGTAATTGAAGCTTACAATGAATTTATTAAATCTAAATAATTCTTTTTTTTAAGTTTTATATTCTATAACTTTTTTTTATTTATTGCTGGTAGAAAATAATAAAAACTTCCTTATACATATAAAAGTACGGGGAGTTGGTAGCATGTTGGATATTGGCATAATTGGCAAGGAGAAAATTGGAGAGTATGATACCAAGTATTTAACTGAGTTAATTCCTGGAGAAGAAATTTCAGGTAAAATTTACATTGGAGAAATCAAAAAAAGGTCCTTTGAAAAATCAGAATCATACGAATTTTATGTAATTTTAACTGATCATGAAACAGAAAGAAAATGGGTATGTCAACTGGTAACCTCCTTCTACCCTGAAACAGGTAATATATACGGAGAAAATGGTGGTAGAGTTTATCTCTTCATAGATACTTTAAATCATGTGATAAACAAAGACCCCCTTAATCTGCAGGACAGTTACTCAGTGAACTTCAAGATTTTCCGTGAAGCAATTAACAACAACATTTCCCGGGTCACTGTTAAAGCAGTGAGTCCAGTAAATCCCCATGCTAAATACGTTAACCTGGCAGTGATCAATGCTGAAGTGAAAGATAAAACAACAAAACAGGGGACTTCTACTTTGAAAGACCTGGCTGATAAAAATGCGGTGATACGCATAGCTTACGCTAATACCAAGGAGAATGCAAAAGAAGTCACACTGCAGAACGTTGCAGTCGAATTAAAATCCATGCAGGACAGGGATGAAATAACTGAACTAGAGTTTAAGAATGCATTAAAAGAACTGGACAGTCTGGATGAGTTAGATTAATTTTATAAAATTAATTACATTTAAGAGTATAATTTTAAGAGATCCTTAAATGATAAATAGTCATTGAAAAAGGGCTTTTCAGCTATTTCCAGTATTTTTTTGACATCCAAATTGTTTTCGATTGTTTCCATTGCATGGTGGCAGAATTCTTCCAGTTTCATCTCTATCTCAGGGATGTTGCCCCGTTCTTTCATTTTTATCCTGGGAATTAGCTCCACATAATCCACATGGATGTTTTTGTTGATGTATTTCTGAGCATTTTCTCCTATTTTTTCATCATAAACCTTATTTAAAATAACGCCTCTGGTTTTTATCCCAAGATTATCAAGCATCTTCACATGGATGGTTAAGTCTATGGCTGCAGTTTCTATTCCACCTTTATTACAAGCTGAAACAAGTATTACTGGGATGTTCCCTGCTCTTGCTATCTCTGCAGATGAGTATGGTATTTTTTCATTGAGCATCCCTGTAAATACGCTCATGACTCCCTCAACAATCACTAAATCGTAATTTTTATTTTTAAGGGCTTCTAATACGGATTTCAGGTCTTCCCAACCCAGATGTCCGATTTTTATTGAAGAAAATTTCTCCATCTTCTCCTTGTTGAGGTAAAGGGAGGGTACTATGTCCCTTATATCTGGCCCCACCTTCAACACACCGACTCTGTATCCCTGTTTTCGGAGGTTTCCCACTATACCCGTGGTCAGAAAGGTTTTCCCTGAATCTGAACCAGTGCTGCCCATCATTATCATGGGCGGATATTCAGCTTCGGGTTTATGTTTTGATTTAACCCTGTAATCAGCGAATATATCAGTATTTACGCCTATTTCTCTTCTAATCTTGTTTACATATTCCTGGTTTTGTCTGTGAATGTCCTGTATGTCATCTTCGCCAGCGCCCATGTATTCCAGGATGTTCTCAGTAAGCTGTGGGTTTTCATCAAGGGAAGCATGCAACATAACCCCTACCACATTGCCATCATCATTTCTAACACCGGAAAGGACTTTTTTAGTGTTATCGGAATAATTCATCCTTTTAAGCAGTGAATAACATATCGGAGTTGCATCCCCATCTATTTTACCATATGTGTGACAGTGAAACGCATTTATTTTTTCACCTACCATTCCCTTAGTCAGGAATGATTCGTAGACAATCTCTGCTTCTACACGGTCGTTGCTTATCATTGGGCTGAATTTAACATCAAGCATTCCCAATCCTTCCTTGATAATGGGACATGGTGACTTTCTCCCGATGTTGGTGCTTTGAGCCAGTAACTGGAATCCGGAGCACATCCCCAGTATGAAGGAACCCTGTTCTGCTAACTTCCGGATTTCGGTTTTGAGGTCTGAACCTATGGTCATAGATTCTACGATACTCCCACCAGGTAGTATTAAGCCATCTAAAACTTTATGAGCTTTCACACCCTTGACCATGCCATTTTCATTTACAATGTGGGTGGGTAGGTGTCCGAAGTCTTCAAATAGAGGCATCGCGCCTTTCACATAGAGGATACCTATCTTCATTCTCGTTTTTCCCTTAGATTTTTAAAAAATAATAGTTATTTTCCTCGAATGCTGACATTAGCCGTAATATCTTAGCATCTTCCAGAGGTTTGGCCTGGAACTGCAGTCCTACGGGAATTCCATTTACTTCACCAGCCTTTATGCTAGATGCCGGTATGCCAGCCAGATTGGCTATTACAGTCAGAACATCGTAGGCATACACCTCCATTGGTTCCAGGGAGGCGCCTAATTTATGAGGTAATTTCGGTACGGTAGGTCCCACAATGGCATCCACACCTTCAAGGAGTTTAGTTATTTCTTTTCTGATAATAGACCTTGCTTGAAGTGCTTTTTTATAATATTTATCGTTGTATTCTTTCTGACTGATGTATGCTCCAATATTAATTCTTCTGAGCACTTCTTCACCGGATACGTCTTCGATTTTGTAACCGTATTTTCTTCCATCGTATTTACGAGTTGCTGAAAAGAACTCGACATAGTTTATGAGGTAGAATGTAGGCAGGCATAAATCTAAGTGATCAAAACTTAATTCCACTACTTCGGCCCCAGCCTCCTCCATTTTATCGATCCCTCCCTGAATAATATCAACAATAGCATCGTCTGATACTTCCAGGAACTGCTTTACCACGCCTAACTTCACCCCTTTAAATGAATCCTGGACATCTACGGGATTGAGTTTGGTGAAATCGGGCACATTCCAGTCTATTGTTGTGCATTCCCTTTCATCAAATCCGAGTATTGTATCCAGCATCATGGCTATGCCACTGGTATCGCTGGCAAATGGTCCGATCTGGTCCATGCTCATGGCCAGGTCCAGGAGCCCCTGTCTGGAAACTGCCCCATATGTAGGTTTAAATCCTAGCACCCCACAGTGTGAGGCGGGATTTCGTATGGATCCACCCGTATCTGATCCTATGCTCAGATCACAAAGCTCAGCTGCTATGGCTGCTGCACTTCCCCCACTACTTCCACCGGGGATATGACCTTCTGCAGCTGGGTTCTGGGTGTGTCCAAAGTAGGATGTTTCTGTAGAGTTTCCTGCTGCAAATTCATCCATATTGGTCATTCCAATAATTATACCGCCTTCTTCCTGAATTCTGTTAATGACTGTGGCGTTGTAACTTCCAATGTAGTTTTCCAGGGTCCTTGATGCAGCGGTGATGTGGAGGTCTTCCACGCTGATGTTACTCTTTACGCCTATGACCATTCCAGCTAATCTGCCAGTTTTTTCTCCATTTTTTATTTTTGAATCGATGTTTTTAGCGGTTTCACGCGCTTTATCATAATCAGTCTCTAAGAAAACATTTAAATTGGGGTTCTTTTTCTCAATTTCCTGAATGTATTGCTCCAGATTTTCTGAGGCTGTTATTTCATTAGATTTAATTAATTCTGACTTTTCTAAAAGATTCATGGGTTACACCAAGCCGTTTGGTAGGATATTTTTTATAGTATGATTTTGTATGATTGTTATTCTATTTCCCGATATAGAATTCTAGATTGTTATAGTTTTAATTGGTCATGTATAAAAAGTTAGATGTAAACCAAATTTATTCAATGATTCCAGTATACAATTGAATTTGGGGTTAAAAAAAGTAAGAGATGTTTAAAACTCCCGATAGATAGAGTACACCGATCAGTATAGGTTGATGGATGAAGTAAATAACCAGGGAATGTCTTCCTATGAATGTTAATATCCTGACTGGTAATTTATTAGAAAGATTAGGGAGCTTATATCTTCTCTTATAACCCCTGTACAGGATACTGGCGAAAAATATTCCCATTGAAACTACCCCAAACCAGGGCAGTAACGGGAAATAGTCCAGGGTAAAAAGATTTTGTGGAACGAATCCAAGCCACAACAACCAGGTGAAGTTAAATGTGAACATGCTGAGATAAGTTCCTACTATTATGAATATCACTCCAACGGCTAAATTCAGGTACCTGTACTTTTTATTGTACTTTAGGAATGGATACTGCAGGATAATGGCCAATCCTATGAAGTGCAGGATTCCGAAGATGATAAATTCCCCTCTGATAAAGATCCAGGTAACCAATGTAATAACCAGGCCCAAAGAGAATATCCATAATCCCCTTTTAAGATATTTGAAGAAAAAATCCCGTTCCCTTGCATAAGTTCCTAATATTTCAGTCCGTGTATAACTTAAATATAGTGAAATTCCAACCAGGAATATAAAAATACCAGCTATTAAACGTGGAAAATACCATAGGAATCCTGAAAAAATGTTTAAAGAATATACTCCGAAGTAGATGAGATCGAAGATGAAGTGGTAGGTTATCATCAGTATGATTGCCACTCCTCGTAGAAAATCAACTTCCCAGAATCTTTCCTGTAAATCCATTGTAATTTTCCACCATTATTAGTTACCTAGTGATTTATTAAAATAAATTCCCCAATACCTTGGGTCAAAATCTTTAATTTACTGGAAGTCAATACTACCAATTAATTTTCTTGAGGAACCGAAAATAACCGTAAGAGACATTGTAATTTCAATATTTTTAATACCAATGAAAAATATGTAATACAAATTAAAATGGGATAAAATGTTAGAGCTAATCTTGTTTGTCCTCACTTCCTTTGGTGTGGGGTTATCGGGAGCTTTAGTGCCTGGGCCGATGCTAACCGTTACCGTTTCTGACTCGGTAAAAAAGGGATTTTTAGCAGGACCATTGATGGTATTAGGCCATTTTATTATGGAGTTTATTTTGATAATCGTCATTTTGGCTGGTTTTAGCTGGCTGATTGGATCTACTGAAATTGCAATAATAATAGGAACTTTAGGCGGTATTATGCTTATTTATATGGGTTATACCACTGCAAAATCCAAGATTGATCTTCAAAATATTTCAGATAGGGATGAATCATCCAGTAAATATGGATCTATCCTCAAAGGGGCTGTAACCAGTATTTCTAACCCATACTTCTTCATCTGGTGGGCTACCATAGGTCTGGCTTTTTTATTTAAGGGGGTGGAAATTGCAGGCCTGGTGGGTTTGATTGGATTTATTGTAGGGCACTGGTCTGCTGATCTTGGATGGTTCAGTACTGTTTCATTTTTCAGCAGTAGAGAATCTAAGTTTATTAATGCAAAGAACTACAACATTATAATGAAAATTTGCGGCTTGTTTTTAATATTGTTAGGTGCATATTTCCTTATAATGGCACAGGCAAACTTTGTAAACCTCGGAATGTATTGAAAAACTTTAAAATTATAGAATTCAAGTGATTTTATGCAACAAGGGAAGGCAGTGGTTTTTGATAATTCAGGCACCTTAATTAAGAGATACAGGGTCCTGAAAAACATGAAAACAGGGGAAATTTGTGATCATGTCAATTCCATTGAAGTAGTTGATTATAATCCCAGCAGGGCGTTGGTTGTACTGCAAACAGATCCCTCAAAATGTGTAATGAAAGCAAATCCTGACAAGACAATCCATGACTTCCTACTGGAAAATAATGTTAATATCAGTTTAAGCTACTCCAATATGGATTTCCATGAAGATTTAATACTGGATATCATTAAAAACGACCAGTCCCATGTTTCAGATATCCAGGATACCGTAAATACTGTGATTGAAAAACATTACAACGTGCAAATCTGCAGTGGATCAGGGTTTATCATGAACATCGATAGTGGGGAAGTTGAGTTCACAATTACTGCAGGTGGTAAAATCTTTAATGAAGTCCCCATGGTGGTTAAGGAACTTAAGAGTAGGGGTGCGGAAATTTACGTTGCATCTGGTGATAGAACCAAATCATTAGAGCAGTTAGCAGAATATATACATATTCCTCATAATAATGTATGCGGTACTGTAGATTCCTGGCAAAAGAGAGATATCGTCCGGAAACTTAAACAAAATAACAAGGTTATGATGGTGGGTAACAGTTCTAACGATCTAATGGCTATTGAAGAGGCAGATATTGGTGTACTAACACTTCAACAAGGGGAATTTGTTCCAGAAAGGTTGTATAATAGCTCTGATGTGGTTATTCATAATATAAAGGAAATTTTGGACATTGAATTTTAATTTTATTGGTGTTTAATCATTCAATTTTTGAGCAAATATATTCTACAGTAGAAAAAATTTATATAAAAATACTTCTACAGTAGAATAATACAAAACACTTAAAATTGTTTTTTTTTATCAATGAAATCTTTTCATAAAGAAGATAGCCAAATAAACCAATGAACTATATTCAGGAGAAATAAAAGCCACCCCAGTGGCTATTATTGCACATATTGGTAAATATAAATTCATAATTTGTTGGTTTTTTATAAAATTTTTATCAACTGTTTTATTAATTAAATTATGTTTCACTGCATAATACCAGTTGAAATTAAAAAACATTCCAATTAAAAACAGGTTCAAATGGAAAAATATCATTGGTACTGTAAGGTACCCGTAGTCCCCCACTAAGTTCGTGGAAAACGGTACCAACGCCACCAACAGCAGCCAGAAAATAGTAATTAACATTATTCCCTGATCTACCTTTGCTATGAAATTGAACTGAGAATGGTTAATTCTCCAAAAGGATGCCAGGAGAATGAAACTCAATGCATAAATAAAAAATTGCGGGGCCATTCGGGTAAGAATATCTAGAATTTGAACGTTAGTTGCAGGATAAGGAATTTGAGGAACGTTAAGATTTAAAACCAATAATGTCATTGCGATTGCAAAAATACCATCTACTAAAGTTTCAATACGCTTAGTACTCGGTAGATCTTCCTTATTTGTATTGTTATTTGATTTCATGTTTTTATTAAATTTTTAATTAGAAAATATCGACGTTCCAATATCAATTTAAAATATAAATTGGTATCAAGTATCAATTTGTTTTCATATTAAACTTATTTCAAGTTAATTATTTCATAATCCATAGTTCCTAACCCGATTTCTTCTGCATATTTTAGTTGAATAACTGCATCAACATGCTTCCAGACACCTTTAAATTTATCGGACTTTTCGGCATGATTATCATGCAACAGGGAATCTTTAAACCCTTTTTGTTGATTTACCAGTTGATAACTGGCATAATCTAAAGCAACCGGGTCAGTAGATGCTAGAATACCAATATCAGGGACTAAAGGAGCATCACTCCACGGTACACAATCACAGTCTGGTGTAATATCGGTTAGGAAATTGATGTAACCTACCTTCCCCATCTTATCTTTAACTGCACCATATGAATATTCCATCATTCTTTCCATAAATACAGGTATATCTTCCCAGTTTAAAGTGATGGCAGAGTCAGGGCATAATTCCAGACAGTTGTTACAAGCTATACACATATCTAAATCAATTTGTGCTTTTTTATCCTGTAGATACATGGCATATGTGGGGCATTCACCTATACAAACTCCGCATGCAGTACAGGCATCTGTAATTACCGGTTTGTTCATCTCATGCTGCTCTATTTTTCCCTGGGCAGATGCACAACCCATGGCCAAGTTTTTAAGTGCCCCTCCAAATCCGCTCATGGCATGGCCCTTGAAGTGTGACATTACAATCATGCTATCTGAGCTAAGGATGTCACCTGCAATTTTAACCTTTTTAAAGTGTTTTAAACCAACTTCAACTGGTTTCCAGTTTTCTGCCTGTAATCCGTCTGCAATGATCAATGGCGCCCCAACAACCGAGTAATCAAAACCATTTAATATGGCAGTTTGCAGGTGGTCTGCTGAGTTATGTCTGCTACCATAATACAAAGTGTTTGTGTCGGTTAAAAATGGTTTTCCCCTGTTTTCTAATATTTTATCCACCACTGACCGTATGAAAATTGGTTTAATGAATGAATCATTTCCTTTTTCACCGAAATGGAGTTTGATGGCTGTTAAATCGTTCATGCCAACCAGTTTATTTAACCCACTTTCATCAAAAAGTCTTTTAATTTTATTCACTTTATTATCGAACTGGCTTCTCGATCTTAAATCAGCGAAATAAACTTTACTGGACATGTGCATCTTTCCTATAATTTATAAAAATTTCCTTGCTTTTTAAAACATTTTCATAGTTGTTGAGTTCAATTATTACATTATCTAATCCTTTTAATAAGTTTAAATTAAGATTACCTTCTCCCAAACTTAGATGCTGATCTTTTTCACCGTTGTTATCGCTTAAATGGTAGTAACTAATATTTTTCAGGGCCAGAAAAGATCCTACATCCCCATTGGTATTAGCATGACCCAGGTCAACGGTTGCATGCATGCCACATTCCTTGATAAAATATGAATGTTCCTGGGCTGTGTTGCAGAAGTAAGCATATCTGTTGGGCATGTTTTCCACTGATAAAATCACACCCTGATCATTTGCATACTGGTTAGCTTCAGTCAGTGTTTCTATAGAGTATTCTTTCCCCATACCCCTAACACGATCCTCTAATCTGTGAATTAATCCTGGATGGGTGGTTATTACCTTTGCTCCTGTTTCCACAGCCATATCAATGGTTTCCTTTATCTGGATCAGTGTTTCTTCCCTGATTCCTGGGTTGAGACTGGCTGGGTTCTGGTCTATGGTGGGTGCATGGAGGGTAATATCTATGTCGTAAGATTCAAATATCTGGAATGGTTCTTTACCAAAGCTTAAGGCTATTCTTGGCCAGGTATTTGGTCCTTCACAGAGTATTTCCATCATGTTAAAACCATCACTGGAGGCAGTCTCCAACCATTCTTCAAATGATTTCATAAAGAGTGATAGTGTGGAAAAACCTATTTTCATCGTTGATCTCCTGATTTTAATTATTATAATCCTTTTATAATCTATTATAATCCTTTATTATTTTTTGACATTTCAATTTTTTTATCATTTATGGTTGTATCAGAAAGTTTATATAATATTACGATATATCCAGATAAACTATATCAAAAATTGATATATAATTTACGTATATATTTGGAGTTGAACATGGAATGAAACAGGATTCAAATTCCCACTATGATGTGAATCTAGAAAATAAATCCTTTGATGATAATGAAATTGACAATGAAGCATTCAAAGAGGAAATTAAGAAGTTAAATAAACATGAAAGAAAGATGATTAAAGAACTCATGAGAGGATTCGGAAGAATCATTATACTATGGATTATAAGTAAAAATAGAAAGCATGGATATGAAATCATGACTAAACTGCACGAATCCACTTCTTTTGACCATAAAATGCCCAGTGCCAGTATGATATACCCTTTACTACATGGTCTGGAAAGAAAAGGACTTATAAATGGAACATGGGAATACCACGGGAAAAGAAAAGTAAAATATTATGAAATAACATCAGAAGGAAAAGAAAGCCTGGAAAGAATCAAAGGGTTATTTTCTAAAAGGCAGCCCCCAGGTGACTTATATCAGGAATTCATGGAAGACATGTTTTCTCTTAAAAAAATAAAAAATTGAGGAATGTTATGAAATATGCAATAGAAACCTTTGATCTCACCAAAAAATACGGAGATTTTTTGGCAGTGGATAAATTAAACCTTAAAGTAAAAGATAAAAGCATTTTTGGATTTTTAGGTCCAAATGGTGCGGGTAAAACTACAACCATTAAAATGCTTACCTGTCTAATCCAGCCATCATCAGGAACTGCAAAAGTATCCGAATATGATATTGTGGAAGATCCCAATGAAGTCAGGCAAAAAATTGGTATGGTTCCCCAGTTAGTAAGTTTATATGGAGATTTAACCGCCAGGGAAAATGCTGAATTATGCGCAGACTACTATGGACTGCCAAAAGACCTTAAAGAGGAAAGAATAGATGAATTGATGGAACTGGTTGACATCAAATACGCGCAAAACAAATTGGTAAGACAGCTTTCCGGAGGGCAGAAACAGAAAGTATCTGTAGTAGCCAGCCTGGTTCATCAGCCTGAAATACTTTTTTTAGATGAGCCCACCATTGGCCTGGATCCCACTACCAAAAGTGTGCTCTGGGACCTTATTCAGGAACTTAACCACGAAGGACGCACCATAATACTGTGCTCCCATGACATGTACGAGGTAGATATGTTATGTGACCATGTGGGAATAATAGACAAAGGCCTATTAGCCGCCTACGACACTCCTCAGGGACTTAAAGATGACATCCTGGAGAACCAGGATAAAAAAACTGGATTGAACATCAGCCAGATCATGCGTGATCTGGAAGAAAATTCCAATGTCAATAACATCTCATCATTCCAGAAACTGAAAGGAAGTATGATAGAATCAGAAAAAGCAAATGCCCGAGAAATCAGTGTAAAAATTGATAACATGTGTGCCCCCATAATGGAAGAACTGGAAAAATTGCCTTTCATATTTGAAATAGCTCCAACTAAGTCTGGTAGGATTAGTATAAAAATAGTTAACTCTGCAGATGCAGTAACAGCTGTTTTGAATACCATAATAAAATGCCAAGGAAGTATCTCCTCCATATCAACAAAAGATCCATCATTAGAGGATGTTTTTATGAAAGTAACCACCAAACACGAAGTAGAAGGTGAATAGAATGGTAGAAGGCAAAAAAATTATGTGGATGCTTAAAAAGGATCTTTTAGTTCTTTGGAGGCATAAACCACGTCTTTTCTCCATATTTCTTTTTCCCATCCTTATGATCGCACTTTTCGGTTATGGTATGGGTGGTGAAATTGACAACCTCCCAGTAGTGGTGGTAAAACAAAGTAGCGGTCCAATAACCGATCAAACACTCAGCGCCATTAAAGGCATGGCACTTTACGATGTTAAGGATATCATAACGGATCCTGATAATGCAAAGGATATGGTTAAAAATGGACAGGTAAAGGCAGCCATAATACTTCCCTCAGATTATGAGGACATCAATAGTTCGCAATCAAAAGCAGTGACTATCTATGTTGATTCATCAGATCAGATGGCGACTCAGACATTGGTTCCAGTTACCCAAGCACTCTTTACCCAGATATCAACCCAGATGGGTCTGGCGAAAATACAGACAGCCACAGCACAAACCACAGCAAACCCATCATCCCTTTCAGCCATCAACTATCAAAGTATCACCAACACCATTAACTTCCAGATTGTCAAACAATACGGTGATATAAAATATATTGACTTCCTAGTTCCGGCCATTATAGCCTTGACAGTTATGATGGGTGCCATGATGAGCATGGGTGAATCATTAGCAGGTGAAAGGGAAAGAGGTGAACTTGCCAGGTTATTCATGACCCCCACCTCTGTAGCCACGGTTGTGGGTGGAAAAATAATGTCCAGATTGGTTATTCAAACCTCCACTGCACTGGTACTTATTGGATCAGCCATATTACTCTTTGATATAACTATTGCCGGCAGTATGGTACTTACCATTTTTCTATTAATTTTAACGGCCCTTTGCTTTGTAGGGTTTGGGATCATGGTCTCAGCCAGGGTAAGTACCCAGGAAGATTATGTCCAAATGATAATGCCCTTTACCATGCCCATGATGTTCATATCAGGAGTGTTCTATCCTTTAGAAACCATGCCCTGGATATTCCAGAAATTAGCTTACATCGCACCCCTAACTTATGCTAACGATGCCTTAAGGGGAGTAATGTTAAAAGGATTAAACATCGGTGACATATGGATAGATGTGGTTGTTCTATTAGGATTCACAGCATTATTCTTTATCATGGGAGTAATTAGATTTAACAGGGATATTTAATATGGATATAAAGGAAACAAAACAAAATGGAAATAATTTAGGAGATTGAATATGATTGATAACAATAACAAGATCATCGGATTGATTATGGTGGGTTTTTTAGTTTTTATAATCTCATTTACACCTGTATCAGCTGTAGATTGGCCAATGTTCCACCAAAATACCCATAATACCGGATTTTTGGTCCAGCCTGGAGATTTCGCCCCCAAACTCTGGAATTTCGACACTGGTAGCAGCATCCGATCATCACCAGTAATTATGGATAAAACCCTATTTTTTGGAGCTGACAATGGCATAATATATGCTGTAAATATGGAGGATGGAACAAAAGCATGGGAATATAAAACAGAGGGCGCTGTAACTTCATCCCCTGCAGTTATTGGTGATACCCTCTACATAGGATCATCAGATGGATATATATACGCCATTAAAGCAGCGAATGGTGAATTAAAATGGAAGTATAAAACAGGTGCCTCTGTTGAATCATCACCGGCAGTTGTTAATGGAACAGTTTATGTGGGATCTGATGATAAAAACATTTACGCATTAAATTCTGATGACGGTAGCCTCCTATGGAATTATGAAACTGGGAAAGCCATAAAATCTTCACCAAATGTATTTAACGATACATTATATATTGGGTCTGATGATGGAGTTATATATGCCATAGGTGCGCAAAATGGAAGTTTAATCTGGCACTATACAACAGGAGATAAAGTTCAATCATCACCAGCTATCTTCAATGGAACAATGTTTGTGGGTTCAGACGATGGAAAGATATATGCCTTGAACACCACCAGTGGAACAGTTAACTGGACCTATCCCATGGGCAAATCAGTGCGAGCATCTCCCACCATTGATGAGTTTAACTATAACCTTTATGTGGGGGCAGATAATGGTCAATTTTCATGTCTGGACACTCGTAATGGAGCCCATAAATGGTCGGTACAAACAGGAGCTGCCATACAATCAACTGCTGCGCTTTCCGGTAATCGGACCGTTTTCGGAGCTGATAACGGAAAATTGTATGTTTTGAATAAATTCAGTGGAAATAGTGAATGGACTTATGAACCAGGTTATTACCTCTTCAATGCACCCATAATCTCTTCCCCAGCTGCCTATGGAAATATGACATACTTTGGAAGTAACGACGGATACCTCTACGCGGTGAATATTGAAAAAAAGAGCTCAATCATATCCATATGGGCTTACTACTTGGTTGCAATTTTAGTTATCATCGTGGCAGTGATTATCGCACTGAGAATATTAAGAACCAGGTTTAAAAAAATGGTAAATTAATTTATAGGGAGTTTTCCCTATTTTATTTATTTTTTATTTTTGTAATGTAAGTAAAAAAATAATTAAATAAACAAAAACACTTATGGAATAAAATTATGAATTGAAAAAAATAATTATTAGAATAAATTAATAGAATAAATTAATGAATTGAAAAAAATTTAAATGGATCTTTATTAACCTATACAAGAATGCCCATAAAATTGATTCACCCCATTAAATCAATTATAACTTGCTAAGTTGTATTTCTATGGCGGATACGTTGGTGTTTGATCCTTCGTTGCTCATTATTTCTTCTGTGCTTATTTCTATTCCGCTAATGTCAGCGTCGGTTATGAACCTATTTCGTACGATTTCAGCAACATCTACTGCTCTACTAATGGCTCTACCTCTTGCTTTTAAAACAACTTCCGGAGCTCCACCGTTCATCTGAGTCACTACAGCTAAAACATAATTCATTACTGGTTTGTTTCCAATGTATACTATATTTTCCTCTGACATTCACTTACCTCCAAGAAAATCCAATGATTGTTTTTAATCTGCTAATCTTATTTAAAGTTTACGAGATTAAGATGGGAGTTTTAACAAAATTTTTCCTTATAACCACCATTAAAGTAATAAAATCATGTATCATCTAAAAAAATTGGGATTCGTTTTGTTTGGATGTTTATTTTCTTCTGCCTCCAAGGTTTCCCTTATTTTTTTAGCCAACCTTATTGCTCCCTCAAAACCAAATGTTAACTCCTGACCATGCATAACATCTATTAATGGTATTCCCAGCTCAGCGGATAGCCCAATTTCACCCATTCCACCAAATATTATGTCTGGCTTTAATTTTTTCGTTTCATGAAGTATTTCTAAGTAGTCTGGCTGTTTAAGAATTACTGGATTAATTTTTCTCATTTTAATTATCTTATCCAACTTAAAATCTGTGTATTTTCCTTCAAAATCCAGACAGATTATTACCGGTTCCATGCCAAGTTCCGATAAAAAATCAGTGAGTGCAATGACCCGGGTTGCACCTGCTACAATAACGGCTTTTTTATTGGTTAAGTAGGGGATATATGCTTTTAATTCCCTTTCCGCCCTTTCTTCATCCTCAGCAAATATGTATTCTTTATCAAGTTTCTTACAGATTTCCTGGAGATAATTTGCTGTTGCATTTACACCTAATGGAAGGTTTTCATGCAAAAATGGGATGTTAAATCTATTTTCCATCAATTCACATGGCTCCACTCCTGAAGCCTCACACATGGAGATATTTAAGGATGCCTCTGGTACTTTTTTAATCTCATGTAACGTGCACCCTGAGATTAAAACACAGTTTAATTTTATACCCAGTTTATCGAAATATTCCTTAATAATTTTTAAATCTGGGCCTCCTCTGTATTGTCCTATGAGATTGACCAAACCATTATTTGTATTAACCTTTTCCACTGGTTCGTCCATCAAATCAATTAAAACAGTCAAACATTCTATGTAACCCTCTATTTGACTCCCTTCGAATCCCCCGGAGCTGATGGTCAATAGATTTGCGTTTACATTGTTTTTAGCCTTTTCAATAACATTATCAATGTTTTCACCGATTATACTGCTTGCACAAGAAGTTAAAACAGCGATGAGCTGTGGTGAATATTTCTCATCTACTTCGCAGATTTTCTGGTGGAGTTTATCCTCACTACCAAATACTACGTCGTTTTGATCCATTTCTGTAGATAGTATCCTGACCGGTCGGCTGCTGCGCATGCTCAAAAGATATTTTATGTGATAATAGCAGCCTATGGGTCCGTGTATTAAGGGTATGGCTCCTTTAATTCCCAATACACCCCGGATTACTCCAAATAGTTTACAGGTTCTTAGTGATTCCATGATCTTGCTAATTAGGTCAAAAAATTATTCTCATTTGTTTTGAGTGTAAGATTTTTTTCAATAACAGGATGTAAATCCTCTTCCATGAAAAGTTTGTCAAGTATGATTGTTTAAAATGGTTTGATAGAATGTTTGTCAAAGATTCCGATGGAATTTTTTACCAATATAATCATTTTGACAAGTTCCACTCAACCCAAAATTATCTAAATTAAATTTATAGTTATTTTTCCACCAGTATCCTGTTTATAGCGTATAAAACAGCTTCTACACTGGCCAGAACAATATCTTCTGCTGCGGAGCGTCCAATTGCGTTATTTCCTTTTTTATCCCCAACTATAACAAAGACCTCGGCTAATGAGTCAGGACCCCCAGTAATTGCTTCAATATTATATTCTTTAAGCTCCATATGGGCAGTTTCACTCATCAGACTTTTAATCGCATTTATTGCTGCGTCTACTGGTCCTACGCCCGTCCTGGCTGCGGTACCTATCTTACCATCTATGTTGAGTTTAACTGTTGCAGTAGGCATCACGTTGTCCCCGGTCATAACTGTGAATCCTTCGAGTTTCACCACCTCATTTTCTGCCCGGCCAAGAACAGTCTCTGACATTGCCTTTAAATCCGCGTCAGTCACGCATTTACCCTTATCTCCTAGCTTTTTCACCTGGTCATATATCTGGTCAAACTGCTCACCAGTGAGTTCTATTCCAAATTCGTCTAATTTAGATTTTATAGCATTTGCACCAGTATGTTTACCCAGAACTATTTTTCTGCTATGCCCTACCATTTCTGGAGTGAGTGGTTCATAAGTTTCGGCTTTTTCCAGTACTCCGTGGACGTGTATGCCTGCTTCATGGGCGAATGCATTTTCACCGACGATTGCCTTGTTTGGGGGCATTCTAATCCCGGTTATCCTGGATACCTGCTCGGATGCATCCATTAAGAGCCGGGTGTTGATGTTCATATCTACTCCATAATCGATAGAGAGGGCCATAACCACTTCTTCCAATGATGCATTCCCTGCACGTTCCCCTAACCCATTTATGGTAACATGCACCTGTTCAGCACCAGCTTCCACCGCGCTGAGGGAATTTGCAACGGCCAGTCCAAAATCATTGTGACAGTGCACACTTAAGGGGACTTTCAGGTAATTTTTAAGTTCAGATATGAGGTAACGCATTGAAACTGGGATCATAACCCCCACAGTGTCAGGTACGTTAATATAATCCACGTTAGCACTTTCCACTGCCTGGTATACTTCTTTTAGGTACTGGAATTCCGTCCGTGTTGCATCTTCAGCAGAGAATTCTGCAGTTATACCATGGTCCTTAATGTGCTCCACAGCCTCCACTGCCATGTTTAAGATTTCTTCTTTACCTTTTTTTAACTTATATTCACGATGTAATGGCGATGTCCCAATGAATGTATGTATATAATCTGTTCCAGAGTCGATAGCCGCATCTATATCATTTTTAATCGTCCTTGCTAAACCACATATATGGGCATCTAAGCCAAGTTCAACTATTTCCCTGGCTGCCTTTCTTTCACCTTCTGAAGATGCAGGGAATCCCACCTCCATGGTGTCAACACCTAAATTATCCAGTCTTTTTGCAATTCTGATTTTCTCATCAACAGTCAGGGCAACACCGGGAGTTTGTTCCCCATCCCTAAGGGTGGTGTCAAAAATTCTAACTCTTTCTGGTAGTTTCATAGTCCCTTTAACTTCGTCTATATACATAAAAATCCGCCTTAAATTTGATTTATTTGATAGGTGATTAATTATTATGATTTATTGAAGCGTATATAAGTTCCTATAATTTTAAGTACCCATAATCAAACTTAATAAATCCCTTAAGCCAGTGGATATTCCTAGAATAAGGATTGCTAACTTCAACATGTTCTTAATTGTTTTATCTTCAATGTATCTATCTATAACATATAATGCAAGTAATATTACAGCGATTTTAAGTGGGAACATCACCAAGGCTGTACCGGTTAGGCCTATTAAAGCGTTGGGAAGTACATGCTGCTCCATGTAGGGATAAAAATCAATGGCCACAAATGTGGCACTGGCATCGAATAACTGAGCTATTAAAACACTTAAATTAAATTTGTCTTTTAATAAATCCCATTTGTTTCTTAAAAGTATAAAAACAGATGAAACCAGCGCCCATGATCCCAATACCTGTGCTAATGCCACCAAGTTAATCTGATTTATGTTCAGGATGTTGGGTATACATATTAACACCCCCACCAAGATGATGAGGTACCTGTAATCTAGATTTGTCTTCTTTTCAATGTAAACCGAAACCAGAAGAGTAATGATGGTTGCTAAACCAGTTATGATGTATATCCCCGGTGTGATTAGCAAGTAGCTAAGTGGGTAGATGCCATTATCAACCAGTGCCCGGGTACTTGATCCAAAGAATATGAATGGTATAACTGGAATTATTAATTCTTTAGGGTCCTTTTTAATGTACCGGAACATCTTGATAAGTAAAATTATAACTATACCCAGTACAAGGCCGAAAACGAGTGTGTTAAAGATATTGTAACCCTGGCCAAAGTAGATCAGGTGGGTGGTAACGAATTCATACACCTGAGATTGTAAATCCAGTAACATGAAACTCATTTACTTTGTCTTATGATTTAAAGGTAGTTTAATTAAGATTTAAGATGGTTGATAAGATTTGAAGATGGGATAAATAAGAGTTATAGAATGGTGATTAAGTGTTAAAGACGGGTTAATAAAGTGTTTAAGACGGGTTAAATAAGTTATTAAAGATAGGTTAAAAAAAAGTATCCTATAAAGTGTTGATTATCTTCTTTCTGATTACTTCTTCCATTATGAGGTATAATGGGGTTCTATCACCGAATACGTTGGTTTTTCCAGATAAAATAGCCTTGATTACGCTGTCTGTTGTTAGATCGGCTTTGAGTTCAGTTACACAGCTACCAATTGCACCCAGAAAGTGGGCATCACTTGATCCAATCTGGGGAATGCCCCTCTTTTTTGCTAATTTACTCGCCCGCCAGTTGGATATACCAAATATGTACCGGCTGTTCAGAGTTTCAATGGCATCCAAATCCAGATCTTTCACATAATCACATAAACCCTCCCTGTAACGGACGAATGGGTGAGGAACAATGGCTATACCTCCTTGGGATCTTATTTGCTCTATGGTATCTTCAGGTGATTTTCCCATTTCAACTTCTTCAGTTATACCAAGTGCAACTATGTGACCTTTACTGGTGGTAACTTCCATGGCAGGTATGACCAGAATATCATCCATTTTTTCTGCAATCTTCATGGCCTCCTGAGAACCTTTGATGGTATTGTGATCTGCTATAGCAATAGCATCAAGTCCAATTTTCTTGGACCTATTTATAATCTGCGCAGGCTTTGGCGTGGCATCACCAGAATATATGCTATGGATATGCGGGTCTAGGATCATTTAATCATCTTTCTAAACTTTTACTTATTTTTATAATGAATGATATTTTTTATAATGAATGGTCTTCATGTGTTTTACAATGAATGGCCTTTATGAGTCCGGCAGGTCCGGCCATCATAACATCCCCTGCTGGGGCTGCATTATGGACTTTAAAATGTGTTTCATTGAGGATTCCTCTTCGCGGTCCGGTGGCCACCAGGCATTCAAAATCTCCAATTGGTTCTACAACCCATGCCCCATGGCCACCATCTCCGTGTAACTGTTCATGAGTGAGAGTTCCCAGTGCCAGTTCTTTAACAAATCTGTTTATTTTATCAGTGGTTAACATACCGGTGTGGTGTTCGAAAACACCACAAATTTTACCATCTTTAAAGGCAGCAGCCAGAGTATGGCCGTTACCAACATCTAATGCTACGAAACTATTTAAATCCTTAACATATTCATCACATGTGGCCCCACAGATGGATGCAAACTTGGAATCCATAATAGCAACCTCATATTCGTTAAGAGTTCTTAGAACCCCGTTCATCCTGGTAAAATAATTGGGGGCAGTGTTGAAAAAGGCGAATTCCTCGGGTGGCTGGGATGTTTCCAGTTTTTCGCTGATCTTATTGAAACGGAAGTTACGGTCACCCATACTCTCTGAATATCCATGATCCTGAACAGCAACTCCTAAGTAGTCAAAATCCAGTTCCACATCAAATCTATCGAATGCTTCCTCAATTGCATCTAAATCTACGTCCTTAAGTTCTATCTCTGTAAGTTCCATTTCTGAAATTTCAGGGTGTTCTCCGGAAGGGATTATTTCAATGCCTAATGATTTAACTCTGTTCAAATCATCCCGTACTGTCCGTGCAGAATTTTCAGTCATTAATACCCTGTATCCCTTATGAATATGGTTTTTTATCCCTTTATTTATGGATCCTCCGCCCATGGTCTCGCCACTTAAATACAGATGATTATTTAGTTTACGAATTTTTTCGGCAAAAATCCTGGTTGGTGAGGGTAAAACCATTTTATAAGAGTTTTCAATGGGTTGTTCTGAGTCATACAA
Source organism: Methanobacterium sp. UBA294 (assembly GCA_002494495.1). Taxonomy (GTDB): domain Archaea; phylum Methanobacteriota; class Methanobacteria; order Methanobacteriales; family Methanobacteriaceae; genus Methanobacterium_A. Next base: position 100,496 of record DACB01000004.1, read on the forward strand.
CATTATGTCTTGGGTCCATGCTCCCACATCTATGGCTAGTATCTTCATGAGAATTATTATTGGATTCTGGATTAAAAAACCTATCTTATGTACAAATATGTTCAACAAAGTTTAAATAGTTACAAGACTTAATCAAATAATCACAATTGTTTGAATCATAAAATATTAAAATTTAAATAAATTCCAAAATTGAAAAAATTACTAAGGAATGTGATTTTATGTACAAGATTACACTATCGGAAAAAGACACTCCAAAGAAATGGTACAACCTAAATGCGGATTTACCTGTGGAATTCCCAGAATACTCTCAGACCGATGAAGGGAAACAAATTGAAAATTTACCTCGTATATTCTCCAAGGGAGTCCTAGAACAGGAAGTATCAACCGAACGATGGATTGAAATTCCAAAAGAAGTTAGAGACATTTACCAACAAATTGGCCGACCAAGCCCCCTATTCAGGGCAAAAGGACTGGAACAACATCTGGAAACTCCAGCCAAGATATTCTACAAGCGTGAGGACATGTCACCCACCGGTAGCCATAAATTAAACACTGCCCTTGCTCAGGCATATTATGCGAAAAACGACGGTATTGAAAGGCTCACAACAGAAACTGGAGCAGGACAGTGGGGAACTGCCTTAGCCCTAGCATGTAGACTCATGGGGTTAGATTGTTTAGTGTACATGGTTAAAGTATCCTTCCAACAAAAACCCTACCGTAAAACCATCATCAAACTCTACGATGGAGAAATCATCCCATCACCAAGTACTACCACAGATTTCGGTAAAAAAATACTGGCTGAAACCCCTGACCACCCCGGATCACTGGGAGTAGCCATATCAGAAGCTGTAGAAATAGCATTAAACGATGATAAAGCATATTACTCTCTGGGAAGTGTATTAAATCATGTTATGCTACACCAAACCATTATCGGACAGGAAATAAAGATGCAATTAGATCAAATCGATGCAACACCTGATGTGATGGTGGGATGTATCGGTGGCGGAAGTAACTTCGCGGGTTCAACTTTCCCCTTCATTAAAGACAAATTAAATGATGATCTGGATTGCCAATTCATCGCAGTAGAACCATCAGCATGCCCAACTGTTACTCAAGGAGATTACAAGTACGATTTCGGTGACACATGCGGTTTCACACCACTGATAAAGATGTACACTCTGGGACATGATTACATAGCCCCATCTGTACATGCCGGAGGACTGCGTTACCATGGATTATCACCCCAAGTATCTCTACTTGCCAATGAAAAAATAATAGAAGCACGTACCGTTCACCAGAAAGATGTCTTCGAGAGCAACAAAATATTTGCCCAAACTGAGGGTGTAGTACCAGCGCCAGAAACAGGACACGCAATTAAGGTTGGAATAGATGAAGCTATAAAGTGCCGTAAGACTGGGGAAGAGAAGAACATAATTATAAACTTTTCAGGACATGGTTTACTTGACCTTCAAGGTTACGAGGATTTCTTGGAAGGTGAATTAGAGGATTAAACTATTTAATCCTATTTTTATTTTTTTAATTAAGAGATTATTTTTTTATAAATTTTTTATTACACATTTGGTTTTTCTTATTATTTTTAGTATTAACAATGAAGGGTATTAGTTATTATCCAAAAATTCCGTTATTTATTATTAGCAAGACCACAATAATGCCTGATAACATTTTATTTTTCCAAAATAAGCATGTAATCACTTCAAAATTTAGCGAAATATATAAATAAGATGGTATTTATAACACCTATCAGCTAATTTTAGGCTTATTCATACACCTAATAATTGGCTCATTCATAAAATAAAATTTAGAAATAGAAAATAACTCAAAAATGAACTATAAATAGAAAAAATAGAAGCAGGTGATTTAAATTGAGGCAAAACATAGCCTTACTATTAATTGGAGTAGTGGTATTGGCAGGAATTGCAGGTGTACTGGCCATGACCATGTTCAACACCAACAACACAACTAACAACACCACGAATATATCAGATGATAATAACACCACTACAACTCAAAAAAACGTAACAACTGACTCAGACAATCAACAATCTTCGTCACAAGAAGAAAACGATGACGGTGAAGAAAATAACAACGGGGGCGGTAATGATGGGAGTGGTTATTCTCCTATAGGGGATCCTAATTATCCAGGAGGATCCACATAATTTAAAGGTGATTTAATGAATTTTAAAAAATTTTTACNNCAACACCAGGTACTGGTGTTTCACCAACTCAAATCGCAAAATCAGCATCATCAGTTAAATCATATATAGAGTCCAATGGTCACTTACCATCGGCAGTTACGGTTGGTAGTGAGAATGTGACATCTCCACAGTTCCTTTACCTGTTAACTAAAAGCACGACCAATGTTAACAGTGGTATTAGTAGTAGTATAGCTATTAAAAATCTGGCTGTTCCATCAAAACCCAGTGAATCTGTAAAAAGCGGGACACTAACCAAATCACAGTATATAACCCTCGCAAACAGTATCAATCAATTCATAAATACAAATGGTAGATTACCCAACTTCGCCAACACTAATTTGGGTACCATGCGCTACGAAACATTAACTTACACATACAGCAGCATAATGAACTTCTACAACACCAACAAAAGACTTCCCAACTATGTAAGCATTACCCCCTGGTCTGAGACATTAGGCTGGACTCAACTAAGTTATACCTATCATCATCAAACCACAGAATACACCTGCGGTCCATCTGCGCTGAAGATGGCTTTCTCCCATTACAATTTGAGTTTAAGTGAAAGTTATCTAGCTAATGTTGGGGGTTCCGATTATTATACAGGTACAAGCCAGAATGGTATGATAGCAGCTGTGAATGCAGTAAACAATAAGTATGATACCAACTACTCCATGACCATGGAGAGTTTCACTGGATGGAACTCTATACAATCCTATTTGGCTAATGGTGTGCCAGTAATTATAAAGATTCGCTCCTTTTTAGAAACCTATGGAACCCATTACGTGATGATCAGCGGTATAAATATGCAAACTGGTAGAGTACGATTAGGAGATCCTTCCTATAATGATGGAAAACCATTCTCAATAAAAGATAAAGGTGTTAAAATCCATGAAGTATCCATGCAGGATTTGCAGGACAGATTATATTGGGTTATTAACAATAAGGACATATCTAAGCCATTGATGCCATTGGTTAAAAAGTAGAGTGAAAATCTCTATTTTATTTTTTAGTAAACTGATTAACAACTTCAACATAAGGGGATTTTCCTGTATTTTAATTTATTTCAGAATCTTTGTACAGGCTCCTGATATTTCTCTGCATCCAGATATCTCTCTGTGGTTTTCATATAGAATATCCAGGATAGGAAGTAAGTAAAAAAGGTTACCACCAGAACTGGGATAAACTGGTCAAATATGGCCATAAGGTTAGCCAATGAATGCATGAAAACAGCCAGGAGGTAGAAACGGATGGGTTTACTTCTGGCAATTCCAAAGGCAGTTAAAGATGTGGTTGCCGCGTGGAAAAACAACCCTGGTAATCTAATTACAAATGAAACATCATAGAGGAACACGTAGATAAAAAATTCTGTTATACCAAATCCCAGCCCCACTAACAAAGCCAGAATTGATAGAGAACGTTCACTAAGGGAATAACGGTAAAACAATGGATAAGCCTTGGCAAACTCTTCAATAAATGGTGCTAAAAGCACTATGGTGATAATCTCTGAATATATAAGTGGTAGGAAATCATAGAAACTCTGGCCAACTGCACTTAAAAATAGGGTGATGGGGATGCTGACCACAATTCCTGAAAGGAGAAAAAATATTTTCTCCCTCATTCCCAACCTGTGTGGTGTAATAACGATTTTATGATTTTTTTCCTGATCCATAAAATTCACAACAACATAAGATTTTGTTAGGGATTTTTTTGTATTGAAAATTAATGAAGTTACTGAATGTGCCAGGATAGCATATAGTCTTTTCGGTTATTTTAAGTTCAAATAAATGAAATTATTAAAAAAAACATATGAACCGAGTTTATTCCTGCAATATTTCAGTGAGAATATTCTGTATATCAATAGACATATTTTTAAACTTAATTTTAGAGGGGAATTCACCCAGACCCCTATATAATGAATGTCTTATATAAGGATGGTCTCTGACTGGAATTTTATCCAATTTATTAGTGTTATTACTGGCAAATAATATCAGCCGCTCCAGCATCCTCGCTTTTGCTGGTAATTCTTTCCTTAAACATTTTAATAATGCCAGTGCAAAGGCTTCCACTGCCACCTGGTCCTGGCTTGCAAATATAAGTCCCGGTTTAATGTTGGTCACATATGCTTTAGCCAGTTTAAGCTTTCCAATCTCGAAGAGTTGCCTATCAGGACCTAATGTAGTCTGGGCCTTGGTTGCTACAAAAAGAGTTAATCTATGCTTATCCTGTATAGAATCACTTATTTCTACAATTTTTTCCAGGAATGTACCTGTATGATCATTTACCGATTTAAGGGAACTTCCCCTGGCATTAAACTTCATTATATTATTGTATGGTCCATTGGCATGGTATTCCATTCTGCTATCTTCTCTAAGCAGTCCTATCATGTTTTTAAATCCAAGAGTAGCTCCTGCCTGGGTATGGGTGCTTATGCGTGGCAAGTTTATTATATGATCTGCCTTCTCCACCCATTTTGTTATATAAAAACCGTTATGCCAGGATTGAGTCCCAGGCATCTGGTAGTTATTGAACCCATCATCCCAACCCTCTTGCTCAAAAGCTATGAAATTATCTTTCTCTGTTCCCATGCCTGATTTTATATAATTCTCTCTGCTATTACCTCTTACAACTCCTTTCCGGCCATGGAGTACGCTTCTTATTCCGGATTGATCACCCACCACAACCTTTGCCCCTCTTTCCAGGATAATTTCTGAGATAACCCTGACTGCCAGGGGATGGGTGGTGGATGGATATGGACAGGGTGAGTTCAATGCAGGTTTAAGTAAAACTATGTCTCCAGGTGAAAGCCATTCCAGATTACTTGTGGATTTAAGAAATAATTCCATGATACTGGTTTTTAAATTTTCTTCTGAATTAATTCCAGTAACATAGAGCATCGTGTTCATAATTTTTCCCTACTCTGTTATTATTGGATTTTTACCAAATAATTATTTTTACCTTTAGAAATGATGAAATACTAATTTTATTATCTACATAAACAAACTATATTGTATATTTATTTTGTATGATATTAGGTTTTAAATAATCCAAATAGTTTTAGAAATTCAATTTACATGTATTAAAGGTTTATAAGAATTTACCACCTTATAAAATAAAAGGTATGTCAGAAAAGTTTTAACCTGTTTAAATTCACATTTTTCACATTTGGCACATGGAGGCAGTTTATCGCTATCATCATCAAGATATAAATCTTCTCCACAGCCAGTACAAACATATCGTCCTGTACCTGGTTTTTGTCCACATTTAAATGCCATTGATTAACCTCCTATTGGCTATAAATCAATTGTTAGATACCACTATAGAACAATACTATGAAATGATAATATTTAACACCCAATACTTAGAATCCATAAATTTGTGTAATGAAATAGAATTTTTAATTCAGAAGCAAAATAGATAGTCGCAAGTTCTGTTTATTAATGAATAGATCTTAAATTCAGCGTATAATGATTATAAAATCTTTCCAATCTTAATGGTCTCTATTCCTGGTTTTCTTCAGATTTATCTCTGTAAATGATGTGTTCCAGTAAAAGAACTGCTAAAATTCCCATGACAAATCCATTAGCAATTATAGGCCTGATTATTGTGGGAAGTTGTGCTGATAAGGTTGGTGGTAGAAATGCCAACACCGTTCCAAGAAGTATGGGCATGCCTATGATAATTCCATCATCCAGGCTTGTAAATACGTTGTTCTCCACACTAACTAGTAATGCAGCTCCAATTTGTGCTGTCATTATGTAGATTAAAACAGCACCAATCACTGGAGATGGAATATTGCTCATAATTCCTATGGCCATGGGTGAAAAAGATAATATGAGAAGAATTATCCCAACGGGTATCAGGGTGAATCTGGATGCGCATTTTGTAGAAAATATAATTCCAGGGCTCATGGAATAATTTACTGGCCCAATAACTCCCAAAAAACCCGCTAAAACATTACCTAAACCCGTTGTAGTGATTCCTCTCCGGACCCTATCTTTCATTTTATCTGCCTTCAAAAGTGATCCTATAGCTTGTATAGAGCCCAAATCATTTATTGCAAGGGCAAGGAAGCAAATTAAAAATGCAATGACAACACCAACATCAGGAACAGCCAGTACCATGAAATTTCCAGGAAGTGCCACTACTGACAGGTCCTGAACTGGAGACATAACTTTAAAGATACCGTAGTATCCAAAACTTCCCAGCAACATGATCCATAGTGGTAATGTTGACTTCCACAATCCTTTAAGGAACCCGTGAGCTATAAATGCAATTAAAAGTAAAAATAAGGCAAATATAAAGTTGTTCACAGGTGCAACTATCCCTCCGGCTGTTATAAGATTAAGAATAGTCGGAGTGAGGGTAAAAGCTATGAGCATCAAAATGACAATTATAACCTTGGGTGTGAAAAGTTTTTCAACATATTTGAAGAGTCCGCCACCTGCAAGTAGTGCTAGAATGCCACCGCCAATTATTATGGATGTATTAATTGCTCCTGCTCCCTGATCCAAAGTTGCTAGAACACCAATCAAAAGCACAGTTGCTGGTCCAATTACCAAAGGTAGCTTATGTCCCCATAGAGTCTGAACAAGCAGCATGATCCCCATCAAAATCATCAACTTCTGCAAGTAGGGAATATAAGATTCCCCATGGATAGATCCTACAACAGCACCTATGATGAGTATGGTGGGAATGATCACAGCTAACCATTGCAAACCAAAAACTAACATTTCTAAAGGAGGGGGCCAATTATCTAATTTATATTTCACGTACATGATCATCAAATGTACAATTTTTTTAAACTTATCTCTAATTGGCATTTTCAAAATATAATACTTTTCATTTAAGTATTTCTAAAAAAAACAGCTCAATAAATAAGTATTTTCTCTGTAAAGAAAAATAGTATCGATTTTAACTTAAAACCAACCTAGTGTGTATTTTAATTAAAAATAATTGGAAATAAAATAATATTAATAAAAATAAAAGATGGGTTATAATTGATAAATGCTGGACCTATGATAACATTTTAAATATCAAAAAAATCCATTAACATGATGTTTTCTACCCAATCTTATTTAGACAACTCCTTGAGCCATCATAGCCTTAGCTACCTTAAGAAATCCGGCAATATTAGCACCCATTACATAATTACCTTCAAATCCATATTCTGTGGCAACTTTATCGATATTTCTGTATATGTTAACCATAGTTCTTTTTAATCTGTCGTCAACCTCTTCAAATGACCAGCGTATATTGGAGCTTCTTTGAGCCATTTCAAATACACTGGTTGCAACTCCTCCGGCATTAGCTGCTTTTCCTGGTAAGAACACCACTCCCGATCTTATTAACAAATCAGTAGCTTCAGGAGTTGCAGGCTTATTTGCTCCTTCTGCAACATATTTAACCCCATTTTCAACGAGTTTTCTTGCTGAATTTGCATCTAACTCATTTTGAGTTGCGCATGGAAGGGCTATATCACATTTTATGTTTTCAATACCTCTACTTCCTTCATTATAGATGGTATCTGGATGGTATTTTAAGTATTCATGAATACGTTTTCTTTCAACTTCTTTTATTTGTTTTACAAAGGGAACAGAAATTCCATCTTCATCATAAATATAACCTTGTGAATCAGACATAGCAATAACAGTTGCTCCAAGTTGTATGGCCTTTTCTGCTGTATATATAGCCACATTTCCAGAACCTGAAATTATGATTTTTTTACCCTCAAGCTTTTCTCCTCTTGCTTTTAAAGCCTCTTCAACTATATAAATAAGACCATAACCAGTGGCTTCTTTTCTAACCAAGGAACCACCATATTCTACTCCACTTCCAGTCAGTACGCAATTGTGCCTGTTTACCATTCTATTATACTGCCCAAATAAGAATCCTACTTCTCTTAAACCTACACCAATATCTCCGCCAGGGATATCTATATCCGGCCCAATATAATTTTTAAGTTCTGCCATGAAGCTTTGGCAGAATCTCATAACCTCAGCATCAGATTTGCCCTTTGGATTAAAATCACATCCACCTTTAGCACCACCAATTTGCATACCAGTGAGACTGTTTTTTAAAATCTGTTCCATTGCTAAAAATTTAATAACCGATAAATTTACAGATTCATGAAAACGAAGCCCTCCTTTGTATGGCCCAAGTGCACTGTTAAACTGAACACGATAACCTCGATTTACTTGTACTTCATCGTTGTCATCTACCCATGGTACTCTAAACATGATCATTCTTTCAGGTTCGACAAATCTCTCTAAAATCTTCGCTTTTTGAAATTCTGGATGTCTTTCAAATACCACATAAAGACAATTTAAAATCTCAGTTGCAGTCTGTATGAATTCTGGTTCATTAGGATTTTTTACCTTCAAATTTTCTAACACTTCAGCAATATATGTCATATACTATCAACTTCCCTATTTTTTTAAGCAATGCATAAGATCAAGATAGCTAGGCAGATAAACGTGCCCCCAACAAATTAGAGTATCCCATTTAAAATTAATTAAAATTAGCTAATAAAAGTTACTATTATGATGGCTAGTAAATTTTTGATGGTAATTTTTTTGCTATAATTCGGATTAATGGTCAGCTTATAAAAAAATTACCTTCTTTTTGTTCAGATTAAATATCTAAACAAGAATAATTAAAGAAAGACATAATTTTAAAGGAAAACAATAAAAATAATTTTAAAGGGAATAAAAATAAGTACATTATCATGAATTCATTGGTTTAAAACTTGTTTGTTTTTATATAACCATTATATAAATCATTTTAACCTATATTTAGCAGTGACTACCACCTTATCTGCAGATTTACCAAGATGGTAACCCGAACCTCCTTCGGCCAGTGTGTCAAGCATTTTTCCCGGATTTGTAATGATATCCCCTCCTAAAACGTTCACTCCTCTTCTAAAAAAGGCATGAGGTAAAATACTTGATGTAGGTCCCAGTACAACTACCTGGGTTTCGGGACGAGCCAATTTTAAAATGCCTTCTAATGTACCATTTATCAATGTTGTCCCTGTTACAATAAGTATATCGGCTTTAGGCACCGTATCGGCAGTTTTTTCTACAGGAACATAGAAGGTCATTTCATCTTCTTTAAGCGTTCTAGGATCGAGCTCAATAACAGAAAAATCCATTTTTCTTCCTTTTAAAATTCTTAAAACTGGAACTATTGCACCGATAAGTACTGCATATGTATCATCGCTGAGATGGAGACATTCTGTTGCATCTACATCCACCTTCATATTATAACCATCTACTAGCCCTTCTTCCCAACAGTAACTGGATAGTGCAGATAAAACAGCTACCCCCATTGTTCTTTTCATTGGTATACCGGACAATGCATCATCCAAATATTTTTCTACTGATCTTTCTGTCAAATGTCCAGCATTCGGCATAGCCCTAACAGAACTTGGGCAGCAGACAGCTTCTGGAATTTCTTTAATTGGCGTGGCACAGATACCAGCATGCCCAGTATTCAAACATGTACCTGTAAAAAATATTCCAATCACTGCTCTTTCTACTTTAATGTCCTGAATTTTATTTTTAAGGTTTCTTTTTACTTCCATAACTGTTTCTTCAAGAATCTTGGAAGATTTATTGGATTTTGACACCATTTTATCATATCCCCATTACTACTCATTCGATTTCCACCTAGTCATTATTCATTAATCAATGCTTCCAACCTTTTAATAGCGTTATATTTATCATTCCTCTCGAGTTTTGCTCCTTCCAGAGCGTCTTTAAGTGTTTGGATTGAGTGATCGTAGACTTCACGGTCCACAGGATAGGGATAGCCATCTTTTCCACCATGAGTAAAACTGTACTTCACCGGGTCCTTCCAGCTGGGATTTGAACCATGGATTAAATCAGAGATCAATGCTAACGCCCTGATTTTCTTTGGCCCCATTCCCTCCAGGGAAATCATATCCTGATAGTTGGATGGTTGTAATTCGTATGCATTTTTTAATACGATAAATTCCCTATCCGATAGATCCATATCCAGTACCGGGTGGTGCCTGGGCATTCTAAATTCTTTAACGTACTCATCCAGTCTGGTTTGGCATTGACTTTTAAGTGGTGTTTTATCCTTGAAATACTTCTTTAAATGCTCGGGATTATCGCATAGAAGGTCTACACTAATTTTACGGCTTTCTGCACTTTCAGAGGCAGTCATGTTCAATGATTCAGATTCCACCTTATCACAGCATATTCCCTGGTGAGGTTCATCCACATACTCAACCACATCCTCTGATAACCAATGGTACCGGCGGGCGTACTTGTTCTTATCGTTCATACCCTGCTGTATCACCGCCCAGTCTCCCTTCTCAGTTATGAGGAAGGAGTGGTGGTAGAGCTGGTAGCCGTCCTGGATACAGGAGTTATCAATTTTTGCAGATATCTTGCTTGCATAAATGAGTTTATCAATTTTACTGGAGGAAAGGGAGAACATATCCCCTGCATTTTCAATATCAGCAGGTGTTTTCCGGGAAGCCCGCCCCTTTCCACCCGCCACAAAGATCCCGTGCTCCTCCGGGTTGATGGCCGACTTCATAGCCCCACAGGTCGTGGTAGTGGTGCCTGAGGAGTGCCAATCAAACCCGATTACGCAGGATAGGGCCTGAAACCAGTAAGGATCAGATACTCGCCTTAAAAACTCAGCACTATCATATTCATAAAGTAATGTTTCGGTTATCCCCCTGGTTAATTTAACCATACGGTGGAACAACCATTTTGGTGCGTGTCCCCCGTGCAAAGGAAGGTTTACTACTTTTCTATGGGACGACATCTAAAATCCCCTTATTCTCTTTACTGGAACATAAAAGAAATTCAATTATTTAAAAATTCATTCAACTTAATTCAATCATCAATTCATTCAACTTAATTCATCTAATATTTCATCCAATCTGTTAAATATGGCCTGGTTACAGTCATGTTTGAACTTCAATTTGATTTTTTCCCGGTGATAATCCAGGTTGGTGAGGAATTTCTCCAAGGTTTCCTTATTGGGATCTGTATGGAATTCTCCATATTCAAGTTTATCCAAGTATATGGCATTCAATATCTGTTCAAATTGTTTTTTTACTGGTATACTATATATGGGCTTTTCAAGATATAAAGCTTCAGATATTAAGCTGAACCCACCATTGGTTATAACAGCCTGGGCAGATGCCAGGTCTTGGAAGAATTCGTCTTCATTGAAGCTTTTAAAGGTTAGGTTTCCATCTTTTTCATCTTTATGAAAGCCGTATATTATGAACTCATCATCTATTTGCCTTAATAATTTGAGTAGTTCCATGTTGGAGTCGCTGGTCTGATAAACCAGTATATGATCCCCTATAGTAGGTTCAAGCTCCATGACCTTATCCCGTAAGATTGGGGGAAACATCGTTACTTTAGCTGGATTTTTAACTGGGGGGAAGAAGTAGCTGGTTATCAGGTAATATTTAGGGCGCTGGATAAAGGATTTCACCACACTTGCCGCCCGGAAACGGTCTGCCCGGAATTCTTCTGGTACATCAACATAGCACTGGGTTATCACATGCATGTTGTCCAGGCTCACCAGGGGTATTCTAAATATTTTGTTTAATAGGTTGGAGTAGAATTCAAAGTCCGATATTATGAGATCTGGTTTCTTGGCTTTTGCAACATTATACATTAAATAAAGGTTCTTTCCTAAGTCCTGAGGAACATCTTTAATATTTTTTATAAAAGTCCGGCGATTTTTCACTTGATTTTCTTCATATACAGTATTAAATCCTTCTATTTCATAAACATCGCTGTATCTACTTGATAGATACTGATAAGCCCGATCACTTGCAAATATGGTTACATCATTTTTCTTAAGGAGATGGTCGATAATAACACTGCTGCGTATAGCGTGGCCCATCCCTTCACCGCAGACACCGTATAATATCATTTTTCTCTCATTCTTGTGTCCAAAGTTATAGTTCAATTTGTCTGCGCTTATCTTTCTACCAGTGAACTGGTAAAAGGTACTTTTTGCATATTTAAGGGCTATTCCTGTCTTTCCTTCTTCATTGGTTCTTCTAGTGGAAACGAAGAGGGTTGCATCTCTTAAGACCTTGAAATAGTGAAGGTATGCCAGTTTTTCTATATAATCAGTGTCTTCTCCAAAATCTAACTCTTCATCAAATCCCCCTATTGCATCGTGTAGTTTTTTTCGTGTTAATATGCCATAGCAACCGGCTCCATGGGGTTTTAATGTTTCCACATATTTCATGAAGAAGTTGGCGAATTCATGGGATAGGATATCAAAGTTTTTATCACTCATGGGGTATATCTGGCTGATAGCAATGCCCAACCCTTCCTCTACAAATTCCTGAATAGCACTTTTAAGGTATCCCCTGGTCATAATGACATCTGCATCTAAAAACAAGAGGAATTCACCCTGGGCTGCTGCAGCACCCTTATTCCTACCCACTGCAGGCATTCCACCATCTACAATTTTGGCATTGTAGTCTTTTGCGATTTCTCTGGTTCGATCCGTGGAATTTGCATCAGCAATTATCACTTCATAATCTGTAAAGTCCTGTCTTTTTATGCTTTCCAATAGATAGGGAAGGTATTCTTCCTCATTATAGGTGGGGATTATTATACTTATTTTCATGTTTTTATTAATCACCAATTAACGATTTATGTATTAAAATTTAATTAAAGTTGATGTTAATGTAGTTTGAGCAATTTATATTATGCTGGAAGTTTGATTTATATCAATTCAGATATATGAATAGAAATTCCAGGTGATGAAGAATGCATCAGTTTTACCCATCAGAGTATTAAACAGACTTATCAAGTTCGTTCTGTCATTCTGAGTACTTTTAAGTATCACTGTATTATTATCTTCGCTTAAAACCTCGTATCCATTCCATTCAACCGGCTGGATCTGATTAATCAACGTTAGCTGGGTGTAATCAGGGTTGGAACCAGCTACTTCCATGGTTAATCCTAAAAGTATGATCACCAAAACAATGGCTGCAGGTTTCATTAAATTACCCGGTGAAAATGGCTCTTCTATAAAGTACATTCCTAAAAGCCCTGCAAAACCTATTATCGCAGGATTTGAGAATAATCCACCATCAAACATTCCAATCATGACAAGTGAAGCTGAAAAGGCTATAATCAACCTATAAAACCCCATTCTGTTGCCCATAGAAATCAGACTGGCAATGTAGGTCAGGGGTAATGTAACAACAATTAGGTAAGCTACTGGCGATATATACTGAAAAAGGGATTCACCAGTATGTATGTTTAAAGGTAATACCACACCTAAACTGTTAACTATGGAGCCCAAGGCTGACTTAAAAACGTGGCTGTGCATTATGCTGGTGGAAGTAACATCTGGATTTAAGGATATGAATACTGTAAATAAAGACACACCAAAGTTAACCCTCAACCATATCTCTATAAAAATACCAACAATATATGTAATTAAAACCAGGATGATGGCGTACTTCAGATATCTTTTACTATCCCATATGTCTCTTGATGCAAATTTAATGCTAATTTTACCTGATGATAAAATGGGATTTAAAATGAGTAAGCTACCCATGAAAATTAAAAATAAAACTGTTTTCCCTTCCGATGACCCTAAAAGCAGAGAATAAAAAAGAGAAGTTGCAGGACCCTTTAAAAATTCCAGGCCATAAATCAGTACAGCCAGTAGTATCAGTACAGCCCCAATAAGAGTAAAACGATTTAAATACCATTTATCCATGTATCCACCCATTAAAGTTATCAGGATACCTCTAACATTCGTTCCACAGCATTTCTGGCTTTATCTGCAATTTCCTTATCAACAGTTACCAAATGTTCCTCATTTAAAAGTGCGTTTTTAACCTTCTCCAAGGTGTGCAGCTTCATGTTAGTACATATTGCTTCGCTTAAAAGTGGTATGAAGATTTTATCAGGATTATCCCTTCTAAGCCCGGTTACCAGGTCTACCTCGGTACCAATAATGAAAGTCTGCTTATCTGACTGAGCAACGTACTGCATCATACCACCGGTGCTTAATATTTCATCTGCCACATCCTGAACTTCCTGATCACATTCTGGATGGACCAGAAGAACAGCATCGGGATATTTCTCCTTGGCAAATGCAATATCACCAGTATGGAACATCTTATGCACGTAACAGTGCCCTCCTTCAGGTATGGGGATTATCTCCTTATTCACCTGTCTGGAGACGTAGCCTGCCAGGTTCATATCAGGGCCGAAGAGTATTTGATCTTCACTCAGGCTTTCCACAACAGTCACGGCATTGGATGATGTGCACAATATATCTGCTTCTGCTTTAGCTTCAGCCAGCGTGTTAACATATAAAACGACTGCCGCATCAGGATATTTCTTTTTAGCTCTCTTAATTTCATCTGCAGGTAGCATGTGCGCCATAGGGCATTCTGCTTCCCGATCAGGCAGTACTATCTTCTTATATGGATTTAAGATGTACGCTGTTTCCGCCATGAAATCCACTCCACAGAAGACCACCAGGTCAGAGTCTGTTATCTCTGATGCTTTAATACACAGCCCTAGTGAGTCACCGACAAAGTCAGCAATTTCCTGTATATCCCCTGTTTGATAGTTATGAGCCAGGATAATGGCATTTTTATCCTTTTTAAGTCGTATAATTTCTTTTTGTAGTTCATTTAACATGTTAATCCATTTATATTTTAGACGATCTTTAAAACTTTTTTGTTACATGTTAATTATAAGTCTTCAGATTCAAGTGAAGGTTTGACTTCTGCCCCCTCCAATGCATGTACACATGGACAGGAACAGTTTTCCGGGATTTTCGAAATGATATCAGAGATAAGTTCAATCAGTAACAGCCGTTTCTTCTCCACTTCCTCAAAAACCTCATCAATGGTGAGTTTAACTGGCGATATGGAGGCTCCGTAGTTAGATACAGTGCAAATACTAGCATAACACATTTCCAGTTCCCTGGCAAGCACTAATTCAGGTAAACCAGTCATACCTACGACTGTTCCCCCTAAACGACGGTACATCCGTATCTCCGCCGTTGTCTCAAAACGAGGGCCTTCAGTGCATATATAAACACCTTCACCTATTACCTGGCCTGAGGAAATTAAAATATCCCTTAACTCGGGACAGTAGGGCTCTGTAACATCTACATGAACCACCCGATCATCGTAGAAGGTGTTTTTTCTCATCTTGGTGAAATCCAGGAAGTCATGGGGAACAACCAAATCACCGGGTTTGATGGGCATATCCAGGGAACCAACTGCATTGGTGGCCATTATCCTTTCAACACCCATTTCTTTCATGGCCCAAATATTTGCCTGGTAATTAATCATATGTGGTGGTTTTGCATGTCCCACTGAATGCCGGGACATGAAAACTACATCCTTATCATGCAGCTTGAATAGTGACATCTCTGGTGAAGGTCCATATGGAGTATCTATCACCCTGGTTTTCACATCTTCCCCCAGTTCAACAATCTCGTATATCCCAGTTCCACCGATTATTCCAATTGTCAAAGTAAAAATTCTCCGTTTAATTATATAATTATTTTTTTTCTAATGAACAGATTAATTATCCTTTAGCCACACCTAATGGAATCATCCGAGCAACAAGTAAGGATATACCAGTTTCATGGACAGTTTTAATCACTTCATCAATATCTTTATAGGCCCCAGGGGATTCTTCTGCAAGTATGGGCATGGAAGTGGCATTGACAACAATTCCCCTGCTATTGAGTGATTTTTTAACTTCTTCTCCATCATAGATTTTTTTTGCCCCTGCCCTGCTCATTTTACGGCCAGCACCATGTGCAGTGGAGCCAAATGTGTCCTCCATGGCAGCGTCAGTTCCATGTAAAATATAGGAGGATGTACCCATTGTACCGGGTATTAATACTGGCTGGCCAACTGCCCTATAATCTTTGTGTATTTCCTTACGGCCTGGTCCAAAGGCACGGGTTGCTCCTTTTCGATGAACATAAACATCAGTATCTCTACCTTTTATATTGTGTACTTCCTTCTTTGCAATGTTATGAGCCACATCGTAGACAATATTTATATCCATATCTTCTGCAGTTTGATTGAAGACCTGTTCAAATGATTCCCTTACCCAGTGAACAATCATCTGCCGGTTGGTCCATGCGAAGTTCGCACCGGCTGCCATGGCCTGGAAGTAATCCTGCGCTTCTGGTGAATCTACAGGTGCACAAGCAAGTTGCCTGTCTGGTATGTCTATGTTGTATCTTTTTGCTGTCTTGTCCATCACACGGAGGTAATCGGAGCAAATCTGATGACCGCATCCACGAGAGCCAGTGTGGATCATAACGGTAATTTCACATTCATCCAATCCAAAAACACGGGCTGTTTCCTCATCAAATATTTCATCTATCTTTTGCACTTCCAGGAAATGATTTCCCGATCCTAGTGAACCTAACTGAGGTATTCCCCGTTTTTTTGCTTTATCAGATACTTTATCTGCATTTGCTGCTTCCATTCTGCCCTCTTCTTCCAGAAATTCCAGGTCCTTCTCCCAGCCATAGCCATTTTCCACAGCCCACTGGGCACCGAGGTTCAGTACATCATCTATTTCCCCTGGTTTTAGTCTAATTTTTCCTTTACTTCCTAGTCCTGATGGAACGTTTGTAAATAAAACATCCACCAGTTCTTTGATCTTTGGTTTAACTTCACTTTCTGTCAGATTTGTTTTTAAGAATCTTACACCACAGTTGATATCAAATCCAACTCCACCCGGACTTATTACACCAGTCCTGGAGCTGAATGCAGCTACTCCTCCTATACTAAATCCATATCCAAAATGTATATCTGGAAGGGCTAAGGAAAATTTCTGTATTCCCGGTAAACAGGCCACGTTAGCAACCTGATCCAGTGCTCCCCTCTCTACAGTTTTGATTGATTCATCATCCAGATAAACCCTTCCCGGAACGCGCATTCCTCTCTTATAACTCGTGGGTATCTCCCATACGGATTCTTTTATCTTTTTTATTCCGTTTTCCAGCTCCATAATTTAACTCTCCAATAATATTAATTAATCAATCTTTCGCTAATAATTTAAACGAATCTTATCAATAATACATAAATTATTGTTTTAACAAGCTATAAATTTTAAAAATACACTGAATTATATGGATTTAAGTTATAATTATATAAATTTTTAGTTAAACTTCTATAGATAATTTTTTCTTGGTTACTTTTTTTACTTCTTATGTATCATCTAAAAAGTTTTGAGCCATATTATGCCAAATTTATGGGGATTTTAACTTTCGCTTAATACGCCACTTGTTTAAGGAAAAAACCATAATTCCAATTAGGATCCATGAAACACCATAAATAACTGCATTAGGATTAAGATAAAAGGCCAATCCCACACAACTGGCCAATCCTAATATGGGGGTTAATGGATAAAATGGTACTTTAAATCCACGCTTACGGTCAGGCATGGTTCTCCTTAATTGTAAAAGGCTTAAATTAATAAATGCAAATGTTAACAGTGTTCCAAAATTAAAAATGGATGCCAGTGCATCTAAATTACCTGATGCAACAACCACAATAAGGGCTATTGAAATACCACTAATTATAACAGTAATTATAGGAATGCCGTTACCAGAAATTTTAGAGAAAACTTCGGGGATTACATCCTGTCGAGCCATGGAAAATAAGGCCCTTGAGCCGCCGATTATTGATGATAATATCACTGAAGTAGTGGCAAAGAGTGCGGATATGGCCACAAATTCCAGTATCCAGATGTTATTGGTAGCTACACCCAGGGCTGTTTCCAGTGGTGCTGTTGATTGACCTAAAATTTGCCAGTTAACCAGGCCCACTGCCACCAAAGATACTCCGATGTAGAGGAGGGTGCAAACTGCAAATGAAAGAAGTACTGCCCGGGGTACATTTTTTTGGGGATGTTTTACTTCTTCAGCAACCATGGTAATTGTATTGAACCCTATGAAAGCAAAAAATATTATAGCCGCCCCAGAAAGCATTCCATTTAAACCATTGGGAAAGAAGGGATAATAATTAGACGGATTACCGTGTAAAATCATATAATAAACACCAGTAATTATAAAAACTACTAAAGCTGAAACTTTAAGAACTACCAATCCTGTATTTGCCACAGATGCCTCCCTCATCCCTTTAATATTCAACAACATTAATATAATAGGCCATACTGTTGCAATTGTTATTATTGTACTCTGTATGGGTGGTAAATGAAGAAAATAAGTAAAATAAGATGCAAATCCTATGCTAACAGCGCTGGCACCAATAATATAATCAAATGACTTGATCCATCCAATAACAAATCCCGGGAACTTTCCGAAGGCTTTGGTGGTATAAATGTAACTACCTCCCTCTTCTGTTATAAATGAGGATAGTTCAGCCGATGAAAGACCCGTGAGAAGAGCGGTGATTCCTGCTATAATAAAGGAGAAAATTACAGATGGTCCAGCCAGACCAGCAGCCACACCCAAAAGTACAAAAATACCAGTACCAATTATGGCTCCAATTCCTATACTGGCTGCTCCCCAAACTCCAAGATCACGTTTTAACTCTACCATTAATATACTTCCAGTATCTAGAATTATAGCAAATAATTGAAAGTGTTAGTCTAGGCTTTTTATGGATTCATAGCTACCCTCTTCAAGACTTGATGATAATCTAATAGGACTCCCAGAATGTGTTTGACTTTTCTAATTTTTTCCCGGGCTGTCATAAGGTTTTTTTAAAAATTGAAAGAGAATTATATTTACTTTTTTGAAATAACTCCATAATATAAG
The DNA here is from genome assembly GCA_002494495.1 of Methanobacterium sp. UBA294. Lineage (GTDB taxonomy): Archaea > Methanobacteriota > Methanobacteria > Methanobacteriales > Methanobacteriaceae > Methanobacterium_A. The sequence continues at coordinate 119,521 of DACB01000004.1, forward strand.
AATTTATCAATCAAATCAGGAATCATGAGAAAACTACTAAAATAATTACATTTATTATTCTATCTCCCAAAATATTTATAAATAGCTAATTTTTTGTGGATTAATTTGGAAGCTGTTTTAATAATATTAATATCATCAAAAAAGAATAGACTATTGGTTATCTTTAACATTGAATCATATTCGGAGAATCTTGCACTAGGCACTGGTTTTGGAGCAGTACACCCCACTATTGGATTAGTTACATTGGCCCGAACTTTTCTCTGGCATTATAACAGGCCATTCACAATTTTCCTGAGGGAATGGCTGCGCTTTACGATTGAGATATAGTGATGTACCAAAAAAGAAGTTTCTTTTACAGACAGTCCATTGGTATAATTGCCCCAGTTTCAGGAATAATAGACGGGTAACGGCAATAGAACCAATAATCCCTATGAACTGTGATTTGCAACAGGAGCAATACTTTTTGTAGATCAATAAGACATATAATCACGCATATATTAAAAATCAAATAGAAACTCAAGAGCAATATTTATATCTGGCTTTTCTTTAATGATGCTTTTAGAGATAATTATTGATTAAATTTAAATTTTATAAAATTCAGGTATCCAGAATAACCTTAACTATATATCCATTTTTATCTTTTATATCCATTAGATGATAAGTCACTGCCTTAACATCCTCCCTGCTTTCATGCTTCTCTGGTTTGAAGGCCTCCCCCAGGGCAGTGCCTTTTAGATGATATAAATCTTCACTCATCTTCTGAATCTCAACATGGAAAGTGTTGAATACCAGAAACTCTGAGTCGTGCAGAAATATCAACTCATCCAGCCAGTCATAGAGGAGCGCCAGGAGATCCTCTGATTCTATAACTATCTTTTTATGGATTGTAGGTTCAATGGTTGTTGTGTCAGTCATGACTTCAAACATGGCTAGAGCCGCATTCTCGAAGGCCTCTTCCAAAGTTTTTCCATAGGAATGAATACCCACATCAGCCATTACTTCGAAAAATTCAAATTTTTTCTGGATGTTCATGGTTTTTTTTGTTTGATTTTTTGTACAGGGACTTTTTAATTTATTATTTCATGGATCTTTATTTCCAAAGTTATTTACGACAGTTTTTAAAGCCCATTTGTTAAACAATTTTTTTTCTTTGATTATTATTTGTAAATATTAGGTGAAAAAAGTAGTGATTGCATCTCTTTTTACTTCTCAAATGCTCTCTAACTTTTTTTTTAAATAGTTTTATGGAACTTTTATAATTAGGAGGTTAAAAAAATGCATAGAAATTCAATTCCAGATCTGCGAAAGAAGCCAGAGGAACTCAATCTTTTAAACTTTCATAAATATTTTGATGTTAAGTCCTGTGTCTTTATAGGGTTGATTATTCTGGTACTGGTCTTCAGTGTAATTGGTGTAGCTGCACTTCCAAATTCCAACTTTCCAGCCACTATTTAAATTAAGGCAACCAGGATACCATTTATCTAGTTAATTATAAAAGAAGGTATTCTATCCTAAATCAGGCATTTGCTAATTTCTTGGGGATGGAATCTTAACACAATAACTCGTGCATTGCCCTTACTACCTTTACCTGTGAATTTAATATCTATCAGCCGTAAAAATTCCAGTTTATTAAGTAAGCGGTCAAAGGAAGCGTAACTTAAAGGTTTTTTGTCATTTAAATTTTTGTAAAGGTTTCCTGCAATTAAATGCTGTCCCTCTGATTCCATTATGAGTTTTAATAAGATTTTTTCCTTTTCAGATAGGTTTTCCAGTGTATTTTTCAAGCTGATAGATCTGTTACTTTGAAGTGCAGATTGTAGGTGCCTTTTCTCTATGGTCCTCGATGCATCTGACTCAGCAATGTTACCCAGCAGACCTAAAAGATCTATTCCAACCCTTAAATCCCCCATTGAATTAGTATTTTCAGTAACTTCCTCCAAAAGTTCATCTGAAATCACATCAGGATAAAAACCTGCTTTAACCCTCTCCTTTAATATGTCCCTCATTTCATTGTAGGTGTAGGGATTGAAGACAATTTCTTGGGGGATGAAAATAGAGTTGACATTCTTATCTAGAATGTACCTGAATTCTATATCTGATATAACAGCAAACAGACCAGTCCTAACACCTTCAAATTCTTCATAAGCTCTTAAAATATCATAGAATATTTTATTTGCATTTTTATTGTGGAATAAATGGTCAACATCATCCAGGGCAACCATCAGTGCCTGATCATTGTTTTTAAGATGTTTCATAATCTTCTCATATATCCTGGATACAGGAATGCCTGTCTCCGGAGGAAGATGTCCAAAAATCTTCTGGTAGATCTGTGAAAAGATGTTGTAACGGGTGGTGTGGAGCTGGCAGTTTATATACACGCATAAAATTTTCTCTGAATACTCTTCAATCCTATCGAAGAGTTTTTTTATCGCTGTGGTTTTTCCAGTGGCACATGAACCAACCACCACCGCATTCATTAATTTTCCACCCCTTAAAGCAGGTCTTAGGCAGAGAGTAAGTGCTTCCATCTGTGATTCCCTGTGTAAAAATTTATCAGGCACATAATCTGGATTGAAGACGCGTATATCCCTGAATACGGTTTCGTCATGCATTAAAATATCATCTAGTGACATTGGAGAATCCTTCACTTATTACTTAATAAAAATCATATGTTCGAGATTATATATATAATTTGAACCTACAGACAATTCATGGATTTTAAATCTCCAGGTAAATCCAAATCATTAACATCTAGACTCAATATTGAACACAAATAGTTAGTTATTATTATATAGCAGCTGCATATACTTAATATTAGGATTATTAAAAATTAGGGGGATACTTCTCCTCTGAACGGTTGGAAAATGATTGCAACTAACAAATCCCTAGCATTATTTGTGGTTATTTTTGCATTGTTAGTTATTTTTATTCTGAGCCAAAGAGATTTATTGGATGTTGGATTTATAATATTTACTTTTTTAATTATCGCAGTATTGTTCATCATTATACTTTACCTTAGAAATAGGTCCACCCCTCGAAAACTCATCAGCGAAGAGACTACCATTCATCTGAAACCAAAAAAACTACTGGGCAGGCTGATCTTCCCCGATAGTGTAGAATTCATACTCAAGGATTATGAAAGAAAATTTGGAAGAGAAGACTTTCTAGGCCATGATGAAGGAGATAGTCTCTCATACATCGGAAAAGAACACTTTAAACTTACCAGATTTGATGATGGGTTTTATATGGAAGATTTAAATAGTAAAAACGGTACAAAAATCAATGATCAGGATATTAGCGGTCTGGGTAAGATTAAATTGAAAGATGGAGATGAAATACAGGTAGCCAAGATCAAAATTCTTTACAAAGAAGATGACAGTGTTTGATTTTTTTATGGGGGAATGTTATGCTGTGTAAATTTGAAAATTGTAATAATGACAGTTTTAAGAATTCTGATTATTGTATTTTACATCTCACATTACCCAATGAAAAATCCCTGGATTTCCAGGAAATAAATGAATTAAAAAATCAAGAATTACTAAAAAAGAAAGAAAATGGTGATTTCAACTTTAAAGGAGTTAGGTTATTTAATATTGACTTTTCCAGGGAAAAATTTGAAGATGACCTGATTTTTACAGGGGCTATTATAAAAAATGACGTTTTGCTCCAGGATACAACCATCGAGGGGGATGTCTGGTTTGATAATGCTGATGTAGGTGGTGATGTTTTACTTGAAGGATCAAATATCTGTGGAAATGCCTCATTTTACAGTGCACGTATCGGGGGACATGTCATATTTGATAAAACTCATGTAAATAGATACGCATGGTTCGAAAAGGCATATGTAGGTGGTGAAGCTTCTTTTAACAAGACAGAGATTGGCAGTAGTCTCTCCTTCAAAGAGGCACAGATAGAAGGCAATACCTCCTTTTACGATGCTAAGCTAGCAGGTGATGCCTGGTTTGATAAGGCTGATGTAAAAGGTGATGTATTTTTTGATTTTGTAGAAGTTAAGGGCGGATTAAACTTTAAGAATACCAAATTCAAAACCAATAAAAGCCAGGAGAAGGCCTGTAGAAAAGCAAAAATTGTTTGGGAAAAGATTGGAAACCGGACAAAAGCAGATTACTATTTTTACAGGGAAATGGAATCTAAAAGAAAACAAAAATCATCTCTCCATAAATATGTCGAATTAATTGTACAGTATCCCTTTGGGTATGGAGTTTACCCTATTAGGCTCTTGTTAAGCTTTTTTATTGTTTTACTAACCTTTGCATTTATTTATTGGATACTTGAGGGGGCTTTTACACCCGATGCATTTACAGAAAAATTACGCTTCAGTTTCCTGACCATGATCATACCCGCATATGGTGTGATATTTTCAGAAACAGGTTTTCAGGGTGTGTTAAATATTGTTGAAGCATGTATCGGTGCATTTGTTTGGCCCACTTTAATGGTAACCTTCGCCCGGAAATACATGCGTTAATTACTATGTATCTGTTACAGTTAATTACATGTATCTACATGTATCTGGAAACTGGCTGAAAAATTAACTATTTGAATCGGACAGCCAGAACACCTTCCAATTTTTCTCCATGGGATATGTTTAATAGGGTTACTTCCTCGTTTTTAGCCACCCATTCCACCAGTTTCTTGGCATGTTTAAGCTTTAATTCCTTAATTTCATCTGCCTGGCCTTTTGGTTCTTTCATGGCTGGTCTTGAATATCTAGTAACTTCCTTGCCAAAATCCATACCTGCCAGGGTAATGTACTCTGCTCCAAGTTCAACTGCTAAAAAAAGGGCCCTATCCCCATCTGTAAAACCACCAAAATTGTAAACATGAGTCAAAGGGGTACTCTGTGTGGTGCCCATCACACGATTTAAACGGGGCACGAACTCCTTCAGTTTTTCCATGTTATCTCCATGGGCATGTATGACCAAAAAAGCACCTTCATGGTTGGCGCAGATAATATCCTTCATATCACCATCTAAATCTGTAACTATGATGTCAGGAACAATATATTCTTCTAAAAGTGCGGTGGTAGCCCCATCAGCAGATATCAGGGTGTATTCAGATAGATTTAAACTTTTAATCTCCTTAATGTTACTCTTAATTGACGGACCAGCCCCAAAAACAATAGCTTCCCTTTGCATGGGAATATCTTTCGGTTTTAATCCCCCATAGAATTCTAAGAGTTTTTCAAGTAATTGTGCGGATTCTTCGTCCTGAGATCTGCTGAAACCAAAATCTTCTAGCAGATCTTCATACCACGATAACCAGATAGCAAGGTTCATAAGTTATGATAATATAATCCAAATAAATAAAGTTTTTTAAGTTACATAACTCGGAGGTTTTTTATAATGAATGAGACGTTGCTCATGATACCGGGACCTACCAGAGTGGCTCCCCGGGTCTTAAAAGCTATGTCTGAGAACATAGTGAATCACAGAAGTGCAATGTTTGGTGAAATAATTACCGAAACAACTGAAATGATGTCTGAAGTTTTCCAGACTGAAAACCAATCCTACATATTAACTGGTTCTGGAACTGCAGCCATGGAAGCAGCGTTATCCAGTGTAGTAGATAAGGGTGATAAGATCCTTAACATCGTTGGTGGAAAATTCGGTCAGAGATTTATGCAGATAGCCGAAGTCCACGGGGCAGTACCAACTGAACTCGAGGTAGAATGGGGGTATGGTGTCGAACCCAAAGATGTGAAGTACATCCTGGAAGAGGAAGACAACATCAAAGCAGTTACCATAGTCCACAACGAGACCTCAACTGGAGTTACTAACCCAATTGATGAAGTGGGGAAAATTGTTAAAGATTATGATACCCTCTACGTGGTGGACACAGTTTCCTCTCTTGGTGGAGATGATGTTTTTGTAGATGGCTACAACATTGATATCTGTGTTACAGGCTCCCAAAAATGTCTGGCCGCGCCACCAGGTATGTCCGCCATTACCTTAAGTGATGACGCTTGGAAGGTAGTAGATGAAACCCCTACCAGTTCTTATTATCTCGATATGAAAAGATACCGCAAAAGCGGGTCTAGTACACCACCAGAAACACCCTACACACCATCAGTATCACTTATGTACGCCATGCGTGAAGCATTAAGAGTAATAATGGAGGAAGGGCTGGATACGAGGGTTAAACGACATGAATTAGCTGCTTTAGCCACAAGGAATGGTGTCGAAGCCCTGGGCCTGGAATTATTTGCCCAACCAGATGTTTCCTCAAACACTGTTACTTCAATTAAAATGCCTGAAGGTGTAACTGATAAAGAGTTACGTGGAACCATGCTTGATAAATACAAGATAGTATTAGCTGGAGGTCAGGACCACCTTAAAGGAAACGTATTCCGTATAGGCCATATGGGTAACATCACAGAAAGGGAAATAATCACAACCATAGCCGCACTAGAGATGACCCTCAAAGAACTTGGCTTAGATGTCTGTCTTGGAGAAGGTGTTGGAGCGGTAGAAGAGGCTTATCTAATCGATTAAGCTTCAATTCTTTTATTTTTTTTATTTTAATTATTATTTTTTAATTTGAGATTTTTAAGGGATATTTGGAATAACTTCCTGATATTAAAAAGAATAACTTTCCAGATATAAAAAAATAGATATCGAATAAATAGTTAGTTAAATGTCCTTCAAAATAGCAAAGGCTGTTTTAAAGAGTACCGGTCCATCCATCCGGGCCTGTTTCAGTAAATATAAAGGCCGGGCATAGAATTCTTTAAATGCTTTTTTCTGGAGTTTTCTAAGCTCATCCAGTGAACAGTCCACAGTTTCCATCACAGGGGTTAGCAAGTTGAACTTAGACCAGTCTTTGGTCTTCAGCAAACGGTCATCCTTGGATTTCAGGTAAAAATCAGTGCCAGGATAGGGTGTGGCCAGTGAAAATATGGCATAGTTTGGTTCTAACTTCTTTACAAATTTGATGGTGTTTTCTATACTATTCCTGGTGTCACCTGGCATGCCCAGAACCACAGATGCTATAGTTCGCAGGCCCATCTTCTTTGTGAGCTCGAATGTCTTTTTAATCCTGGTGATGGTGATTTTCTTATTTAATTCATTGAGGTTCTGCTGATCTGCGGATTCAACACCCAAAAACAGGGTTATACACCCTGCATCCTTCATCTTCAAGAGCAATTCCTCGGATATGGTATCCACTCGGGCGGTGCATCCCCAGTAGTTGTCAAATTTCCGTTCCTTAATCTCATGACAGATGTCATTTATTCTCTGCTTGTTAAGACAGAATGTGTCGTCCATGAAGGCCAGCATTTTTGCACCGTGATCATCTACCAGATGTTCCATTTCATCAACCACACTGGTGGCTGACCTTAACCTCAGCTTATTACCGTGCATTGCAGAGGATGCACAGAATGAACATTGATATGGGCATCCCCTACCAGAAATCAGGGTTCCTACAGGCAATTTCATATTCATGATCTTGTAATCATCCATGGGCAGCAAGTGCCTGGCAGGAAATGGTATGCTATCCAGATCCTCAATTACTGGACGGAAGGGTGTGATAAAATCCCGAGTAACTATTCCCTTTACATCCTTTAGATTACCCCCGTTCTGAAGGGTCTTTACCATCTCCAGCATGGTGTACTCCCCTTCACCACGTACAATCGCGTCGATGAAATCGTGTTTTATAAGTTCAGGATAGGTGAAGGTGGGATGATATCCTCCTAAAACAATGAAGGCAGAAGGACATGTCATTTTTGCCATACTGGCTACTTTAAGAGCGCTTTCAAGTGTGGGTGTTACTGATGTGATGGCAACCACATCAGGTGCAAAGTTAATTAATTCCCTTTGAATGGTTTCATAGTCCATATCTACAGCTGGGGCATCAATTATCTTAACATCAATTCCACCTGTCTCCAGGAAGGCCGCAATATATGCTATGCCTAGAGGCGGTGCCACCAATCCTATAAATCTGTATTTTGAAGAGGTGTAAGGAGGATTTATCATTAATACTTTCATCTAATCACCAATGGTATAATATATATCTCTAAAATATTTATAATATTAATTCCAAATTAATATTACACATTTAACTCTAAATTAATATTAGAAAATCATATCCTTTTAAATATAAAATTCATTAATATTTGGAGGGTAATGGTATTTCCTCTTTTGGATCCACCACCACCTCAATTAAGTAAGGTTTTCTTAAATTAATGGCCTGTTTTACAGCAGGGTACACTTCACCAGGTGAATTCAAGCGAGTTGCTCCTATACCATAGGATTCTGCCAATTTAATAAAATCTGGGTTTTCCAGTTCCACCTGATAGGTTTTCCCATAATTCATTTTCTGCCATTGCTTAATGATGCCCAGGGCACTGTTGTTAACCAGGCATATGGTTACCGGGAGTTTCAACTGTTTGATGGTGGCTAGTTCCTGGGAAGTCATCTGAAATCCACCGTCCCCCACTACCACCACCACTGATTTTTGTGGTTTTGCAAGTGACGCCCCTACAGCTGCTGGTAGGGCGTATCCCATGGGACCAAATCCACCTGAGAAAATGAATGTACCGGGTTCTTTAATTTTCTGAAGTAGGGTAATCCATGTTGTGTGGGATCCAGCATCGTCCGCAACTATCGAATCTTTTGCAGCATCCAGAATCTCTTTTATAGCTCTTTGCGGTTTTATCGGGATATCCATATATTCTGTTTCTATTTCATGGTACTTTGAATATTTACCCAAATCTTCCACCCAGTCACTATAACCGGTGAGATCTAAGTCCATAATCCCATCAAGGAATGTTCCCACATCCGCCTCAATATTTACATCACCCTTTAGAACCTTACCATCCAGATTAACCTGTATTATACTACATTTCCCAACATGGGCCATGGTCCTTTCAGAAAGTCTTGAACCAAGTGCAATGATGACATCAGCTTTTTCACCTGCCAGCCGGGATGCTTCTGTACCCCTTACACCTATCATTCCCAAAAACAGAGGGTTATCATCTGGAAATAGTCCGCGGGCATGGTAAGTGGTTGATACTGGGATTTTATTTTTATTTGCAAAACTAAGAAGCTTATTTGTAGCTTTAGACCAGAATATACCTGCACCTGCAATTATAAGGGGTTTTCGTGCTTTCTTGAGAAGCTTTATTGCTGAATCCAAGTCTTTGTTTTGAACTTCAGAGTCATTCGGCTGAGGTAAACTAATTTCATTAACCACAGAACTATCCACTTCATAACCTAAAACATCATTCGGAATGTTAAGATGCACAGGGCCTGTTTTACCAATTTTTAACGATTCTATGGCTTCATTTAATTTTAGTATGCCGTCTTCAGGTGTTTTAATACTGAAGCTTTTGATGGTAATTGGTTCAAGTACTTTTATTATGTCAACTTCTTGGAAAACATTGCAACCTTTTAAATTGGTAGGTACATCTCCGGTGATCACCAACATAGGTACTGAATCCTTATAAGCAGTTGCAACACCCATGGTAAGATTTAAGGCCCCAGGACCTGCTGAAGCAATACAGACTCCGAATTTTCCTGATATCCTTGCATATGCATCTGCAGCATGTGCTGCTCCCTGTTCATGACGCATGAGCACGTGTTCGATATCTGATTCCCTTAGTGCTTCATAAACTGGTAGTATTTGCTCTCCAGGATGTCCGAATATGTATTTAACACCTTCAGACTTCAGTATCTCTATCAAGACTTCGGCAAATATCTGACCATTACTCATGTCCTTATATATTAATGGCGCTTCTATTAAATTTAATTGAAAATAGTATTAAATAAATTAAAGCAATTTATATTGTAAATCATCAAATACTGAGTAAAATTAAGGGATTACAGTTATTAAATGAAAGATGCATCCAAAAAGAGTTAAAAAATAAATTAGACATGGCATAAAAACCACTATAGACGATAATATAACTAAAGGCACCGATGGTGATACCAGTTTAGGTGGCTAAATATTTTAAACTTATTTTTCCTGGTAACTACCATCATATTCCCCTGAACCTGTTACTGGAAACACCACTGCCTGGGCAATTCTGTCGCCCTGCTTTATGGTGTAATCGAAATCCCCATAGTTATACAGTAAAAATTGTAGTGTTCCATAGAAGCCAGGATCACCCACAGCAGTATGTACCGAGATAAAAGACCGGTTGAGTGTAGAACGTGGTAAGTAGAGCTGGGCGTAGCCCTTTGGTATTTTCATTTTAGGAGCGATAGTAACTGAATATGCTGTTTTGGGCTTCAAAGTATAAACAGGAGGCTTTAATCTCTCGAGTTCAGGGAGTGTTTTCTCATTATCAATTAAAGACCCGGCACTTTTCTGTATAAACACGTTTTCCAGTTTTAAATCAATCCCCGATGCCTGTACAGTATCTATAAAATCGGGAAATAATTTTGTAAGTTCTTTTTCTCCAAGCATAAATATAAAATCCTCCTAATTACACAACATTTGAATGTTTTATCATTTTAAATATTTTATTTAAAAAATTATTAAAAATTAATTTTAGTCCTTTAAGTTAAAATCCTTTAAAATAGTTATGACATCCTCTTCTTCCACATCGTACCAGGTTTGATAGGCATCAGCAACTGCAAATGCTGGACCTCCACGTATGTTGGCGCAGTATATCCTGTCCACTTTTGAAGATATCTTTTCAAGCGCCTGTAATGGGGCAGTGGGCACTGCTACCATCACATCTTTTGCCTCTTTATTCTTGACTGATTCAATAGCAACCATCATCGTGAAGCCAGAAGCTATACCATCATCCACCAGAATTACCGTACGATTTTCAAGATTCGGGAAGGTTTTATCTCCCCTGAAATCCTTAAAACGTCTCTGGACCTTTTTTGTGGTTAGTGCAACATCTTTTTCAATTTCTCCAGAGTTGAGTCCCATTTGAGATTTTAAAACAGGGTTGATCTTCAATGTACCATCGAAAGCCACAGCACCGTACCCCACCTCTGTATTCCAGGGTAGGGTTAATTTACTTACCACCACCACATCCAGATCAAGGTTTAATTCCTGTGCAAGGGGGGCTGCAACTGGAACCCCACCAGCGGGTATCCCGCAGACCAATACATCACTATCTCTAAATTCAACCAGCATCTTGGACAATTTAAATCCAGCATCGGTTCGATCACGGAAAATTCCCGTACGGTTTCTAATCTCTGGAAGGTCAAATACATTACGGCAAAATTCACATTTCAATTCATCAGCGGTCATATCTATATACCATAGTATTATCTTTCGTTCCATTTATTTATTTTATTCATTTGAATTTCAGGATCAAAAATTCTTCAAGTGTACCTTACCAGGGTTAAAAGTAGAAAATTGAAGCTAAGATTCACCCACCTTATCCCCTAGATAATAGGAGAACCACTATCTCAGGGAAGTTGCATATCACCCATGGGAAATGTAAGGTTATGAAATGTTAATATATATTGCAATTAAAAACCATGAATGACAGGCATTATTATTATATATTCCATAAAAATTTCAGCTTCTTATTAATTAAGCTCTTTATATCTACGAATATAAAATACACCAAAACGGATCAAGAGAAATATAAAAAGTCCAACTAGAATATAAAATATATAAATACTTCTTAAATATTCATTATTTCTAAATAAGAAGATATAAAGTAACATTAATCCCCATAACGCAATTAAGCCAAAAATAGCCATATAATAATTTTTATTAAAATAACCTTTGTTCTTAAATAAACCCCATACAATCCAGAAAATCCCCATCAACACAAGAAATATGTGAGGTAACAATTTACCATATAACAAAAATAATGGTAATCCTGTAATTATAAGAATACAACCAATTATAATTATTTTTGACCCTGTCTTCATTAAAACCACCCCTAGCCAAACAGTGTTTAAATTTACTCAAATATAGCTTTATCTGAAGAGGTTTATGCTGCTACTCCCATACTACCTAAAATTATTCCTGCTATAATAATACCTACTATACCGGCTGCCACGGCAACTTCTTCCGGAGATGGTACATTATATTCTTTAAAGATGTCATCAATATCATTTAATTCTAATGGGGCCTTTGAAGGATCATTGAATGGTGGACTGGACATATCCCATGGGTATGGAACTGGAAGAGCATCAGGTGCCGGAATTGGGAACGTCAGTGGAGGTTTCTTTTCTATGTTAAGGTAATAGTGTGCGATTGCCCATAGCCATGAATTACCTATTGTATCGCCAGAACTATTGATAACGACTGTGATGGTATTAACTCCTATATGTAAGAAGCTAGTAATATCTATGTCGTCGTGGTAAACTACACCTCCATCAGAATCACCAAAAGTATAAACTTCAATACCATTCACCAATAAAACAAATTCGCCCGCAGCCCATATCTGGTCATTTATAGGGTCATGATTACCATAGAACCAGTAACCGTTAGCAATATAAACCTTATCTGCTAAACCATCCCAATAGAGATCAACCGGCCCATAAACAAGCTGATGCCCAAAAATACTAGTTGGCCCATTTGGCGTAAAGTGAGCAATGGCTTTAAGATCCACAATAAGGTTTACACCACAGAAATTGTTAATTGTGTTTATATCCCTTACAATACCAGTTTCAAGGTCGATCACTATAAACATACCATTATTGAATTCAGAACTAATTATGATGAAGCCATTCTGCACAGAAATGTCTAAAGACTCGGGATCAAATAAATAATCATTGACCAGATCCACCATCACAGAACTAAAATTAACATTAGGAGAAGACAGATATAAATAGTCTCTCATACTGTTCATTATAACAAATTCTATTACTGAAATATTACTAGAAGTGACAAAATTAAATTCTCTTACATTTTCGGGCGTGCCTACAACGGTCATTCCCATGCTATGATCACTTTCCAAAGTCAGATATGTTTCAAAAAAGTCATCACCAAAAGAGACTATAATGGGACTGGTGCGGGCCCATGTGACATTTAAATCGGCTGCAATATTATCTCCTATTTGATCATGAGAATATTCTACCAATAAAGCTGTATAAAACGCAACAAAGGCAGCATAATCAGGAGATTGATAAAGAGAGTATTGACTCCACCAGTAATTTACTACATCATTGGTTACTTTAGTGGTGGCAATCGCAAAACTCTTTAAACCTTCATATGGAGAACCACCATATATAATTTGGCTTGTTCTGTGGATAACATTTCCAGGGAAGTTTAAATTTGTCACAATATTACTTTCTGGATCTGTTACAGTCAGATTTAATCCAGATATACCAGGATATTCAATGTTGAATATCATGTTGTCTATGAAATCAAGACGATGATTTTGAACAAATGAAAGTTCTGTGGCATTTAGATTGTATGTTGTCGCCAGATTATTCCAGAATGCTGTTAATACATTTCCATTACCAAATTGTAAATTAGTATCCAAAATAGCATCAAATACTGATGGTGAATAACTGTTCATCCATGTTATGTAAGCTAAATTATGAAAAAATTTATCCTCTACTACTGTTCCATCTACTATTATTTTTAATTCATCAGAAAACATGCCCGTAGGGATCCAAATAACACTAATCCAAGTAACAGAACTATTTAATGGAATGTTATAAGTGATGTTAAGTGGCTGGCCAGTAGAATTGTCTATGGCTGTACTTATAATGTTTAACACTGCTGTTCCAGTTGCTATAAGTCCTGTTGTAGAAGCAGATTGATGATCAGCCGATGCTTCAGCTGTAACTGTTGCATTTTGTGTGCTGCCCAGATTTAAGATAGTTGTTGCTTTGCCTTTAATTGTGTAACTTGAACTGATTATGTTTCCAAAGTTAGTTGTGAAATTAACGGGTATACCATCAGGATTGGTTTAAACAATCCACTTAAATTTAATGCTGGTCCCCAAACCCCTCTCAGAGGGGTTTCCATTAAAGTAGTATACCTTTTGTACCTTTGACTTTAAATGCACCAAGTACAGCAATTCTTCAAGATATGGATTACTACATAGAACTTGTTAAGAAAATTTATACCTTCCCTTCCCACTTGAAAGTTACTGTATATTTTATACATGGATTGCTAAACTAGGAAGTTGTTTTGCCATCCTACATTAAGATTCACCACAGTTGTTGTCTCAAAAAACATTTAAACCGACAACAAGGAATGGGGAATATCTTTATATTACTTCTCTTATTTGTGTGAGTTCTTTTTTCATTTTTAAGCTGATTCACAGTCTGGTTCTAGCATTTAAAGCCTTGTTAAATGAATCTAATGAATCATCATATCTTTTAAGTTCTTTCAATACTTCTCCCCTATTAAACCATAGCTCTGCATCTTCATTGTCAATATCCAGAGCTTCATCATTAACACTCCAATGCTCCTTTGTAGTTTCCAAGTTCTCTAAAGGCATCAGCAATGCCCTCCAATGCATCGATATTTCCAAGATCTTTCTCCAATGCTTTATCATAAAAATTAATTGCATCATCAAATTTCCCAGCATCAAACAAAACATCACCCTCCTCAAGCCATATTAAACAATTATCAGAGTCGAATCTCAAATATTTTATCAATACACCTAAAACACTCCCTACACCTCCAATTAATGCAAATACAAAAATAAGTGTAATAATATATGAATAATGAATAGAGAATGTTCCGGATATGATGAAAATACTAAAATAACAGAAAATTCCAACTATTAACCCACAGACAAAACCCAACAATAAATTTTTTAAAACTCCATTTCTAAACCTAAACATCAAATAACCAATGATTAACCCAAAAATTAAAGAACAAATCAAAATAATATCGAATAATATAGAAACACAAATTAAAGATATCCCAACCAGACCTATTACAAGAACATACATCCCTATCTACTATTTCTATTTCAACACACCCTTTTCAGAAAAACACACACCAAAATCCCGTTTATTCCTTAATAAATGAACCAATACACCCACCAAAAGCATATAAAATTGCAAAAAAATTGTACCAATGGTTTAAATTTTAACGAATATTACCCATATTTGTAACTGTGAGTGTGCCTTTGCACCAAACTATTCTTATATTCTTACTATGATAAAACTTCCTGAAATATCAAAAATTTGAAGGATTAAATTTCGTTCTTATCAAAGAGCCAATAATTCCACCAATTAAACCCAAAACTGCACCACCAATGCCACTGAAAAAACCCAAACCTAATGATATTAGAACTGTTTTCATTGAAAGTGGTGTAGCAATAAATAAAACAAATAAACTTCCATATATTAATTCACCGATGAATCCTGTTATTAACCCATTTTTAGCCCCATTTTTATATCCTTTATTTACTAGATACCCCACAACAACACAGGAAATTAAAACACCAAGTAAAATACCACCAATCACTATTTTAAACAATATTCCAAGTATTAGGAGCAAAACCACCCCAATAATTACAAATTTCCAATTGATCATATTCTCAACTCCTTGTGCCAAATAAAGCACCTATAACTTTATCCAATCCCTTACCAAACGAATCTACGGCTTTGTTCGACATTTTAATATTTTTTCCTTCTTCCGTTATACCTATAGTTTCATCTTCAACATTAATTGCCCTATTATAATATACGCCGGCTCCAATAAAATCTAATGCAGCGTGGATAAGATCATATTGTTCTTCTTCTGGAGTATATTCGTCCTCTGGATTTATTATGTCGTCTATACTTGTCATGTTTATGGGTAGATTTGGTAGTTCAGGGGTTGCTTGTACTAGCCATAAACTAGATAATCCATAAGTTTGACCTATTAAAGTATCGTTATCAGGCGGAGTTAGTGTAAGACTTATCGTATTATCCGGTATTGGTTCAAACAATCCAGTTATATCTAATGCTGGTCCCCAAACCCATTCTTCAGAGGGGTTTCCATTAAAAGTAGTACTACCTTTTGTACCTGTGACTTTTAATGTACCCAATGCACCAATTTGATCGATGTATGGATTGGCATATCCCCCTGATGTTAAGAAAATTTTTCCTTTTCCATCCCATCCGAAAGTTTCCGTAAATCTTTCCCACGGATCGCCAAACCAAGAGACTGGATAACCAATATTAGGATCACCGTATGAATTAAAGCATATGATAGGCTGTACTTCATATGTTATAGTTGACCCGCAAAAATTGCTAATAGTGTTTATATCCCTTACAATACCGGTTTTAAGATCTATAACTATATAATTATAGTTATTTTCTGATTTTATTATAAGATAATTGTCTTGTAAGTATGATTTTAATGACTCGTTGTTAACTTCATAAATTCCGAGCATATCTACAAGTACAGAGCCAAATGCATCATCAACACCAAAATACTGATAAGATGAATTTGTCACACTATTCATTACGATGTATTCAATAAATGATATTGATGAAGAGGTAAGGTAATTAAAGATCCATAACTCATCAGATGTGCCAACAGCTGTCATTCCCATAGTGTGATCAGTATCTAGGGTTAGGTATACTTCTTTTGCATCTTGATGCGTAGAAACTACAACAGGACGTGTACGACTCCATGTAATATTTAAATCAGATGATACACTTTCTGCCATTACATCATTGGCATATTCCACCATTAAAGATGTCATAAAAGTAGCATAAGCATCGCTTAAACCACCAGGGGACTGGTAAAATGAAGATTTATTTAACCAGTGATTAAATAACTCCGTTGATATTTTTGTTGTGGCTATTGCAAAGCTATGCACACCTTCATAAGGAGTACCATTATACACGATTGTGCTTGTTTTATTAATATTATTTCCTGGGAAATTTAAAGTCTTCATGCTAGAATCATCGGGGTCTGTAAATGTGATGTTAAATCCAGAAACTCCAGGATATACTAAGTTAAATGTTAAAGTATCTGTGTTGAGTCCATTATTATTATAGATGAGTTTGTCTAGTACAATGTTTCCGTTTACAATTACTTGTAATTCTTCTGCTGGGTTTGTTATTCCATTGATTGTTGTTGGTATCCAGACAATACTAAGCCAAGTTACAGATTCATTTAATGGGATATTGTATGTGATATTTAATGTTTGGCTTGTGGAATTGTCTATAGCTGTACTGGTAATATTCAATACTGCTACTCCTGTGGTTATAAATCTAGTTGTGGAGACAGTTTGATTGTCAAGTGATGTGGAAACTGTAACGTTATTAGGTTGTATGGTATTTAAATTTAAAATAGTGGAAGCACGGCCACCAAGAGTATAAGCTTGACTAATAATGGTTCCATTATTTGTAATAAAGTTTATCGGCACTCCATCTGGTATCGAAGCTTGTGATGATGTATCTTCACCCTGGTTATTGTGGGTTAAATCTGCTGTTACACTTGAATTCCCACCCGAATTGGTTGGTGAAGCATTTATGGTTAAAACTAGCCATTTAGTATGGTCAACACTTCCACTTACGACCCAAATGTCACCAGGACTAGTTGGATTATTAGTGCCCCACCAGTTATTATTTGCATTTATTGTGCCTATTTCATTTTTAAGTCCGTATGTATTCTCTGTTATTCTGTTGAAATGGATTGTATCTGTAGAATTATAAGTATAACTTCCATTATAATTATTGATGATACTATTACCTATTATGGTGTTATTTGAGTTTTCTGAATAAATTCCAGTTATACAACCATGAATAGTATTATAACTAATATTATTAGAACTAGAATTACTTTGGATTCCATTAAAACCATTGCTGGTAATGTCATTATATGCTATTTTGTTATTAATTGAATTAGAAGCGATAATTCCAGAAGTTCCATTTCCAATTATAATATTATCTATTATAGTACAATTATTGGCATTTAAATTGATGTTACCATTTATTGTTAATCCTTGTATTTTTGTGCCGCTTCCGCCAGAATTAATTGTTATTGTGCCTATTATGGATGGGTTTGCATCATCATCTGCTTTTACGTTAATTTTTTTATTGATAATGATATTTTCATTATAAGTTCTATTGTTTAGTAGTATAGTGTCGCCGGGAGAAGTTGTGGAATCGTTTATTGCTTCTTGTATGGTTGTAAATAGCAGTTGGGTGTTTTCATTAGCTATTATATAGGCATTTGCATTTTGAAGTAACCATGGTTCTATAGGACATGACACTCCGTTATTATAATAATCTTTTCCGTCGGTAGACCCTTGGGTTGGAGCGCTATTATGGCCCCACCAGTTATGTGTTGCATCTGATGTTCCTCCACCATTATTAATAAGTCCAATCTTA
>DACB01000012.1:0-35968 GCA_002494495.1 Methanobacterium sp. UBA294
GGATCAGAACTGTAATTGGATCAAACAATATTTATAAATTAGAATTGGAGAATTATTAGTGAATCATAATTCCTCACTATATAAAGGACTTTAATGGAATAAAGGACTTTAAAGAATTTATGTTAATCAAATATCCTTAAAACACGTATTCAAGGTGATTATATGGCGAAAGCAAGACGTAGAAGAGTAAGAGATACATGGAAAGAAAAACAATGGTATAAAATTATGACTCCTAAGGAGTTTGGAGAAGCAGAAATAGGAACAACTCCCGCACGTGATCCCAGCATGCTCATAAGGAGAAGGGTTGAATCATCCCTAAGGGAACTATCTGGAGATTTCAGCAAGCAGTACATTAAACTCCATTTCCAGATCGATAATGTGGCTGGAGATACAGCTAACACTAACTTTGTAGGGCATCAGGTTACCACAGATTATGTTAGAAGCATGATCAGAAGGGGAACCAGCCGAATAGATGCCATAACCCAGGTAAAAACTCAGGATAACGTAAAAATGAAGGTTCACGTCCTGGCCGTTACCATTAAAAGGGCTAAATCCTCCCAGCAGAAGTTCATCAGGGAGACTATGGAAAGACTGGTAGCTGAAGCAGCTGTAGATAAAACCTTCCGGGATCTGGTGGAAGAGGTAATCACAGGTAAATTAGCGTCTCACATATACCATGAAGCTAAAAAGATCTACCCCCTCAAAAGAGTGGAAATCTTAAAAACCCGTGTTATTGAAGAAAAATAATAATACTTAAGTATTTAAAGAAAATTGATCATGATCTGGGATTAAATGTACAACCTGGAATATGTAGCACCATATGTAGTAATGCTAGTGGTTATTGGAATAATGGTTTACGCCAAAAAAGCCATTGACCTACTAGGAACTGCATTTATGGTCATCATGGGCGTGATTATAATTTTTGCCCCGAACGCGGGGGTTAATTGGCTTTTTTTAATTATTATATTTTTGGTTCTGGGATTGGTATTCACCAAATATAAGCACCAATACAAAAAGGAAATAAAAATTTATGAAGGTACCAGGACCATTAGAAATGTGGTTTCAAATGGTATCGTCCCCTTCACAATGGCTGCATTCGGAAACTATGGGGGATTCATTGGATCCATAGCTACTGCAACTGCCGACACCATGGCCAGTGAAGTAGGGGTTACCACTACTCCACGATTAATAACCACCTTTAAAAAAGTCCCCCCTGGAACTGATGGTGGAGTATCTATCCCAGGAACAGCTGCAGGAATAATTGGTGCAGGTATAATAGGTATATCAGCATATATATTAGGTATATTTCCGGATCCAATGAAAACATTGGAAATAGCTGTTATATCAGGGACAATAGGATGCTTCGTGGACAGCATACTTGGTGCTGTGCTGGAACGTAAAAAGTATCTTAACAATGAACATGTTAATCTTATTGCCACCGTATGTGGGGCTTTTATAGGCATCATTTTGGCTTAGGTGATAGAGTTGAAGGGAATTATAATGATAATAGATGGAATGGCAGACCGGCCATTGGAAGAATTTGGATTTAAAACACCACTTGAAGCTGCAAAAACACCAAACATGGATAAACTAGTAGAAAATGGAATATGCGGAATAATGGACCCAATAATGCCAGGCGTAAGGGCAGGAAGTGACACCTCCCACATATCCATATTGGGATACGACCCATATGAAGTTTATACAGGTAGAGGTCCTTTTGAAGCTGCAGGTGTTGGCGTAGATGTTTTAGAAGGAGATATTGCCTTCCGTTGTAATTTTTCCACAGCAAATGATGAAGGTATCATAACTGATAGACGTGCCGGGAGAATAAGAGAAAAAACTGAGGAATTGACCCATACAATAAATTCCATGGAGATAGATGGAGCACAGGTCATATTCAAGGAATCCACCGGGCACCGTGCAGTGCTCGTTTTAAGGGGTGACGGGTTATCCGATAAAGTGAGTGCAGCTGACCCTAAACATAATGAAAAGAAATGGACCCAGGTCAAACCACTGGATCAGACCCCAGAAGCCCAAAAAACAGCCGATATACTGAACCAAGTGGTGGAAAGATCCTATGAGATCCTAAAAGACCACCCCCTGAACCAGGAACGAATAGCAAATGGTGAAAACCCTGCCAACATAATATTGCCCAGGGGCGCTGGCGCTGTACCGCATGTACAGACATTTTCAGATAAATATGGTTTAAAAGCAGCCTGTATAGCTGAAACTGGACTTATAAAAGGTATCGGTAAAATTACTGGCATGGATATCATTGACATCGAAGGTGCAACCGGCGGTGTGGATACAAATCTTGATAATATCGCCCAGGGCATTTTGGACGCAGCAAAAAAGGATTATGATTTCCTATTAATAAATGTCGATGGTGCAGATGAAGCGGGTCATGACGGAAATGCAACAGAGAAGCTGGAATTTATAGAAAGGGCCGACCAGGTTGTTGGGAAATTAATGGACTTGGAAGATGTTTATTTCATTCTCACTGCTGATCATTCCACACCCATCTCAGTAATGGATCATACTGGTGATCCTGTTCCCCTGATAATTAACGGGCCAGGGATCAGGGTGGATGATGTTAAAATCTATAATGAAAGGACAGCTGCCAAAGGTGGCTTGTGCAGAATAAGGGGATCAGATGTGATGAACATATTAATGGACCTAATGAATAAATCAACCAAATTCGGAGCATAAACCAATGAATTTAAATAATATACCCCGAAAACTTTTCGGGACCTCCGGTATCCGAGGACCCATAGGCAAAGCAGTTACTGCTGATCTAGCACTAAAATTAGGAAAAGCAATCTCCACCAAACTAGGGCCTGGTCATAGCATAGTTGTGGGTTATGATACAAGAACTTCCAGTCAGTTGCTAGAAAGGGCGGTAACCGCAGGCATACTGGAGGGAGGATGTGATGTCCTCAGTTTGGGCATGGCACCTACTCCACTGGTAGGTTACGCCACCATGAAATTAGCAGATGCTGGTATAATGATTACCGCCTCTCATAATCCACCACAAGATAATGGAATCAAAGTGTGGAATAGAACAGGAATGGCTTACCGTCCCTACCAGGAGCTAGAACTGGAGAAGATAATCTTCAATGAAAGTTTCACTAATGCATCATGGGAAAATATCGGTCAAGTTAAAGATATAAAAAACATATCCCGAGAATACATTAAGGATTTACTGGATTATGTTCATATAAAACCCGGATTAAAAGTAGTTGTTGACAGTGCCAGTGGCGCGGCCTCTTATATTTCGCCTTTGATACTTAGGAAGGCCGGATGTCAGGTTATAACTCTCAACTCCCAACCAGATGGTTTCTTCCCAGGAAGGATGCCTGAACCTTCTGAAGCAAATCTCCAGGAACTCATGAAGATGGTGATAGCTACCAATGCAGATCTGGGAATAGCCCATGATGGTGATGCTGATCGTATGATTGCTGTTGATGAAAAAGGCAATATTGCCGACTTTGATAAACTAGTTG
Source organism: Methanobacterium sp. UBA294 (assembly GCA_002494495.1). Taxonomy (GTDB): domain Archaea; phylum Methanobacteriota; class Methanobacteria; order Methanobacteriales; family Methanobacteriaceae; genus Methanobacterium_A. The sequence goes on from DACB01000012.1 coordinate 3,504, forward strand.
CACTCATGGCCCGGGAAATTGGTGGCCGGGTGGTAACGACCGTGGATGCGTCCAATTCCATGGACATGTGCCTGGAAAGTAAAGGAGAAGTAATCCGGACTAAAGTGGGCGACGTCCATGTGGCAGAAGCAATAAAGAAAAATAATGCCTCATTCGGCGGAGAACCCTCCGGAACATGGATACACCCAGATTTCTGCATGTGTCCTGATGGAATATTATCGGGTCTTAGAATAGCAGCCTTAGTAAGTGAAAAAGGACCATTATCTAAACTATTGAATGAAGTACCAAGTTTTCCAACATTACGGAAGAAGATTAACTGTGAAGAATCCCAGAAAAAGATTATAATGGAGAAAACAGAGGCAGAATTCCCCAAACTATTTGAAGATATGGTTGAATTAAATCTAATCGATGGTGTCAGATTATCCCTAAAAAATGGGAGTTGGGTCTTAATACGGCCATCAGGCACAGAATCCTACGTGAGAATTACTCTGGGTGGTAAAACTAACCTTGAAGCTGAAAATTTAATGGATAAATCCAATGAATTCATTAATAAATTATTATAAACAATACTGGGTATCTACAAAGGATCTGGTATAAATGTTAAAAAATCTAAAATAATAGTGATCTGATATGAAAGGAGTGATATTAACTGCTGGAGAAGGTACTAGAATGCGCCCATTGACTCTAAGCAGACCAAAAACCATGGTCCCTGTTGGGGGCAAACCCATCCTACAGTACAACATTGAAGCTTTAAAAGAAGCAGGAATAAACGAAATAATCCTGGTTGTAGGTTACCAAAAAGAAGTCATAAAAGAGTATTTCCAGGACGGGTCCTTATTGGGAGTAAAAATTACATACGTAACTCAGGCTGAACGGTTAGGCACCGCTCATGCCATCGGTACTCTTGCTGGATCCATAGATGGGGCTTTTATAATATTAAATGGAGATATAATTGTTGATTCCCAGTTGATTAAGGATTTAATAACTAAATATAATTCTGACCATGCCCGGACAATTTTCACCCTGATTGAGGTGGAAGATCCTTCCCAATTTGGTGTGGTGGAAATTAAAGGGGACAGGATCGTTAATTTGGTGGAAAAACCCGCACCAGGAGAAGCTCCCAGTAATCTAATCAACTCGGGGATATACCTCTTCGATGATGACATCTTCCAGGCCATAAAAAAAACTGAAAAATCCCCTAGGGGAGAATATGAAATCACAGATTCTATAAAGATCCAGATAAGTGAAGATGAACCAGTGTTGGGGTTGAAATCCAATGATAAATGGGTGGATATCGGAAGACCCTGGGAACTTCTCAACGTGAATGAACTTTACCTTAAAGATTTAGAGCCCCAAATCCTGGGCAAAGTGGAAGATGGGGTTACAATTCACGGCCCTGTTCATCTGGGGGAAGACAGCATTATTAGAAGTGGATCCTATATCATAGGGCCGGCATATATAGGCGAAGGATGTGATGTAGGTCCCAATACATTCCTGCGCAAATACACCTCCCTCAATGATAATGTAACCGTTGGAAATGCCGTGGAGATAAAAAATTCTATTATAATGGAAAATACTAACGTTAATCATCTATCATATGTGGGAGATTCAATTATCGGGGCAAATTGCAACATCGCTGCTGGAACAAACATTGCAAACCTCCGTTTTGACGATGAAAACGTTAAATTAACTGTAAAAGAAGAAAGAATTAATTCCGGAAGGAGGAAACTGGGCGTTATATTTGCTGACGGTGTGAAAACTGGAATAAACACCAGTTTCAATCCTGGTGTTAAGGTGGGTTTAAACTGCAAGATAGGTGCCGGAGCAATAATCAGTAGAGATATCCCCTCAAATAAAATTGTTCTAACCAAGGGTAACATGATCATTCAGGATAACCATGAATCCTAGTTTTGAATGAATTATAAAAAATCTCTATTACTTTTTTAATACTCTAAAACAAATTTTTTTTAATTACTTTTCAACAAATAATAATGTGATAATCAATGATACTCCCCACTGCTACAATATTAAATGGATCACATATACTTGGAAATGTAAATATAGGCAATCACTCCTCTGTATGGTATAATGCTGTTATAAGAGGAGATATAGAATCAATTGATATAGGAGAATATTCCAATATCCAGGACAACTGTGTGCTACATTCATCCCCAGGTTTTCCACTCCAAATAGGTTCCTATGTCTCTATTGGACACGCCGCAGTGTTACATGGAACCACAGTAGAGGATAACTGTCTCATTGGTATGAATGCCACCCTCCTAAACGGGAGTGTAATAAGTAAAAATAGTGTAGTTGGTGCTGGTGCCTTGGTTACCGAGGGTAAAAAGTTCCCGCAGAAAAGCCTGATACTGGGAATGCCTGCCAAGGTAATTCGAATGCTAGAACCCCATGAAGTGGAAGCAGTGAAAGATAATGCAGTTAGATATGTTGAACTTGCATGCAAATAATGAAATTCTTTTAATTATTATTACATGATGTAAGTTAAAAAAAATCAGACATTTAATCATTTTAATTTGGTGAATGGTATGGTAAAAATTAATAAAGTGGTAAAAGAACTGGACCCCTACATTCCAGGTAGATCAATAAAGGAAATAGCTGATGAGTACGGTTTAAACCCGGATAAAATAATAAAAATGGGATCCAATGAAAATCCCCTGGGAACATCGCCCCGGGCTGTTGATGCTATTAATGAAGAATCGAAATCAATGTACAGATATCCTGAAGTTGGCTTGAAAGAATTAACCAGTGCTGTAGCATCATATTCAGGCGTATCTTCATCACAAGTGATTCTAGGTGGCGATGGTGCCGATGAGATACTGGACGACCTGGGTAAAACATTGATTGAACCTGGAGACGAATTCATCGTACCCATACCCTCTTATATGTACTATGAATTCACCTTGAAGATCCACGGAGGGATTCCAGTATACGCCCGCTGGGACCTACCAGAGAATATTTTAAATGTTAAATCAGTACTGGATGCTATAACCCCGCGTACACGTATAATTTTCCTGTGCACACCCAACAACCCTACAGGAGCCATTATTAATAAAGAAGATATCGAAACTATTCTTAAGAGCACCGATGCCCTGGTGGTGGTGGATGAAGCTTACTTTGAATTCTCCAAAGTAAACAACGTGGATCTACTATCCCAATATGATAACCTGTTCATACTGCGCACCTTCTCCAAGATATTAGGATTGGCTGGTATGAGAATAGGGTATGGACTGGGTAACCCTGAATTTATTGAGTACATGAAAAGGGTTAAACCAGTTTTCAGTCTAACCCGTCTTTCCCAGGTTGCATCAATAGCATCAATAAATGATGTTGAATATATTGAAAAATCCACAACATTATCTATAGAAAGCAGGGAATATCTCTACAAAGAATTATCCAGTATACCTCAAATTGATGTATTTGAGTCAAAGGCAAACTATCTACTAGTTGACATCCGTAAAACAGGAATGAAATCCAGGACTCTATCGGAAGAACTCCTAAAAAATGGAGTAATAGTCAGGGACTGCCGATCATTTCGTGGGCTTGATGACTACTGGATCAGGGTAAGTGTGGGTACGTTAGAGGAAGATAAGAGATTTATTAATATATTAAAGGAGATAATTGGTTAAAATATGTTATTATCAACATTTAGAGGTATCAATCAGATATGATCATCGGTGGTATGTTAATTTCCTCGCTTGAATATCCTGGGAAAATTTCTCTAGTTATTTTCACCGGAGGATGTATTTTAAGATGTCCTTACTGCCATAATCCCGAACTTATAGACGGTGGGAAAGAAATAGACCTGGAAGAAATTAAAATGGAAATTCAGGACTCAATGAACTTTATAGACAGCATAGTAATAACTGGAGGAGAACCATTAATCCAGTTTGAAGAGCTTAAGGAACTATTAGACTACATAAAAAATACAGGATTAAAAATTAAGCTGGATACCAATGGCTGCTATCCTGAGAGACTTGAAAAAATAATCCATTTGATAAACTACGTTGCTCTGGATGTTAAAGCCCCTGTTAATAAGTATGAAAAAGTAACAGGCGCTTATATAGGAGATAAAGTTAAAAAAAGTATGGAAATAGCTCAAGATTCTCCAAACACATATTTAGAGTGTAGAACCACCTATGTGCCCGGTCTCTTGGATAAACAGGATATCATGGAAATTGTAAAAGATATTAACTGTGATTTATATACCATTCAACAATTCAGAAACCGGGTTGTTTTAGATGAAAAATTAAAGAAAACCCCCAATCCATCACGTGATGAACTATTTAAGATTGCTAGGAAGATAAAACCATTCAATACTCCTATCAAGATTAAAACCAGTGAATTTGGAGATGAATTATTAGAATGATCATGAATTAGATGAATAGCAAATATAGTAATCTAACATTATTTTATTCAAATAAATTGAGGGAGGTTCCCCTATACCAATTCTATTATTTGGAAGCGACCATATAGACCTTATAACCGGTAAAAAAACCACAACCATCAGGAAATTGTGGAAGAAACCCCTTAATGTAGGCGACCGGCTCCACTGTTACTGGAATCTTGTCTCTAAAGAACGTCGGAAGCTTTTCGAGGCAGAAATTACCGATATTGAGGTAATAGACTATATTGACCTAAAAAATAATGATAAACTAGCACGTGAAGAAGGATACAACGATGCTTTAAAACTCCAGAAAGAGTTCCGTAGATTATATCCTGAGGTAAAGGATGATACCAAGTTCCAGATAATAAGGTTCCGTAAACTTCCCATAGAAGAGTGGGAAGGTCAAAAAATTGATGAAAAGGACATGGTAACCAAAAGGGCAGACATACTCTTTGATGTGGGTAAATTTGAAGATTCTGTTCTATGTTACACAGCAGCCCTCCGTTTTGACCCCAACGATATATACCTCCTAAACCGTAAGGGGGATAACCTCTCTCGATTGGGCCGTTTCCAGGAGGCACTGGAATGTTATGATAAAGCCCTGGAAAATGATTCAGAAAATGAATTCATCTGGAATAACAAAGCTATAGCCCTTTTAAACTCAAACAAACCCAATGAAGCCCTGGAAGCCAGTAATAAAGCTTTGAATTTGAACCCTGAAAATGAGGTAGTGCATTATTGGAGGGGATTTATTCTGGAGATGCTTGGAATGTACGATCAAGCCCTGACCTCTTATGAGAAGATTTTAGAAATAAATCCCGATGATCCTGATGTATGGAACGCCAGGGGAAATATATTAACTGAGATGGACCGGTCTGAAGAAGCATTAGTAGCCTATGATAAAAGCCTTGAATTATGTCTTAATGAGGCTAATGAAATGGATCCATCCACCTGGAACAGAAAAGGAAATGCATTGATGGAATTATCCCGATTCCATGAAGCAGTGAATTGTTATGATGAAGCACTAACTCTGGACCCGGAAAATGATATTATTTTAAGTAATAAAGGGGTTGCCCTCATTGAACTTGGGCGCTTTAATGAGGCCATTGAAGTCTTTAGAAAAGCGTTGATGATAAACCCTGCCAACGAAGATGCTAAAATATTGAGGGACGAGTGTTTAGAGAATTTATAAAAAATGAGAATTTGGAGAGTATAATTTTATTACGGATAGTTTTTACTGGGCGGGTATAATTTTATTTTTAGAATATTAGGATTTAGAATTTAGTTCACCTTGATATGGCCAACTTTTTTTCTACTTTTGACATATACAATAGACATTTAACTTTCCATGAACAGTCATGGCATATATCATAGAGGTCGTTGCAACTCAATGATTCTACTTCGAAAAATATTTTTTGTACAGGCTTTTTTTCACCTGCTACAAGACCCAATTTTTCCAGGACTTTTAGATCCATCTCAACTATAGCTATAGATGAAGATCTATTACAATACCCATTTTCCAGATGAGGGCATTTCTGGCAGATTATATCTGCATCTGTCACCACTTCCAATGGAAAATTTGGATTAGAATCCAGGTATTCTATTATTTTTTCCATATTATGTTCAAAGTCCTGGTTATAACCATAGCCCTGATAACCCTGCATGCATAACAGGTGATGGGCCCTTATTTTGATTATATCTGAAGGACCAGAATTGGAAGTCACAGTTTTCCCCGTTTATGCCTTTTTTGGAGTTACCAGTTTGGTTAGAGTTGCAGCTCCACCAATTTTAAGTATGTCTCCTGCAATAAAGGGTAGAACGCCCATTAAGAGAAGTTCCCAGATTCCCGGAGTGATTCCCGTTGCATAATGTGTCCAAATGCTTAGCTGGATTAATCCTGGTACATATAAGAATACGAAGTTTGCAAAAAACATCAATCCCAGCATGGAGAGGAATTTACGGGACTGGACATATTTATCAACAAAGTAACCCAGGAAAAGTGCGGCAAATATGAACCCTAACAAGTATCCTCCGCTTGCACTTATGATTGCCTCTATTCCTCCAGACGCCCCGGCAAACCAGGGTATTCCCAGTAACCCCACTACAAGGTACATCATCATACTTATTCCTCCCCAGTATCTTCCCAAGAAGATACCTGCCATTAAAACAGCGAAGGTTTGTAATGTGATGGGCACCGGAGTCCAAGGTAATGGTATAACTACCTGGGCCATGATACCGGTAAAACATGCTACTAAAAATGCTAAAATAACTTTATGGGCCAGTGAAGTGTTAGAACGCCATTTAAATATAATCTCCCTTTTTTCGAAATAGTTGTCTATATTTATTTCCATTTTATAATCCTCCATAAGACCTATGTCAAAAATACTGCTAAATACACTATATAATAAGATTTAAGTAATCCACTAAATTGAATAAAAAGATAAATAAAGTATCCAATGTTTATCCTTTATTGACTTATGTCAAAATTATATTTATATTCATATGATTACTGATCGTTAATTAAAAAAAATAATAAATCCATATGGAATGTTAATAAAATAAACGGTACCGAATGTTAGAAAATGAATTATATTTAACCCAGCTTGGCCCGGTCGTAGACATTTTTAAGGGTATTCATATCTACACTGGTATAAATCTGGGTGGTGGAAAGATTTGAATGCCCTAAAAGTTGTTGTATGGCCCGGATATCTACCCCATTTTTTAGTAAATGTGTAGCAAAGGAGTGGCGAAGTATATGAGGCGTTACCTTCTTTTTAATACCCGCCACACGGGCATAATCTTTGATCATCATCTGCACGTACCGAGGAGTAAGATGTTTATAGTTACGGTTTATGAAAAGATATTCACTATCATCATCCCGCTGGGAGAGGTAATTCTCAATTAAAGCCTTGGTGTTATCATCAAATAAAACGATACGGTCTTTTTCTCCCTTCCCCCTTATTCTAATGGTTCTTTCATGTAAATCCACACTATCAATACGTAGGGATACCAGTTCAGAGACCCTGAGACCTGAAGAGTATAATAAGGCCAAGATTAATTTATTTCTGCGCCTTAAAAATTCTCCATGGGCAGTGGGAGGGTCTATGGTTTGATAATCATCCAGGGCATTGATCAATCGCCTCACTTCATCTTCATTCAACGATTTTGGCAGAGATTTAGTTCTCTTTGGAGTTTTAACATCTTTAAGAACCCCAATACCTATGAATTCAAAAAATTTCTTTAAGACCACAGTTACCAGGTAGATGTAGTTTTGAGATACCTTCCTGTCCCTTTTAAGATAACCTATATATTTTTTAAATGTCCTTAGTATGTGTCTTTCATCGTATATTTCCTTACCATTCTGTAAGTACTTATAAAAGTTGTTGATGATGGATTTATAGGTCTTAATTGTGTTGAGGGAGTAATTTCTTATCTCTAATTCAAAAAGATAATCTTCCAACTTTTCCGGGAAATTAAAAACTTCCAGAATATTTTTCCGGTTATCGTATTCATCACCGGTGATTATATCTTGCAAATCTGTTGTCTCCCACAAAGTTCAACTCTATTCCTAAAGATAGGATTTTAGTCCCTAAAATATATTTTTTTAAAGACCTATATTAATATTCTGGTATTTGTGGGAATTAAATATTGAAATGAACATGAAAATGAACATTGAAAAGCGAAGTAATTGTTTTCTTAAATAAAATTTTGAGAGTAATACTTTTAGTTTATTTTTTATGTTAAAAATAATTTATAATTAGAAATATATGTCTGTTAAAAGTCAAAAACTCCTTTATCCCTTAATAGCTCAACCACTAATAACCTAAAAACAATTAATAGAATATCTTATTAAGCAATTCAAAGGATTTATAATGGATAATAAATGTACTAAACCTAAGGATTTTCTTAATGAATAATAAATGTACAAAACCTACATGTAACTCCTATCCACATTCTCATTAGGCAGATGGTCTTTTCCACCACCCATCTGTTGTGTACTGGAATAATCACGTTGCATGGCATTTTCAAAGGTTTTATACCTGTTTATTATCTGGTCCTCAATGGATAAAGATTTTTTTATTGCAAAATGCATGTGTTTGTCTTCAATTAAATTTTTACCCTCCATTACCGCCATATCACCAGCCATGCGGATTACTCCCCCTAGGTCTCTTAATCTTAAAGTCAAAGAATTTTTCTGGTCATCAATAACCTTGGCTCTTCTTCTGGATTCATCTAAAAGTATTGAAACAGCTGATCTCGTTGCATGGGGTATTTTACCATCCATTTTTATTTCCTGAGCTACGAATTGAGCCAATTTCGACGCATTTTCTGGTGTATCCGGCATTGTGGTTCGCATGAGGATTTCATAGCCTTCACCCTGTATTCTGGAGCGTAATGGTGGGAGTATATATCTTACATCCCTTATGTTGCATGCACCGACAAATATAAAGTCACATGGAACATCCTGAACCTTCACCGAGCTTCCAGCACTCTGTGGGTTTCTTCCCACAATGGGAAAGTACTTGTCCTGCATGGCACTCAGGATATATCGCTGAAGATTTGCAATGTGGATTATTTCATCAATAAAAAGAACTCCCTCATGTGCTTCATGGATTGCTCCTGGAACCACTCTTTCATATGGTTGTGTACCTAGATCTGGGTGTCCTCCGTAAGGATCATGTCGAACATCCCCCAATAACTCGGTTTCACTCGCACCTGTTGCCTGTACAAACAGGTTCCTCTTAAGGGGCAATATGACATTTTTTGGTTTTTCTTCAACCAGTTCCCTTCTTTTCTCCAAGGCATGTTGATCCAGGATTTTTATGCTTTCTCCATCAACCCGTTCATAAATAACCACTTCTTCCCTATCATTCAGGGGTCGGGTGGTGGTCACCCTATCCTGGGGCATGTTAATTGGGTCGCTGTTCATTTCAAACATACCTAGAAGATCACCCAGATGTTTTCTCCTGGCGTTTATATGGGAATATTTATCACCACCACATCGGGAGCAAATACTTTGATAAGCATTGTTGTAACTTCCACAGTGAACACATCTAAATCCTAATCGCTCGGCAACTGCTTCAGGCACGCTTTCTGGGCTTACAATTTCACCTTCAGCCATCTGAATATCCCTTTTTTCAGTCTCCATCTCCTTTCGGGTTTTGACTTCAACGAAGGGTCTTTCCGGCCTTTCAGGGTTATGGACTACAGTTATTTCTTCATTGGGATTTCCAAGATGGAAGGATATGGCCTGTGCAATGAGTGACTTCCCAATCCCTGGAGGGCCTACTAAGAGCAGGTTTCTCCGTTGTTTAGCAGCGATTTTAACAAAGTCTATAATATCATCATGACCAATAACCCTGTCTAAGGGATCCTTAGGAATTAAGATGTCTTTAGTTGTCTTTATATCCTTTAGAAATTCTTTATCCATATTTACATACATAAAGAAACCCCCTGTACAAGTTTTAATAATAAAATAAAAAAATATAAAAAAATTAAGAATTAAATCTGGTTTATCTGGTTATTACCTTGATGTTATTAGGTTTTTTCACCACTTCACTAATTCTAACCGCAACTATGTGTTTTAAACCCTTTTCTTTGGAGATATCTATTAACCTCTGGCTAATTACTCCATCAAAGACAACAGCATATACGTTGTTGTTGACCTTTTTTAGTTCATCATAGAGATTTTCTACTTTGACCTCTTTCAGGATATTTAATGCATCGTCCAATATCTCTGCATTTCCTGATCCTTCCAGCTCTTTTAAGATACCTTTCAATACCTTTATTTTGTCTTCGCCTTTGTTGGGTTCTGGTGGAGCTGATGCGGGCTTTTTAGTTTTTATCCCCATGTCATGGTATATCTGTTCCACAGGTATTTTATCCCTTAATGCAACCATAACTTCATCTTTAGTTAGATCTTCAACTTCTTTACCCTTTGGTGCTCTGGTGACGTAGTCCACTTCCCCTACCTGGAGTAATTCCTTCAATATAAGTTCTCCTCCACGGTCACCATCTAGAAATGCGGTTACTGTTTTATTTTTAGTTAGTTCTGCCACAGGTTTTGGTACGCTTACTCCCTCAACTGCTATGGCATTTTTTACTCCGTATCGTAGCAGATTAAGTACGTCAGCCCTTCCTTCCACCACCAGGATGGCGTCAGATGAGATGACGTTAGGACCTGCAGGAAGTTTTTCATCACCATATTCAGTGATTTCATGGATTCTCATGGCCTCCTTAACCTCTTCTATCATTTTGAGGCTTTCGGGGGTCACTTCTTCCATCATTCCCTTGTAGAGTTCTTTGGCCCGGTCCACTACTTTCCTTCTTTTTACCGCCCTTACATCTTCTACTTTAGAAACCTGGATGTAGGCTTCGCATGGCCCCACCCGGTTTATGGTTTCCAGTGATGCCGCCAGTATAGCGGTTTCCACCCGATCGAGACTGGATGGTATGATGATTTCTCCTTTGGATCGGCCGGCTTTGGAGTTGATGTTAACTTTAATTCTTCCGATTCTTCCGGTCTTCTGTAATTCTCTTAAATCAAGATCATTGCTTAAAAGTCCCTCGGTTTGGCCAAAAATAGCACCCACCACATCGGGCTTTTCCACAATTCCATTAGCATTAATTTGAGCGTGAATGAGATATTTAGTTGTACTTATTTCTTCGCCTTTTCCCATTTTATGGGCCTCCCTAATTGTATAGATACTGATAGTCGCTATTACAGCGTTACTTGGTTACGCTACCTGAACATTCCAGGTAGTAATCACCAGTTACACCATAAGGGTATTCTTCAAGTTCCAGCTGGTGGAGGTGTCTGGAAAGACTCTCTATATCTTTGATATATCTGCGGGTGATTCCCATAATTCTTCTTCGGATTTGAAGGTTTGGATAAGAACCAAGTCTTTGTATATCTTCTGAAAGTTTTTGGGCAAGTTCATTGCCTTTTTTATCGAAATCAGTTAATATAATAATTTTGGAAGATTGAGCAGCAATTTCTGCAATTTCAAATAGTTTGTATGGGGAACCAGAAACTTTAATAAAATTACCCTCAATTCCCAGTTCTTTTAAAGACTTTTCGTCTTTTTTACCCTCGATGATAATGGGCATTCCCTGTTCTGCATAGTGTTGGAGTTCTTCCATTATAGATAACAATTTTTGATAACTCATTTTGAAGTCCTTATGATTACTAGTTAGTATCTATTCAATTTATATAAAACAAGTTACATATAAAATTGATGATGTTTTCAAATGAACCTTTTCCAATTCTTAAAGGTTATTTGTCCCAAAAAAAGCAAATTACACCTTGATTCTTCAATTAAATCTCTTTAATTTTATCGATGATACACAATAATCTGATTAATATTTTCTATTGGCTAGTTACCTTATTTCTATTTAAGGTAAACTTTTAAATAATTTATAAAAAGAAGTATTAGCTAGTTAAAAATCAGCTAATAAAACCTATATTCTTAAATTAATTTCTTAACTCATTAAAATCGGAGAAAATAAAAGTGCACAAAGGCCTGACAAGAATAGATTTGAATTCATATACCCCCAGAAACCTAACCTAGCTGATCTCAATAATGATTTAAGTGAAATATGTATTTGTGGATGCAAATTTAACTTCAATGGAGATAGATGAAGAAAACAGAGAACAATAAAGCCACCTTGTCAGGTAGATATCCCGATTTTGAAGGAATATCCCAACCCATGAACAATACGGCTAACTAATCCACAGTATCGATGTGGTTGTTGCCATCAATACCGTAGTTAAAGAAATTCCAATACATCAGGACTGATATTTATGAACAGAAAAATGGAAATCTCACCAGAAAAGCTTTTAAAGAGATTTGCACGCCAAGAAAGTTACTCCGAATGGAAGAATAAATTGAGCACCCCCCAACTGTCAGACGCACTTAAGGATTTACTAGATTACATCCCAGTAATTCCTGGGATAAAACCCATTAAAGATGAATATAAAATCCTGGGTAAAATAATAACCGTTAGTACATGTGCCTATGACTGGGGAACCCCCTTAAAGGCAATTGAAATGGCAGGAAAAGGGGATATATTATTTATTAATGTAGATAAAGATGATGTTGCAGTTTGGGGTGAGCTAACATCAAAAAATGCATCATATAAAGGTATTGGCGGTACCATAATCTATGGTGCTACCAGAGATGTAGCTGCAATTCGCGAACTGAATTATCCCGTGTTTTCCAAATCCATAGTACCTAATGCAGGATACCCTCGAGGGGAAGGAGAAATTAATGTTCCTCTGCAATATGAGGACATCACTGTCAACCCGGGTGATGTAGCTCTGGGAGATGAATGTGGTGTTGTTGTGGTGCCTGGAGAACTTTTCCCCCAAGCATTACGTAAAGCAATGCAGATAAAAGAGGATGAAAAGAAAATAGCCAAAAAAGTGGATGAAGGATATTCCCTGGCAAGCATATTCAATAAATAAATTCATTTCGAATTTTTAACCCCAAAACTTAATTTTTAATATCTTATGGATTTGAAATTATGGAAGATACCTACGAAACTATCCGCAAACATAAATGGAGTATAATCCTATCATTTGCAATTGCATTCATTATTGTCTTCATTATAATGTTGATTGTCGGTCTTGGGGATACTATTAATATATTGATGAACGCTAACTGGTATCTGATTCTTTTTCTAATACTAATGGAGGCAGCTATTTACCTGATTTGGACTTACCGATGGAAATTGATTTTATCTACTGTAAATGAAGATATTCCCTTTGGGAGTCTGCTGACAATGTTATTTGCCAGTGATTTTGGAAACAACATAACTCCTGGTGCAGCTGGGGGAGAACCCTTACGGGCGTATCTTTTGACTGCCAACAACAAAACTCCCTTTGAGATAGGGTTTGCATCAGTAACTGCAGATAGGGTTTTTGAATTCTTCCCCTTTGTGATCATATCCCTCTTCGCTGCAATCTTCATTCTCGGCTGGAATATACCTTTATACACCAAGATAATTGTATCTGTATTGATATTAGTCTCTCTGTTCTTCTTCGCCATCCTATTATACGTAGTTTATAGTAAAGAAATAGCTCAAAGAGTGATTATCAGAATTGTGAAATCAATATATCCATTCTTCAAGAAATTATTTAAAAGTGAATTAACTATCTCAGAAGTCAATTCCAAAATAACTTATTACATCAACAGCTTTTCTACAGGATTCATTCAGGTGATTAAAGATAGAAGAGCGTTAGTCATTGGATTCATTCTTTCCTTCTTAATGTGGGGTATGGATATATTACGTATCTATGTTTGCTTTGTAACAGTAGGCGTTAATCCCCCTTTAATACCCCTGATAATCATTTATACCATAGGTATTTTTATCATGCTCGTACCCCTTCTCCCTGGTTCTTGGGGAATACGTGAAGCTATAATTGTCGGCCTCTTCGCAGTAATTGGTGTGTCCGGAGACGTGTCTATGTCGGCTAATCTCATTGATAGGTTCGTTAGTTATATATTACCAACCATAATAGGGGCAATTTGCGCTTTATACTATGGAAAACGTATCAAAGACATGAAACAACGTCCTACCAATAATCCAAAAATCATATAAATCATGCCATATAATATTTAATTTTATCGAAACCTTTATATAGTAGTTCATATATATAAATTACTATATAAAATTTTCGGTTGATACATGAAGAAGTTAGGAAACATCTCTCACATCTCCAATAGGGGTAGAATCATAGTAAGATCCAACCAAACCCCAGGTTTCGGACTGGCTGTTTTTTTGAAAAATAAAAAAAGAATTGGCACTATCAGTGATGTATTTGGTCCCACAAAAGAGCCATATATATCAATAAAAATTAGCGCAAAAAATTCTAAAAATATTGAATATCGAGTTGGAGAAACCCTCTATGTATCAAAAAAAAGCAATAAAAAATGGGGGCGACGGAAACGAAGGAAGAACTAAAGGAAAAGACTACTATTAATGATGAAATCAAACCAGAAGTCTCAGAAAAGGAACATATGAGACAGGAAGTTTCAGAAATCGAAAAGATTGAAACCAAATGCCCTGAATGTGACTCAGAAAAACTCATCAATGACCACGAGCGAGGTGAAATAGTGTGCGGAGCCTGTGGTCTGGTAATCGATGATAACCTGGTAGATATGGGGCCTGAATGGAGGGCCTTTGACCATGAACAGAGAGATAAAAGAACAAGGGTAGGAGCACCAATAACCTATACCATACATGATAAAGGTCTCTCCACCATGATTGACTGGAGAAACAAGGATATTTACGGAAGGGACATCCCTGCCAGAAACCGTGCTCAATGGTATCGTTTAAGAAAATGGCAGAGAAAAATCAGAATATCCGGTGCAACTGAAAGAAACCTGGCTTTTGCCTTAAGCGAACTTGATAGAGATTCATCCAGGTTAGGTCTGCCCCGGAGTGTCAGGGAAGCTGCCTCTGTCGTTTACAGAAACGCTGTAGAAAACAAGCTCATACGTGGTAGAAGTATCGAAGGAGTAGTAGCTGCATCGCTATACGCCGCCTGTAGAAGATGTAACGTACCCCGTACTTTAGATGAAATTGCAGAAGTATCCCGGGTAAGTAAAAAGGAAGTAGGTAGAACATATCGGTTCCTGACCAGAGAATTAAACATAAAACTACCACCCACATCACCAGTTGACTATGTTCCACGGTTTGCCAGTGAATTAAACCTCTCTGGTGAAGTACAATCTAAAGCTATTGAAATAATTGAAAAAGCCATGGAAAAAGGACTTACATCTGGAAGAGGGCCTACTGGTGTTGCTGCAGCCGCTTTATACATTGCATCCGTACTTCTTGGTGAGAGAAAAACCCAGAGAGACGTTGCTGATATTGCAGGAGTTACCGAGGTAACCATCAGAAACAGATACAAAGAACTCACTGAACAGCTCGATATGGGCGTGACCTTATAAACTCCTTTTTTACAGGTCTTCGTTTTTTTTAGGCCTGAAACATTATTTATCAATATTTAATTTATAGGACCTGCTCATTTTAAATCTATAATATTATTATTTGTAGAGAAATGTTTTTTAGAAATGATATTTTTTTTTAAAAATCATTAATTAATACTAAAAAGATAATAAATACAATTAATGATTTCCAAAAAAGTATAATTAATACAGTTTTTAACTAAGGAGAATTTTTTCAATGAATATGCTTAGAAGTTCCGGCGTAGGTATCATCGATGATATGGATTGGGGTACGCATTTTTGCCATTTCTATCAGACTAAGGAAGATCTAACTAATATCCTTGTTCCTTATTTTAAAGCTGGTTTAGAAAATAACGAATTTTGCATTTGGATTACCTCCAATCCTTTAAGCGTAGAAGAAGCCATAGAATCAATGCAAAAAGTGATGCCAGATATAAAGAAGTATCTGGATACAAAACAACTTGAAATCATCCCATATAATGAATGGTATATTAATTATGATGAGTTCAATTCAAAAAACGTTCTAAAGGGCTGGGTGGAAAAAGTAAATGAAAGTACACATAGAGGCTATGAAGGATTAAGAGTCACTGGAAATGTCTCTTTCCTGGATAAAAAAGATTGGGATGATCTGATTGACTATGAGGAAAAACTGGATAGAATAGTTGATAATTTACAAATAATGGTCCTGTGCTCCTATCCCCTGGATGAATGTGATGCTAACCAGATCATCGATGCTGTGAACAATCACCAATTTACATTGATAAAGCGCGAAGGAAATTGGACAATGGTTGAAAATACACGGCACAAGAAGACTAAAGAAGCTTTAAATCAGGTTAAAGAAAGATTCGATCGGCAACTTGAACAGCTTACATACATAACCTCCCATGACCTACAGGAACCCATAAGAATGGTGAGTAGTTTCAGCCAGCTCCTGAAAAGGCGTTATAAAGGCATATATGATGAAGATGCCGATGAATACATAGATTTCATAATGGATGGTGCTCAGCGAATGAAGGATCTGATAGATGACCTACAAACATTTTCTCAGCTGAGCACTCGGGAAAAAAAATCTGAACCAGTTCATATGGACGTAGTTTTAAATGAAGTTTTAGACAATTTAAAAACATCAATTACCTATAATGAATCCCAAATTTCATATGATTATCTACCAGTTATAATGGGTGACCCATCACAGATTAACCAGCTATTACATAACCTGATTACCAATGCCATTAAATTCCAGAGGGGAGGGCCTCCAAAAATCCACATTTCTGTAGAGGAATTGTCAGAAAATTGGTTATTTAGTGTAAAAGATGAAGGTATAGGTATCCATAGCCGGTATCATGAACAGATCTTCAAAATCTTCAAAAGACTACACCCCAGGGAAAAATATGAGGGAACAGGTATTGGTCTAGTTATTTGTAAAAGAATTGTAGAAAGGCATGGTGGAAGAATTTGGGTAGAATCAGAACTCGGAGAAGGTTCAACCTTCTATTTTGAACTCCCAAAGATTATTGGTTAATATATTATTAAAATCAAATTTTAAACTTTAAATACACTTTAATAACTGCATGAGTTCCAGATAATTAGTATTTGTGTTTAGTTAATATTTCCAGTGCATCACAACACACTATCCATTAATTTTTAGACTTCAATATTGAGATATAAATAGACCCCCTTTCCCTGGAAAATTCTTAACTTATAATTTACATTTAAACATACCAGATAATCAAACATCATATTTATTTTTATATACCTCCATATATTTACAGAGAAATAGAATAATGAATAATAATTTGTCAATTTCATAAATTTACAAGGAGGAATTATTGTGGGCGATGCAGATCCTATAAATTCGACTTTAGAAGGGCTTTTGAAAGTTTTAAGTATGGATAATGTGATCGGGGAACCAATAGAAAGTGAAGGAAGGATTTTAATTCCTGTCACCAGAATAGGAATGGGTTTTGGTGCTGGACAGGGCACTGATAGTCCAAATAAAGGATCTCAAGGCCTTGGTGCTGGTGGTGGGGCGGCTGTTGAACCAATTGCATTCGTGGTAATAAATAAAACAGATGATGGTTCTGAAATCGAAGTTATATCATTAAAATCTCAAGAACCCTTAAACACAGCCATAAGTGAAATAAGCGAGCTTGCCCTGGAATTCCTTAATGAATGGCGGGAAAGACAGAAGAAAAACGAAGAAAAAAGGGAACAGATGAGGAAGGGGCTTGAGGATATCGTGCCACCATGATGACTTAAAAAGCTCCCTAATAACTTAATTAATAACTTAAAATATAAAAAATATTAAAAAAAATTTTATCAATTTTCCATTAGTATTTAAGTTTCTTACTAATTATCAACAGATATTCATTTATCCTAAATCTAGAATAGGTTACCCTAACATGAAATAAAGCCAGGCTATGATGAATATTGCAAATATTATGTAGAGGAATGTTTTTGTTCTTTTAAGTTTTTTCTCGTTTTCTCCAATTATCTGCTGGCATCGGGGCGAACAGGTATGTTCGCTCATGGGCATTGGTGAGCCGCAGCCAGGACAGTGTTTATGTGGTTCTACTGCCATATATATAACTCCTTTGTTGTTTTTATTATTATTTATTAACTTTAGGTGTTCATTATCATCTTTGAAGGGATACAAATTAAAAATTTCTAATTCTATTCGGGCAAAATTATAGTTCCAATTTTTTCAAAAACCGCTTTATAAAGGTTTTCTGGAATGGTCCCATCTACAATTACCGTTTTGATTCTGGATCTTTTAATGATGCCAATGGCTGTGTGGTCAAAAAATTCATAGGTCCCTGCCTTGGTATCCTTGTTAGAGAGAAGTTCCATCATTCTTGAAGCTGTAATTTCATCAATTTTAACTGCATCGCTATTTTTATGGGGATCCTTGTCATATAAACCATCCACTGACGTGGCGTTTATAATTAGATCAGCTCCAACAAATTCGGCTAAAATACTGCCCACCGCATCTGTACTGTGGGCTGGTTCAGTACCCCCCATAACTACAAGTTTACCTGACTCTGAATATTCTAAGGCTTCAGCGAAATTGTGGGGAACCTCGGGATATGCAATTTCACTCATTGCAGTGATGAGGAGTCTGGCATTTAAACGGGTAACATCAATTCCAATATCATCACACAATGCCTCTGATGCCCCTAAACCTCTGGCCATGCTGATATAGTCACGTGCTGGTTTACCCCCGCCTACCACCACATAGAGTTTATGTTCATTATTCATCTGGGAGATTATCTCCGCGTATTCTTCAAATTTTTTATAATTATTATCTTGAACTAGTATGGATCCCCCGATGGTAACCACGATTTTCATTCAATCACCCTTTATCTAAAAACTTCCATTTAGAATATCAATCAGATAATTTTTAGTTTTTCCAGTATACACTTGGTATTTAAATATCAAATATATAAATAATCTATATATAATAATTATAATGTAATAATAGAAAATTTCGATATTTTCTCATATTTTGATATACATTTAAAGTAAAAATTAAAGAGTTTAGATACATTTTCCTTGATGGATAATGGACTTCAAAATCAAAAAAATATGGATTTAGAGGTTTGAATCCATATATCCCTCTACTTTTTCGGGTTCTTACTATGTTAACCCTGAATTTTTTTTGTCAGAGAGTCCATAGTTCAGCCAGCTTCTCGAAAGATTGTTAAAAGATTATCTAATTAATTTATAAATTTTTTTTCGAAACAGATAATTAATAATAAATTTTTTAAATGGTAATTCAAAAATAAAGTGGTGATTATTCTTAAACAGCCTATATTATTCCTTGTTATAATCAAAATTGACAGATAAGTAATAAAAAAGTATATTTTAACCCACCTACAAACTATTTAAAGGTCAAAAACAGCGTATTTATTTAACCTAAAAATAATAAAACAAAGGGGAGATAATTGTTCCAAAATGTATCGTTACAGATAATTATCATTCCCATAGTTTAATATATAAAATATTATTTTTACATCTAACTTTACTTGATAATTTTATATAAAAAAGGAGTGATTTTAAATATGTCAGAGGTATCATCAAAGGAGATTTACGAGGTTAAAAGGACCCTGGATGAATTATCCCAAAAACGTGGGCGGGGTACAGAGCTCGTTTCCGTATATATACCTCCAGATAAGCAGATCAGTGATGTGGTAAAACATATGCGGGAGGAGCTAAGCCAAAGCGCTAATATCAAAAGCAAATCAACTAAGAAAAATGTTCAGTCTGCTATTGAAGTTATTATGCAGCGTATGAAGCTCTTTCCCAGACCACCAGAAAATGGACTGGTATTATTCGTGGGAATGATTCCCAAAGGAGGTCCCGGAACAGAGAAAATGGAAACCTATGTCTTCGAACCACCAGAAAAAGTGCAAACTTACATCTACCATTGTAACAATGAATTCTTCCTGGAACCACTTCAGGAAATTCTGGCTGAAAAAGATGTTTACGGACTCGCTGTTATCGACCGTAAAGAAGCCACCATCGCCATATTAAGGGGTAAAAGGATCGATATTGTTAAACATCTTACAAGCGGCGTGCCTGGTAAACATAAAGCGGGTGGACAGTCTCAGAGAAGGTTTGATCGACTCATAGATCTCGCAGCCCATGAATTCAAAAAGAGGATAGGTGAACATATGAATGAGGCATTTCTAGAACTACCTGACCTTAAAGGGATCATAATTGGAGGCCCGGGCCACACCAAAGAGGAATTTATTGAAGGAGATTATCTTCACCATGAGATTAAACAGAAGATCATCACTTCAGTGGACACTTCCTACACCGGTGAATTCGGTATAAGGGAAGTAATGGACAAATCAATGGATATTCTAACTGAAATAGATGTTATGAGGGAGAAGAAGCTGATGCAGAGATTTCTGCATGAACTTGTGGATGAAAATGGGCTGGCATCCTATGGTGAAGCAGAAGTAAGACACAACCTTAAAATGGGTGCAGTTGACATATTGCTTCTATCTGAAGATTTAAAAAAGAAAAGATTGATCTTCCACTGCCCTGCATGTCAGGGAAAAACAGAAAAAACTGTTAAAATGGAAGTTGAAGAAGCAGAATTAGACTGTCCTACCTGTGGTGAGAAATTAAAAACAGAAGAAGGACTGGACATGATAGATGACTTTGTAGACATGGCAGAAGAAGTTGGATCAGAATTAGAAATCATATCCACTGAAACTGAAGAAGGAATACAATTATTAAAGGCATTTGGTGGTATTGCTGCTATTTTAAGGTACAGGGTATCCTAATAATCTTCTGTTTTAATATATCAAAAATAAATCCCAATATGGGATTCCTAATTTTTTTTTTGGAAAAAGAAATATGTGAAAATGCTAAAATTAAATGAATTATTACTCATTGAAATGTTTCTGATAAATTTCATCTAAGGATGTATGATTATGTTCCAGATAACTTTCAACCATTTCATTAAAAAAAGCCCTTAAATTATCCGGTAATTCTGGATTATTAGCCACTGATAAATACAAAATTAAGACATCAATAATATCATAAGCACTTTGAAGACCTTTATCATCTAATTCTGAGCTTTTTATCCAGTTAAAATCTTTTTCCTTCATCAAACCATTACCTTACCATTTATTTAAATTCTATTTATATTTTAACAGATAAAGATGACGATTCTACACACATTATCGGTTATCTTAAAAAATCATCATATTTGGGTTTTGCAGAATTTTGATATTATGATTAGATTTTCCGAAGTTAAAAAAAAACCGGTATTGTACTTGAATCTATGGGAAGGATTTGAATGGGTATTTTTGGAACTCAAAAAAGTATTTTATACTTAATATATATTTTTGAGACTAAAATAAGTGGCAGAAATTTCTTATTCACAAGTTCCTAAACCCACTAAGGAACCAGAGGATAATCAAGGGTTATAAATTTTAAAGCGTATGGCCAGATAGAGTTATAAAGTAATTTATCCAGACAATTTGTTATTCAATAATCATTCAAACTCTTCTGCTTTTTCATCTCTTCATTATGCATCCAGTTAAATAGCTTCCAGGCTTCTTCCATTATCTCCATTTGATGTTTACGTTTGATATCTGGTGTAATCCTGATTCTAGGCCTAAAAATTCCATAATGATCATGTAACTGGTGCTTATTCATCATTCAATTTATCATACTTGTAAAATCATCAACAGTACTTCACCAGCAAATATCCAGGCAGAAACGAAGTACATACCAACCAAAATAGACTTATAATCTGTTTTCTTTTGTCCACATGCTAAACAATGTTCAACCACGTTTTACACCTCCTTTTCATATTTATACCAGTTTAAAAGCTTTTTACTAGGGATTATAAGCAATTCGCTACTTTTTGGCTTCTTAATACCTGATTTTTTAATTGATTTAATACCTGCCATGAGATCCCTCCAGGAGATACATTATGATATTTAAGATTAGTTAGGATTGAGTAAGAGCATATGAGAAGTAATAACTTGTCCATAATAATAAAAAATGATATGTAATATCTCAAAAATCTAATCAGAAATAAAAAAATAGAATTATAGAATTAATAAATAAAAAAAAGAGTCACCCTAACCTACTAACCCCAATCAAGGACTCAACAGGCACTCCTTCCAATTCATCTATACCTTTTTTATCTATAAGAACTATTACGGCAATGGGCTCTGCACCTAAGTCTTTAAATGCCTTGATTGCTTCGGTTACAGTCCTTCCGCTGGTAATCACATCATCTACAATTACCACCCGACGACCATCTACTGTAGCGAAGTTACTGCTTACTGTTCCCTTGGCATCTTCTTCTTTACGGGTCTTAGTGGGGTGGAATATAGATATGTCTGCTTCTATTATGTCGGCCATCATAATGGCAAATGGTATTCCACTTACTGCAATTCCTACAACTACATCAGGTTCGCCCTGTTCCAATGCCATGTCTGCCATGGCTGCAGAAACATATTTCATTCTCAGGGAACTTCCACCCAGACTCTTCCAGTTTATTGCTATGTCCAGGGGGGCCTTTTCATGTTCTTTTCCCGTTTTTCCCTTTACACCCCCCAGAATAAGCCATCTGGCCGTGTCTTTGGATACGTTTAGTTCATCTGCGATTTCACCTGTGGTGAAGCCTCTGCTTCTAAGTTTATGTGCCTCTTTTATGAGTTTTTCATTCATATTTAACACATCCATACAAAATTAAATTAATCCATTAAGTATATCATTTAAATTAAACTTCATTCATGTTTATTGGGTCTTTTGATTTTGCTGACTTCATTGCGGCTAATACTACTTTTAACGCATGTATTCCGTCTTCACCTGTAATTTTTGGTTCTTCATCATTAATGATACACGATAAAAAAGAGTTTAATTCTTCTTTTAATGGTTCTTTATGGGTTACGTTTATTTTCTGGGCGTTTTTTCCATATAATTTCACTGCCTGGTCTATGTAATCGATGGATATTATACCATCTACACCAATTATCTCTAATTCTCTCTTCTTATAGGGCGTAAGCCAGTTAGTCTCCAGTACACCGACAGTACCACTTTCAAACTTCATCATCAACTCTGCATGGTCTTCATATTCACATTTTTCTAATCTACTACCCATATTTGCGTAAACTCGGGATACTGGACTGTCAAATAAGTAGAACATAATATCTACTTCATGTATTGCCAAATCTATAGTGACTCCGACATCTTTTATTCTAGGTGGGAAGGGACCTACTCTTTTTGCTGATGCGGATACCACTTCTCCAATTACACCATCATCAATAAGTCTTTTTGCTTCTAGTACAGCAGGATTGAATCTTTCAACGTGTCCGGTGGCTAATTTTACCCCGGCATCCTGTGCAGCATCCACCATTTCCTTGGCCTCATCCAGAGTGAATGCTATGGGTTTTTCCACTAAAACATGCTTTCCCTGCTCAATGGCCTTCATGACCACCTCGTAATGATAGGTGGTTGGTACACAGACGCTTACTGCTTCTATTTCCGGCATTTCTAAAACATTACCATAATCAACGTAACCTACCGTATGATATTCTTTAGAAACCTTGGACAGGGTTCCTTTTGTTAAATCTGAAATGGCCAGGAGGTTAGCATTTTTGATTTTGGAATAGACACGCACGTGATTCTGGCCCATGGCACCCACCCCAATAACGCCAACATTAACACTTCTCACTAGCTATCCTCCTTGATAATTTTAGCCGCTTTTTCACCCATTTTCTGGGCATCTGATATTGGACCTCTTAAATGAACTTTTGATATCACTTCACCCTGCCTGGTGAGTAAAATTGCATATAAATACAACTTATTTCCTTCTACATGCGCATTAGCTCCCAGGGGCCACTGACAGCCCCCGCCAAGTTCTTCTAAAACTGTTTTTTCAGCTTTAACTTCCAGGGCTGTTGGTGTGTGATTTAATTTTCTGAGTATACCATTAAATTCGCTGTCCTCTCTAGCAACTATGGCCAGTGCTCCCTGACCAGCTGCCGGAGTAAAATACTCCGTAGGAAATACTTGTTTAACATGTTCTTGAAGTCCGAGTCTTTTTAACCCGGCTTCAGCTAATATTATACCATGATATTCTCCATTTAAAACTTTGTTTATACGCGTTTCCACATTTCCTCTAACGGACTTTATATGTACATTCTTTAGATAATGGTTAATAAAAGCTTCTCTTCTTAGACTACTGGTGCCTAAAGTCCCTCCTTCAGGGATCTCATCCCATCCGTATGGTGATATTAGGGCCTCTCTTGGGGATTCTCTTGGGGGAATTGAAACGACTTCCAGGCCATCTACAAGTTCTGTGGGAAGATCTTTGAGGCTGTGAACTGCAAAATCAACTTCACCTTCTAAAACCGCTTTATCAAGTTCTCGGGTAAATATTCCCTTAACATCCATGTTATAAAGTTGGGAATCCTTGATCTTATCTCCAGTAGTTTTGATTACTTCCACTTCAGTTTTTTGACTGGTGATTTCAGATAACTCTTTTATTATGTGTTCTGTTTGCACCATTGCCAGTCTACTCCCCCGGGTACCTGCTTTCAACGATGATCATCCTCCGATAGTTAAAGTACTTTCTTAGGTTAAAGTAATTTCTTTATATATAATTTTGATTAAGTTATTATGTATCATTAAACTCTTAAAAAGTATATTTTAATAATCAATGTACTTTAGAATTTTACATTTATACATTTGAATGTTTTCTTACATACTACCTATGGTCGATATCTAGAAAATTAGATCTGTAAATCAATAGGATATTTTGATAATGCTTTTTCGCATACTCAACTGCCATGTAAAAATCTTCCTCGTAATTTACATCTCTTTTTATCCTATGATTAATTGCCGCCCCCAACTCATCAGTGAGTATAAGGCCTATATCATTATTTATCTCATTTAACACTTGAGATACAGATTCTTCATGGATTTCTTCACAGGTAACACCATATTGACCCCCAAAAATCACCACACTTCTAGAAAGGTGCTTCAACATCCCAAGAGCTCTTTCAACAGCCGTTACATTTATACCAGGGTTTATCTCCTCTATAATAACTGTGTCTTCATTAAATTTAAGGGAAGTCCTACCTATTAAACCATGAAAATTCTTCAAACCTGTTTTTATGTCTTCAATTGATTTTCCACAAGATAAAGATACGCATATGGCAGATAAGGCATTTTCTACATGGTGAGGTGCCGGTGCAAAGGTTTCAACTTGGAATTTGTCATGTAAAAATTCTCCGGAGATAGTTTTAAGTCCCTGCACCTCCACATTAAAAGTAGATTCTTTAAGTCCGTATGTGATGCCTCGAGTTCTTACATTGCCATTTGTCAGACCAGATGTGTTGGTTTTTTCTCTGTAATGGATATAAAATTTCTGGTATGGATCTATGTCACAGACCACCAAACCACTTTTAAAAATTTGTTCTTTTGCCTGGCTGGCTTTTTTGGTCCCAGAAGCTATAGAATAATCCTCAACAATGTTAGTTAAAATTCCAACACTGGCTAATCCAGTACCCCCCAATGAATTTTCCACTATAAAAATTCCAGGGTTATATTTCTGTCCCAACTCCCATGCAGTTATAATATTGGCTGGAGTTATGCTTACATCCCTTTCTAATACCATGTCCCCAATTTCAATACCCAGACTGCTTAATATCAGTGGATTTACATCATTAAATATCTCCTTTAGCATATAAACGACACTTGTCTTCCCTTTTACTCCAGTAACCTCTATTACTGGAACATTTACACTTGATTTCAATAAATACCCCACTGCCTCATGATGGGTCATGTGCACAGGATGTTCTAAGTTACAGTGAACAGGTGCAACTATAAATACTTCATTTTCAGTGATAAAATCTTCATCCACCAGTTCAACCTTATTAATCTGGAGATGTTCCTTCTGCTCTTTATTTAAAGTATGGTAAATATCCCATGCAAAAACATCACAGTTCAGCTTAGAAAATTCAGTGGCTAGTTTAACTCCCCCATGAGTCATATCCACAATTAAAATCTTATCCAACATGTTTAAAATCCTTTAATCAATTATTCCACCTTTGATGAGTTTTTCCCTGATTTTCCTGTAGAAACCTGTGGACAGTCTTACAAAACAGGCTTTGTCATCTGATTTGCTAAAAATAATTTCATCCATATAGTTTATCTCCTCTTCTGACTGGCCGTCTATAACTGCTATGGCCTTTTTACCTTCCCGGAGCAATTTAAATTTTATCTCACTATCTTCAGACACTACTATTGGACGGTGCCCCAATTTAAATGGACAAATTGGAACAATTATAAATGCTGCCACTTGGGGATCTACAATTGGCCCACCAGCAGACATAGAATAAGCGGTAGATCCATTGGGCGTAGATATGATTAACCCATCTGCTTTAAGTACTTCTGCTACCTCATCATCAACAATTATCTCCATGTGCAACATTTTGGCTGGTTTACGGGTCATTATAACCACTTCATTCAGTGCGTTGCTTATTTCCTTGTTATGCTTGAATTGAAGCTGAGTTCTTTTTTCAACTTCATATTCACCAGTTAATACCTGTTCCAGGGATTCGAAAACATGTTCTGGATCAATTTCAGTTAGAAATCCAACAGTACCCATGTTTATACCCAATAAGGGTATATTTTTGGAGCTTATAAAGCTTTGAGCCCTCAATATGGTTCCATCTCCGCCAACAGCTATGATGATATCAGTATCCATTTCTTCCAGAGGGGTAGCCATGTTTTGGTACTTATTCAAGTATTCTGATACGGATTTATCAATTAAGACTTCAATATCTTTCTTTAAAAGAAATTCTATTATTTCTTCAGTCAACTGTATGGATTCTTCCATATCTAAACGGCTTACAACTCCTATTTTCATCTTATATTCCCCCTATAAGTCTAATCATTTCTTGATGAAATTTACTATTGCCGGAAGCAATTATGGAGGTTCTATCTAAAACATTTAGTTTGCCATTTAATGGCTGCCCATATTCATCAGTTACTATTCCAGCAGCTTCCTCAATTATCAATTTCGCTGCTGCAATATCTACTATCCTTAAATTACCACGTATATCCATGAAAGCATCGTAGGTCCCATCAGCCACATAACAAAGCTCGATAGCTACTGATCCCATAATACGCATACGCCTTATCATCTTACATATTTTATCCACCTTCTCCATATCGGCTCGGTAGATGTAAGCTCCAATGGAAGATCTGGAAATATCAGTTAGAGTGGATGTGCTAATATCCTGGCCGTTTAAACCTGCACCTCCACCTTTAATTGCCTGGTAAATATCTCCTGTTGCGAAATTTTTCACAAATCCCATTTCTATATCCTGTATGGTCATTGATCTGTCCATATCATTAATTTTTGCAATGGCCAGTGATATTCCGTATGCTGGTATATTTTTAACTGCGTTGCTAGTTCCATCCAGGGGATCCACCACAAAAATAACCTCGGGAGAACCAGACCCAATATTTATCCTGCCAATCTCCTCACTCACCAGGATCAGGGGTCTTTCTACTCCTTCTAAAACATCAACAACTTTTTCTTCGGCAACTAAATCTATTAATTTGGTGGGTGTGCCATCTGCGCCCATTTTAACTATTTCCCCGGCTTCTTTTTCCCCAACAAGCGGGGTGATTGTCTGGTGAACTTCCTTCATTATTTTTTGTGAAACATCACTCCAGAATTTTGAATCCTCCATTTGGTAATCCCTCCTATTCCAGATAAACCAGTGCTGCTATTGCTGCTCCCTGTTTTCTAACCTGGTGCTCTTGGCATTTAATGATTATATCCTTAATTTCAAATCCACGCACCTGCATCATGCTGTTAACCATTTCAAGAGCTTCTCCTTTAACTTCTTCAGAATCCTTATTTACATCGCCATGCTCCACTACACATCCCAGTTCATCAGCTATGGCCACCGCTATAACTGCGCATAAATGATCATCCTTCTGATTGGATGAAACATAGGAAAGCACGGTGTTTACCATCTTCCCAGCTGGAAATTCGGGTAATTCCACTATTTCTGCTCCTGTAGGTAGAATACTAGAAACTTTAATAAGATTTACATCTCCTATTCCTGCATCAAGCAGGGCATTATCAAATGCATTGAGTATTGTTGGACCTTCTGCTTTTCCTGATGTTATGGATACTTTCATGCTATCACTCAAAGTTTAAATATTGAAAAAAATATAGCCCTCTACATTAACATGAATGATCTAATCTTTGCTCTCCTTTAATTATAAATTAATGTTTTCTAATGAATTTAGAAATTAATTTTTTTAATGCGGATTAATCGGAGGTTAATTTAAATGTCAAAAAAAGTAGTGGAAGTTAAAACTTTAAAAGTAGGTAAATATGTTATACTGGATGGTGAAGCATCCAAAATAGTGAACATCCAGACATCATCCCCGGGTAAACACGGGGCAGCCAAAGCACGGGTAGATGCCATTGGAATTTTCGATAACCAGAAAAGAAACATAGTCAAACCAGTTGACTCTAAAATCGACATCCCCATAATTGATAAAAGGACTGCCCAGGTTCTGGCTTTAATGGGTAGTGATGTGCAACTTATGGATCTGGAAAATTATGAAACATTCGAGGTGCCTATACCCAAAGAACTGCGTGACGACCTCATCGAAGGTGCTGAAGTGGGTTACATAGTGGCTTTAGGCAACAAAAAATTAATGCGCATCAAATAGAAATTCAAATAGAACATTTAAATAATTTCAACATGAATATTCCTGATTTTGAGGATAGAAAATGTTATTGTACATGGAAGATCCATTAAGATTTGCTTTTTCCAAAGAATTTAATGATGAAATCCCAAAATCGAAACAGTACGGTATTTTAGGGGTGCCCTTCGACAGCACCACAACTTATCTTCCAGGTGCAAGGTTCGGATCAAATGCAATCCGGGAAGCATCCTATAACCTGGAAAGGTACCACCTAAACCTGGATAAGGAACTATCCAAAGAGTTATATGACTTGGGAAATATGCAGGTGGTTCATGGCAACATCCAGAAAACCAGTCATTACTTGGAATCAACCATCCAGGAAGTTAAAGACCTGGAAATCATCCCCATAACCCTTGGTGGGGAACATGGTATCAGTTACAGTGTAGTAAAGGCACTTGGTGCCCAAGATGTTACTGTTGTACACTTCGACGCACATATGGACCTCCGTAATGCATATCAGGGTGAAAAATATTCCCATGCCACAGTGATGAGGCGAATTTATGATTTAAATCCGGAAGGGATCATACAGGTCGGAATCAGATCTGGAACAAAAGACGAATCTAAATTTGCTCAACAAGCAGGTGTGAAATATTACACTTCCTCATGGGTTAAAGAGAATTTAACTGAGATGGAAAATGTAATTTCATCAATTAAAGGTCCAGTATATGTGACAGTAGATATTGACGTGTTAGACCCAGCATACGCACCATCAGTAAGTACTCCCTGCACAGGAGGGCTAAATCCATTGGAACTGCAGAGATTAATCTTCTCTTTACAGGATAAAAATGTGGTTGGTTTCGATTTAATGGAAGTTTCCTCACGCTGCATGGGAGATATAACCTCAATAAATGCTGCACAAGTTGTTTATGATTTTATATGTTTATGAATCTAAAAAATTGTTAAAAGGAGTTGAATATTATGGCAAAAGTATCAGGAACTAATAAGAGAACCAAACCGAAGAGGAAGTATAAGAAACCTGGAAGTAAAAGAGGAAGAGGAGTTAAAAAATCTTAACTCCCATTAAATCCACTGTTTAATTTAAATCCCATAATTTAAATCCATTTACGTTATTTTATTAAAATCCTTCCCTATTTTTTTATTTTTATATGAAGTTACTAATCTAATTAAAATATTAAAGAAAAAAATCTTATCAAAATATCTATACAACAAATTTAAAAAAAGTAAAAAGACAAATTCTAAATTCGATTCGAAAGTGAAGAATATTAATACTAAAGAAAATTCTTAATATTAACTAAATAATGGGTAAAAAGAAGAAATAACCATAATACTAAATGCATTTTTTTATCATGTCCATGGTAACAAGATAATACAACTCATAAATCCACTAAAAAGTCTTAAAGATGAAAAATCCAAACCATAAAATTATTTTTAAATAGAATTAAAAATAAACTAATTCTTAATATTTTTTATAGGATATATTATCTTTAATTTCATTTACAATACAATTAATTTCATATAAAGGTGGAAAAATGTACAGAAGAGAAGTTGAGCTTTCCGGTCACATCATAGATTCACTAATTATCCCTAAAGCCCTGGATTTAATCATGGATATGGGCGGAGACTTTGAAATAGTTGAATTTAATGTAGGTAAGCTAAAAAAAGACACAAGTTATGCTAAATTACAGGTTAAAGGAAAGAGTGAAGAACACTTAGGAAAAATACTGGATGAACTCTCAGAAATAGGTGCAGTAGTAGTTGAAATCAATGAAGTAGAATTAAAACCATCACCTAAAGATAAAACCTTTCCTGATGAATTCTATTCCACCACTAACCATCCCACCTATATACGGTATGGTAACCAGTGGATCCTGGTTGAAAATATTGAAATGGACTGCGCCATTGTATTGGACACCAAAAAATTGAGGGCATACTGCAAACCATTAGCCCATATAAAAGAGGGAGATAAAATTGTCGTAGGAAGGGAAGGTATACGTGTCGTGCCCCCAGAACGGCCCAGGGGTAAACTCGGTGTTTTTGAGTTCATGTCCAGTGAGGCGTCAACAGAAAAGCCCTTCAAATCAATAATGAGTAAAACAGCCCAGGAAATAAAACGGATCAAAGATAAAGGGGGAAAAATTGCACTGGTGGGTGGACCTGCCATCGTGCACACAGGTAATGCTCCTGTTCTGGCTCAGATGATTAAAGAAGGTATAATTGATTACCTTTTTGCCGGGAATGCCCTAGCCGTCCATGACATTGAAAACGCCATTTATGGCACATCATTAGGTATAAGTACGAAGACTGGCGAGACAGTAGCCAGGGGACACAGACACCATATATATGCTATTAACAAGATTAACCAGGCGGGTTCTATTAAAGATGCGGTTGAAGAGGGAATTTTAAAAGAAGGTATCATGTACGAGTGTGTTAAAAATGACGTTCCATTCGTACTGGCCGGATCTATCCGGGACGACGGGCCACTCCCAGAAGTGATAACTGATGTACTGGAGGCTCAGGATGCTATGCGTAAGTATGTGCAGGATGTGGATATGGTTATCATGATTGCCACCATGCTCCATTCCATAGCTATAGGAAACATCCTCCCCTCTGAAGTTAAAAGTATCTGTGTGGATATAAACCCATCTACAGTTACAAAACTTAGCGACCGCGGAAGTGCCCAGGTTATAGGCATTGTAACCGATGTAGGGGCCTTTTTACCCATGTTACTTAAGGAACTGGGTAAATGAGTATTATTTGGTTACAATTAACATATGGCTTTAAGCTAATGTACATTTGAGTTGATTTTGAAATAAATTGACAATTCATATAATTTTCATCTTCTCCCTATTCTTAGTGCGTTTATTATGACGGCTAAACTTAAACCCATATCCCCTATGGCCACCCCCATCCACAGAGATATGAATCCAAAAACCGCCAATATGGCGAAGGAACTCTTAATTAAAAGAGATGCAGTAACGTTCTGCTTCACCACATTCATGGTCTTTTTGCTTAAATCAACCAGAAAGTTGACCTTGGAGATATCATCATGCATCAGTGCGATATCTGCAGTTTCAATGGCCACATCCGAACCTGCTGCTCCCATAGAAATACCCACATTTGATCTTGCCAGTGCAGGAGCATCGTTTACACCATCACCCACCATTCCCACTTTTCTATTGCCATCTAATAATTTATCAACGATAGTAACTTTATCCTGGGGTAGTAGGCCTGAATAAAATTCATCAACACCCACCTTTGCTGCAACTGCCCTGGTCGTTCCCTGATTGTCACCAGTAAGCATGATGGTTTCAATTCCCTTATCTTTCAATTCAGCAACTGTGGCCCTGGAAGAATCCCTTATATTGTCCATAAAGGCTATAACCGCCACAATCTCTTTATCATAACCCAATATCACAGCGGTTTTACCCCCATCTTCCAATATTTTTATGGTTTCATCTGGAAACTCCGCATTACCCTTAAATAAACTCTTTTTACCAATGTAGAAGGTTTTATTGTGGATCTTACCCATTACACCAGATCCTGTGATGGATTCAAAATCTTCAACTTCTTTAAATTCTATATTCAACTGTTTTGCATGTTTCACCACTGCCTTTGCCAGAGGGTGATTAGAATTCATCTCTAATGAACATGCTATCTCTAAAATTTCCTTTGCTGAATAATTTTTTAATGGAATGATATCCGTTACTTCTAAATCTCCTTTTGTAAGAGTTCCAGTTTTATCAAACACCATCACATCTAGGTTCTGCATTTCTTCTATGTACTTGCCGCCCTTAAGCAGCACACCATTTTTAGTACCAGCCGTTATCCCAGAAACCATGGCAACTGGT
>DACB01000012.1:35982-37808 GCA_002494495.1 Methanobacterium sp. UBA294
AACGTAGCCACTATTATGGCAAGCCCAATTACCGTGGGAGTATAGTACTTGGCAAATCTATCGATGAAGGATTCCGTCCCGGATTTTCTCTTCTGGGACTCTTTGACCATCTCTATAATCTTGGAGAGGATGGTTTCGTCGGGTCTTTTGGTCACCTGTATTTCCAGATAACCTTCCTCATTTATTGTGCCCGCAAAAACAGTGTCACCCTTCCTTTTACCTACAGGAATGCTCTCTCCAGTTATTGCTGCCTGGTTTACTGTTGAAAACCCTTTAACCACCGCTCCATCTACAGGGATTTTGTCTCCAGGTCTCACTATAACTACATCATCCAGTTTCACAGCGTGTACATGAACTTCGATGTTTTTGCCCTTTTTCTTTACAGTTGCTGTTTCAGGAGCCAGTTTCAAAAGTGATCCAATGGATTTCCTGGCTCTTTCACCAGCATAGTCCTCTAAGTATTCTGCTATAAAATAGAGGAATACAACTGACGCACCTTCAGCCCCTTCACCAATCAAGAAAGCTCCAGCTGCTGCTATGGTTATTAAAAAGCTTATGTTAAACCTTCCTTTGAAAAGGGACTTTATTCCGTTGGGAATCAGCTTGTAACCTGAGATGGCAACAACTGCCAGAAATAGTAGTGTTGCCATCATGTCTTGCTGGGTGAAAAATTCAAAATACAATCCTATCGCGAAAATTATTGCAGATGAAACCATTATATAAATAGGTCTACCCTTGTTTTCCTCTTCTTTTTCTTCAAAGACACCGGCAGCACAACTGCAGTAACCACCAGTTTCTACTTTTTCTTCACAAGTGTCTATCTGTTGTTCTTTATCCTGCAATTTAATTCCAACTTATGATTTGATTCGTCCGTCTAATACTTCAATGGTCCGGTTAGCCAGGGACGCCACTTTCATATCAATTTTCATATGAATTAATGCTCATATGTACATAAATACTTTATGGTTTAAAAAAAATTCCCCTTAAAATTGAGGTAATTAAAAAAATATCCCGATGAATTAAAATTTCTAATAATACTTATAATAAAAAAAATAGGATCCAGTTTTTCTCATAACTTTTCCTTGGTATGCTCTACACCAAATTCAATCATGGATACTACATGTTCATCTGCCAAATAATAATATACCATTTTGCCTTTCCTTCTGAATTTGACTAGATTCTTACCCCTTAAAACTCTGAGCTGGTGAGAAATAGCAGACTGACTCATATCCAGTACAGCAGCCAGATCACAAACACATAGATCCCTTTGAGATAACGCGTACATGATTTTAAGCCGGGTTGACTCGCCAAATGCCTTAAAATTATCAGATACTTCAAAAAAAAACTCATCTTCAAGCATTTTAGACTTTACATCCTTAACTGCATCTTCATGTACACATATAAATTCACAGGTATCTTTTTCTTCCATATGAATAGTTGATCATATAATATTATAAAATTTTTGATTTTAAAAAGTATGAATTAAACTGAAAAACAGGAAAAATTAGATTAAACCCGTTTAAAGTGAAATTAAGAATTATCCTTGGTTTTAATTAGGGCAATATGCAAAGTAACAGCCATCCCCACGATAATTAAAATTAAAGGAATGTACCAAGTATTGGAAAATAAAAATGCAGATACAACTAAAGTTAACCATAGAAAGCCTATACTTGTAAGCTTAACATTTAAAGGAACGCCATTTTTTGTTTTATAGTTTTCAATATAGCTTCCGAAGTACGGGCTGTTGGAAATCCAATTGTCTAATCTTTTTGAACTTTTACCATAAAAAAAAGCTGAAGCTAAAATAAAGGGAGTAGTAGGTAAAA
>DACB01000012.1:37826-44842 GCA_002494495.1 Methanobacterium sp. UBA294
AGTTCCATATAAATTTATAGAATACGTAATCTTTTTAACTGATAAAGGCTTATAGTTATCAATAAGACGATTTAAGGGAAATATTAATAAAGTGAAACCATCGGACCGCTAAATAAAACAAAAATCTCATATAAAACTATTTAACATGGAAAAACAACTCATACTGGGAATAATAAAATAAAAAAAGGGTATTGAAATGAAAAGGAAAATGATTTTAATATTAATAATTATAATAGTTTTGTTATCTGCAGTTGCCACATATTTGTTATTTAGTCCAAAAACAGACCCCAATAGCCAAAGAGTTAATATTCTACTTTTAGGTGCAGATGCCAGAACAAATGCAACCAATGGATTTACAGATTCCATCCACATTTTATCCATCGATAAAAATACCAAAGAAACTTATATGCTTTCTATACCCCGAGCTACACGAGTACAAATTGCTGGAAAAGATGAGAATTTAATTAATCATGCATATGCCTATGGAAACATTAACACCACCATAGACACTGTGGAGGACTTTTTGGATGTGAGAATCGATTACTATGTGGTGGTTGACTTCACAGATTTTAAAAAGATGGTAGACACCATAGGCGGTATCAATATGAATGTGCCTCAACACATTTCCGACGCTAGACCAGAACTACATGGAAAAACAGGAATGAGTAGATTAAACGGTGAAGAAGCTTTGATTCTACTCCAATTCAGACAAGATAATGAGGGAGATTACGGGCGTATGGGAAGACATCGAGAAGCTATAAAAGCCATAGCTGATGAAATTTTAAACCCCTCCAACATACAGGAGGCTCCTGCTGTTGTGAACATGTTAAGAGAGAATATAAAAACCGATATCCCCCCCTTGGAAATATCAGTAATCCAACAGCTAATTTACGACTTTAACCTGGATAACGCTAAAATCGGGGAAGTTGAAGGAACATATAAACATATCAACGGTATATATAACATGATTCCAGACATGAATAAGACGGAAGCAACGGTTGTTGAGTTAGGTTTAAGGAATTAATTTTAATAATTTCCAAATGAACTTTTGACCGATGCATATGATTAATGGAAACCTATTAAACGTTTTTACTGGGGAAATTTATCCTGCTGAGATTTCCTTTGAAAATGGGCTTATTAAATGTGTTAAGCAAGTTAATGAGAGTTATAAGGACTTAATTTTACCTGGCTTCATTGATGCCCATGTCCACATCGAAAGCTCCATGCTTTCACCCTCCCGTTTTGCAGAGGTTGTTGTACCCCATGGAACAACATCAGTGGTAAGTGATCCCCATGAAATAGCCAACGTAATGGGAATTCGTGGAATCAAATACATGATAAATGATGCTACATCTGTCCCCCTCAACGTTTATTTAACTGCCTCCTCCTGTGTCCCGGCAACCCCCTTCGAAACATCAGGGGCAACCATCAATGCAGATGAAGTTGACAAATTACTTGATATGGAAGATATGGTTGCCTTGGGAGAGATGATGGACTTTCCCGGGGTTCTTGGGGGTGATACGGAAGTTCTCTCCAAAATCAACTCTGCAAAAAGACACAAAAAACCAATTGATGGGCATGCCCCACTTTTATCTGGAGATGCACTCTGCAAATATGTAGCTGCTGGAATAACCACTGATCACGAATGTACCATCAAAGAAGAAGTGATAGAGAAAAGGAAACTGGGAATGAAGGTCATGCTAAGACAGGGATCTTCTGCCAGGAACTTAAAGGATTTAATAAATTCCGGTGGGGATTTCATTGTATCAGATGATAAACATCCAGAAGACCTGATAAAAGGACATGTAGATTTAATGCTCAAGGATGCTATTGATTATGGCTTAGATCCGGTAGATGCAATTAAAATGGTTACCATAAACCCGTCTACACATTATAATTTAAATTCTGGGTTAATTGTTCCTGGTAGATGGGCCGATATGGTTGTTGTGGATGATCTGGAAAAATTGAATGTTAAAGAAGTTTATATTAAAGGAGAATTAGTTGCTAAGGATAATCAAATATTATTTACAGTTAAACCCCATGATCTTGAAAGTTCATTTAAATTAAACCCTAAAACTTCAGTTGATTTTGAAATATCCTCTGAAAACAAGGAAGAAATTTTAAGGGTTATCAATGTATTTGAGGGACAATTAATCACCGGAGAATCAGAAGCAATCTTAGGGGTTGACAAAGGTAATATACAGCCAGATCTTGAAGAAGATATCCTGAAAATCTCTGTTGTAGAACGATACGGTCACAACCATATGTGCAATGGATTCATACACGGATTCGGACTTAAAAATGGTGCAATTGCCACCAGTGTTGCCCATGACTCCCACAACATCATTGTGGTAGGAACCAGTACCAAGGAAATGGCTGCCGTCACTAATAGGTTAATTGAAAATAACGGAGGTCTGGTTGCCACCTCAAATGGGCAGTTTGAATCCTTGAAACTTCCTATCGCAGGTCTGATGAGCAACGAAAGTGCTGATGACGTTTCTCTTAAATTAAATATTCTGCAAAAGAAAGTTAAGGAAATGGGTTGCAAGCTGAGCTCACCTTTTATGACTATGTCCTTCATGGCTCTCCTGGTGATTCCTAAATTAAAGATAAGTGACAGGGGACTTTTCGATGGGGAGATGTTTGAGTTCGTTGATTTAATTAAACAATAATTATATGGGATGTTTTATTTTGAAAATTACACCACTGGCCTTTGAAAGTATGGGGGTAAGATCCATGGCCACCTTCATTGAAACTGACCATAAAATTCTGATTGACCCAGGCACATCTTTAGGGGCTAAGAGATTCGGTTTACCGCCATGGGAAACTGAATTTAACGCTTTACATGAAACAAGAGCTGCCATACAGAAACATGCACTGTTAGCAGACATCGTGACCATCAGCCACTACCATCACGACCACTTCACACCTTTCAGCTTGGGAAGATTTCTAGATTCAAGCCCCAAATATGCTGAAGATATCTATCAGGATAAGAAGCTGTTCTTAAAAAATCCGGAAAAAAATATAAATAAGAACCAAATGACCAGGGCCAGGAATTTATTAAAAAATTTAAAGGATTTAAATTCGGATATAACATACAGTGACGGTAACTCCTTCCAAGAAGGAAATACAGAAATTAGATTTTCAAACGCCCTACCCCACGGCTCAAAGGGAAATAAACTGGGCTTTCTTGTGACAATAACCATTCGATATAAAAATGAAACTGTGATGCATGCTTCTGATGTACAAGGACCGATTTATAATGGGAATAAAAATTATATCCTGAAAGAAAGCCCGGATATATTGATTTTAAGTGGCCCACCACTTTATCTTTTGGGANNNNCTGTTTTGAGTTTATAAAATCAGTACAGGATGAAACTGAAAATAAATTAATGGTAGCATCCGAACTTGTGGGTAAAGAACCTAATCTCCTGGAAGCCCGACGTAAGGAGTTTTATCTGGAGAAATAAGGAAATTGATTAGAATTAGAAAAAGTTTTTACCAGAAATATTCACATACAATCCAATTCCTTAATAAAGGGCTTTATATCCAGTAGAGGTGACCCATCAATGGCATCTAACCATTTCACAAATAAGCTGTTATTTTCAATTTTCTGTACCTTAACCAAGCAAAGTGCAATGGGATTTGGTCGCGCAGGAGATCTGATAGAGAATACTCCCTTCTCCCCTAACTCACCGGGAGGGGTTACTTTAAGCTTATCTCTTTCTGCCTTGTCCTGCCAGTAGAAAACATACAAATATTCATGTCTTTTTATTGAATCCAATCCATCTGAATATTCATCAAAAACCATTAATTCACTTATCTCCGGGGAATATCGACCCTGACGAGGCGCATCAGTTCTAAGTTTATATGGGGATTTAATAATTCCGATCTGATTAAGCAACAAAATATGAACTCCAATTTTATCTGCTTAAAAGTTATTTGCTAAAGGGTTATCTGTTAATGTGTCTCAAATGTCTGCTAAAGGTTATCTATTAAATGTCATTCACGGGAAGGGTTTTTATAAACTCCTGCACTTCAGATTTATAGCTCCCATCATTAATTTTCTTACCTCTCACACCAAGAGTTGCCACTGGAGATTTTCTACTGATTTCATGCATATCGTTAAAGGGTCCAGCGAAGTCATTACTGCCTGCTGTGCAGAAAAAGGCTAATTCTTTGAATTTCGCCTGGTTTTGATGTATATAAGTCCTGACCGGAGAAGATACATGACCTGCCCAGTTAGGCGTTCCTATCACTATAAGATCATACTCTGCAGGATCATTAACAGCTCTTTCTAAAACAGTTAGTGACTTTTTCATGGCATCACTACCAGAGCGTAACCAACCCAGAATACCAGATCGTTTTTTTGTGTCGATAATCTCCTCTAAATCACATTTGAGTGCATCTGCCAGTTCTCGGGCAATTTTTGCTGTCTGCCCACTTCTTGAATAGTATACAATTAAAGATCTCATAGATTTAATCTGTGCAACTATTAAATGAATTTATCTAAAAAAAAGAAATAATTATTTATCCTCATCCCAAGCATCCATCACTTTTTTAATTGCCTTTGTATGTTTCTTGGAGCCCACTTTGTTCACAATCCGGGATATCTCCTTCATCCTGAGGTTGTAGAGTTTCTCTGTCTCCCCGTTTATCATATCTTTACGGGTGAGATAAACCAGTGCTTCTATAACACCATAAATTGCCCGATTCAAAGGTTCTGCACACTCATTATCTACAACGATTTCCTCTACGCCGGCCTTTATTATGTAACTTTTATCAATTCCGAACTGGTCTTCCCTCTCAATATACTTAAGATCATTGACTTTGGCCAGGAAATATGCATCTGCATTTTTAACAGCATAATTATCTTTAAATTCTAGGAAATATTCTTCTGAAAGGTTATCCAGTGTAGAATCAACAAAAACTAGTGGATCTTTAAGTACATTAACAACAAATGCCCTATTGTTCTTAATATTTTTAATTGTTCGAGATCCTTCATGTAAATAAACCACTATTTCACCTTTATCTTTACATATAACCCCCATAGGCGCTGCATTGGGTGTTTTATCTGGATTTATAGTGGTTATAATAGTTTCATAAAGCATTCCTTTCTTCATGCCAATTGAGTGGAGATCCTGCATGTGTTAACCTCATTGTACTTATTTTATTTGATTACTTAAAAATATTAAAAAATAGTTAACCTTTTTAATAGCGGGAGGGCCCCTTTAAAAACAGATAGATGATATATGCTATTATAAGGATAATTATTACGGGTAATAGCCATATAAATACATTAAATACGATTACCGCGAGTATTATGGCCACTATTATAAATAAAATGTCTCTTAATTCCATATCACTATATTTATGGTTTTAAAGATATAAATTTTTCCAGAAAACCAATTGATAATTTTATTATTAATTAAATCCTAGTAAATTAATGAGAGAATCTACAATGAAAATATTGGTCATCAACAATCATGGACAGTACAATCACCGAATTAATCGGAGTCTTGGTTACCTGAAATACCCGGCGGAGATTATACCTAATACAACCTCCATAGAAGAGGTGATTGAAAAGAATCCTTTAGGAATCATACTGGGTGGAGGTCCCAGCATAGAAAAAGCAGGCAATACGCCCAAATACATTAAGGAGTTGGATATTCCCATTTTAGGAATTTGTCTTGGCCATCAGCTCATAGCCCAGGCATATGGAGGGGAAATTGGAAGTGCAGGTATAGAAAGCTACGCCAAATACACAATCAATATCCTTGATGAAAACGATATATTCCAGGGAATAGGGGAAACCATGGATGTATGGACCTCACATAAAGATGATGTTAAAACTTTACCTCCTGATTTTAAATTACTGGCAACATCATCCGCATGTAATATAGAGGCCATGAAACACAAGGACAAACCAATCTATGGTATCCAGTTCCACCCCGAAGTGCACCACACTGAAAAAGGGCATCTTATATTTGAAAACTTCCACAGGATTTGTAAGGAATTCAAGAAATAATATCATAGAAAAAAAGTATAATAATAAACAAGGGTGTATATATATGTTAAATCCATCTGATTTTATAAATGAATCCATTGAAGATATGAAAAATACCATAGGAGATAAAAAAGCCATAATTGCATTATCAGGCGGTATAGACAGTTCAGTTTCATCAGTACTAGCTTCAAATGCCATAGGAGATAATTTGATAGCTGTTTTTGTAGACCATGGCCTGATACGGGAAGGAGAAGCTGAATATGTTGAGGATACCTTCAAGGACAGGCTTAATTTTATATCCGTTGATGCCAGCGAAGAATTTTTAGATAAACTGGAGGATGTCATTGATCCTGAAGAGAAACGAAAAATCATCGGAGAAGTGTTCATCAACGTTTTTGAAAGAGTAGCTGAAGATGTGAGTGCTGAGTATCTGGTGCAGGGAACCATAGCCCCGGACTGGATTGAAACTCAGGGAAACATCAAATCCCACCATAACTTAGCTCTGCCTCATGGACTTGTACTTAAGATTGTGGAGCCCATTAGAGACCTTTACAAGGATGAAGTAAGGATAGTGGGATCTGAGCTTGGCCTTCCTGCCGAAATAATAAACAGACAGCCATTCCCGGGCCCTGGACTGGCCGTGCGTATTGTAGGCCCAATAACCCGGAAAAAAATTGAAATATGCCGGAAAGCCAACGCAATCGTTGAAGACGAGGTAAAAAGGGAAGGTATAGAAGATAGTCTATGGCAGTACTTTGCAGTTTTAACCGATACCATGGCCACGGGAGTTAAAGGAGATATGAGGGACTATGGATATTTAGTGGTACTAAGGATGGTGGAATCTCTAGATGCCATGACAGCCCAGGTACCTGAATTACCATGGCATATGATCAGGAAAATTTCCCAGCGTATCACTGCAGAGATACCTGAAGTTACCCATGTGTCGCTTTCTGTGAGTGATAAACCCCCCAGCACTATTGAGTTTGCTTAATTATTTTTTTAATTTTAA
>DACB01000003.1:0-6535 GCA_002494495.1 Methanobacterium sp. UBA294
TCAATGAACAGGATGTGATTGCAAGTTCTATTAGCACAGAAAAAATCCTAAGCAATATGAACCAGGACTTCTTAATTTCAATGAATTCCGCCGGTTCAGATCCAATAAGCTATATGCTGAACTATGAAGCGCCAAGTGTAACATTAAACGAAATTTTAGGACTAAATGAAGATGTATCAGTCATTCTAAATACTATACCGGGAGCCACAATATACTACACCCTCGATGGAACTACACCAACCACAGGAAGTTTGGTTTATAATGGACCTATATCCATTTTAGAATCAACTACTTTTCAGTACATGGCTGCTCTAGGAGTATACTACTCACCAGTTTACAAGAAAACCTACACAATAAACAATCCAGAACCTATAATACCAGATCCAATTCCAAATCCAACACCAACTCCAGGAAATATAATCACTGGCGCAGTAGCTGGAATAACAGGAGCTCTATTAAGCATAGTGAATGTAATAACCGAACCAGCCGCAACTGAAACAGCACCAAACGAAATAGCACCAGGATTACCTGCAAACCCCTCTGAATCCGATGCAAATTCACTGCTTGGAATAATAATTGGGTTAATTATACTTGCAGTTATTGGTCTAGTTGCATATCTGGGAAGAGGCACAATTTTCGCCATGCTAGGACGTGGAAAACAATAAAAAATCTTTTTTTCTTTTTTTTATTTTAAAATGAAAAATTTTGGATTAAATTAAGAAATAATTAATAATTAAATTTTATAGGATTCATCAAAACATGCTAGGAGGAATAAGATGAGTGATTTTGACATTTTACTTGAGAAAGGCAGGAATTTCCATGGTGAAGTATGTCCCGGCATAGTTTTAGGGACTAGAGTTGCCATGGCAGGGATGAGAGAACTAGGAATGGACCCTTTTGTGAGGAATCGTGACTTAATGGTATACGTGGAGATAGACCGTTGCATGGCAGATGCAGTTCAGGCCGTAACCGGGATCACCATGGGGCATCGAACCCTAAAATACAAGGATTACGGTAAATTTGCTGCCACATTCTTGGATCTGTCAAATGGAAAGGCAGTTAGAGTTTCTGTATTATTAGGTCCCCCTACATCTTCGGATTCATCAAATGAAGGCAATACAAAACCAGATATGAAAGAAATGGTGGAAAAACTCTCCAAAACTCCTGAA
This sequence comes from Methanobacterium sp. UBA294, assembly GCA_002494495.1. GTDB lineage: Archaea > Methanobacteriota > Methanobacteria > Methanobacteriales > Methanobacteriaceae > Methanobacterium_A. The sequence continues at coordinate 1,170 of DACB01000003.1, forward strand.
GAAGAACTCCTTGTAATAGAAGAAGTAAAAGTTGATATTAAAGAAAATGACATTCCAGGATTCCCTAAATTCAAGGCCTTTTGCGAAGAATGTGGAGACAGGGTACTTGATAGACGAGAGGTTATAATTGATGGTCGAATACTTTGTAAAGCCTGTGCTGAAGGTCCATACTATCAAAAAATATAGGATAAATTAAATGAAGCTAATTAATGAACTAATCGAAGCTGCAAGTATAAATAATTCTCCAGTGAATGATGTAAGGGTTGGGATATCCTGGACTGGCGTTCATGGAAAATATGGGGGAGTTTCCAAGACCTATGGCATCCCAATAGCTCATGGCAATTACACTCGAGATATGGGTGAATTAACAAGTAAAACCACATTAGAGCTGGCTGATTATATTAAATCCTGGAATCTGGTGGAATCTAGCATTGGCGTGGCTGCCATTAATTCCATGTTTAAACCAAAGGGGAAAAAGGGCGTAAATGCTCAAGATATTATTATAGAGGAAAGTAAAAATAAGAAGGTCACCATGGTGGGTAAGTTTCCCAAGATAGATGAGATAAGATCCGTAGCCAAAGAGTTATGGGTCTTAGAATCTGATCAATCCCTTATAAACCCTAAAGAAGGAATAATCACAGAATCAGCAGCAGAATATGTATTCCCCGGAAGTGATATTCTGGTTATAACTGGATCTACACTGATAAATAAAGGATTGGAACGTTACCTAAACCTGGCCAAAAATACTGATGCATATACTATAATAATGGGGCCCAGTACTCCTATGAGTGATGTACTATTTGATTATGGTGCTGATATGTTGGCTGGTATGGAAATATTAGACCCAGCTGCCATCCTCCGTAAGATAAGCCAGAGTGGAGGTATGATCAACACCAAGGTTTGTAAAGGTGAAATAGGTTTCAGAGTACTTGAAGCATAACTTGCTAGGGTGAATTAAATGGATAAAGACTTACAAACGATGGATTCATTATCAATTACTGGAGTCCGCGCACCCATTTATCCCATTATTGCAGAACAGATTGTTGATGAACTTAAAATAAGAGAGGGCATTGCCATCGATGTTGGTGCTGGTCCTGCAGCACTTTCAATAGCGATGGCCAGAATAACTAATCTTGAAATTTATGCAATGGACATATCAACTGAAATACTTGAAATTGCCCAAAAATCAATTGAAAATGAAGGTTTCAATGATAGAATAAAGCCAATCCTAGGAGATGTTCACCAGATACCTTTTCAAGATCACTTTGCAAATCTGATATTCAGCCGTGGGTCCATGTTTTTTTGGAATGACCTTACAACAGCCTTTAAAGAAATAAACAGGGTATTAATGCCCGGGGGCTTTGGATTCATAGGCGGTGGATTTGGAAGTGCTGCAGTAAAGAAAAAAGTTAAAAAACAGATTAAACATCAAAGTAACAGGCCCTATGAAAATTCTCCGAAAATTCAAGTAGATGACCTCGAAACAGCAGTAAAAGATGTTGGAATCCATAGTTACACCATAATTAATGATGAATCAGGTTTGTGGGTTATATTTAAAAAATAAAAGCATTTTTTTTAAAATATTAAGATACTGGGATAATCCGGAGAAAGAAGCATGAAATGGTATTACGTTGTATTTTTAATATTTTTTATTGTCTTATCCTGCATCACTATTTACAATGCGGTCATGCCTCAAAATTACAATGGAAACGGTATTTCCTTTGATTATCCCGGAACATGGATTAAATTAAATCAAAATCAATTGAATAATACCAATGAGAGCATGCAATCTGATCTTGTAGCTGTTGGCGATCCAAACAACGTCCATAACGCAAATATCATAGTGATCGTACAGAAAACTGAAAAAATAGGTACACTTGATGAAATAGTCACTGCCAGTAAAGATGAATTAGCAAAAGATTGGGGAGCAGTTATGCATTCAGATAATATTATAAAAGTAGATGGAAGGGATGCTCATGATATTATTTACACAACAGACTCAAGATCGAATAAAAAAGAAAGAATGGTGATTTTCGATAAAAATAACATGGTTTATTGTATAATTATGGGTGGATCCATTTCTGCATTCGACGACCAGAAGGACAACTTTGACCTGATCGTGAATAGCTTCAAGGTTACTGAATAATTTAAAAGGATATTCAGTGTTTAACTACAATATTAATCTGTTACTGAGAAAATCACACTCGCAACAATCCATCATAACATTATTGAGATCTATTTTTCTAAAGGAGAATTCGGATGAAATAAAGCCGAATCTCATTTTAAACTGCTAATTGGATTATTTATCAATTCGAGAAAAGTTAGGTGGTGAATAGTATTCTCCCTTTCAGATCTTGCGACAGAATCTCCTATACTGCTATTTTCAATGGTTATTTTGTAACTTCCGTTTATGGCGATGGCTTTTCCGCCTTTAGAACTTACACCCATCTCAGAAATAGACACATAATGATATTAATGTACTATTATTCATGTACCAGTTCAGTAGTGATGATGAAACCATTAATATTAGTACCTGGGGCATGTGTTCATTTTAGTTAGATTGGTACCCATTTTCCTCCACTACCTTGTTAATTTATCCTGGTGCTGTTGTTTCCATGTAATTACTTATTTAAATCCGCATAAATCCCTCTCATTCTCTTTTATTATAAACAAGGAATGAAATAGTAATCCCCATCAGTTTTTCATCTTTGATGATGGCACCAGGAAATAACATTTTAATCTCCTTCTTTTTCAGTAGACGAATTGATTTAATAATTTCCATTGCCCTTTTTTTATCTGGAGTTTTTTCAAGGTACCCCAGTTTAAAATGAGTTAAAAGAAATGCCCGAAGTTTCATGGGAAATATCTGAAAGAAGGGTACGAAAAAATGAGGTTAAAATGGAGAGTAATAATTAGGTGTCTGGACAAAGAAGACCTTACCTACCCTCTGGATTTCTAAGGCCATCTTCTCTTGATCTTGGTAGGAACCGACGTGTTCAATAACTGAATTTGAAAATACAACATCGAATTCATTGTCTTTAAACGGACTTAAATCTCTTGCATCGCCCTTAACATAGGTTAAGTTGTCATAACTGGTTTTTAGATAGTCAATTATGTTGAGAATAACTATTTCAAAATCATGACACCCGGCAAATCCCATTATCTCCCAGAAAACCTCGGTACCACCCACGTCTAGAATCCTCAAAGGTCGGGGTAAAGCATCAATCAGATCTTTAAATATTTGAAATCTCTGTTTTCTTACTTTAAGGGCCAATGATCCTTCCTTTTCAAAGTCTGCGATCTTCCTGTAAAATTCAGTTAACATAATCCTTCGCTCAACATATTGTGTAAATTTGTATTTGAAATCCCCTTGAATTTCAACTATGAGTGTTTGAATCAATAATTAATGAAAACTGCTGTTTATCACAAAGTCCCTTCTTTTGTAGTCTTAATAGTGCAGTTACTTGACCATCTTCACTTAACATTCTTATACATGTATATTAATCTTTTGGGTATTTTCTTTCTGGCATGTTTATAACAGGATAATTGGAAAATAACCTAGGATAAATCTTTTAATGTTCTAAGAATAGATTTAAATGGCTAGATGTGTTGATTGTGGAGTGTTGATGAAGGTAAACAACACCTCAATGGTGGATATGCCTATTGCACATATTGCTTCGATAAAACGCATTATAAACTCTAAAAATGGGATCTAATTTAAAATAATCATCTGTTATTTGTAGCAGGAAAAAAGTATAAAAAAAAATTTTAATGATCGCTTTTATTGTATTTATTTATTTTTCGAATATTATAAGGTAATGGGATTTAATTCCTCCTTCCAATTCTTCTCCCACTTCAGTGTCCAGTTTAAACATCTTAAGATCGTGTTTACTGAACACCTCTTCCAGTTCCTCATGACTTCTTTTAATTCTAACTGGAGGGCCGTGGCCTGAGTCCATCTTCTTGTAATCCATGACTGCTATTTTACCTCCAGGTTTAATTACCCGTTTAAGTTCACTGATGGCTTCATCTGTGGTTTCAGTGCCCACAAAATGGTGGAAAACGTTGATCATAAGGCACATATCAACAACATTGTCATCAATGGCGATTTTATCCGCTATATCTGACTGGACAGGGATTACGTTGGTTATTCCATCCTTTTTAAGGTCAATTTCCAAGTCCTCTATGGATGGTCCGTAAATATCCACTGCATATATCCTAGCGGTATCATCCATCATATCATAAGCTTCCATGGCAACGTGCCCATCTCCACAACCTGCATCCATAAAAACCTCCTCTCCTCTAAGATCCAACCGGGAAATAACATCCCTGGCATCTATAAAAGATTCTGTAGTCCTGCCTTGGATACGATGGCCGTTTGATGGGTTTAATCCGGTATCTGACATATCTTTTAATCTCCTATACTTATTTTTTTTATATATATTCGAATTGTAGCTTTATAGAATTTCCTAAATTAATTTAAATTTCATTAATTTAAACACTTTATGGGCTATGTAAGCACCACAGGTAACTCTACTACTCTACTGGCTTTGCAGATCCCTGGCCGAGTTACCGGAACTATAAGGGTAAAACAAATCATTAATAATCTAAAATATTACAAAGGCAGAGGGTAAATTAATCAAAAGAATTGTAGTGATAATTCAACAGGTTCAAAAAAATGCATTTAGGGAGTAGGTTATTTACTTTTTAGGGAAAAATTATTCTCATCTAATCATTAAAAAAATAATTAAAGAAAAATAGTGAAAATTAAAAAAATTAAAAAAAAGAAATTATTTAGACTCGACTCCCGCGAGTTTGTCAATCTGTTTCTGCCATGATTTGGAACGAACGTTTTCCAGATTTATTTTGTCCCTTTTTATGATGATCCTGTTTTGAGGGCAGGCTTTTGCGCATGCTCCGCAGAGAATACAGAAATCCGGGTTTATAACTGATTTACCATCCTCGAGGGATACAGCGTTGCAGGGGCAGATATCCATACATGCATGGCATGATTCTCCCTTACATTCAGCTTCTTCTGCAAATATTGCTTCACCTTCAAAGGGTTTGGAGACAATAGCGGCGTCTACCGGGCAGATTTCCTGGCACCATCCGCAGTTTACACATGTTTCGTTATCGATGAAGGTGTATCCTTTGGTATCTGCGTCTTCGGGGTTTATCTCGTATTCTCCATATGAACATGATCTACAGGCAGCTTTTATAGCATCAACTGGACAGGCACGCTTACAGATCAGACAATATACACATTTATCTTTATCTACAATAATCTCAGGATCTTGAATGTTTTCATTGTTCATGGTTATGGCGTCTGCTGGGCACATCTCATCACAGATACCGCAGTATATACA
>DACB01000003.1:6564-7007 GCA_002494495.1 Methanobacterium sp. UBA294
ATTTCTGCGCTACTTTTCCATTTTGGATATAGTTCATTTTCTTTGATGTTTATATCATCAATTTTGAACTGGAATGCATCGAATGGGCAGGATGAAGCGCATAAACCACATAGTGCACATTTATTTTTATCCACATTGACGTAATCCATGTCAACGAGACCCCTAGCTATGGGTACTAATGGCCCTAACCTTAAAGCTTCGGTTGGGCATATGTCTGAGCATATGCCGCAACCAACGCATTTATTTTTTCTATAACTGAGTGAACGTTTTTGTTCTCCTTCTCTTTCCACGGACACCATTTTTTATCTCCTCTAACTTTTCTTTGATATAGCTTGATTGGGACAACTTTGAATACATAAATCACAATCATCACAATTTTCTGGGATTAAAACTGGGTCATCATTTTCGTTAACGATTGCTCCCTGTTCACAGACTTTTATACA
>DACB01000003.1:7017-11670 GCA_002494495.1 Methanobacterium sp. UBA294
TTTGTCTGATGATCTCTATTAAACGATATGTCTATATAAACATATCGGATTTGGAAAAATATTAATTTTTTATAAATCTTTATAAAATATATAAATCTTTATAAATAAAATCTATTTACCAACCATAACATCGGTAGATTTAATTATTGCCACAACTTTGTCGCCTTTTGTAAGTCCAAGCTCTTCTGCAGATTCCTTAGTAATCATTGCAGTGATTAATCCGGGGTTTTCTACTTTTATTTTAATATTAGCCATAACAGCTCCTAAATCTACATTTTCTATAGTACCTTCTAATTTATTTCTAGCACTAGTTTTCATGCAAATCACCTCTTTATATGTTTATTTGTTATTGTATTAATAATTAAATGTCATGTCATAAAATATAATATGATTTAAAAAAAAGGACTGGTAAAATTGGATAAAATCACATATGAACCAATAGGAATCATCAAATCACCATTTAAGGAACTAAAAGGCATGCCCATCCAACCTGTTGGTGCTTGCGGTGTTAAAGGTGAAATTCATATAAAGGAGCAATACACTGAAGGCCTGACAGATCTGGAGGAATTTTCCCACATCATCCTCATCTACCACTTTCATCTCAGCAATGGATTTTCATTAAAGGTCAAACCATTTATGGATGACAAAAAACATGGTATATTTGCAACTAGAGCTCCTAAACGTCCGAATCCCATAGGTTTGTCGGTGGTAGCTTTGGATAAAATAATTGACAAAATACTCTACATATCAAACGTTGATATTTTAGATGGGACGCCTCTACTTGATATTAAACCATACATACCTCAGATGGAAAGAAGGGAAGATGAAGATTTGTGTATTGGTTGGTTTGAAGATAATCATCATAAAGCCACAGATATGCGATCAGATAATAGATTTATAGACTGAAATTTTGATTCATAAAATAAAAAAAAAATATTTGCTATTTTGAATCCAAAAATTAATTATTCAAAGATTAAAATATTGATGGATTAAAACTCTTCCATCTGGGAGATATCCAGCATAGTCTCCGCTGCCTTAGGTTCCACATGTATCCCAGCTTCTCTGATTGCAGTTATTGGATTTAAACCGCCGGGAGTAATTATACCAACATGGTACTTTTCTACTTTAGCGTTGTAGATGAGTTCGCTTGGTTTTCCAACTTTTAAGATTGAAAAACCTGTTTTTTTAGCATCGTCCAGAATTTCCAGGATATCTGACCTGGCTATATATGGTATCTCCTTTAAACTGGCAAGAATCCTTCCATGACTCTTAACTGATTCCAGAACCGAAGTCATACCCTTGGTCATGTATATCTCATGCGGATCAATGGACGAACCACTGTAGGCTGTTAATTCAATGAAACGAGGGTTTATCGCATGGGTTTCCAGGATACCCCCATACTTAGGTGCCGAGGGTATCCCCTTTTTGTTTAAAATACCGTCGATGGTCAAACTGCACACTGTAGCAACACTGGTTTTTCCCTCCTTCAGGTTGGGCATTATCTTGAAATATTTACTGGCGCAGTACTCTGGTTTCGACATCACCTCATTGAAGAGATCGAGGGCGTCTTCTGTATCCTCCTTATTTACATGGGAAATATTGGCGATTATCTTGCCTTCTTGGGTTTCAAAATCAAAGTCCACCATGTTTATGAGATTCCACGCTTTGGAGAGTAAGAATTTAACCTGTTTACTGGAACCATGTTTTACTTCTCTCAGCACTGGTTTAGGTTCAATTAATTTTTCCATGGTGGAAAATTCCATGATTTTTTCAGCTAATCTTATGTTAACATTAAATCCTGCCTCTTTTGCAGCACATAACGGATTTATACCGCCAACTACTGCGATGCCCACCATTTCATCAACTACTGGAATGCCCAGTACTGGGTCTCCGCTTTTACCCATCTTTATAACACCGGAGATTCCAATATTGTTCATTTTATTGAGTGTTTCCACCGCTTTCTCCCGGGCACTTTCTGGGATCAGACGGAAGTTCGCTGGGATGTGTCCAGTTCCCTCTTTAACCACCTGAAGAACAGAGGTCATCTCCCTGTCAGTGAATGCCTCCAGTGGGGTTATGGATGTCTTTTTATAGGCGATAAGTTCGGTGAATCTAACAGGCTTGTAATCACGAACTTCTACCAGCCCGCCATACTGAAGAATAACCGGTATCCCTGCTTTACGTAACATACCATCTANNTGGTGAGCCTTACATAGGGGCTGACCGCTATTCCCTTGGCAAACACCTCCTTCAAGATGTTCAGTACCCCTTTTTTATCATAGAAAATGGAACTGTTTACCACCACATTTCCCCTGCCCTGTTCAGGGTCGAGTGTAGTGCTGTAGATCATATTCTCGAATTTGGAGAATATGAAATCGACCTGATCATAGATAAGGCCTTTTTCAAGCTCTTTTAAACCTTTTGGTGTGATTCTTCTTCCTGTATATCCTTCACGTTCTGTGAATCCTTTTTCATCAAGGATATGCATGTGATATCTAACGGCACGTTCTCCTAGATCATGGCCCTTTTTTTTAAGTCCAAGGGCAATGGTTTTGGCTCCGAGAACATCATCCTTATCAGCAAGAATCCTTAAAATTTCCATTCTTTTGTGATCAGTATCATCAGGCATTTATTCACCAGATAAATCTTATAATTTACCAGATAAAACTTATAATAGCTTGTAATATTTATCCAGTTCCCACTGGGTTACTTGTATCCTGTAATCTTCACATTCGCTTTTCTTCAGGGCAATGAACCTTTCAAAGCTATGTGGGCCCAGAATATCTTTAACCAAATCAGATTTTTCTGATATAGTTATTGCCTGGTTTAATGAAGCAGGCAATGATTTAATCCCTTTAGATTCTCTTTCTGAATCACTTAAGTCATATAGATTGAATTCCATAGGATCAGGCATCTCGTATCCTTCTTCGATCCCTTTAAGTCCTGCCATGAGCATAGCTGCAAGCTGCAGGTATGGGTTACCAGCTGGGTCAGGACACCTTAGTTCCATCCTGGTGGAAAGTTCTTTACCGGGCTGGTACAAAGGTACGCGGACTAAAGCTGATCTGTTTCTTCTGGACCATGCAATGTATACTGGTGCTTCGTATCCAGGAACTAACCTTTTAAATGAGTTAATTGTTGGATTTAGTATGGAAACAATTTCCGGTGCATGGGTTAAAATTCCGCCAATGTATGATTTTGCATCGTCTGAAAGGTTGAACTCGTCATTTGCATCGAAGAAAGCATTTTTTTCTCCTTTAAATAATGACTGATGGACATGCATACCAGAACCGTTTTCACCAAAGAGGGGTTTAGGCATGAACGTAGCATGAAGACCATATTGGAATGCAATTTCTTTAACTGCTAATTTGTAGGTAACCATGTTGTCGGCCATTTTAAGGGCCTCGTCGTATCTCATATCAATCTCATGCTGAGATGGAGCTCCTTCGTGGTGGGAATATTCAACATGAATTCCCAAATCTTTAAGTGCTAGAACTGTATCTCTCCTTAAATCAGAAGCCAAGTCCAGTGGCGTGAGATCAAAGTATCCACCATTGTCAATAGGTTCTGGGTGTTCAGCGGATGCGAAGTAAAAAAATTCTAGTTCAGGGCCAACGTTGAACTGGTCGAAGCCAAATTTTTTCATTTTTTCCAGAGCCCTTCTTAAAACGTACCTTGGATCTCCTTCGTATGGTTTTCCTCCAGGTATAAGGACATCACAAATCATTCTGGCCACTGCTTTTTCCGTTGGCCTCCAGGGGATAAGTTGGAAAGTATCTAGGTCAGGCATGGCAATCATGTCGGATTCTTCGATACACTGGAATCCAGTTATACTGGACCCATCGAATCCCATTCCCACAGTAAGTGCTGTTTCTAGTTCATCCTCTGTTATGGCAAAACTTTTAAGAATTCCGTTTATATCAGTAAACCATAGCCTGATAAATTCAACATCGTTTTCTTGTACAATCTCTATTATTTCATCTTTGCTTGGCATTTTTCAACTCCGTAGTCTCAAATATTTAACATAAAATAATATCATTCACCGGAAGTATGTTTCCTTCTACTGGCATATAAATGTTTTGAATATCAAAATTTTCTTACATAAATAGGGAGATAATTTGAATTAAATAATATTAAAAAAGCCCATTATTGATTTATTTTATTTAATTTATTAATTTCTGATTTAAAGGCATGATACACCTTTTCTGCACCAACTAAATCATAGGCAATGTCCCACTCAGAAGGATGCAGAATGAATGGAAATGATTGTTCTCCCCCTAGCCCTCCGTGACTGCCAACCAGTTCTTCAAATGCAGCCACTTCATTTTTTTCTGGATCATATAAACTTATAGCCAGTATATCTGGAGTGTATTTAAAATTATTAGTTCTCCTAAGGTGCCTGTTTGCATGGGGACCGTAATTAGCCAGGCAGTCAATACCCTCAACTGTGTCATTTTCCAAGTAATATTTTCCACCATTACAAATTGCCATGGGCCCGTGCTCATTTGATTCAGTTAATATGAATCCTACACCTTCATGTCCCACCATACCTGGAATCAAATCCGGGTATAAGTGGTTAATTTCTTCATAAGTTAGACGTTTTTTATGGTCGGTTAGATAAACCAGCCCCATGTTCCCTGATGCAAGCACCGA
>DACB01000003.1:11731-44739 GCA_002494495.1 Methanobacterium sp. UBA294
GACATATCCGCGAATATCTGGGAATCAGGTAGTAAATTCTTAACCAACTCTTCCAGTGTTTTCCCATAGCGTTGTTTAAAGGTTGCCCCATTGGTCTGGCCATGATCAGAATGAATAATTAATTTGTAATCTCTATGGGCCAGGTTTGAGGCCATTTCCACCCTATGAAACTGTTTATCAATATTTTTAAGGGCATTGAAAGCATCCCTATCTCTTATACCCGAATGGTGGGCTATTTCATCGTATCCCAGATACGTAACATAGTTAACATCAATTTTACCCTTTAAAATATCCCTAGTAATAGCCAGGGTGGTTATTTCCCTTAAAAATACATTTGCACCAGCTCTGACGAATGGGTAAAATAATCCACGGGATATTCGCGGTCTAACATCCTTTATGATATGGATAAACTGTGAAACGAAGTCTAAAAACGCATCCCAGAAAACCAAACACACAATTCGACTGAAGCTAGAAGCGCTGGAGAAAACATATTCCCATGCTTTATTATAAAATTTACCCACATCCTTCATCTTGCTGAAGGTAAATATAACGTCGGTGGCATCTCCTGAAAATAAGTTAGATCTGCTAGCACCATTCGCAGAAAGAAGACCTTCGCCATTGGATATACGTTCTTCCACTATGGGAGCATCATTCAGGCCGGTTGATACCATGAATTTATTGTTATTTTCTTTTTCCACCCATCGGAATGCCACTATATCTTCATTGTTACCATGGAGAATTCCAGCTTGGCTTGCACCGGTCTGACTGGACAGATCTGTTTCCCATCCAGTGACTTTATGACTACCTTCCTCTATCCACCTTTTAAGTGTGGGCATATCTCCCCTTTCAACTGCTTCAAGTAGGATATTTTTTCCGAGGCCATCGATCTCCATGAAAACGACTCCAGGAGTGTCTTTAATTCCTTTTGCATCTGTTTTTTTAACGGTTTTCATTATGCTCCTGTACCAGGCGGCATCATCATCAATGGTTAAAATACCCATTAGAATGGTTGCAATTGCAGACATAGCAATGGGTGTTAAAACAAGTGCTGCTCCTTCAATGGTTATACCCGTAACAAATTCAGTAGCTAACCATATTAAAGCACCATTAACCAGTAAGGAACCAATACCAACAGTTAAGACCATAAAAGGTAGTAAAATACGGGAAAGAACAGGCCACAGGAAGGTATTTAAAATACCTACAAGGGCTGCTGCTATAAAAGCTGTTTCCCATGAATTTAGAGATAACCCGACAGACATATAGGCGATGAATAAGAAACCAAATGATGTACCTATCCAGAGTATAAACGTCCTCCACACCCAGTAAAACCTGGATTTATAGTATAATTCATCGTAATTGACCATATAAGATCACATCTGGACGTTTTTATTTTCCTAATATGTAAAAAATGTGCTATTAAGTAGTTAACCAAGTCACTTCTAAACCTAATTATTACCTTACAGAATATAAAAAGATTCTTTATTAGAGTTCAAACATCAACAATGGGATTATCCATCAGAATGCAATTTAAAATGAATTTTGAGCCCTTATCAGTTGAGAATCTGCCTATATATTAACACCATGTCTTTCAATATCCTCTTGGTGATGGCAGTCAATTCCAGTTTCATCGTACTCGTCGATGGTATGTAGATGTTTTAAAAAATGTGGAAAATCTACTTTATTATTAATAATTTGCTTAAAATTATTATATATCGAATTAATTCCTTTAATGTGAACTAATTTACACTTGAAGTATATATCTAATTTTTTGGACGAAATTCAAGATTATTTTCAAGATTATTATTATAATTCAATTTTAAAATTTAAATAAAATTGAACCATGTAGTCCGATCTCTTTATAGAAATTATTCAAGTGAGTTATCCAAGCGATTTCTATCAAGTAGTGTGTATTTTTTTCAAACCTTCTGATAAAGAGTGTTACGCTCTACAGGGATGCGTCCTATTTCATTTATAATTCGGTGCATATCTTCCCTTGGCAAATGTTCACCGTAAGACGACCCTGCAGCTATGGATATTTTATCTTCCATCATGGTACCTCCTAGATCGTTAGCACCACAACAGAGGGCAATCTGTGCTAACTTAGTGCCTAATTTTATCCATGAAGCCTGAATATTTGGTATCACCTTACCAAAGATGATTCGGGCAATGGAATGTATCTTCAAGTCATCCATACCACTTGAAGGTGATAATTCAGCACCTAAAACATTGTTTTGATTTAAAAAGGTCATGGGAACCAGTTCAGTAAATCCATTGGTTTCTAATTGAATGTCTCTCAGTATCAGAAGATGGTTGATACGGTCTTCCCAGGTTTCAACAGTGCCATACATAATTGTAGATGTTGTGGGAATTCCTATTTCATGTGCTTCTTTGATAATCTTCACCCAATCTGCAGTGGAAATTTTATTAGGGCATATTTTAGCTCTGACAGAGTCAACCAAGATTTCTGCCGATGCACCGGTCAAAGTATCCAACCCTGCTTTTTTAAAATCAGTTAATGCATCTACTGTGGATATTCCAGACAGCCTTGCAGCATGGAAAACTTCTACCGGCGATAATCCATGAATTTGAATGTGAAAATTAGATTTTATGGCGCTTAAAAGATCACAGTAATATTCAACTGTCATTTCAGGAGTTACACCACTGAATATACATATTTCAGTAGCTTTTACATCAACTGCTTCTTTAACACTTGCTAATATTTCTTCCGTGGTCATATGATATCCAATACTTTTTCTAAAAGAGCAGAAACCACATTTTATCATGCAATCATCTGTGATATCTATGTTCCTATTGACTATGAATGTGACCTCATCACCAACTATATCCTTACGCAGCTGGTTTGCTACATCGAATAGTTGAAAGGGGTTGGAATTTACTAGTTTTAGAGCGTATTCCCTGGTAATATCGCCTTGAATCGAACGTTCGTAAATGTCTTCCATTTTGAAATCCTCATCAACTTACTGTTAATTCCAATATAAAAAAATCAAGTATATAAAATTACTTCATTTAGGTGGAAAGTAGAAACAGATTTTCAAACAGCATGCTGCAACATAAAAAAAAGATTGAAGTGCCGGGGGCGGGATTCGAACCCGCGACTTCACGGTATCCCAGATATAAGTCAGAGCACTTGCTTAATACCCTATGAGCCGTGCGCTCTAACCAGCTGAGCCACCCCGGCGATGGCTTATATGAAATCAGATTTTATTTAACTTAAATTTTTCTATGGGGCTTCAGAAGGTTGTAACTCTTATAATTCTTATAATATATAATTTCTTCCAGATTTTCTATACTCTGATATAATTAAAAATTTATCCTAAAGGGTACTATAAGATCATGAGGATTTAAAGATATAACAAGGTGAGGAAATGGCCGAAGATGATGAACACATAATCGAAGCCTTGGGAAAAACCAGGGTGGTAATTAAAAATGGGAAAGTGGTGGAAGTTGGAGAGCCAAAAATAGGCTATTGCCCCATATTTGATAAATACAGGGGAATTAAAGAGCTTAAGTCCGAACAGGTTAAAGAGAACATTGAATTTAGAATTAGGGATTTTGGAATGTGTACAAGTAACAGAACCCTGAGAATGAAGGATTTCCTCTCTTTTGGAGTTTCAGAGACACTAAACACCCTTGTTGAGGAAGGACTAATAGATGCTGTGGTCATGGTTTGTGAAGGATGTGGAACTGTAATTTTAACAGAGTCAGAACTCATCCAGGGTATAGGCGGTAGAGTATCTGGTCTTGTAAGCACCACACCCATCGAAGAAATTATGGAAGTTATTGGCAAAGAGAACATCCTTGACTCAGAAACTGCTAGGATCAACCAGATTGACGGAGTTTTAAAGGCCATAAAAATGGGATATAAGAAAATTGCAGTCACAGTGGTATCAGCAGATGATACTCGGAAGCTCAGAGAACTGGAAAGCCAGCACCCCGATGTTAAGATCTACATATTCGTAGCCCACACTACTGAGGTATCCAGGGAAGATGCTGAGGTTTTCTTCAATGATGCTGATGTAGTGACCAGCTGTGCATCCCGGTACATCCGAGATATAAGTACAGAGAGGGAGGTTTTCCATGCTGGAGATAGTATTCCAATTTTTGGGGTTACCGAGGATGGTAAAAAATTACTAAAAATAAGAATAGAAAAAATAGGTGGACTGAAGGAAAAAAAAGATGTTAAAATACCTAAACCATTGATTTAAGATTTAAAACATCTAAACTTTAATATTAAGAGTTAAAATACCTACCCTTGGTTTAATGGATAATATTTTAAAATCCATTCTTGAAATCCATTCACGGGCCTATAATATCTGAAAAAGCACGAATAATGGAGCTTTGAGTTACTAATCCCATCAACTTACCATCCTGGACTACGGGAATTCTTTGATAGCCTTCATCATTCATGATCTTAACGATTTCCTTTATTGATGTGGTGGGTTCAACTACTCTCAAATCTTTACTCATCAATTCTTCCACTTTTAGACCCAACGCTTCGCCACCAGCAAGCAGGATATCTCTGTGGGTTATGATACCCACTAATCTTTCATTATCAAGCACTGGTAATCCGCCCACGTTACTGCGCATCATCTTAAGTTTGGCAGCAGCGATGAGGTCATTTGATGAGATGGTCTGCACATCTATGATCATTATATCCTGTGTTTGGAGATCTTTCATGTACCTATTTTTATTACTACTTAAATAAAAGGATGATTATTATGCCCCTGAGTACAACAAACTAAACACATTTTAGGAGTTCAGATAATGGAAAACCCACATAAAATAGAAATAACAGAGGAAGACATCTTACAGTTGATGGATCAGTTAACCAAGATCCCCCCTTTAGTATTAAAGATGGTTATAAACACGAATTCAAACGTTGTCAAATCTTTCCAGGGCCAAATAGAAGACTATAAAAATAGTTTATCACCAGAAGAGATGGCGAAAATTAAAAATGTCATGGAAATGCCTGTAGAAGATTTAATGGAAATTTTAGACAGGACGTATATAAAAACAAATCAGGAACAGTTGAAGATACTTGCAGACCCAAAAGCTAAGCCATTCATTCAGAAGAACCTCCAGGAATTGGAAAAAGTATTATTTTGATACTTTATTAATTAAGTTAAAGATAAAAATTATACGATTCATTTTCAAATGATTACAGTATGATTTGAGGCTAAAAATTGACACAACTAGAACAGGCTCGTAAAAGCAAGATAACTCCCGAAATGGAACAAGTAGCAAAAACTGAAGGCATCGACGTCCATAAACTCGCAAGAAGAGTTGCAAATGGCCACGTTGTTATTCCCAAAAATCAGGGCGGAAAAAGCAAACCCCTGGGCATAGGGAAAGGCTTATGCACCAAGGTAAACGCCAATGTAGGTTCCTCATCAGAACTGGAGGATGTTTCATGGGAAGTGGAAAAGGCCAGAATCGCAGTAAAGTATGGTTCAGATACTTTGATGGATCTTTCAACAGGACCCCAATTTAATGAGGTTAGAAGGGCAATAATGAAGGAAATCACAGTACCCATAGGAACCGTACCCATTTATGAAGCATCAATAGGAGCGCTTAAGAATAAAGAAGCCATCATCAACATGGATGAAGATGACATGTTCCAGGCCATACAAAATCAGGCTAAAGAAGGTGTTGATTTTATCACAGTCCACTGTGGTGTAACAAGGGACACAGTGGAGAAATTTAAGAATTCTGACAGGATAATGGGCATCGTCAGTAGGGGTGGGGCTTTCACCGCAGCCTGGATACTTAAAAACCAGGAAGAAAATCCACTATATAAAAACTACGACTATCTCCTGGAGATTGCCAGGGAATATGATGTTACGTTAAGTTTAGGAGATGGCCTCAGACCAGGATGCACCCACGATGCTACTGACATTCCTCAAATAAGTGAACTTCTAATCCTGGGAAATCTGGTTGAAAGAGCCCGTGAAAGCGGAGTGCAGGTTATGGTTGAAGGTCCGGGCCATGTTCCTATAAACCAGATAAAATCAAACGTACAGATACAGAAAAGAGTCTGCAAAGGAGCACCATTCTATGTTTTAGGGCCCCTGGTAACTGACTTAGCCCCGGGATACGATCATATTACATCTGCAATAGGAGGGGCCATAGCAGCCGCTGCTGGAGCAGATTACCTCTGTTATGTTACACCTGCAGAACACCTGTCAATTCCTGACAAAGAAAACGTTAAGGAAGGAGTAATAGCATCAAAAATAGCAGCCCAGGCAGCTGACTTGGCGAAAGGTATTGATAGTGCTATTGATAATGAAATTAAAATGGCGCATGCTCGTAAAAATTTTAAATGGGATTTGCAATTCAAACTGGCGCTTGATGATGAAAAACCCAGGGCCTGTTGGGAGAGAAAACCAAGCCCTAAAGATGATATGTGTACCATGTGTGGGGAGTTCTGTGCAATTAAACTGGTCGGGGATAATATTAAATAATCCTATATCATTTATTTTTCATTAAACATCTATCAACACCCTATTTTCATTATTACAAAAAGAAAACCTTAAAATTATTAAATAAAAGATTCTACATATAATAAAACAAACTAAGATTTTTAAAAATTCAGATAAAAATTAAAAATGGAGGTAAATCTATGTCATGGAACCATGTTGATGGTGAAAATAAGGGTAAGGTAGTTCTTTATGCTTTAAGCACCTGCGAGTGGTGCAAGAAGACCAGATTACTTTTGGAAGATTTAAAAGTGGACTTTAGTTACATATACGTCGATCTATTAGAAGGTGATGAGCGCAGTGAGCTTATTGAAGAGGTTAAAAGGTTCAACCCCCAGCTATCCTTTCCAACGGTAGTTCTTAATGATGAAAATACCATCGTTGGATTCAATGAGGAAGGAATCCGGGAGGCTCTGGAATGAACCCAAAAGTGGATGATGCACAGGTTGATGAATTTTATAAAAATTTAAAAAAAGAAGTGGAGTCATTTGGTTATCATCTTAACCAGGATGAGGAATTTACCAAATCACTCCTTAAATCAATTCTCATAAACAGAGGCCGGTATGGCTATGATGCATGTCCCTGCAGGCTGGCCTCCGGAATAAAAGAAGAAGATTTAGATATTATATGTCCCTGCGATTATCGTGATCCTGATCTGGATGAATACGATGCCTGTTACTGTGGGTTGTATGTTTCAGGTGACATATTAAGCGGTAAAAAGAAAATAAGTGCCATACCAGAGAGAAGGCCAGGACCTGACGAGCGATTGAATATTGATGCAATTTCCAATGAACAAGGTGGACCTCTTGCTAAAGAAAGTATTTCCGATCTGCCGCTCCCTGTCTGGAGGTGTAAAGTCTGCGGATATCTATGCGCCCGGGAAGAACCTCCTGAAATTTGCCCTATCTGTAAGGTGGGTAAGGAAAGATTTGAACGATTCATCTAGATATCTAATTTTTAATTTTCTACCTTTTAAATACATAGAATACAAATAATAAGAATATATTTTGAATCGCATGAATGGATTAGTGGGGAATTGTGATGTCAAAAAGTGCAATGATGTACGAGAAGCTGGTTGAATTATATGATGCCCTGGATTCCACCACCAAAAGACTGGAGAAGACTGCAATTTTATCAGATTTCTTAAAGATGGTGGGAGATATTGACCCAGAGAATTTGCCAGTGGTTACTCTATTATCCCTGGGCAGGATATTTCCCACGTGGAGTGAGGAAGAGTTAGGCATAGGTTCCAAACTTCTCATGAAGGCCATAGGACTGGTGGTGGGTGTAACTGAGGAGGAAGTGGAAGATCAAGTCAGGGACAGTGGAGATATAGGTGCCGCATCACAGGAACTCTTTAAGCGCAAGGTACAGTCCACGCTCTTTATGCAACATCTTTCCATTGATAAGGTCCATCAGAACCTGGTAAAAATCGCGGATATCAGTGGAGGCCGGTCACAGTACAAGAAATTAGAAATACTGAGGGAGCTCCTATCCTCAGCATCGCCAGAGGAAGCTAAATACATCACACGCACAGTGCTTGAAGAACTCAGGGTGGGTGTAGGTGAAGGAACACTTGTGGATGCTATTTCCCAAGCTTTCAACGTACCTAAAGAAACGGTTGATAGGGCACATATGCTCACCAATGACCTGGGACTGGTAGCGAAGACGGCAAGGGAAGAAGGAGTAGAAGGGTTAGACAAATTAACCCTCAAACCAGGAAAACCCGTAAAACACATGCTTGCCCAATTATCTCCAGGATACAAAGAAAGTATTAAAGAGATGGGGTACGCTCTCTGTGAGACTAAATATGATGGTATAAGGGTTCAGATACACAGGGAGGGCGATGATATAAACCTGTTCACCCGGAGATTGGAAAATATCAGTAATGCGGTTCCAGAGATAACTGAATATATTAAAAAATCTATAAAACCCGCTAATTTTATAGTTGAAGGGGAAATTATAGTTACTAAAGATGGTAAACCTATATCCTTCCAATACATACTGCAGAGAGTTCGGAGAAAGTATGAGATTGACAGACTCAGGGAAGAAATTCCACTTACCCTTTACCTATTTGATGTTCTCTACTATGAAAAACCAACTCTAGATGAGCCTTTTAAGGATAGAAGGAAGTTGTTGGAAGAAATAGTGGAAGTCATACCTGGAAAGCTTGAACTAAGTAAACAGGTTAAAGTCACACCTGAGACATCTGATTTAGCCCTAAACCTCTTTAATGAGTCCATTGAAGAGGGTCATGAGGGGGTTATGCTAAAGGATCCAAATGCGCCTTACACACCAGGATTAAGAGGTAAGAGGATGGTGAAGTGGAAGGCCACTCCAGAAACCCTGGACTTGGTGGTTGTGGGTGGAACTTATGGGAAAGGTCGAAGGGCAAATCTAATTGGTTCATTCCTACTGGCCTTACAGGATGAAAATAAGGAACTTAAAACGCTGGCTCATGTGGCTACAGGACTGGATGATAAAACACTTTTGGAGTTGAGTAAAATGTCCGAGCCCCTTATAACCCGTAAAGTAGGCCGGAAAGTGGAGATGGTACCATCTATAATCCTGGAAGTAGCTTTCAGCGAGATAGTTAAAAGCCCGGAATATGAGAGCGGCTACTCTTTAAGGTTCCCGGTTGTTAAACGGATCAGGACAGACATTAGTATAGATGATATCGACACGGTTGAACGTGTAGAGTCTATGTTTGCCAATATGAAGCTTATTTAGATCTGTTTTTTATTTTGTTTCAAGTGTTAACAAAGATTAAATAATACTTTTTTTAAATTAATTAATACACTTGAAATGTACGTCTAAGTGATCCAAATGGAAGACAGTCAAATCTTTAAAATTGCGCTAGCAATGTCAATTGTAGGTTTAATGGGTATGCTGTTCTCAGTTAACATGATATCTCCTAGAGAAATTAAAATCAACGAAATTAACCGTGGGATGCTTGATGAAGACGTATCACTGGTAGGGGTGGTGCAGAATGTGAAAAAATCATCCAGTAGTAACACTTATTTCATGGAATTAATGGATGGAACAGGAAAAATTACAGTTATAGTTTTTGAAAGTAGCGCAGTTGATTTAGAAAAGGTAAATATGAGTGTCAACAGCTTCAAAAACAGGAGGGTGAAGGTCACTGGTAAAATAAGTGAATACCAGGGAATGATGGAATTGATTCTTAAAGATGCTTCATCCCTAGATATACTGGCATAATATGGTAAATTTAATTTAAAATTACTATTTCTACGAAGACAGGCTGATTGTGTACTTTTTAATCTCGTCCAGAATGTCACGGGCGTAGAAAGCAGAGAAGATTATGCCAATTATGTTAACCAGCCAGAAGGATACTAGCCGATCAACAAGTGCTATACTACCGGCTAAGGCGCTGGGTACACCAAATATAACGAATAATCCTGTTAATGAAATTTCTATTGAACCAATACCACCGGGGAGTGCGCTTAGGATCCCAATTACATTGGCCAGAAGGAAAATAATGATTATTGCAGTAAAATCCATTTGAACATGAAATGCGTAGAATACAGTGTAAAGTCTGACACATTCCAGTAACCAGGACATCAGGGATAATATAAATACAAATGATATATTTTTCAAGTTGGAAAAGGAAGTTGAATAGTTTATAATCCCCTCGAGACCGGTGGTAAGCCGGTTGTAAAGTTTGTCTAATTTTTCTTTTTTTATGGGTAGTTTACTGATTACGTGGTGTATTTTATTGTATATCCACACTCCGCTGCCTTCTTTCCAGTTAACCAGATAAACTAGGAAAGTTATGACTAATGACAATATCCCTCCAATGATTGCAATGAGTCGTATTTTGGGCATGAACAATCCGGCGATAATTAAAAGTGATCCTGCAATAGCAAGGTCAAAGAACCTTTCGGTTAATCCGGTGGATAATCCTTCAGATAAGCTTATTTTGTTGATATTTTTACCCACTACTGCTGTTAACACTTCGCCCGCACTTTTCATGGGAGAAAAGTTCCCGGCGAAGATTCCGATGGTTTTTACCACGAAGTTGTCTTTAAATTTGGTGGTCTGGTTGATGATAAAACCCCACCGAAGAGCCCTTATAAATATAACTACCATATGTATAACTGCTGCAATTAAGATAAACCACCAATCAGCGGTTTCAAGGGCGGTTAAAATATTAGATGGTCCAATCCATAATATTAATACTATTATCAGGAGTATACTAAATAAAAGGACGAAAAATCGCTTCACTTTTTTATCCTCCGTTTTAAATCCCTTAATAATAGTTTTAAAATGTAATATGTGTATTTTAATATCTTAATCCATGTGATGTATGATTTTTCACCCTTATAGGAACTGGGGGTGTGAATTTCTTTTATAGACAGGTTATTTAGGGATGCCTGAAACAACATCTCTGACTCGAATTCATAATCATCATAGGTTATATCTATAAAAACACGGGCTGCATCCTGGGAGAAGATTCTAAATCCGCACTGGCTATCAGTTATATGATAGCCAGTGGTGAATTTAAGCAGATTAGTGGTTAACTTGTTAGAAAATCTCCGCTGTATGGCCATGTCCTTTGGGGGGCCATCTAAGAATCGGGAGCAGATTATTATATCTGATTCATTTAAACTCTCTACCAGTTGGGGTATAAATTGGGGGTCGTGCTGTCCGTCTCCATCTAACATGACCATTGCATCATATCCCTTATTTAAAGCATATTCTATTCCTGTTTTCAAAGCAGCACCTTTACCCCTGTTTCGGGTATGTTTAATTACTTCTGCCCCTGCATCCCGGGCATAAGTGGATGTATGGTCTCTGGAACCATCATCCACCACCAGAACATAAGAATATCTTAATGATTCTTTTACAACCATTTCAATGGCTTTTTCTTCGTTATAGGCGGGGATTACAATGATAAATTTCATTTAACTCCTATTGGAATAAGTTTTATATTATTTATATATTTGGAACACTAGCTTGATATTATTTGTTTTATGGAAGGATTTTTCACCTTTAGTTTTCAAATTTCTAATCTGATTCTGATTATTAAGTGAAATTATAATTTTATTAAATCAAAAAAAAGTTTAATTAATTGTTTTAATTTTTTTATAATTAGTTTATATGTATTTTCAACAACGTTAAATAAATAGTAAACTATATTATAGCATATAAGGAGGAATGGGAATTATCAATGATACTAAACTAAGGATCATGGAGTCTGCATTTAAACTATATCTTAAAAATGGATTAACTGATGTGTCAAATAGTGAATTAAAGAAGGAGCAAATATAACTTCAGGCGGATTTTACCATTACTTTCCTAGTAAAGATGATTTGTTAAATGAAACAGTTGAAATGTTTAGGAATTGCTCTCTTATTTTTAGGGTTCTATTTTATCTTATTTCAATTTGAATGCTTTTTTTCTGATATTCTTAGCATCTGATGATGCAAGTTTTGTAAATGGTGCAGTAGTTTCAGCTGATGCTGGATGGGCTGCCTACTAAACAATGAGACCAAAAAAGAGTTAAAAAACATAACTTTATTTGTTTTACTCTTCATTTTTTTATTTTAAAAACCAAACAAGAAATAAAACATGTTCAGTATATGACTATTTTTATATTGTAATTAACACATCAAGTAAAGTATGTTCAAATTGCATTACATCTGCTGTGAATTTATTTAATTTAGATGAAGTTCCCAATTGGGGGTGAATAAATCATTGACCAAATAGAATCATTAACCCAGGAAACTGGTTGGAAATATTTTTTTTAATAATTCCCGCTTTAGTGGTCTTTTTCATAGCATTGATACCTACTTTGAAGTTTCAATGGCCGTTAAGCTGGGATATTTATTACCACGCCCATATGGCACATCTTTATTTGGAGCAGGGATTTACATACTTTGATGCCTTAACCTATGCTCCATTTGGAAGACCCATATTTTATCCACCGTTATTCCAGTATATATTAGCCTTTTGGGGAGTCTTGTTTAATCAGGATTTTTTAACAGTTGCCAGGGTATCTCAACCGTTCTTTGCATTTTTTGTGTTATTATCCTTCACATACGTCACCTACAAGATTTACAATATATGTGTGGCGTTCTTTGCTGGATTTCTGACCATGTCCACCTCCCTGATCCATAGGTTTGTCCTACCCATACCAGAAAATCTGGCCCTGATAATCTTCCCCATTACCATATACCTATATTATTGGTCAATAAAGGATAATAATTACCGATATGCACTTTTTTCAGGCATACTGGCTGGAATCATATTTTTAGTTCATTCCCTATCCATTCTGATACTGGTAATGGTTATCACAGTATTCACCGTGTCCATCCTCATATTAAAAAGAAAAATCAATTTAAAACATTTCTGGATATTTTTAATATCCACACTCTTGGTTGGTTCCATCTGGTGGCTTCCGTTACTTCTTAAAAATGGATTCGTGTTCATCAGCCCACCTAACCAGGTAGCGGGCTTAGGAGTGTACCTGCTAATGTTAGGTGTTCCATCTGTAATTCTGATGCCTATTGGTGGATATTTGATCCTAAAAAGAAGGGAAATAAAGGATTTACTTGTCTTAACCTGGTTCTTATCCATCCTTTTTTTGGCAAATATTTACTTGTTGGGTATTGATGTGTTGAGTGAGAGGATTTTAACCTTTGCTGTATTCCCACTGGCCATTATCGCCGGACTGGGTTTGGACTATGTTAGAACCCATTTTAACAGAAAATTATTTTATTCCTTAGCCGCTTTAATACTGGTTGCAGTTATATTTACCGGAGCATATTACATGTCATATACTAAACCCCTGGTTAATCCCTCGGAGATAGATGTGGCCAACTGGTTTAAAGCAAATGGAGACAGCCAGGGGGTGGTCGTATCTTCAAATTATAAACTAGACCCTGTAATTGTTGCAGTAGCAAGACAGCCTGTAGCAACTGGGGGTTATGATAATGGAAGGTTGAATAGTCTGGATATAGGAAAATATATCAATGGAAACTTCGCAAAATCAGATGTAATTTCAGATAAAGTAGGATACATAGTTTTAGATGTGGGAATGGAAACCCCACCTTACTTTACCCTGGTTTATCAAAATGAAAGGTATATGGTATTCAGGCTGGAAGTAGAAGTTTAAACCTGATAAACAAAATTTGATATGAGGTAATCCTATCACCAATGAAGAATCATCAATTATGAACCCATGGAAGACGTTTTTCCTGGTTATCCCTGCTTTAATAGCTTTTCTAATAGTTTTGATTCCCACTTTGAAGTTTCAATGGCCTTTAAGTTGGGATATTTATTACCATATACATTTAGCCCAGCTCTATCTGGAGTATGGATTTACCCTATGGGATCCATTAACGGTGGTACCATATGGAAGACCCATAGCATACCCTCCTGTTTTCCATTTACTCTTGGCCGGACTCTCCTACGTTTTGGGTACAGACCCTTTTCAGGTGGCCAGATTAATGCAGCCTTTCTTGGCTATGGCTCTGGTTCTGTCCATCACATATGTTACATACCGATTGTTTGGGTTTATATCCGGGATATCTGCAGGTTTATTAACCATACTCAGCCTAATAACTATTAACCGGGGATTTTTCGCATCCCCTGGTACATTAAGCCTTATACTTGCACCTCTGATTTTATATACATATTATAGGGCCAATCAGGAGGATAATTTTAAGTTTATCCTGGTTTCAGCTGTATTGTGTGGGCTGGTGCTTTTAACCCATAGTTTAACTGCGATCATGATATTATTAGTGGTGTTTGCATTTGCCACGGTCATGAAATTGTTGAAGAGAAGATTCAACACCAAATATCTCTTTATTTTCATAACAATTACGTCTGTTTTGGCTTTACTGTGGTGGGGACCGCTTTATATTTTATATCACCCATCAATCAATATTTTTCCTGGATATCCCCTTCCCATATCCGTATATTATGTCAGGTATCTGGGAATTATCCCCACCCTCCTTGCCACTTTAGGGGCTCTGATCCTGCTGAATAAGGGTGAAAATAAGGGTATTTTAATCCTGGTCTGGGCAATATCCACTTTACTCTTAAGCAGAGCGTATCTCATAGGTTTTGACCTGATTCCTGTCCGTGTTTTGGAAGTAGCATCCTACCCGCTTATAATCATGGCAGTATATGGGCTGAAAGTCACTTTAGATGCATTATATAAGATATTGAATAAAAATAACAAGCATCACGGTATTGATTCTTCAAAAAGCCTGTTTATGAAAGTCAAAAAAAATTTTAAATTAACGGTACTCATCTTTTTAAGCCTTTTTACCATGATTTCAGGTGCTGTATATGCCGATGGATACACACCTAATCTGGTAAGTCATGATGATACCCATTCAAATTACATATTCCCTGATACCGTTCATTTAATCTTAAATCCACTGGATTATATTTTTAAATTCCAGGTTATTGCAGATAGATTTGGAGATCTGAAACTTGCCCAAAACAGGGAAGGTGTGGTTGAATGGTTTAAAAATAATGGAAATAAGGATAAAACAGTTTATTCTGTAGATTCCTATATGGATACCATAATAGTCTCAACAACAAGAATGAAGGTAATAAAGGGGGGTTACAGCGAAAGCATGCCCAAATCTGTATTTAAAAGGAATATGGGTGATATTGGCAATTTAAACAGGGAACAATTATTAAAGGACAACATCGAATACATACTCATTAGAAATGGCATGGATATTCCACCATATGCAAGGGAAGTGTATCGTAACGGTAACTATGTTATTTGCCTAGTTGAATAATTGACTTTGCCTAGTTGAATAATGGCTTATGTTAATAGTCTAGTTGAGTAAATGAATTAATGAATAAGTGATTTAATGACTGAAAAACCTAAACTACTACTTTTACTTATTTGTCTAATTATAGGGGTCATATTACTCTTTTATTTCATCAATCCCGCTGCTCCTGATGAATCCTTCAATGGATTTTCAGAAGATAACGACACCATCATCATCTGCTCTGCAACCAGTGATATGAAAGCCCTGGAGGTGGGAGTTGCATCCTATGCTGGGAAAGAGAGGATCCCCATTATTTTAACCAGTCAAACCATTCCCTTTCCACTGAATGAATGGATCCCCCTGTTTAAAGATAAAGCTAACATCAAAAAAGTAGTTCTTGTAGGTACAGTCTCAAATTGGCAGGTTCTGTGGTTGAAACTGCTTAATTTAAAAGTTGAAAGGATCGACGGACCTTCTAAAGCAGAAATCCTTACAGAAATAGCCGAAAAGACTTACAAATCCCAGGATACAGTTATAATCACTGATTCTGATCCTTCAGCTTCTCTTTTAGGAGCTTATATGGATGTCCCTGTGTTTGTGGTGGCAGAACCAGGTAAATACACCTCATCTGAAACTTTAGACCCTGAATATAAAAGTTACATATCAAACAATAAAATCAATCATGTTATAGTTGTGGGGAATGTTTCTCAGAACATAATAGAAAGTTTGAATTCTAAGGAACTAGAAGTAGAGGAATTAAATGGTGGTGATGATTTCAAGACCAGTGTCATGGTTGCTGATAAGGTTATGGATATCCTGAATCAGAGGGATGTTGAAGTAAACACTGTTTATGCTGGATTTTATGGGGAACTACCCTCTATCATACCTTTAGCAATTCAGAATAACTCAGTAATTCTAACAGATCCTACAATTCATATGGATGAAGCTGTAGATTATCTAACAGCAAATGGAATTGATGATGTGGTCGTAACCAGGAATGGTCCGGCTGATTACCTCCAAATGGAAGAGCCTGATTTTGTATCAAGCAGGTTTGTTCATAGGCTGCATTTAAGAGGTATTGATTCTTCATTTTTAACCAATTTCAGAACCATAAACGAGGCAACTGGTTTATATGAGACCAAAATGACGGCTGCTGAACTTCTTTACGGTACGGGTGATTTATGTGACATCAATGATAGTATAGAATTGACTCCAACCCCAATCATTTTCAATCCAGATGGAAATGGTACATCAGAATATCCCCCCATCTTAGACACGATTTTAATAGGAGGCAATTGGGAGTCAAGTACAGGTTCACAGTTAACTATAAGACAAATAGGTCTAAATCAATGGTATTATCAGTGGAAGGGTATACACCCTTATATCTGGCAGAGAATGAATAACGGGGATTGGTATTGTTATTCAGGAAATCAATATTCATGGCGCTGGATCCACGCTAATAAAACAAAAAATGGCACATACACCAACAATCCCTTCGATACTTGGACAGTAGAATATCTAAGCAACGATAAAGTTTATGCCACTGTTTACTGGATTAAAAAGGGGAATGCATGGGAAGAAATACATTCAGAAGCTTCATTTAAATGGAAAAAGAAATCTAATTCCTGGATATGTTACCAGGACGAAGTTAATGAAACATTTACTCTGTTCCTACTCAAATTTTCTTAAAATAGAATTTAACCGAAATACTCCTCAAACACATTTCTGATTTCATTGGGAGTTTTCAAGACGTATGTATTGTCCATCATGGCCAGCTTTTGGGCATGTTCAACATCTTCCTTTCGAATGGTTAGTTTTAAATCCTTGCCATTGGGAAGTTTTGTGGTGATGGTTCTCTCTTCTATATCTGCTGGTAAAATGTAGAGGGGAATATTTGCTTTCTGACCCATTATGGCGGCATTAGCTATAAGGGTGTCTCCCATTCTCAAGGCTATCTTAGCCACTGTGTTGGAAGTCCCCGGGGCAACTAACATGAATTCATATTTACCAAGCTGGATGTTCCCGGCTAAAAATGGTGAATTAGCATTTATTTCTACCCAGATCTTGTCGAAGTTGTTTTCAATTTCATGGGATATTTCATAGTATTTTATGACCTGATCCCCTGCTTTAGAAATAAAGACTTCAATTTCAACATGTTCTTTAAAATCATTATTAATATCCAGCATTGCATCGACAGTTTCTTCTATCTTATCCCCTGCACCGGTTATTCCCCAGGCAATTTTCTTTATAGCCATAAAATTTCCACCTCATGAAATTTATAAAATCAACTGAAGGGCCTCAAATATATATTAGTTAGTTATTTGGTCTTGTTTACTATAAATTTTTTCACGATACATATTTATCCATGAAAATTAGAATATTAATAAAGGGAATTGAAATTAGCAATACAGTAAATATCTTTTTTATCTTAATCTATCAATAAATGGGGTTGTTTTATGGTGAACAAACGATTATTCGGAACATTTGGTGTAAGAAGAAGAGCAAATGAAGTCTTAACACCTGAATTTGCATCTAAACTGGCAGCTGCTTATGGGACTCTGATAAAAGGTCAGGTTGCAGTGGGCGGCGATCCCAGAACCTCAACACCCATGATTAAACATGCAGTGATATCTGGACTACTCTCATCAGGTTGCCGTGTTATAGATATGGGAATTTTACCAACACCAACAGTTCAATATGCGGTTAGAAATTATTATGACGGTGGAGTTATCATCACAGCCTCTCACAACCCTCCCCAAGACAATGGTATCAAATTTGTGGACGGAGATGGGATCGGGATCCCTGATGATATGGAGGAGAAGATTGAAAACATGTTTTTTGATGAAAATCCAAACCGTGTACCCTGGGATGAGATCTCTGAAGTTGAATACAATTCCAACATAATCGATGAATACATCGAGAATGTGGTACACCGCGTGGACAAAGATTCCATTCAGGACGCAGGATTTAAGGTTGTGGTGGATTGTGGAAGTGGAGCTGCCTGTTTTACTACACCATATCTCCTGAGAGAACTTGGATGTCAGGTTACCACCATGAACTGCCAGCCAGACGGATTCTTTCCAGGAAGAGAACCTGAACCAACTGAGGATAACCTCCATGATCTGATAAATGCCGTTAAAAGTCTGGGGGCTGACCTGGGAATAGCCCATGATGGTGATGCAGACCGGACCATTTGTATAGATGAAAATGGAGATTTTGTTTTCGGTGATAAAACATTCGCCCTGGTTGAAAAATTCATGCTCAAGGAAAATAATGGAGGTTTGATTGTAACTACCGTGGCCACATCACAGGCAATTTACGATATAGCAAAGAAATATGGTGGTGAGGTTATAGCTACCCGTGTTGGTGATCTGCTGGTTGCCCGAGCACTCAAAGAAAAAAATGGATTATTCGGTGGGGAAGAAAACGGAGGATTGATATTCCCCGACTTTGTATATGGACGTGATGCTGCTCTTTCCACAGCGAAAATAATTGAAATAATGGCCAGGGAGAAAAAACCTCTTTCTGAGCTAATAGAGGAACTTCCTTCCTACCAGTCAGAGAAAAGGAAGGTGGAATGTCCTGATGAACTTAAAGTGGAAGTTATGGAAAAAATAGCAGAAGCCACATGTGAATTTGAAGTGGACACTACAGATGGAGTTAAAATATTAACTGAAGAAGGATGGGTTATAATTCGACCATCCGGAACTGAACCAATATTCAGATGCTTTGCAGAGGCAAAAAATGAAGATGATGTAAAGAAAATGGTTGAATGGGGTATTTCACTTGTTTTAGAACAGTTGAAATCCTGAATTTCCTTATTTTTTATGTTTCTAATGATTTTTTAAATTCCATACTAGTTTCAATTTCATAAAAATAGTTTAAATTCATAATGGGGTTTTTAAATTTACTAAATGATGGCTTTAAGTTCATTATGGTGGTTAAAATTAAAATCAATTATTTTTAATCATAGAAACCATAAAATTGGGAACAGTAATCGCACATAGGGAATTTACCGTACTTATAGTGGCTGCAGTCATCCTGGTTTATATCGAATTTCTGCAGACAGAAGTAGCAGGTTTCAATTTTTTCCACCTCGTCTTCTGATTTATCGCTGATTTTCTTGAATTGATCTACACCTACATTTTCTTCTTCTTTAGGTTTTTCAACATCATCTTTATTATTAATTTTAAACACCTCAAAATGAAATCAAAGTGATTAACTTTACATTTAATCAGGCCGTATTTAAATAATTTAGCATTCAAATTTGGGAAATAAAATAGATAAAAAAAATAACTAAAAAATTATAAAAATTCGCGTCTTAACTGTAGAGTGATGCTTAACTTCTGCACTCCATCTTCAATATCTTCTACTGGGGATATGCCGCGGAAATAGTATTCAACTTCACCTGCTTCAGCTATTTCAAGGGTAACTGGTTCTAATTCTTCCATGTTATCGAAATAGTCGTGAATATTAGTGATATCATCTACTGGAGCCATAAATGATATGACAAGGGCATCTTCACGCTGGTTTTGCAGGGCAATAAATTCTTCACTTATTTCTAGCAAATTCTTATCTTTCTGTTTACTCCCGGTACCTCTTCTAAATACAAAATTATCTGCCATTTTACTCCCTCTAAAATATAATTTATTGACAATGCTACTTATTTATTTGTTACCCAGACTATAAATTTCTTTTCAACTGTAAAAATTTGAAAATGAGATTCGAGAAAGGCAATTTACATTTTATAACCTATCCTCCTTAGGAATTTCGTACGTTCTTCCACATCATCTTCAGTTTCTATTTCTCCGGGACTTGACCCATCAATTACTCCTAATATTCCGTTACCCTGATCTGATTCAGCGATGATAACTTGTACTGGGTTTGCTGTGGCACAGAATAGGTTCACAACTTCAGGCACATTTTTTATTCTCTGGGTTACATTTATGGGGAATGCATTCTTCATGTATATCAGGAAGCTATGTCCGCAGGCCATATTTTGGATTTCGCGTTCAGCCAGTTTGATCAGTTTGGCATCGTTTCCTGCACTGCAGACCAGACACTTACCAGAAGCTTCTCCAAAGGCAAGCCCAAACTCTGCTTGGGGTACAGTATTTACAATTGATTCATAAAGATCTTCCACAGTTTTTATGAAATGACTCTGTCCCAATATCAAATTACAGTTTTCTGGAACTTCTAATTGATAGGCTTTAATTTTTAATTCCATTTAAGCCCCTCCTATTCTTTTTTAGAAAAATTAAACTTTCAATTAATTATCATTAACAATCATTATATATAAGAAATTAAACTATTATATATGCTGATTTTTTTATAAATGATTACAATCTACACTAGTCTGTAAATATTGTTTGGATAAAATTATGAACAGCATATAATCGAAAAACGTAAGCACAATATTATAGGTGTTACCATGAATGAAAAAATGATAGAAATCGCTCAACGTATTTCAGAATTAAGAAAATTATCTGATATTAGTCAGGAAGAAATGGCGGAGTATTTGGGCATCACAATTAAAGACTACCAGGGATATGAAAATTCCACTAGTGATATTCCAGCCAGTGACCTTTTTGAAATATCCCAAAAGTTAGGAGTGGACATGGGGCTTCTTTTAACTGGTGAAGAAACCAGGATGCATATTTTTTCGGTAACCCGGAAGGATAAGGGTGTACAGGTGGAGAGGAGGAAACAGTACCAGTATGAAAATCTGGCTGAAAAATTTATCCACAAGAAAGCAGAAACTTTCGTCGTAACTGTAGAGCCCAGAAAGGATGGGACTAAACCATCAACTAATTCACACCCTGGACAGGAATTCGATTATGTTATCCAGGGAGCCATGAAATTTTACATTCACGATAATGAAATCATTTTAAATGAAGGGGATTCAATATTCTTTGATTCACAATACCATCATGCAATGGAAGCATTGAATGATAAACCAGCAAAATTTCTGGCGGTTGTACTATAAAACTAATAATAATATAAAATTAACTAATCATGGAATTCTAATACATTTAATATTAAAAATTGGAATGGAGATAATGTATGACATCATTACTATACTCATTTGTACCCGAAATAGAATACGAGTCCAACTCGGAATTTATTGAAAAATTTGAAATAAATATACCGGAAAATTTTAACTTCGCCTACGATATCGTGGATAAATATGCAGAGATAAGCCCGGATAAAAAGGCAATGGTATGGTGCAATGATTATGGTAAGGAGCGCATATTCAGTTTTAAGGAACTTAAAGAATACAGTGACAAAACTGCCAATTTCTTTAAAAATTGTGGGATAAAAAAAGGCGATAAGGTAATGCTCACTTTAAAGGCCCGCTATGAATTCTGGTTTTGCATACTGGCCCTGCATAAATTAGGCGCTATAGCCGTACCTGCAACTCACATGCTAAAAACCAGAGATATTGTATACCGAATAGAAAGCGCTGATATCAAGATGGTAGTATGCATTGCTGAAGATGGGGTACCAGATTACTTTGACCAGGCAGATGAAAAATTGGATATAAACCTAAAAAAAGTTCTGGTTGGAGATGATGAAAGACAGGGATGGTTAAATTTCCGTTCTGAAATCGAAAAGGCATCAGCCGAATTTGAGCGGCCCACCGGTGACCAGAAAACACAGAACCATGAAACAATGCTGATATATTTCTCATCAGGTACAACTGGTCTTCCAAAAATGGTAGAACATAATTACACATATCCCTTCGGCCATATAATAACAGCTTACTGGCAAAATGTAATGGAAGATGGTTTGCATTACACAGTAGCCGACACTGGATGGGCAAAGGCCATGTGGGGTCAGATATATGGGCAGTGGATCAATGGGAGTGCTGTGTTTGTTTATGATTATGAAAGATTCGACGCCGGACGCATGCTAGAAAATGCCATTAAATATGGTGTGACCACATTTTGTGCACCACCTACCATTTACCGATTCTTAATCAAGGAAGATCTATCAAAATATGATTTTTCTGCACTTAAATACGCTGTAACTGCAGGAGAGCCTCTGAATCCAGAGGTTTACAATAAATTCTTAGAATTAACTGGTTTAAGGTTAATGGAGGGTTTTGGCCAAACAGAATGTGTGATATGTGTAGCTAACTTCCCCTGGATAGAACCACGACCTGGTTCCATGGGAAAACCTGCATCCAAATACGATATAAAATTAATGGCCAAGGATGGTAATTTATGTGATGTGGGTGAAGAAGGCGAGATAGTCTTTAAAACCAGCCAAGAAAAACCACCAGGACTTTTCAATGGATATTATCAGGATCAGGAAAAAACAAAAGAAGTATGGCATGATGAATATTATCATACTGGAGACACAGCATGGATGGATGAAGACGGATATTTGTGGTTTGTTGGCAGAAATGATGATATAATAAAAAGTTCAGGCTACAGGATAGGTCCATTTGAAGTAGAAAGCGCCGTACTATCTCATCCAGCGGTTTTAGAAAGTGCAATAACTGGAGTGCCTCACCCTATAAGAGGTCAGGTAATTAAAGCTACAATAGTACTCACTAGGAATTATGAACCTTCTGAAGAACTTAAAGTTGAAATACAGGACCATGTAAAAGAGGTCACTGCTCCTTACAAATACCCAAGGATAATAGAATTTGTAGATGAGTTACCCAAAACCATCAGTGGTAAGATAAGAAGGGTAGAGATCAGAAGCAAAGACCAGGAAAGGTCAGTTTAAAGTTTTTAGGAACCAATTTACATATTAATTTTTTTAATTTAAGATTTAGCTAAAGTTAATTATCTAAGATGAATAGTTATGATGGAAGAAAAAGAGAAAAGAAGCCCTTACCTTGTTATTAACAAACTGGAGTGTAAGGCATGTGAAAGATGTATAATAGCCTGTAAAAGGGGATGTTTAAAGATGAGCAATGATGTAAATCCCCGGGGATATCACTACGTAATTTATGAAGGAGATGACTGCACAGGATGTGGGGACTGTTACTATACCTGTCCAGAACCCCTAGCTATTGAAGTTCATATTCCAAAAAAGGCTAAAAAAGGTCATATAGAAGATGAGGGGGAATAAAATGGCTACCCAGCTAATTAAAGGAAACACTGCAGTGATAATTGGGGCAATGTACGCCGGATGTGACTGCTATTTTGGGTACCCCATCACACCCGCAACTGAAGTCCTCCATGAAGCTTCAAAATACTTCCCAATGGTGGGAAGGAAATTTGTCCAGGCTGAATCAGAGGAAGCAGCCATAAACATGGTCTACGGAGCTTCAGCTGCAGGGCACAGGGTGATGACTGCATCTTCCGGACCGGGGATTAGCCTTAAACAGGAAGGAATATCCTATCTAGCCGGAGCAGAACTACCCTGTGTTATTGTGGATATAATGCGGGCTGGGCCAGGTTTGGGAAATATAGGCCCGGAACAGTCTGATTACAACCAGCTTGTAAAGGGGGGAGGGCATGGAAATTATAAAAACCTTATTTTAGCCCCTAATTCTGTCCAGGAGATGTGTGACTTCACCATGAAGGCATTCCATCTCGCGGATAAATATCGCAACCCTGTGATTATCATGGCCGATGGGGTTCTGGGCCAGATGGTGGAACCACTTAAATTCCCTGAAGAGGCAATAAAGCCCCGGATAGATGTGGGTTGGGCTGTCTGCGGAACTGAGAAAACCATGAACAACCTGGTTACTTCCATATTCCTGAACTTTGACCAGTTGGAAGATTTCAACTTCAGACTCCAGGAAAAATATCAGGAAATTGAGGAAAATGAAGTGGATTTTGAACAATATCAGATGGAAGATGCAGAGATAATACTGGTTGCCTATGGTATAAGCAGCCGGATAGCCAGATCTGCAGTTGAACAGGTAAGAAAAGAAGGAATAAAGGCAGGACTCTTCAGACCAAAAACATTATTCCCCTTCCCAGGAGAGAAGCTTAAAAAATATGCCCAGAAAGGTAAATCTAAATTCATATCAGTAGAGATGAGTAATGGGCAGATGAGGGAAGATATAATCTTATCAATAGGATGCTCCTGCCCAGTGGAACTGGTAAACCGTATGGGTGGAAATATAATGGACGTTGAAAGCATAATACACAAAATAAAAGAGTTAGATGCAAAAAGTGGAGGTGAATGAACATGGATGAAAAAACTAAGATTGATAACTCAAATAACAGTGAGAAAATAATTGGCAAACCAAAATCCATGCTCAGTGAATTCCCCCGAAAGGGTGGAGACGCACCTACAGCAACACATTACTGCCCTGGATGTGGACATGGAATACTACATAAACTCATAGCAGAGGCCATAGACCAACTGGGTATTCAGGAAAGAACCGTC
The DNA here is from genome assembly GCA_002494495.1 of Methanobacterium sp. UBA294. GTDB lineage: Archaea > Methanobacteriota > Methanobacteria > Methanobacteriales > Methanobacteriaceae > Methanobacterium_A. The sequence continues at coordinate 36,345 of DACB01000003.1, forward strand.
ATGACCAGTCCTGTGGGTTGTGCTGTATTTGCTTATTATTACTTTGACTGTGGTCATGTCCAGGTAGCCCATGGACGAGCTCCTGCAGTGGGAACCGGCATATCCCGGGCAGAAGATGATGCCATAGTAATATTATACCAGGGAGATGGTGATTTAGCATCCATAGGTTTAAATGAAACCATACAGGCTGCAAATAGGGGTGAAAAACTGGCAGTGTTCTTTATAAACAACACTGTCTATGGGATGACTGGGGGGCAGATGGCGCCCACTACACTCATAGGTGAAGTAACAGTAACCTGTCAGGAGGGTAGAGATCCACGATACACAGGATACCCCCTGCATATGTGTGAGTTACTGGATAACCTGGATGCACCAGTTTACATAGAACGTGTATCATTAGCAGACCCTTCACACATAAGGAAAGCAAAAAAAGCGGTTATGAAAGCCTTAAAGATACAGAAAGAAGGTAAAGGTTATGCATTTGTTGAATTACTATCACCATGTCCAACCAACCTTAGATTGGATGTTGAAGGTATTCAAGAATTCTTAAATAAGGAAATGGAAGGTGAATTCCCACTGGCCACTTTCAGAGACCGTAGCAGTGAGATTGATAAACTTTGTCGTGGTGACTGTGACTTCTCCAAGAAATCCCTGGATCATATATTCGAAGTTGAAGGGGAGAAAACACTGGATGCCCAGGATGACCCCGGATTCAAATTGCGCGTAGCGAAGATATCTGGATTCGGTGGGCAAGGAGTAATGAGTATGGGTCTTACCCTGGCTCAGGCAGCATATAATGCAAGGAGATACGTGTCATTTTACCCTGCCTATGGCCCTGAACAGCGTGGAGGTACGTCAGACTGTACAGTAGTGATTTCTGGTGAAACCATAAGCTTACCAGTTGCACATGACCTTGATTTACTTGTGGCCCTGAACTATCCATCTTTAAAGAAATTTGCCCATCAGGTTAAAAAAGGAGGAACAATCCTTTATAACAGTGATTTAGGGGATTATGAAGGACCCGAAGGTGTTAAAACAATATCAGTACCCGCACTAAAGATAGCAAAGGAATTTGGAGTAGTTAAAGCTGTAAACACTGTCATGTTGGGAGTAGTAATGGCCATGACATCTACCGGACTTTCTCCTGAAGATTTCAGGCATGCTATCCAGGATACCTTTGCAAAAAAACCTAAACTCAGCAGTATAAATTTAGATATACTGGAAGCAGGAGCTAAATGGGCCCATGATACACTGGACCTGTAAATGGAAACCAGGTATTAAAATTTAAAAAATTGAGCCCAGTTATTGAAGAGATCTGATTTTCTTCACATCATTAAATTTTCCATTTGATTTACCTTGGGTAATTTTACGATGTTTAACCAGAATTCCTGGATGGATTTAATTATTTTTATAAAACTGTCCAGATCAACTGGTTTGGTGATGAATGAATTGGCACAGTAATTGTATGTTTCAATTATATCCTTCTCTTCCTGGGATGTTGTTAAAATGATTACAGGTATGTACATTAACCTGTTATCTGTTTTAATTTGCCTTAAAACTTCTTTCCCATTTATTTTAGGGAGATTCAAATCTAGTAAAATAAGATCAGGTAGGCGCATGGTGGTGAACTTTCCTTCTTTATGAAGCATCATAAGAGCTTGTTCACCGTCACAGGCAACGTTAACCTGATTTTCAATATCACTTTCCTTGAATAATTCAGTTATTAAACGTATATCTCCAGGATTATCCTCAACCAGCATAATCTCTACTGATAATTTGGTATTTTTCATTTATCATCAAATCCACTTTTTTTTAAATTATGTAAAGTAGTATTGATACAGGGGATAGAATGGAATATACCTGGACCTGGATTTTGACTTATCCCTATCAGTTATTTATGTTATAAGAGGTTAATAAAATCTCCGGTCTATGAACATGGTTTGGGAGAAATTTATGAATAAAAAATTAAAACTACATAATACATATTTTCAAATAGATTGGAGGAGATTTGGATTTGTTAAATCTGTGTTAGGTAGTATTAGAAAACTTTTAATTATTTCCTGGAATTTTTATTCAAAAAAGTTCCATGATGCAAATTATTTAAGATTCCGTTATCTAAATATAGTTGATATTAAATTTTGTAATAATTTGGGGTGGTAACTGTGGACAAAAGGATAAGGATTATCTGCTGGAATGTTAATGGAATAAGAGCAGTCCATAAAAAAGGATTTAGAGACTGGTTTATTGGTGAACAGCCGGATATCTTATGCTTACAAGAGACAAAGGCATTAAGAAAGCAATTTCCACCAGATATAAGGAATGTAGATGGTTATTACACTTATTTCTCCGAAGCAGAAAGGAAGGGATACAGTGGGGTAGCATTATACACTAAAGAGAAACCAGAGAAATTAGAAAATGGTTTAGGAGTATGGGAATTCGACCGTGAAGGGCGGACCATAATCGCAGACTACGGCGACTTTGTACTCATGAATATATACTTTCCCAACGGCAAAATGTCACCGGAAAGGCTGCAGTTCAAGATGGACTTCTACGATACATTTCTGGAATACGCAGACAAACTAAAGGATGAAGGTAAAAATCTGGTGATATGTGGAGATGTAAACACCGCCCATAAAGAGATAGACATAGCCCGTCCCAAAGAAAACAGTAAAATATCAGGGTTTTTACCTGAAGAAAGAGCCTGGATAGATGAATTTTTAAGCCACGGATACTTGGACACCTTTCGTGAATTTAATAAAGATCCAGAACAGTACTCATGGTGGAGTTACCGTACAAGAGCACGGGAAAGAAATGTTGGCTGGAGACTCGATTATTTTTTCGTAAATAAAGAATTCATGAAACATGTAAAATCATCCACCATCTTAAGCCAGGTAATGGGCTCAGATCACGCACCTATATGTTTAGATCTAGTCTTGGAAGATTAAATATAAATCAATAATTAATTTAGAAGAATATTAAAACAGTTTATCCAATTAGAGGAAAATATAATGACTTATAAAGGAATATGTAAAGAATTTCTGGAATCGTGCGGTTTATCAATCGGTGATAGAGTAGAAATTATTAAAAAGAACGTTAAATATGTAGGGATGATCATAAGTCACACCCATGGATCAGATGATAAACACCTGGTCCTTAAACTGGATAATGGTTATAATATAGGTGTGGATGTAACCGATGCCCAGGCTGAACTCCTGGAAAAGGGTGAGAAACCAAAAATCGAATTACCACCACTGGATATGGAATTAGACCCGGATAAGATGGATATATCCATAATATCCACTGGGGGCACAGTAGCATCCATAATCGATTATAAAACAAGTGCAGTACATCCTGCATTTTCTGCTGATGATTTACTCCGGGCGAATCCAGAACTTATGGAACAGGCAAATATACAGGGAAAAGCTATACTCAACATTTTGAGTGAGAATATGACCCCGAAATACTGGGTAAAGGCGGCCCATTCCATTGCCCAGGAAATAAATCAAGGTGCGGATGGGGTAGTATTAACCCATGGGACCGATACCATGCATTACACCTCAGCAGCGTTGAGTTTCATCTTGAATACACCTGTACCAGTGATTTTAACTGGCGCCCAGAGAAGTTCTGATCGACCATCATCCGATGGTTTTTTAAACCTGATGAATTCGGTGACTGCCGCCAAATCAGATATTGCTGAAATTCTGGTTTGTATGCATGCCAGCATGAACGACACCTACACACACCTCCATCTGGGTACCAAAGTCCGGAAGATGCATACATCGCGGCGAGACACCTTCCGATCAATTAACACCGAGCCGCTGGCCCGGGTTTTAGATGGTAAACTCGAAGTAATGGATGAATCATTCAACTACAACCAGAGACATGAAGGCGATGTAGAGGTGAATGACTCCCTGGAAGAAAAGGTAGCATATATAAAATGTTACCCTGGTATTGGATCGGAAATAATTGATTACTACATAGACTGCGGATATAAAGGCATAGTAATAGAAGGAACTGGATTGGGGCATTGTCCTGAAGAACTATTACCAAAACTCCATAGAGCCCGGGAAGAAGAAATCCCAGTGGTAATGTCTTCTCAATGTTTATATGGAAGAGTTAATATGAACGTCTACAGTACTGGCCGTAAACTATCAGAAACAGGTGTAATTCCTGCCAGTGATATGCTACCTGAGACAGCCTACGTGAAATTGATGTGGGTACTGGGCCAGACACAAAACCTTGACGAAGTTAATGCTATGATTCAAAATAATTTAAAAGGGGAAATTAGTCCAATCAGTTCCCAGAAGTATTTTTTGATATAAATCAGTGGTGATGATAATGGATTATGAAAAACTAGGCCTTAAAATGGGTCTGGAGATACATCAACAACTGGATACAGAAGAAAAATTATTCAGTCCCTGCAAAGCTCAGCTTATAGATAAAAAACCTGATCTTAAAATAAGTAGAAGATTAAGACCAACACAGAGCCAGCTGGGTAAAATTGACCGTGCTGCATTTGAAGAATCCCGGCGTAAACTTCAATTTATATACGAGTCGTACGACTACGACACCTGCCTGGTGGAAACTGATGAAGAGCCACCATACCCCTTAAATCAGGAGGCACTGCATATATCCCTCATAATTTCAACACTCCTGAACATGAGGGTGGTGGATGAATTCCATACCATGAGAAAACAGGTCATAGATGGGAGTAATACCGGAGGTTTCCAGAGAACTGGACTGGTGGCTACCGATGGCTATTTGGATACCGAACATGGAAGGGTAGCCATAGAAAATCTCTGCCTGGAGGAAGATGCGGCAAGGAGAGTTGGAGAAAAAGAGGGACAGAAAATTTTCCGCCTAGATCGTCTGGGAATACCCCTGGTGGAGATAACCACTGATCCCAGTATTAAACATCCTCAACAGGTAAAGGATGTAGCTTATCAGATTGGCCAGATATTAAGAAGTACCAAGGTTAAAAGGGGTTTAGGAACCATACGTCAAGATTTAAATATATCCATACGCGATGGTTCCCGTATAGAGATCAAAGGTGTTCAAAATCTGGATTTAATGCCCACCATGGTTGAAAATGAAGTTAAAAGACAGATTAATCTAATTAAAATCAGGGATGAACTTGAAAATAGAAATGCGCAAGTTCATGATGATATCTTTGATGTGAGTGAAATCTTCACAGGAACAGCGTCAAAAATAATAAAGAAAGCCCTGAATCAGAAAGGATTAATCCTGGCCATTAAGTTGGGTGGATTCTCAGGCCTAATAGGCAAAGAAATCCAACCTGGAAGGCGGTTTGGTACTGAACTCGCTGGATATGCTAAGAAGATGGGCGTATCAGGAATATTCCATACTGATGAGCTTCCTTCATATGGGATAAGCCAGGAAGAGGTAGAAGCTGTTTTAGAATTCATGGGTGCATCTGAAGGGGATGCTTTCATCCTGGTGGCGGATCATGAAGAAAAGGCGAGGAATGCCCTTAATGAGGTTCAAAGACGGGCGAAAATTGCATTAGTCCAGGTGCCTGAGGAGACTCGAAAGGCCCTTGACAATGGAAACACAGAGTATATGCGTCCTCTACCCACTGCAAGCAGAATGTACGTGGAGACAGACATACCAAGCAAACCAATACACCGAGAATTCCTGGAAAAATTGATATCAAAGCTACCTGAACTTCCAGATGCTAAAAAGGAGAGAATAATGGAGACCTATAAGTTGACGGATGATATTGCAACCAGTCTGGTTAAACAGGATAGAGTTGAGTACTTTGAGATGATAATGAACCAGGTTGATGTGAACCCGGTGGTCCCTGCTTCAAATTTAGCCTACACATTCAAGGAACTTAAAAGGGAGGGCTGTGATATTGGAAATGTTAATGTGGATGTTTTAGTTGATATTTATAAGTATGTAGAAGACGACACCATACCTGCGGCATCAACCACCATATTAATAAGGGATGCATGTAATGGAATAACCCCCTCTGAATCCATGGAAAAACATGGACTTAAAAAAATGGATGATGATGAAGTTGAGGCCATAATCAGTGATTTAATAGGTTCCAATGAAGGTTTAATTAAGGAAAGGGGAATGGCAGCTATGGGTTCCCTCATGGGAATGGCAATGAAGGATCTTAAGGGTAAAGCAGATGGAAAACTGGTTAGCCGACTTATAAAAGAAAGATTATTAAAAATGGTTGAACGAAAATAAGATAAAAAATAGGTTGGACTGATATGGATAGTTATGATGTTATTATCGTTGGTTCTGGACCTGCAGGACTCACCGCTGCACTTTACGCTGGCAGGCAGAATTTTAAAACCTTGGTAATTGAGAAAACTCTCGTAGGTGGAATGGGTTCTATGGTTCCTCGCATGGAAAATTATCCTGGATTCGAAATGATACCTGGTAAACAACTAGTAGAGCTCATGAAAAACCAGACCCTGAAATACGCGGAAATTAAGGAAGGGGAACTTGTTGATAAAATAGAACTGGTAGATGATGGTAAGAATATGATTATCACAACTACCAATAAAACTTATCAGGCCCGTGCAGTTATCTTAGCCACAGGTAGTAAGCATCGTCATTTAGGAGTTCCAGGTGAGGGAGAATTCCTGGGTCGTGGAGTTGCCTACTGTGCCACTTGTGACGGTCCTCTATTTGTAGATCGAAAAGTGCTGGTGGTAGGTGGTGGAAATAGTGCTGTGCAGCAAGCACTATACCTGGATGATATTGGGGTTTTTGTGGGAATGATACATCGTAGAGATACATTAAGAGCGGAGAATTCCCTGCAAGAACTCCTGAAAAAAAGAAAAATACCAGTTATATGGAATTCAACCATTGAAGAAATTAAGGGTGACATGACAGTGCAGACTGTCTTTATATACAATAATGTGACAGGAGAGCATACAGAATTGCCCATTGATGGTGTTTTTGTAGCTGTTGGGGAGATACCATCCAACAACTTGGCTATGGATTTAGGAGTAGAACTGAATAAAAATGGATACATTATCACAGATAAAGCTCAAAAAACCAACGTTCCTGGTGTGTATGCGGCTGGGGACATAACAGGTGGATTCAACCAGTGGGTAGTTGCATGTTCTGAAGGTGCAATTGCAGCCCTTTCAGCGTATGAACACTTACAGATGAAGAAGTAACTTTTTTTAATATTAAAACAATCTTTTTAGAATTAAAATTTCCATATGATATTTCAATTCTAAAGATTTCAATTAACCGGTAAAAATTTTATATATAATCGAATTAAGGGTAATCAAATGACATCTGACGTACGTTTTGGCCCAGCAGGACTTCCAATAGGGTATAAGGGTGAATCCAATAAGGTTTGTAGTTATATTAGAGAGAAATGCCTGGATGCCTATGAATATCAGGCAACTTATGGTGTGCGCATTTCAAAACAATCAGCCCTTAAACTAAAGGAAAACTCTGAGAATAATGATATCCGGGTTTCCATGCATGGCCCCTATTATATTAATTTATCCTCAAATAAGGATGATGTGGTGGATAGATCTATTGAAAGACTGATCCAATCGGCCCGGGCTGCAGAGTGGATGGGAGCATACAGGATTGTTTTTCATCCAGGATTTTACACTACGTACACTCCAGACGAGGCAATGAAAAAACTAAATAAAGCGGTTGATAGGTTATCTGAACAACTGGAATCCCTGGGAATTAAGGATTACACCTTTGCACCAGAGACCACTGGTAAAAAATCTCAACTAGGAAGTCTCCAGGAGATAATTGAGATATGCAGGAGACATGAAAAATTCGCTCCCACAATAGACTTTGCACACTTGCATGCGAGAGAATTTGGATTGTTTAAGGATAAAAATGATTATAGGAAGATTTTTGGTTTATTAGAAGATGAACTGGACATAGATATACTTCACTGCCACTATACTCACATCGAATATACAGATAAAGGGGAGAGAAGGCACCATGTCCTAGGAGAGGATTATGGCCCGCCTCTTGATCCTCTACTTTCAGAAATAATTGATCAAGGTTGGAATGTCACCCTTATATGCGAAACTCCCCTTAGGGATAGGGATGCAACGTTGATGAAGGGGGAATATAAAACAATGATAAATAGTAAAATATAAAATAAAGGGATAATAATCTGATTATATACAAAATTCATAAATACCAAAATTCATAAATACATTGTTCATCCACATTGGATAGAAAAAAACAGAAATGACTATGAAGAAAATAGACGATGAAATTGCTGTTCTTTCCAAAATAGCCCAGATCCTTTGGAGTATCGTGCTATGGGTGAGCGGATACATGCCATTATCATGGAAATTGCACCAGTTCTTTCACCGAGACTGTGGTACGGGATGCCTGCTTATGCCAAGGACGGTAAAGTTATCGG
>DACB01000003.1:44903-68134 GCA_002494495.1 Methanobacterium sp. UBA294
GATTGAATATTTATAAAAAATAGTAGGTAATTATTTGAAATTAAACAACGTCATACAGGAATCGAAAACTTCCGATAAAAAATCAAAAGTATCATTAAACAAACCAGAAAAAGAAGCAAAATTAGTAGTACTCCAACCGATAGGATACCCATTTTTGTGTAATTTAGTTGAAAACCCTAAGATAGAAATCTTCGATAAAGAACTTTTTGAACTCTACGCCAGGGAACAATGGATGGGTTACATTGTAGAAGAGGGTTCATTTATTTTCGATGGAAAATTATTGCCAGATTATGCTTTTAAAGTAATTAATGCCCATCCCGATAATTCTAAAATAACTGCAAACACATCCATCCTCCTTATGGAGGTGGAAGAGGTAAGGGAAATTAAGAGAATAGAAACCAACCTTACTATGGATGATGTGATAGGCCAAGAACGGGCTAAGGGTAAATGTAAGATAATCATGAAATATCTGCAGGATCCCGAACACTTCGGTGATTGGGCTCCTCGTAATGTGTTGTTTCATGGGACACCTGGAACAGGAAAAACCATGCTGGCTAAATCTCTCTCCAACGAGCTCAAGGTTCCATTATTTTTAATTAAAGCCACCAGCCTTATAGGGGAACATGTGGGGGATGGAGCACGCCAAATACATGAATTGTTTGAAGCAGCTTCTATAAATGCCCCATCTGTTGTGTTTATCGATGAAATTGATGCCATAGGCCTAGACCGGAAATATCAATCCTTAAGAGGAGATGTTTCTGAAGTGGTGAATGCATTATTAACTGAGATGGATGGTATTAATCAGAATAAAGGAGTGGTAACAATCGGAGCTACAAATAATCCTCAGTTGCTCGATTTTGCAATAAGAAGCAGGTTTGAAGAAGAGATTGAATTTGAACTACCTGATGATAAAGAAAGAAAGGCCTTAATTGATCTTAACATAAAATCCATGCCACTCTTCACTGATTTTGATACAGGTAAATTGGTCAGTCCTACTAAGGGTTTATCTGGTAGAGATATAAAAGAAAGAGTTTTAAAAGTAGCTTTACATAAGGCTATTTATGAAGATGAGGAAATTTTAACCTGGAATCATATTAACTATGCTTTAAAACAAATTAAAGATAATAAGAATGAACCTAAAGGAATGTTCGCATAGATATTAATTAACATTTCCTATAATCTTAACATTCTACATCTTAAACTTCAAATAAATTAAAAATTCATTAATTTTTAATTAATCTAAAGCCTTATCTGGATGTTAATGAAAATGAATGATATAGTTATAAATTCAGTTAAATATGCATCTTCAAACTGGCTTAAACTTGTTTTGATTGGTCTTGTTGTGTTTATAGCTGATTTAAGTGATGTAACAATTCGGGTGGGGAGTTTTGATTTAAGCTATATTTTACTTGGTGCCGGGTTTATATTAGGTATTTACCAAATTGGGTTTATTTTCAGAATAATTGAAGAGACTACCCACGGCTTTGATGAGATGCCTAAATTTGATAATTTCCTGAATACATTCCTTCATGGGATAAAAGAGACTCTGGTAACCATGATTTATTTCATCATACCAATTATGTTAGTTATTTGGCGTAAGCTATGACCTCTTTTCACCATTTGAAGACCTTATAACAGTTTTCATAAAAGTTAAAGTTTGATCAACAGTTATTTCATTAAATTCGGTTGGATGAAATTGTTAATCTGTCTTTCTCCCATTTTAATGGGGCTAGAATCCTTCCAAGTGTATGACAAAACATTAAGAAGGTGGTAGTTTGAAAGATATAGAAATATTAGAGGACCATACATTTAAAGATTTTGTAAAAGCGAAGAACTACAAGCCAAAATCGGTACTTAACCATAAAAATGGTTTACTTTTTTACTGCAACTTTGTCCGGAAAACACCAACTGAAGTAATCAGAGAAGCTATCGATGAACAGAAGAATAATGTTTGGGTTACAGATAGAAAAATCAGGAGATATTTCACTGGATTTGTAGACTACTTGGTGGAAATAGGGAATGCACCACAAACAATTAGAAACAAAGTAAACTGGGTAAAAACATTTTACAAAGAATATGGAATTGAAACCCCTAAAGTAAAGATACCAAGAAGCCAACACAATCTATCATTAAAGCCAATTCCAGATAAAGAAGTCATAAACGAAGTATTAAAGCGTACAACAATAAGAAACAGAGCCATAATACTTTTAATGTCATCATCAGGTATGGGCGCAGCTGAAATAAGAAGCTTACAATACAAACACTTCACAACGGCAATAGAAGAAGTCCTAACAGATTTAACCGACGAAGAAAAAATGGACATTAGAAAAATAAAGAACATATTAAAAAATGAAAATGTCATAGGCACATGGCACATCATTAGACAAAAAACATCAATCCCTTATATAACCTTTTCAACTTTAGAGAGCATAAATGCCATCGTTGACCATTTAATTAATGAATCACAGTTAAATAAACCAATAAAGTCTATGGAAGATTATCTATTCGCAATCAATAGAAAGAAAATGAAACAAAACACATTGACAGAAGTATTCCAACACTTAAACGATAGATGTGGCCTGGGAAAAAGAGGAAATCAAAGACTATTCACATCACACAACATGCGTAAATTTATGGCAAACACTTTAATAGATAAAGGCATGGATTTCTACCGAGTTGAATGGCTATTAGGCCATGCATTACCACCAACCCAAGCAGCCTATTATAAAATGAACCTAGAAGTGATGAAAAAAGAATACATGAAATATGAAGAACACTTAACCACAGGAAAAAAAGAAAAAACAACACCAGCAGAATTTTATAAACTCAAAATTCGGTTAACACAACTGGAGGCAATGATAAAAGAACAAAATGAACTACTTGGTAACCTCGTCTATAAGTAATATGAAAATTTAAGGCCATAATTGAATTTTTATCATTTATTTATCGAAGGGGCCTATTCTGTCTTTATTTATTAATTTATAGCCCGATAAATTTGTTAAGGTCCCTATTCTATTCTTTTTAAATTCCAACTCTATTATATAATATATTATAGGGTAATGGTATTTTGGAAAAGCTACTCTCTGCCATTATTTCAGGTATTAAGCCATGTAGAGCTGGTTTTAAAGATACAAGTTTTGCATCAATCTTAAGGTTTTTGACAATTTCAGAAAATAAGTGCTGAAATAATGGGGGAGCATGGGTTGTTTTGGATTTAAAGAGCTATCTGCAAATATTCATTTCTTAAGTTTTTTGACCAACAAAATTACCTTCCTTCGCATAGTATATACAGTCATTTATAAATTCTTTATCTACTTTTAAACCCCTTAACTGTCTTTTAATGGCTTTATGATTATCTGGACCATTTTTATTAATAGCATGATGAATTCGATTAATCTGTTTCATATTAACAGATCCATTTATAATCGCAGTTACAAACGAGGTATTCCATCCCTCTTTTTTCTCTTTATTTTTGTACAAATTCAATTCTCTTGCTATATCCGCTGATTTGAGTGTATGATTTCTAAAATAAGTGTCATTTATCAGTTCATATAATGGACGAGGATAAATTCCACGAAAGTGTTTAATAAAATGAAATTTAGTGTGCATTTTATCTACATACTCTATTTTGAATTCTTTTTTTACTTGTTCAGATACATCTCCAAAGATATAGATATCTACTTCGTTTTCAAACGGTCTAGCTCTATGGATTGCCTGATATTTTTCACTTTCTGATTTATCAAACCCAAATTCGGGAAATTTGTAATATATATATGCATCAACTACTCCTTTTCTCTTCATTTCCTCAAATACTCCGGGAAAATATGATAAATCTTCAGGATCATCTACATCATAAATATGTGGAAGTGATTTCTTTTCTTTGACGGGCTCTGGTAATATTATTGTTCTTTTTGGTCTTCCCTCTGTTGCTGGTATAGTTCTTTTCATGTAATATTTTCCGTCTTTAGTAATATATGTTAATTTAACGACTCTTTCTTTTTTATAATCTTTTAATACTAGATTGTTATAGTCATAAACTATATCGGTAGTGTTTTCAGGTGAGCCAATTATGAAGAGAGCATCTACATTTTTAATGAGATTAGATCCTCGTAGATTATGGAAATATTCAGTTGCTCCCAGATCATTGAATTCTTTCATTAAAGATCTATAAGTTACAATGCCTATAGAAGCATATTTCCTCTTAGATCTGATTATAAATTCTCTTAGCTGTCTAATTGTCTTTTCTGCCTTAGGCATAACTACATCTACTACTTTTCCTGATCTACTAGATCCTTTTTCGAAAAAGCCCCCACGATAATAATAATTATCCATATCCATCTTATAGATTATTTTATCTTTATTCACCAGTCGTGATTCATAAATAGTAATTTTAAAGTCATCTAAATTCCCTAATTTTTCGTCTATTAAAGATGAACGTTCAATAGATTTATTTTCATATATATATCTGCCAAGTAAAACTTTCAATGCTTTCTCATCAAATGTAGCATCTAAAAATACAATAGGGACGCCTTGTAATGCTAAATCCATCGCATAGTAAAAATAGGGCTCAGGATATGAATCTATACCTTCATAAATATTAGAATAATAAATGAATTTTCTTAGACCATATATGTCTAATTTAGCAATTTCAGCTACATCTTCCCAATTTTTAGAACCAATAGCTTTCTCAATAGCCTGAATCTTTCTTCCATTAATTGTAACTACAAGCGGTATTGGTGGAAGTTTCTTAGTACCAAAATATCCATTAAATTCATTAATTAAATCTTTTATAGATACATATTTGCCAATTACAGCTGTTAATGCATCTATTTCTTCCTTATAAGATTTTATTGTATTATAATTATCTAAAGCTTCATCAAAAACTAGTAATTTAAATTTAAACGCTTTATCTTTAGTTTTATTTCTTACCCTATTAGTTGGAATGAAATGATAAGGAGCTATAACCTTCCTTTTTCTAAACTGAAGCCAATATTCACATTTTGATTTGTCACAGCCTTGAAGAAAACATATTAAATCTATGGGAACATTATGCTCCTTTAATTTCTTAACTTTTTTATACTTCTGGCAAACATGTTTAAATCCATACCAATGGTTGGATGTTAATTCATCATACTCACCAGATAAGAGTTTATGCGACCCAGTAGCAATAAGAAAACTTTTTTGACTTTTTAAAAATTCTTTGATTCTATATGTCTTACCCACGCCTGGTTGCAATTTCAATATATGTATCCCTGGCTGGTCAAAATTAATAGTAGCCAGATTTGCCCTAACCTCATCTAAACTACTCCCAAGATTTATCTTTTCGATACTAGGGCAATCTTTGACTATCAGTTTAGCTACCATAACCCAACTTTGAATTTCAAAAGATATTATTTTTTTGAAATTCATTTTTTGGTAAGATGGGTTTTCTATATATGTCCCCCTGTCCCTATGACCACTCTGACCCCCCATCCAATCTCTTTTTTCTAAAAAGTTAACGTTAATTATATTCTAATTCTCTTTCTCCATGCTCACCAACTCATATGAGTTGCTCTATCGTTTCCGTGCTTCCTTTCCCAAATTCAGCCTCTCTAGCTTGCTCGCTCTCTAAATTACTTTTTAAATGAGTGAATTTATAAAAAAAGGAGTGATTAGATGTATGAAAGAATGAATTGGGAGCTTGAACAGCAAGCAATAGATGAAATGGCCGAACAAACAGCAGTGGCTGACCTATGTAAATCCATACTTGACCAATTGAACAAGGAGTTAGGGGGTCGCTAAGATGGAACAGCTGAAGATCCCTAAACTGAAAGGGAAAGAACTCGGCCATTATCTCAACGAGAAGTTGGATGAAATAGCTGACACGGTGGTCACAGATCCAGATATCCTTATGGAGTTCGCTCAGAAGTGGGATAATGGCTTCCATCGGTACAGCATCCACAATATATTACTTGTCTGGGTACAGAAACCTGATTTTACGCTTTTAGCAGGTTTCAGACAATGGAATAAGAAAGGACGGAGTATCAGAAAAGGAGAAAAAAGTTTGAAAATCTTAGCCCCAATAAAGAAACGGATAAAGGACGAAAATGATGAAGATATCTACATAATCAAAGGATTCATGCCGGTCAGTGTATTTGACAAATCCCAGACTCACGGTGCAGAAATAGAGGTTGGGGCATCAGATCTAATTAAGGGAGATGTGAGTTTCGACACACTGGTGAAAAAATGCCCTATTCCCGTACTAATCAAAGATCTTGGTCTTACAAACGGTCGGACCGACGGCTCTATGATCTGGATATCTCCTAGACCATCTGAAGCTGCTATGGTAGCTACCTTGCTCCATGAATGGAGTCATGTATGGCTAGGACACTGTGATGAGCCAGGTGTTCTTTACGAAGATGATAATAGGTCTATTCAAGAAGTTGAAGCAGAAACTGTTAGTTTTATCATTTCCAGTTTCCTTGGCATAGACAATAAAAAGAGCAAGTACTACATTGGAAGCTTCGGTGGTGATAAAGACAAGCTCAAAGGCAGAGGAAGGAAAATAATCACGGTTGCTGAACGAATCATTGGCTGCATAACTGCATAAATATCTTTTTTTGAATTAAATAAAAAGGAGGTGTGAACTTGGTTCATCCAGCAATTGCTTTAGCAATAGGGTTTGCGATAGCTGTATGTGTGTATATGTTTGGAGCAGGGGGTTAATGAGCCCTCATTCTTTTTTTATAAACAGTACTATATTTCAAGGAGTGCTAATCAAATCAATTTTTATATATGTGTTAGCATTTGGTGCTTTATCTTGTCCACATCAGATATAGGATATGTGGCAGGAGATGATATTGGGCAGATACAAGCTATGTTGATTCAAGGTACGATATGGTTGATACAACATATAGCGCGATGACATTGGAAGCGATTATGGATCTGGATGTTTTTAGCCTTCAGTAATTTTTTTATTCCTCACAATATTCATTTTTAAGGCATTTTAAGACTAATTTAACTATGGTATCATGATCAGGACCATTTAATCCCATATCTAGATCTGAATGTCTTTCTACATTGCAATGCTTAAACATCACAATATTACTCAAATCTATAGGTCCAAAACTTAATGCCTCTTTTCCATATTTTTTCTTAATTCTATTACAGATATCTGAAGCTATTTCATTCAAATAATTATTAAATGATTCAGTTAATCTAGAATCTTCAGGAGCATACCGAACAAAAGTTCTTTTTATGTGGCCAGGTACTTCTAATTCAAATATTGTACGGTCTTTTGCATCATTTACCTTTTCATTAAAATCTGCTTTTGCTTTTTGATATTCTTCTTCAGCGGTCATTAATTTCCTTCCTCCATTTATTTAAGAACATATTTTATAAGATATTACTAACTATAATTTAACAGTATATAGTTATAAATTAATCTAAAAAAATAATCTAGGGGGATTTATTTGAATGAATATAAAATAGTGAAATGTGAAAAATGTGGGACTGAATATAAGTTACCAGCAGATTATATTGAATATAATGAGCAAGTAACAGAAAGATTAAGAACTGGTATTAAACAACGAAGAATAATTGAAACACCAGTCAAAGTAAGCGGTCCATGTCCTAACTGTGGGGCTACCAATCATTAACATTAAATGTATTACTAGATTCAGCCATCTTTAATCTTCTGGCTAAAAAAATAAATATTAACTATGCATTTTTTATTCAAAATGCGCATAGTTCTAGTGTTAATTTTTTTTATCATGTATTAATTATTAAATCTGTTGTAATATAAGTTAAATTCGATTCAGTATCATTTATAATAATAACAAATCATTAAAGAGGATTTAAATGAACAATATTAGACCTTTCAGTTTATCTGCTTTAGAAAAGTTGGCCAAAATAATAGGTGATAGATATACGGGTACTGAAATTACAGAACTTTTTAGAAAGGCAGGATTTCCTGAAATAGTACATGATGGCAGTACTAAGTGGAGATTCGTATATGCTGAACTAGAAAATTTACAAAAAGAATCATCTGGTCCTTATAATATAGCTAAAATTATCGAAAAACTATGTGATCCTCAAGAATATTTTGGGAATGCAAATTATCATAAAGAGGTTCTAAATAAAGTAAATGAAATTTTAGCTTTTTGTGGATTAATAGTTTCAACCGACGGTACAATAATTTCAGACCCGACTATTTCTCCAGTATTGAAATCATCACAAACGATAGCTGAAAAAAATTTTATTGATAGGAATTATCATCTTGAAATTCGCAAACATGGTCAAAAATTATTTGCTGATGAAAAATACTTCCATGCAGTTTTTGAATGTTGCAAAGCCTTTGAAAAGGCTGTTAAAGAAAAATCTAAAATTAAAAAACATGGAACACAACTTATGAGTTCAGCTCTATCTCCAAAAGGACCACTTAAATTAAATGCCCAAAATACCGAAACAGAAATTAATGAGCAAAACGGAGTCATGCATCTTTGTATGGGGCTTACCAGCGCAATACGGAACACTGGAGCTCATGAACCAGAACTTAATTGGCCAATAAATCAGGACGATGCTCTTGATATATTATCATTATTAAGTTTTTTATGGAGAAAAATAGATTCAACCATCTATTATAATCCAGATAAGTATTAATCTTACAATAGCACGACATACCTATATAAATCCGTTTCTGAGTTAATATAAATTTAAAGTTAGATATAAATTATATTAAAGTGGTTTAAATTGGCAATTATTGACAGATACACGGGGAAACCATTATATTCCCTAAAGGCTGTTGCGATCACTTTGCACCATTATTTCAACGACCCTACAAATGCTGACTTTATTCGTTTGTAAATCTATTTTGAATAAATTACTGTCCGGAAATATGGGGTGCTGGAAAACCTACGGCCCACATCGTAGTCGGGAAAATGGGATCAAGTATTCCATCCATTAAAATGAAGGAATGATTCATTAAATTATACCTTAGTATAATAACATCAAAATAATTAACCGACTAATTAACTATTCGTGCATCCTTTATAAGTACCAAGATTATGGGTGGCAGATGTATATAAGTTGGCCCCTAAATCACTCATCCTATCTGTTGCAATATTTCTAAGTGTCTAAATTTCTCTATTAATACAACGAAAGTACCATGAATGGCCATCTACATATAGGCCAAGTTAGGTATTTATGATCAAACTGATCAACTAATCGAGGTAGCAATGGAGAGATTGGGGGATGGATGGATGTATAAATTTAGCCACACATTATTTCAAGTGGTGCATAATTAGATCCCTGACTTTATGTATCTGTAAATCCGTTTTTGTAGTATTCTCCTTTTAAAATGGAAAAAGTTAAGGTTAAGATTTCAGATATCATTGATCAGTATATTAATGGCTAATAATGGGGGAGTATTTTTTGAAGCCAGAAGAGAGGGCTAGACGTAAGATAGACAAATTATTAACATCTGCTGGATGGACTATTCAAGATGTTAATGAAATAAATATTAATGCGTCTTTAGGTGTGGCTGTACGTGAGTTTCCCCTTGAAACAGGCCCGACAGATTATTTGCTTTTTATTGAAGGGAAAGCTGCTGGTGTAATTGAGGCTAAATCAGAAGGAACATCCCTTACTGGAGTGGATACTCAATCTGATAAGTACTTGAAGGGTGTGCCTGTTAATCTATCCCAATATGATCCTTTGCCATTTGCTTATGAATCTACTGGTATTGAAACTCTTTTTAGGGATATTAGAGATCCTGATTATCGTTCTAGGAATATTTTTGCTTTCCATAAGCCAGAAACACTTCGTGAATGGTTATTCCAGGAGAAAACTTTACGTTGCCGTTTGAAAGAAATGCCTGGTCTTATTAGTGAAGGTTTAAGGGCTTGTCAGGTTGATGCAGTGGCTAATTTAGAAGAGTCATTTGCTGATAATCGTAAGAAGGCATTGATTCAGATGGCTACTGGTAGTGGGAAAACTTTTGCAGCTGTGACATTTATCTACCGTCTTATTAAATTTGCAGAAGCTAAGAGAGTGCTTTTTTTAGTGGATAGAAATAACTTGGGTCGCCAAACATTGAAAGAGTTCCAACAGTATCGTACTCCTGATGATGGTCGTAAATTCACTGAACTTTATAATGTCCAGCACTTAACTAGTAACAGTTTGGATCTAGTGCCTAAAGTTACCATCACCACCATTCAAAGGCTTTTTTCCATGCTTAAAGGTGACAGTGATTTTGAAGAGGAAATAGAGGAACATTCACTATTTGATGAACCTCTCTCAGATGATAAAGAATTAGAAGTGGTTTACAATCCTGCAATACCTATTGAGACTTTTGATTTTATTGTAACTGATGAATGTCATCGTTCCATTTATAACTTATGGAGACAGGTCTTGGAGTACTTTGATGCGTTCCTGATAGGTTTAACAGCAACACCATCACTACAGACACTTGGCTTTTTTGACCAAAACCTAATCACAGAATATTCACACGAAAGAGCAGTGGCTGATGGTGTCAACGTAGGATACGAAGTATATAGGATAAAAACAGAAGTTACTGAGAAAGGCAGTAAAGTTGATTCAGGTTTCTATATAGATAAAAGAGACCGTTACACCAGAAAAATCAGATGGGAACAACTAGACGAAGACTTAGAGTATGATGCAAAGAAATTAGATCGGGAAGTAGTAACACCAGACCAGATACGCACAATAATTCAAACATTCAAGGACCAACTACCAGATATATTCCCCGGCCGTAAAGAAGTACCCAAAACCTTAGTCTTTGCAAAGAATGACTCTCATGCAGATGACATAGTAAAAATAATTAGAGAAGTATTTGGTAAAGGCAATGAATTCTGCAGAAAAATTACATATCGTACCACAGGAGTAAAAACAGAAGAACTAATAGCAAGTTTCAGAAACTCATACAACCCCCGTATAGCGGTTACAGTAGATATGATCTCCACCGGTACGGATATAAAACCTCTAGAATGTTTACTTTTTATGAGGAATGTTAAATCTAATGTATATTTTGAGCAAATGAAGGGTAGAGGCACACGAACTATAGATCCTACAGACTTACAAGCTGTAAGTCGTGATGCTCATTATAAAACTCATTTTGTTATTGTTGATGCTGTGGGTGTATGTGAGCAGGACAAAACTGATTCCAGACCACTAGAGAGGAAAAAATCTGTCAAATTTGAGAAACTAATTAAAGATGTATCCTTAGGTATTAGGGATGAAGATACCTTAACCACTCTTGCAGGAAGATTAGCAAAACTAGATAGGAAACTGGAACAGAAAGATAGAAACGAAATAGAAAAAGCAGCAAATAAACCAGTTAAAACCATAGTTAATGACTTATTAGATGCAGTAGATCCTGATAAGAAGATTGCAAAAGCTCAAGAAATATTCAATACAGATGAACCTAACCAAGAAGAAGTTAGAAAAGCACAAGAAGAACTGGTTAAGGATGCATGCAAACCATTCGACAACTCACAATTCCGAAACACGCTCATAGATATTAAAACAAAGAACGAGCAAATCATAGACACAATCACAAAAGACAATATTATTACCACAGGCTTTGACGTAGAAAGAGCCAAACATACAGTTGAAAACTTCCAAAAATTCATACACAACAACCGTGATGAATTAACCGCACTACAAATCATATACAACAAACCATACGGACAACGAAACCTAACCTATAAACAAATCAAAGAAATAGCAGAAGCAATCGAAAAACCACCCTATAACCTAACTACAGAACAGGTCTGGGAAGCCTACACAAAACTGGATAAATCCAAGGTAAATGGAGCACGACCAGAAAAACTACTCACCAACATCATATCCCTTTTAAGATTTGCAATAAGAGAAACAGACAAACTAGAACCATTTAGTCAAACCGTAGAGGACCGCTTCCAAACATGGCTATCTACACAAAAAGAAGAAGGTCATTTATTCACACCAGAACAAATAGAATGGCTATACATGATAAAAGAACACATCAACACCAGCCTAACCATAGAATTGGACGACTTCGACAACGTACCCTTCCACGACAAAGGAGGAGCAATAAAAGCCTACCAACTATTCGGAGAAAAACTAACCACCATACTAACAGAATTAAATGAGGAGCTAGCCGGATGAATGACACAAAATTACCTGATAATTGGGTCGGTGCAAGTTTAGGAGATGTAGCTGAAATAAGAGCAGGGCAAGGCTTTCCTAAGAAATATCAGGGGAAAAGTCAAGGTGATATTCCATTTTACAAGGTAAAAGATATATCAGAAACTGTCTTAAATGGACTTATCTACTTAGACAAGGCCAATAATTACTTAAATAAAATTGAGTGTAATGAAATAAATGGAAAACCTTTTAAAAAAGGTACGATTGTTTTTGCAAAGATAGGGGAAGCAATAAAACTAAATAGAAGGGCCATATTGAGTAAAGATTCACTTGTTGATAATAATGTTATGGGATTATCCCCATTTATGGGTGTCAAAGAGCTTTACTTATACTATTTTCTATTAACGATCAAATTAGGGGATTTAAGTAGAGCTACCACAGTACCCTCGGTCAGAAAAGGAGACGTTGAAAATTTAGAAATACCAATACCCCCTTTAAATGAGCAGAAACGTATCGTCACCAAAATTGAAGAACTTTTCACACGCCTGGATGGTGGTGTGGACGATTTAGAAAGAAGTAAAAAGCAGCTGAAAGTCTATCGACAATCTTTATTAAAACATGCTTTTGAAGGTAAACTCACACAGGAATGGCGAAAAACAAATAAAAAATATCTAGAACCAGCATCAGTGTTACTGGAAAGAATAAGAAAAGAACGAAAAAAACTGTTAGGTAAGAAATACAAAGAATTACCGACATTATCATCTAATGAATTGAATAAATTGCCTAAAATTCCAGATACTTGGTTATGGGAAAAAGCTGCTAACATAGTGAATGGAGTGAATAATGGAAGCACCCCTATAGCTGACTTATTAAACACAACTGAATCTAAAATCCCGTTTATAAAGGTATATAACTTAACTTTTTCTGGTGAATTAAATTTTAATAAAGATCCAACATTTATTGAGCTTGAAACCCATAAAAATCAGCTTTCCCGATCTATAGTATACCCTGGTGATGTATTAATAAATATCGTTGGCCCACCACTAGGAAAAGTATCTTTAGTAACTAATATATATCCTGAATGGAATATAAACCAAGCTATAGTCGCGTTTCATTCAACTATAATAAATTCTAACTATTTACTTTATGCATTCCAATCGAAATTTATAATGAATCGGTTATTTAGAACTGGAAAAGCCACTGCAGGTCAAACAAACCTTAAATTATCTACATGTAGAGAATTACCTTTACCACTTATACCTTTAGCCGAACAAAACGAAATTATTAAACAATTAGACACCATTATTCCATCAATCAATAAATCTAATGAAATAATAAATTACAATTTGCAAAAATCAAAAAAACTACGTCAGAGCATACTTAAAAAAGCTTTCCAAGGACAATTAGTTTCCCAAGATCCAAAGGATGAACCAGCAAGTAAATTATTAGAACGAATTAAAGCTGAAAGAGAAAGTCAAAAACCTAAGAGAAAAAGTAAAAGTAGAAGAAAGAGGAAATCTAGTCAGGCGGTGTTGGTATGAGCGATGGAGTAGTTTCTAAGTTATGGAATTATTGTAACGTTTTAAGAGATGATGGAGTTAGTTACGGTGATTATGTAGAGCAACTCACCTATTTGCTGTTTTTGAAGATGGCTCATGAACATACTCAACCACCATTTAATAAAGAATCTTTCATACCCGCAAAATATGACTGGACCACACTTGTTGATAAAGATGGTGATGCATTGGAGGTGCACTATAGGCATATCTTAGAGAGTTTGGGTAAAGAAGGCGGTATGCTAGGCACTATTTTCCGTAAGTCACAAAATAAGATTCAAGACCCTGCTAAACTGAAAAGATTAATTAATTTCATCAATGGTGAGACATGGGTTGGATTAGATATAGATGTCAAGGGCAGTATATATGAGGGTCTGTTGCAGAAGAATGCAGAAGACGTGAAGAGTGGTGCAGGACAGTACTTCACACCTAGACCCTTAATTAAAGCAATGGTGGAAGTGATGAAACCTGAGCCTATGATGACTATATGTGACCCTGCTTGTGGTACTGGTGGCTTTTTCCTTGCAAGTCATGATTACATATCACATAATTACCAGCTGGATAAGGACCAAAAAGAATTTCTTAAGTATCATACATTTAAGGGATGGGACATAGTCGATAATACAGCCCGATTGTGCGTTATGAACCTTTATCTCCATGGTATTGGTGCCCAGGATGATGTACCTATAATAGTAGGTGATAGTTTAATTTCAGATCCAGGGGAACGGTTTGATTTGTTACTTACCAACCCTCCTTTTGGTAAAAAAAGTAGTGTAACAATAGTGAATGGCTCTGGACAGGCCAGCAGAGATGCAATAACCTATGAACGTGATGATTTCTGGGCTACCACATCCAACAAACAATTAAACTTCCTACAACATGTAAAGACCTTACTGAAAATTAATGGCCGTGCTGCTATTGTCGTGCCTGATAATGTGTTATTTGAGGGTGGTGCAGGAGAGACCGTCAGGAAAAAGCTCCTTTCTGACTTCAATGTCCACACACTACTGAGACTTCCCACAGGCGTATTTTATGCTCAAGGAGTTAAAGCTAATGTGTTATTCTTTGACCGAAAACCGGCTAGCGAGACCCCCTGGACAGAAAAGCTATGGATATACGACCTCAGGACAAACAAACACTTCACACTTAAAAAGAGCCCATTAACTTTCCAGGACTTACAGGACTTCATCGATGTGTATAAAGCGGGCAATATACATGAAAGAGAAGAAGGTGAACGTTTCAAAGCATTTACCTATGATGAGTTGATTCAGAGAGATAAAGTTAGTTTAGATATATTTTGGCTAAAGGATGAGAGCTTAGAAGACACAGAGAATCTTCCAGATCCCGATGTTATAGCTGCGGAGATAGTAGAGAACCTAGAATCAGCGCTCAATCAATTCACAGAAATTTACCAAGAGTTAGAGAACAAATAATGAATGGGGAGGTGTTCAAATGGCAGTTCCGAATTATCAAAAAATTATGTTACCTTTGTTAAAGTTAGCTAAGGATGGTGAAGATCATTTGATGAGGGAAGCATTTGAACAGCTAGCTAAGATTTTTGAATTAGATGAAGATGATAGGAAAGAATTACTACCAAGCGGCACACAGACAGTATGGGAAAACAGAGTAGGATGGGCTCGTACATATCTTAAAAAAGCAGGATTAGTAGAATATAAAAAAAGAGGTTCTTTTACCATCACTAAAATTGGCAAGGATGTATTGACTCAGAACCCTTCTGATATTGACAATAAATTTTTAATGCAATTTCCAGATTTTGTTAAATTTAAAACTAGAACAAAAGAATCCGATACAGAAGATCCCGATGAAAAAACTCCAGAAGAAATTTTAGAGTACAGCTATCAGAATCTGAGAGATACAATAGCTCAGGATCTGTTGAGCAATGTTAAATCTTGTTCACCTGAATTCTTTGAAAGATTAGTAGTGGATCTGTTACTTAACATGGGTTATGGTGGTTCTAGAAGAGATGCTGGTGAAGCTATTGGCAGGAGCGGCGATGGTGGTATAGATGGAATCATTAAAGAGGATAAATTGGGTTTAGATGCTATTTATATCCAAGCTAAGAGATGGGAAAATACAGTTTCTCGTCCAGAGATCCAGAAATTCGCAGGAGCATTAATAGGTCAACAAGCTAAAAAAGGTGTGTTTATAACTACATCTAGTTTTTCACAAGGAGCTAAAGAATATGCCAATAGGATAGAAAGCAAAGTTGTATTAATAGATGGTGAAAGATTAGCTCAGCTAATGATAGACTATAACATAGGGGTTTCCAAAATAAAGTCTTATGAGATTAAAAAGATAGATACCGATTACTTTACTGAGGAATGAATCTACTATGGCTATTATGGAAGATGAAGAAATTATCCATAGGTATTCATTGGAATATCATAACTTTGTTTTCTATTATCTACATATCCAATTAGAGAAATCTGATGTTGATCCTTGTTCGTATCATCCGATAAGAAATTTATATTGGGCAAATATTCCCGAAAGCACTTATGATTCAAATAAGGGAATAAAGTTAATGAATGGTTATTTAAATAGATTAGAAGATGAAATCTGCCAAATAATTTCTAAGAATTCTATTGGCTATTGGCTTCATTTATTGCGAAGAATTAGCTGTACTTTATCAGAATGTGGAGATGATAGAGAGAGAAGTAGTGTCATCGGTTTAGTAAGGGCTGTCTTTGAAGCCAGTATACAAAAATATGGCATGATTGATCCTTGTAATAAAATTGAATTTACGAATAATTTAGATATATCTGATATCCTTGATGGTTTCTTAACTAAAGATAAGTTTAAAAAAGTAATAAAGTCCCATATTAATAATCCATGTATAAATTTAAATGAAACTGATAAAAAACTATTTGAAAATTATTTAAATGATACTCATGAACTTATTGTTGAATTCATTGATAAAAAACCACAATTAGTTTTAACTCAATTTGGAATAAATGAATTAAAAGAATTTTATAACTTAGAAAACCTTATGTTTGAAATTTGGCGTTCTACAGCCAATTTAAGAGGATTAAATAAAGGAGCTTCTCTAATAGTAGAACATAACCCTGGAGATGTATTTGAAGTAAGAGATGATTTTTTAGCAGAATCAATACATATTTATGACGAGAGATGTGGAAATGATATCGAAACACCATTCACCTCTAAAGGTACTTATTATACATTAAATGGCGAAGATAATTGGCCTTGGCTCTATATTGCCCAATATAATATAGGGAAAATTGATACGAAGCCAATAGTCGATGGATATTATGAATCTCTAGGGAAACCGAATATAACTATTGGAAATGGTGCCACTAATTTTGTATGGTCTCCAATTAACATGCTCAATTATAATAACTCTAATAAAAATTATTTTAATGATTTTAATGAGGTTAATGGTGTTTCATTCGAGTCTGTAATTGTAGTTTTTACTTCAATTCTTATCCGCGCATGGGAAAGATGGTCAGAGCCTGATAAATTGCTAAAATGTTGGCATAGAGGTTATGAAGGACCCTATAATAAAAATTACATCATTAATGAGCTTGAAAAATATCTGCCTACTAGCATGAAATATCATGATTTGAAAAGTGGATTGGTGGATCTAGAAAAAGGTTTTCAGTTTTGGTCTCTAACACAAGATAAGAAAGAGAATATTGATTTATTGTATCCGGGTCCACATTCGATTTTTTTACCTTATGGAGAAAGATATTTTATTGATTATGCTTGGATGGATCGTAGATTATTTGATTTATTTTGGAAATGTACTGAAGATGAAAATTTTAAAGGTACTGCATTAGAATTATTAATTCAAGATCAAGGGAAAATGGTTTTACCTACAAAGGAATGTAAAAGTTTTAATGGAGATAAAAGACAAATTGATGCTTCTTTTGGTAATAAAAATACATTATTAATTGTAGAATGTAAGGTAGTAGGTAAATCTATTGATTTTGATAGAGGAACGAAAAAAGCACTTGATTTTAGGATGGATAAATACGAGAAAGCAATAGATCAGGTAGATGAAAAAGCTAATTGGTTAATTAATAAAATTAAAGGTACTAATTTTGATATCAGTAATTATAATAAAATAATTCCTATAGTAATAACTCCATATATTGAGTATATCTTATATGAGAAAAGAAAATATTGGTTAACCGATAGCATCCCCCGGATTCTGACCCCTGCAGAATTAAAGGAATTACTTATTGATAATGAATTTTGGAAATCTGAAGAAAATGTTTTATATATGGACTAGTTGACCTCATTTATCTCAACAACCATCTCCCCATATTTCACCCTGGCTCGCTGCCAATCTGCCTCGCTTATTTCCAGTGGAAGTAGCTCTGAATGTTCATATCCGCATTTCTTGCATTTTATTTTAATTACGATAGCTTTGTATTTAGTCATGTTATCACAAAGTTATGTAGTTGGTAATACTATTAATACTTTTTGTAGAATTATTATGTCCGTGATCAGAAATTGATAAAAATCGTGTTCAGAAATAATGCTAAAGATGTAAAAAATAGCAAGTTTTATACTATTTAAAAATCAATTAAAAATTGCATATACTTGGTAAGCGATTCAGACAGCCAGCCACACATCCTCCAGTTCTCCCTGGATTTCGGGGTAGCCGATATCTGCATGCTCCAGTGTGATACCAAGGTTAGTTAATATTCCTTGGGCTTCTTTAACTTTATGCTGGTTGCCTGTTATAAATGTTATAATTGGTGTCTACATTGTTGATGATTTAATAGGATCAAGTTCTCAAGAGTTAGAAATTGTAATGATAACATTTGGCATATTTCTGGCATCCATTACCTTTCTTATTTATCAAGCATCCATACTTAACATGGCCAATAATCATGGTTCAATTAAGTCTGCATTTGATTTTAAAAGGATATTTAAAAAAGTCAAGGATATTGGATTCAAAAGAACTGGTTTTATGTATCTTCTTATTGTTGTTCTTGTACTTATTGTAGAGTCAACTTTGCATGACACTGTTGTTAATAATCCTTTTGATTTGTGGAGCATCATTTCTGCACTGGTGGTTATTCCTTTTATATTAATTTTCACTGCCCGAGTATTGGGGTTAATTAATAGAGCACTGGATAGATAAATATATATTAAAATTAATAAGTGTGGAATGGATTTTAATATTATAAATTGGATTATATGTGTTGTTTATCGAATCGAAGAAATCAAGCTTATAAAAGTTTTACTTGGAAAATTATAAATTTACCAAATACTAATATTATACTAAGTCTCGGACTGGAATTTAAATATAATTTTCATTTAAGGTAATGAAAAATTATAAGTATCAAATTAGAAAAATTATTTTAAAGAAGTAAAAAATAGTTTTAAACCATTTATGTATAAATATTATTAATATCAAAAAATAATAAGATTATAATCAGTAAACAGGCGAGTAGATTATGACTGAAACTCGAAAGAAGGCAGACACCGAAGACAAAATTTTAGATGCCGCGTTGAAAGTTTTTGCTAGAAAAGGATTTGACGCAGCAACCACCCGAGTCATTGCAGATGAGTCAGAATTTACTGAAATGACGTTGTTCCGTAAATTTGGAACCAAAAAGAATCTTTTCCGTGAGGTTATGATTAGGGGCAACCAGAAGGTTGAAGAGGAATCTGGAGAATTATCTAAACTAACCGATATTAAAGATGTTCAAAGTTTCTTAAAATCATTTGTTAAAATTTTAGATGAATTTGTCCTCAAGAATTTCGAATACTTCCATTTGACCATTATAGAAGATAGCAGCACAGATAAACCCATGGTAAGAATAACCACCGATTATATTACCCAATATTTCCAGGAATACTTCTCCAATGAAAAAATAGATCACAAGGCATTTGCATATTCCATAGCTACATTTGTATATTCCCTCAATATTGACAGATATTACGGGCGCACAGCTTCTTTCGGGAATTATGATGAAAGTCTGGATAAGTTAGTGGACATATTAAATTGTATAATTCAAAACAAAAAATAAAAGGATAATATGACCAAAGAAACTGAAAATAAAATTTTAAACGCTGCATTAAATGTATTTGCTAGAAAAGGTCCAGATGCAGCTACTACCAAGGCCATTGCACAGAAAGCTGGTCGTACAGAGATGACTCTGTTCCGTAAATTTGGATCCAAAAAGAATCTTTTTGACGTAGTTATGGTCCAGAACATGGAAAAGATGAGGGAAGATATAGAAATCATCATCAAAGAACTTGATAATAAGTTTGATGACCCTGAAGAGTTTCTAGAAAATTATATTAAAAAAAGTGTAATATTCTTTGAAAATAACATAGAAGCTGTCACATTATTCAGTAATGACTCCAATGACAAAATTGATCCTTTGATGGGCGATTTAAACAACTACATCGGAGATTTCATAGGTAATAATCTGTCAATGGACACAATCGACCCTAAAGTACTTGGAATTTACATCAATACCTACATTTACTTCTTAATTTTAGAAGTTTTCAATGGAAGAAATGTAAATTTTGATGAAATGATTGAAGGGTTGATGAATAATTTGAAATTGTGTTTTTAAGACAGTTTTTTCGATCCTGAAAATTAGATTTTGAAAAAATAACAGAATATAAAGTAATTCATTTTGATGGGTGTTCAAGCAAATCATTTATTGGAAAAATGCATTATTTACTGGAGAATATTTTTTCCGCTGCCTTGATTGTCAAACTATCATCTTGTTCTGCTGCTTTTCTCAAATTTTTAATCACATCGTAGAATATTCGATCAATTACCACCTGGGTTAAATCGTCCACTATCTTCTCCTTACCATTTAGATCACCCAACATCTTATAGGCTTTTTTGATTTCTGCCTGCCTGACTTCTTCTGCACAGATCCGGATATTGGATATCAGGGGTTCAACTTCTAAATGTTTTAATGATTTAAATAGAAGCTTCAATTCTTCCTCTATTATTTTTTCTACATTTGAAACTTCTAATTGCCTTATTTTCACACTGTTATCTGCAATTCCTCGTAAATCGTCTATGTTAAATAGTTTGACCCCTAAATTCTTTACTTCTTCATCTATGTCTCTTGGGTTGGCCAGGTCTATCATGACCAGGCTGGTAAGATTTTCAGGTAAAACAGATTTTTTAACCTGATCATAAGTTAATATTGGGTGTGGAGCACCAGTGGCACTTATAACAACATCAGCATCTTTCATGGCTTCATGGAGTTTGTTGAAGTTGATGGCATAGCCCTCCAGTTCACTGGCCAGTTTTACTGCGCTTTGATAGGTTCGGTTGGCCACAACTATGGCTTTAAGTTTCTTTTCAACCAGTGCTTTGGCCACAAGTGTCCCCATTTTACCGGCGCCTATGATCAAGACCTTTTTACACTTCAAATCACCATGAACAGATTCTGCCAGCTCAACAGCAGCAGATCCAATGGATACGGTGCCTTGATTTATATGTGTGTTGGTTCTGACCAGCTGCCCTACATGTATGGCTTTCGTAAAAACGGTTCTAAGAACAGGACCTATGGAACATTCCTTAATAGCTTTCTTCCGGGCATCTTTTATTTGACCTAGTATCTGATCTTCTCCTAAGATCATGGATTCAAGGCCGGATGCCAATCGTAAAAGGTGTCTGAGAGCTTCTGTATCCTTGTCAATAATGAAGTCTGTCCGGGATAGAATGTCTATTGAAGGTTTGCAAACCATAAAAATTTCAGACCGGTTACAGGTTTTCATGTAGAGGTATTCTGCAATACCATCATCGCTCTGACATCTCCTAAAAATGTCTTCCATTTCCTTGGTTGCCCTTTCTATCTGGGCGATATCTGCAGTGTGATGGTCTACTCTGATGTTTAATATCATTTGATATTCTCCTGTAATGGGTGAATGACATTTATGAATTGGGTCCAGTATTTAAAGTGAATTTATAATATCATCAACATAAGATTTGGCTTCTTTAATTTTACCTTCATTTAAGAGTTTTTTAATATTATCATCCTCTAATAATTTATATAAATATGATTTGCGATTTTTTTGGTCTTCTACCCTGTCTTTCAGTATTTTACGGGTGTAATATTGCAGATCTAGCTGAAGTATATCTTCCTTTGTTATTACTTTTTCTATCTTTTTTCTTATCTCACGAGCCATAAGAGGGCTCTTCTTCTGGGTGAATATGCTAAATTGTACATCTCCAATAAAAAAAGATGACGGCACAATAACGTTACCTTCATCGGGCTGGTCTGCCCTGTTTAAAAGCTTATCGCCAGCTAAATTAGCCACCAAGTTGTTTAAATCGGAATCCCCCGAAGCAACAACCACTAAATCAGCCCATTTAACCCATTGTTTTACTTCTTTGGGTGGTTTAAGAGATGCTCCCTTGGCTAAAAGTTCTGGATTAATCTGGTTTCCCAATATTATTACCTGGGAATCTGCATCCAGGAATCTTAATGCTCTCCTACTCCCTACTTCGCCAGAACCAGTGATTAATACCTTTTTGTTCTGCATATCCAGGAAGAGAGGAGTCCAGCCCATCTTATAAACTCCGTTATGAATTTATTTGATTATAGCTCTAGGTCTTTCATTCTCAAAACTTTTATAGCGTTTTTAAGATCGTTACCACAATTAGATAACACTTGGTAGGCTTCTTCTTCCGGTACATTGAAAGTTTCAGTGAGAGCTTTAACACTTTCCTGTATAGATGAAGGGGATGCCCCTACAAGTTCTTCAGAAAGCTCCCTTTTAAGCTTCATATACTCATCTTCAGACATATCAATTCTTCTTAAAACCATATCCCTCAAGGGACAGGGTTTGGAAGGCTTACAACACCATACAAGAGATCCGAAACAGGTTCCTTCTCCATAACCTAATTTAGTTTTTTCTCCGAATTTTTCCTTTATTTTAATGTAATCTTGAGGTGAGAGCTTAGCATCCTCGAGTGCGTATATGATTGGGCAAGGTTTTACTGGGGGACAGCAAAATGTTAAAGCCCTCTTATCTCCTCCTCTACATACATGTGACGGTGAGTCTTCCCACACCATTCTATTCCTCCTTAAGCATTTTTTCTTTTTCTGTAGGTGTTAAGTCATCTACAATGGTCTTGGGATCTCCTGTTTTAAGTATTTTGCCACCTCTCATGAGTGAAGCACGGTCACATACATCTAATACAAAATCCATGTCATGGCTGATGATTAGGAAAGTTTGATTCAGTTCTTTTCTTGCTTTTCTTATTGAATCTGTGACTTGTACACGGGTAATGGGGTCCATTGTTCCTGTTGGTTCATCCAGGATTACGATGTTGGGTTCTTTAATTAATACCTGGGCTATGGCTACTCTGTGTCGTTCTCCTCCACTGAGTTCGTCTGGATATTTTTTTAATAAAGTTTCTGCGTAATTTTCTTCGAAGCCCACTGCTTTAAGTACATATATGGCCTTCATCTGTGCGAATTCTGCGGGTAGTTCCAGGCTGATTGCTTCTGTTAGGTTGGACAGCACATTTCTATGGGGGTACAAACTATATTCCTGATGTAATATACCCAGATA
>DACB01000013.1:0-1149 GCA_002494495.1 Methanobacterium sp. UBA294
TTAACATTTTATCAACATGCTATAGTGAATTGACAAAAAATTGGAATAAAAAAATGGTACTTGATTATCTGATTTCTTTCAGTGCAGGGATTGTTTCTGTATTATCTCCCTGTGTTTTACCCCTTATCCCAGTGGTGGTGAGTCATTCGATCCTTAAAAAAGACATAGGTAGTACAATATCCTTTGTATTGGGATTTTTCATGTTATTTGCAGTTATAACTATCTTAACTGTTCTTTTTACAGCTGCCATAAATTACTACCTTTTTTATTTTAGGGTGCTGGCTTCAATTTTCCTGATAATTCTGGGTATACTTTTAGTTTACGATCCCACTATTTTCAATATGGGATATTTGAAACAGACAGATGGAAATGTGTCTAGCTCATTTATATTTGGATTTGTCACATGTCTTGCATGGTCTCCCTGTTTTGGACCATATATTGCAGTTATAGCCGCATATAGTGTTTCAACAGGTGATATGGTAAGCAGTATAATTAACATGCTGCTTTTTTCTTTGGGATTCTCAGTTACTATATTAATTCTGGCATTTACATTATCAAAAATTAATTTAGAGAAGATAACTAAATATTCCTCGGGAATAAGGACTTTTGCAGGATTGATAATAATTGCTGCTGGTGTTTACATGTTACTGACTCAGTTTGGGGTTGTATAATATAATTTTTTTATTTGCCTGTCACAACTCCATTGATTTTACCCCGGAACTGGCTCATGTAGAGATCGTAGTAGAATCCATTCATGTTCAGTAGTTCCTGATGAGTGCCTCTTTCTATTATTTCCCCGGCATTAATTACCAGTATCTGATCAGAATTCTGTATAGTTGATAGACGGTGGGCGATTATAAATGATGTTTTACCCTTCTGTAATCTTAGAAGTCCTTCCTGAATTAATTTTTCTGTCCGGGTGTCCACGTTACTGGTTGCCTCGTCCAGGATTAACATGCGGGGGTCGGCTACCATTGCCCTGGCGATGGTGAGCATTTGCATCTGCCCCTGGCTTAAGTCAGCACCGCCACCCCGTAGTATTGTATCGTACCCTTGTGGTTGTTTCATTATAAAGTTATGGGCATTGGCCTGTTTTGCTGCCCGGATGCAGTCTTCATCCGTCGCACCATTTCTTGCATACTTGAGGTT
>DACB01000013.1:1224-11224 GCA_002494495.1 Methanobacterium sp. UBA294
TAGTAACGGGTGAGTATATTCATGATGGTACTCTTTCCTGCCCCAGTTGGGCCGCAGAGCCCAATAATTTGACCGGGATTGGCACTGAAACTGTTATTTTTAAGTATTTTATGGCCCGGTATGTAACTGAAATCAACATCAACGAAATCCACATGACCATCTACTGCAGGCAGTGGAGGGGCATCTTCTTTATCAGGTAACTCTGTTTTTTCATCCATTATCTGGAACACCCTACCAGCACCAACTGCAGCTGATATGATCTGGTTGTAGAAAGCGAATATCTGAGTTAAAGGAGCCATCAGTATTGAGCTAAAACCAATGAACGCTATCAGATCCCCAAAGGCAGCCTGCTGTTGTAGCACCAAAAATCCACCAATCATGAATATTATGATATTTTGCAGGTTTTGGAAAACCAGTGCCACAGCGGTATTGGCCATGGAAGAAAGCTGTGCTCTTTCACCAGATTCATCAACCTTTTGACTCATTTTATCAAATTCTTTTATAAATGGCCACTGTTGATTGGATGCCACCACTGTTTTCTGGCCGGACATCCTTTCCTCCGCATATCCATTAAGTTCGGCCATCTGCTCCTGTAGAAGTCCGAAAGCCTGTCCAGCTATCCTGGATAGAAATGCTGAAATGGCCAGCATGCCCAGGATAGTTATATAGGTTAGGACTGTAAAGTAAGGGTTTAAGAATATCATGAAGATGGTGGCTATGGCCACAGTAATAATAGCTTGCATCACGGTCATGAAACTTACACTCAGGAACTGGTCCACTACATCCAAATCATTGGTTACATTGCTCATTAACTCCCCAATAGGCCTTTTATCAAAAAAGTTCAGTGATGATTTTTGTATCTTACTGAAAATTTCTGTTCTTAAATTGTAAAGTGCCTTCTGAGCAACACCCGCAAGTATCCTCTGAGATACGTTTCCAAAAACCCAGAACATTATTACAGCAACAACCAAGACAAAGATAATATTTTGAAATTCTGTTAAAGACCCTGAACTTCCGGAGAGTATGTTCATTATTATACCCGAGATGGTGGGGATGATAGCCAGCATAATGGAATATCCAATCATTATTGCAATCATCAATGAGAAGCGAACCTTGTAACGGGTGAGATAACCCAGAAGTCTTCTTAGATTGGTCATAATGCCTTTTTGTTTTGCATCTGCATTATTTTTTGCAGTTTTCATACTACCACCTCCCCATTGGGAACTTCAACTCCAAATTGGGAAGCATATATATCTTGGTAGAGTTTATTGGATTCTAATAGTTCTTCATGTCTCCCCACGGCAACAATTTCACCATCATCCATTAGAACTATTTTATCTGCAGTTATAACTGCACTTATACGCTGGGCTACTATGATCTGGGTAACGCCCTGCATCATATCCTGTATAGAGTCCTGGATCCTGGCCTCGGTAGCCACATCAACTGCACTGGTAGAATCATCTAAGATGAGTATTTTAGGATTCAACATAAGTGTTCTGGCTATGGAAAGTCGTTGACGCTGCCCACCGGATAAATCGGTGCCTCCTCGAGCAATAATAGTATCATATTCCTGGGGCATGGTGCTTACAAATTCATGTGCATCTGCAGCTTTAGCTGCTCGTACCATGGCATCATAACTGGAATCTATAGTTCCTGAATGTATATTGTCAAGTTCAAGATCAACATTAAAATCTTGAGCAGTCTGTACCATGGCATCGATATCTACTCCTGATACTAGATTGTTTCGAATAGTACCTGAGAAGAAGTTACTACCCTGGAGACAGACAGCTGCAACATAACGGAGTGTTTCCAATGGCATTTCACGTACATCAATACCATCTATTTTTATTTCACCATCAGTTACATCATAAAAACGAGGTATAAGATTTACCAGTGTTGATTTTCCAGAACCAGTAGCTCCTAAAATTCCAACAACTTCTCCCGGTTCAATATCAAGATTTATATTTTTTAATACCTGGGTGCTCTGTTTTTCATCTTTAACTGGATAAGCAAAACTCACGTTGTTGAAATGTACNNAACATCAGTTTCTTCATTTATTATTTCGTAAACACGCCCCAGGGAAGATATGCCTGAGGTGACAAAGGGTATCATGTATCCTACAGTCTGGATAGGAATCAATGCCATAACTAGATAGGTCATTGCTGCAGTTACTCCACCAAGGGTTAAACCTGTGCCTTGGAGCAATCCACTACCTCCCACGTATAATATTCCGGCGGTACCCAGGTAGACCATCATCATGAGGGTGGGTGTAATAAACGCATAGTAATATTGAGGTTTTAAAGCTGCTTCACGAAGTTCTTCTGATGCTTTTTGGAAACGCTTATTCTCAAGATCTTGCCTTACAAAAGCCTTCACCACTCTTATTCCGGCCATACTTTCCTTCAGAACCTGATTAAGCCTGTCATATTTAACTTGCTTTTTATCATAGGCTTTAGTAGAGTACCAAAGGTACAACACAAGCAACAGAATTTCTACGATAATTAAAATAGCAGCAACCCACATAAGTTGTGGAGCTGTTACATAAAGGAAAAATAGAGCCACTATAAGAGTTAATGGAGATTTGAATACATTTATCAATGTCTGCTGAACTCCAATCTTTATATTCTGTATATCAGTTGTTAGGCGTATCAGAAGGTCACTGGAGCTATATTTATCTAGACCACCAAAAGAGAATGATTGAATATGGGCAAAAGCCCCACTCCGTAGTCCATGACAGGTTCTCTCTGAAAAGGAAACCGCGATAGCTATATTCAAAAACTCACAGAAACCCACGATAACAGCCATGATAAGCATGTAAATACCATAACTTACCATAATATCACTGTTACCCGCTGTTATGCCATCATTTATAAGAAAAGAACTAAAAAAGGGTATTAAAAGCGTTCCAACGACGCTTATCACAACCAGAACAAATGAAAAAATCAGCCATTTATAGGAACCTTTCCAATCCCTGAACAATATTTTTACTACTTCTAAACCTTTCACAGAATTTCCCCCTTCTTAAAATATTCCTTACTCCCAAATATTTAAGCTCGTTTTAGATTCTAGCCTTTTTTAGGAATTTCCTGTTAAATTCATGTTCCTATTTATTCAATAACTCTGGCACCAAAAGCACGGAGTATGGCGATTCCTTCTGTTAATAAAGCGCCAGTTATCTTTTTAATTGGAAGGGCAGCGAGGCTGTTGATTATGTGGAACTGAGCTGCATTCTGCATTGGGTCCAATTGAGTCCATTTAAGACTGCCATTACCCACTTGTGCTGTTTTTATTTCCATACCCTGGGGATAAAGGATGAATTGGCTTAATTCCGCTCCTGGAGCCCCTACTTTAGGGATGTATCTCCATCCAATGGTATTTGAAGATAATGACATTGACTTAATATATTCTAATTCGTCTCCAGTTAACTCGTCTGTGGCTTCGAAATATATGTTTAAAAAGGTGTTTCCATCATAACTGGCTGTGGTATTGTAATGGGGTTTTAAGATATGCAAGTCTTCAATATCTGCAAAGATTTTGGGAATTCCGGTTTGTTCCCGTCCTCCGAGGATAGGGGCCGTTTTATTTTCCCAGACCACCAGCGAGTAATTTCCTTCCAGCTCATCATTTTTCCCATTAAATTTCACTGGCACTGAAACATCGATGAGGTTATAATGTCCACCCAGCATCCAGTTTATCTCTGTAAATTTGCTGAACATGACCTGGACCTCGGGAGTGAGTAACCTGAATACCCCAGGAATATAATTTTCCAGCAGATCCTGGTCAGTTTCATAATTGATTAATATAGTAGTTGCTTTCTGGGTGACTTTGGCCTCAGAATCGAATTTAACTCCACCAAAATGAGCGGGCATGTTATATGTAAAATCTTTTTCTAGTTTAAACATGGTATTTCCCCCTGTATATTTGAAAATTCATTGTAAATTGATTTTTTAGATGATTCTATTAATCAAATATAAGTCCCTTTATTTTCAATTGATTCTCTGCGTTCACGTGCCATATTTAAAAAGAAATCATCCATTAATCCAATAACATATCCCTGCCATAACTTTTTAAGTTCTTCAGGCACAATTATAATTCCCTTTTTTTGTTCTACCTGATCTAAGGTGAATTCCGCTGCCAGATCTGCGGGAATTGCATCCTCTGGTATATCAAATTCATCATGAACTGCACCGTCAAAGGATTTTTTAAAGATAGGGGTGATTATGTTCCCAGGGCAGATGGTGGAAAAAGAGATTCCTTTATCTGCATACTCAAATCTCAAACTTTCGGTAAGGCCGGTGACTCCATACTTTGTGAGTGAGTAAAGTGCCTGGAATGGGGGTGCAATGATACCTGCAAGGGAGCTGGTGTTGATTATGTGTCCAGAGCCCTGTTGGAGCATGATGGGTACAGCGGCATGCACTCCGTAGATAACACTCCAGAGGTTGACATCTATGATCTTTTTCCAATCATCCAGGGTAGCTGTTTCAAAGGGCATCGTACCGCCTATTCCTGCGTTGTTGAATAAGAAGTCCAGATGACCTGCTTCTTTTGCCGTATCTTCAATGGTCTTTTGCACCTGTTCCTGGATCGTAACATCCACAGTAACTTTTTGGATTCTATCTTTGTATTTAAAGAGCTTTTCGGCGGCTTTTTTAATTTTTTCAGGGTTGCGTCCCACCATGTATACTATAGCTCCTCTTTCAAGGAGTTCTTCACTCAAGGCATATCCAATGCCGGAATTGGCACCGGTTACTATACAAATCTTATCTTTATAATAATCTGATTTGTTCATGATAACAGACATCCTATATTTTTAAGTAATAGGGGCTTATTTCTTATTCGATAATATTATACCTCCAAAAAGCAGTATTAAAGCCATTAGTACGTATGTTATTGGTATACCCGTGTTCTGCATTTCAATGATGTTAGGATCTACAGGTTCTGGTGGCACAGGCGCTCCCAGTATGGTCACGAAGGTTTGCACTGTCTGATAATCTGTGGCAGTTACCGTGGCAATGCCTGGTCCTTCATCACCCCTTAAAATAGCGATGGACAGACCATTAATCCATACTGTTGTGAAGGATTTACTCCCCAGGTTACCCAGATCGGTGGTGAAGGTTACCTGTGGTCCGCTGAAGTAATTAGCTGCATTTGCACTGTGATCATCTCCAGTTGAATCCTGGTATACATCCGTGGTTATAACCGATTTTTCACCCACATGTATGGTTGATGGGTTGGCGTGTATACTAAGAATAAGCCAGGGTTCGTAGTCTATAGTTCCATTTCCTGGTAAGAATTTCTCTTTTCCCGGGTTGCTGTTGGTTCCGTACCAGTTGTAGGGTGCATTGGTGGTGCTTGGAAAACTATTTATATAGTCCACCAATTTGTGGAAGGCAGCTACTATTTCATCCAACTGTTCATCAGTGAGGTCTTCGTATTGTGACTTGAGGTAATCCCTTAGTTGTTCATCGGTTATGGGGTACATTTCCATTATTAATTCAAGGAAATCCATATTTTTAATGTAATACTGGAAGTTCACCATCCGGTTGTAGCTTATAGTTGAATTGTTTCCATTTACTGAGATACCTATCTCTTCACCTGTACCCTCCAGATTATTTCCCATAATGGTGATGTTACTCAGAATTGGCTGGGCAGTTATGAACCTGGACATAGCACTGTCTAATCGGAAAATGTTATTATGCAGGATGAACATGTCTCCCATGTTCCCAGCTAAAATTCCAGAAGTTACGTTGTTTGCTGTGATATCGGTGATTTTATTTTCCTTGATGGTCATATTAGACTGGAATGTGGTGTAGTCAATTCCCAATGTGAAAATTCCAGCTGCCAAGGTATTTCCTTTAATTTCAGATAGGTAATTTTTCGAAATAGAAGAATTTCCCTGAATTAATTGGAGGTAGGATATACCTTGACTTTGACCGCCCTCATCTTCACTCTTTATTTCAGTAATTCTATTTTTAGAGATTTGCAGGTTTCCTGATTCTGTGGTGTTATTTCCATCAAATCCCATTGGAAGACTGTATATGCCTATACTAGTACTATTAATGCCTTGACTTACCACATTGCTAATGGTGTTATCTAAAACTCTCAGGCTTGACATGGCCCCTTTTAAAGCCAGAGTTACCACTGACATTGCAGTGCTTCCAATTCCATAAATATTTGAGATTATATTTCCCTTGACCAGAATATCATCAAGTGGAGAGTCCATGCTCATGGCGAATACATCAATTCCGGTTGTTTTGTTGTCAGTACTTCGGATGTTATTCAGGATGTTATTATTCATGGTAAGACCGGTGGAGCCTGATAAATTTAAAGCTGCTACTGTAATTCCCAACTTTGATCCATCGCCTACTATATTTGATATCCTGTTATCTGAAATAATTGGATCACATCCTACAACAGCAATACCCCCGCTTGAAACGTCGGATATATCGTTATTGATGATGGTGTTGTTATCTCCCAAAATAACTATGCCGTTTAATCCTCCAATAATCTTGTTATTGCTCACTTGGGTATTATTTGCAGTTTGAGATACAATTGTGATGTTTCCGGATTCGTTAATAAATGAAGAATAACCCGCCTGGATGCTGGTATTTGATACATCAGATATTTTGTTGTTTATTATAACCGTGTTGTTACCCAAGGTTATTATTCCGTTTTCCCCGCCTTTGATTGTATTATTTTCTATTATGCAATAGTCTGCAGAGATATTCATACCTAATCCGCCGCTCATTAGGTTGATGAT
The DNA here is from genome assembly GCA_002494495.1 of Methanobacterium sp. UBA294. Lineage (GTDB taxonomy): Archaea > Methanobacteriota > Methanobacteria > Methanobacteriales > Methanobacteriaceae > Methanobacterium_A. The sequence continues at coordinate 7,988 of DACB01000013.1, forward strand.
AAAACCAGTTATTTTTGTTCCGCCACCATTACCGTTGATATCATTTACTACGTTGAACCCCACGTTTGTAGGTTTTAATGTAACTGCATCGTTATTGTTGATCTTGATGGTCAAATTTTTATTCACCACTACGTCTTCTTCATATGTTCCATTGAAGACGTTTATCACATCTCCATCAACAGTATTTGCATTATTTATTGCGTTTTGAATGTTATCGTAATCCTGTCCTGTTCCAACATTCCATTGGGCAGCTGAAACATGGCTGAAACTAAAAAACAGAAGTAAAATAAGAATTAAAGCTGCAAATGGTCTGTTGAATATCATTTTTTTCATCTTATCAACACCTAATAAGAATTGATTAAAAATTGTGCAAATCCGGATATTCTGTCCAATGTTAAAAAAAAGGAAAGGAGTTATTTAAAACCCTACAGCGGTTGCACTGGCCCCTCCATAAGGTGCATTGGTACTTTGCGATGCTAATTCTTCATCGCCTTTTTTAATGATAACTTTCAGAGTTTCAGTACCACCATCTGTTTTCCGTGCAGATGCAGTAACTGAAGTAGTAACCGCACCTATATTCGTTGTCTTATCTCCTGTACCGGAAAGTGAACGATATCCGAATGGGCCGCTTACATCAACTGCCCAGCTACCTGGATACTCTATAACGATACTGATATCATTAGAAGATGTAGCATTTGAACTTGAAGTATTATCTGAACTGGATGTATTCGTTGTATCGGAAGTCGTTGAAGTACATCCTGATACAGCCACAACAAAAACAACAACAAAAGCTAATAAAGCTATTTGAAACTTTTTCATATAAAAAACCCCCTTTTAAGTCAAATATTTTTTTCAAATTCATTTCTGTAACTAATATTTTTTACATGAATGAGTATATGTTTTTTATAATAATATTTATTGGTTTTTGTTTCGCTTTTTTGTGATATATATAACATAAGTTTCTGGATACCCTTTAATTAAGTGGCAATTGTAAATTTGATAGAATAGACAACTGTGTTGTGTAGTCTTAATTTTTTAAATGAAAAAACTTATTTAACAACTACAATATACATTTTTATAATTTATTTTAGAAAATAAATATCGGGTGAGTTGATTGGCCAAGGTAGTAAGGGTAAAATCCGTTCTTAACAAACTTAAGAGTCAGGACGACTGGTTTTTATTGGATTATACCGTTAACCCGTTTATGGGATGTGCTTTAAACTGTACTTATTGTTATATCCATGGCAGTAAATACGGGGGGGAAGACACCAGTGTTTTACAGGTGAAGACCAATGCACCTGAAGTTTTATATAAACAGCTTAAAAACAGGGCCCGGAATGGTGAGTATGGTTTCATTGGTTTAGGAACTTCCACCGATCCTTACCCGCCACTTGAAGAAGAACAGGAGCTTACACGCGAGCTTTTGAAGATAATGTACCGGTTCAAGTTCCCGGTACATGTAAGCACCAAATCCACTTTGATTTTAAGGGATCTGGAGCTTCTAAAAAAGATGGATGAAAAGGCAATTCTACCAACAAATTTGAAAGGTAAATTAGGGCATGGTGTGATAGTTTCCTTCTCATTTTCTACAGTAGATCACCAGTTGGCAAGTATCTTTGAATCAGGGGCGTCTACTGTAGAAGAAAGGTTGGAGACCATGCAGATGTTCAGTGATGAGGGGTTTCTGGTGGGTGCCAATCTGATGCCGGTACTTCCATTTTTATCAGATTCTGAAACGAAGTTGGATGAGATGATTAGCAAAGTGAAGGAGTATGGTGGGGAATATGTCCTGATAGCAGGGTTAACCCTCTTTGGTGATAAACCTTCTGACTGTAAGGTCAGATACTACGAAACCCTGGAAAAATACTTCCCAGATTTGGTGCCTCAAACACGTAGGCTCATGGGCAATTCATTTGCACCATCACGAAAGTATCAATATGATTTGTGGAAGTTATCTGAAAAACTAGCAAAGAAACATAATATCAGAACAAGAATCTCATCAGAGTGAACAGGCTTGGTTTTAATGCTAAAAAAGAGAATCATAATAGAAAGAAAATGAATGAGAACTTTATACTGAAAATTTGAAAGAGAACTTTTGAAAGAGAACCTTACCTGGATAACTTAGAAATACTTAAAAATTAATTCAAAAAACACTCTAAAAAAATAAAAAAAGAAGGAGAATATCTAGTAGCTTGATATAACATCTCCGAACAGTTTGATGGATTCTTCTTCGTTAGGTCCGACAGGGGATCCAACTACGTACTGAGTAACTCCGCCTGCTTCAAGAGCTTTGATTTTTGGTATGAACTCATCAGGTGTTCCGCATACTGAAAATGCTTCGAGTAATGCGTCGTCAACAGCTCCAATAGCTCCACCGAAGTTACCTTCACCTATTAATCCACCTAATTTTTCATTGATACCTTCTGGTAGTCCGTGTCTTGCAAGGACTGGTGGTGGTGAACCAGCAGCAATGAATGCTACAACGATTTTTGCTGCGTTTTTAGCTTTCTCAGTGTCGGTTGCAATGGAGGTTGCAGTGTATGCGCCTACGTCAATGTCTGCTAGGGTTTTACCAGCAGATTCGGCACCTTTTTTAATTAATGGGATAGCTGCTTCGTAATCTAATGGGTTGGATGCGTTAATTAAAACACCATCAGCGATTTCACCAGCAGTTTCTAACATTTTAGGCCCTTGTGCACCTTGATAGACTGGTACATTTTCTTGGATGGCTTTTGTTCCACCTAACTGTGCTCCACCTGGGGTTTTTTCACCGGCAAGTAAAGTTCTTATCATGACAACTGCATCTTTTATTGTGCTGACTGGCTTGGTCCATTCAATTCCTAAAGCGTCGAAGGTTGCCTTGTCACCAGGACCAATACCGCAGGTAGCTCTTCCATTGGATATTTCATCTAGGGTGGCTATTGCAGCAGCAGTTATTGCTGGGCTTCTTACATAGGGGTTTGTAACACCAGGACCTAATTTAATGGTCTCGGTTGCATCTGCAATTAATGCTAATGCTTCGTACACGTTTTTATTGTTGTAGTGGTCTGTAATCCAGGCGTACTCAAACCCTACATCTTCAGCTAACTTAACTAGCGTTGCTATTTCTTTTAAATCCTTATTTGGAACGAATTCGATACCGAATTTCATGATTTATCACCATTCTTTTAATTTATTGGGACTATAAAAATAATTTGTCATTTGAATGAAAACGAAAGACTTAAATAGCTGATCCCA
>DACB01000013.1:18724-50087 GCA_002494495.1 Methanobacterium sp. UBA294
TGCGGATTCACCTGGTTTGAGTTCATAATATCCGCCACATTTATCACAGACAAGATATCCCATCTAAATTCATCTCATATTAACAATTTTTTGATTTATAAGATTCTTTAACTTGCAGTTAGTTGGGCATAATCTGGCATATATACGCCTAATTGTTCATCTTCAGCAAATGCAAGGTCAGTATAATATTCTACGTCTGGTATATTATTATTTTCTGCCGCCTTTGCAGCCAAGTAATAGTAATAATAGGATTTTATATAATGTTTATGGAATTCTTTATATTTTTCAGGAGGTTTTTTAGCTTGGGCACCCTGATATAATTGATATAATTGATATGAACTTCCCATGGCATTTTCCCATCGTTTATAATCTTCTTTAACCCATTGCCTATAGCTCTCTTCCTCTGATAGAGTAGGTTGATTAGAGGTGGTATCAACTGTTGGAGTAGATTCTGTAGCTGTTGGAGCAGTAGCTTGAGTTTGAGTGTTTGAATTACTATCAGCTGACATCATTCCAAATATTCCCACTATTATGAATATTCCTATGCAACAGCTTCCAAAAACAATACCGCCTTGCACTATACCACTTTGTCTTGTAAACCAATTTTTTTTCTTTTCGGTTTTTTCAGTTTGTTTTGCCAGTTAAATCCCCTCATTTAAATTATATAATTTCTTTTTAATAAAAACCCTAAGAATTTTGAACAATTTTTGCCATTATGAACTTTAAATCTCTATAAATTAATGAATATTGTCCATTTTAAAGCTTTAATTAATATACCCAGTCCTATTCCTCCTTATCCCTGTGAAGAATCTTAATGAATTTTTGCTTAACCGTAAATTTATTAGTTGGGTAAATCCATCAATAAAAGCTGGAATTAATATTATTAAACCTAATATAATTAGATAAGACGTGTATTGTACGTAAATGAAATAAACATAAGTGAAATAAGAAAAAGCACCTATTGCCTGGAAAATTACTGATCAAAATTATCATACCATTTATGAACAAGTTGGGCCTACAATAGAACTCAAGCAATATCATACTTATAAATGGTTCTGGGATACAAAAACTATGGCCCCCCGGGAGTCTATAAAGTTTTTCCTTATGGTATGGATTATGATTTAAGAAAAACAATTAAAATCACTGAATAGTTTAAGATGGTGTTCTTTAATGGCTGAAGGTAAAATAACTGAAAGAACTCTTTATCCACCTATAAATAAATTTTTAGGTGAATTAGGGTTTCAATCTGTAAGTGAAATAAAATTTAAGACGGGACAACTTGATATTCTCGCTAAAATTGATGATAAAACTTTATTATTGAAATTAAAATTGGAGATAAAACTAAAAAATTGAATTATAATTTCTAGATTTTTTACTTCATCATAGTCGAATTAAACGAAATTATATTATCAAAATCAGTTTTAAAAAAAAAATAAAAAAGGGAATATTTTAAATTAAAGTTTTCAGGGTCATGCTTAAATTGTCAACCATTCCATTAAGTTCAGTTTTGGCCGCTGGATCTTTGATAATACTATTTATATTGGTTTTAATCTGTTCTAATCGTAATATAGCACCTTTATAAGCTTTAGCATCAATTATGTGGTTTAAAGACATAAACATATTTGATAATGTTTTCTTAGATTGATCAGCTTTTTTAACAAAAGCAGCGTTCGGTAGATTCTGTACATTGTTATTAATGGTATTTGTGTATTGTTGAGGAGTTAATACAGTAACAGTCATGGTATCAGTTCCAACCCCACCATTATTGTCTTTTATTGTTAAAGTTACAGTAAATGTTCCAGTTTTGGTGTAAGTGTGTGTTGGTGTGAGTGTTCCTGTTACTGGTCCTGAGCCGTCACCAAAGTTCCAAGAATAAGTATGTGTATCTAAGGTTCCTGGATCAGTCTTACTTCCTTTAAAGCTTATAGATCTCCCTAATATAACATTTTGGTTAGATCCTGCTTCCACTTGTGGAACAACATTAAGTACTTTTACACTTGCAGTAGCAGTGGAGGAATTCACACCATCACTGACTTCTAACTTTACAGTGCCAGTGTAATCATCAGACCAAGTATGAGCTATTTTAGGGTCAGATGAGTATTGTGCATCCCATGTTCCGTCGTTGTTAAAGTCCCAGCGGTATTGGAGGGCGTCTCCATCAGCATCAGAAGATCCGCCTGCATTAAATGTAATTGGACTTCCTTCATTTGCTGTGTATGGTCCTCCTGCATTTGCAATTGGTGGAGTATTTATGCTGATATAAGCAGTATCTGTCCTAGTATCGGGTAAAAAACCATCATTTACAAGAACTTTTATTAAGCCTTGATAGGCACTCGTCCAGGTATAAGTTACTTTTGGACTAGTAGAATAAGGGGTGTCCCATGTGCCGTCGTTATTAAAGTCCCATGAATAAAATAGTTCGTCCCCATCAATATCAGAGGATCCACTAGCATCAAGGATAATAGAAATACCTGGTATTCCAGAGTAAGGCCCACCTGCTTCAGCTATTGGTGGATTATTTATTTTAACAAAAGCAGTATCTGTAGTATAAGTTGTTTTACCATCGAATACAGCGACTTTAACCAAGCCTTGATAACTCTCTGTCCAAGTATGTTGTATCGTTGGACTGGTACTGTAAGCTGTATCCCATGTTCCATCGTTGTTAAAGTCCCATCCATAGACTAATTCGTCACCGTCAGCATCGGTGGATCCATCAGCGTTTAAGATTACTGGATAACCTATTACACCGGAGTAAGGCCCACCGGCATCAGCTACTGGAGGGGCATTAATGTCGATATAAGCTTTATCGGTGGTATATGTTTTTCCATCAGTTACAGCGACTTTAATTAGGCCATGATAGCTTTCTGTCCAAGTATGTTCGATATATGGGCTTGTACTATAAGGTGTGTCCCATATGCCGTCATTGTTAAAGTCCCATCCATAGAATAGTTCATCACCGTCAGCATCAGAGGATTTGCTTGCATCTAATAGTACTGGTTCTCCTGAAATACTTGAATAAGGATCTCCTGCATCAGCTAATGGTGGAGTATTAATGCTGACAAAAGCTGTATCAGTGCTTATAGTAAGTCCATCAGTTACTGCTACCTTAATTAAGCCTTGATAGGTACTTGTCCATGTATATCCTAATTTTGGACTTATACTAAAGAATGTGTCCCATGTTCCATCGTTATTTAGATCCCATCTATAAGATAGTGATTCTCCATCTGGATCATAAGATCCGCTTGCATCTAAGGTTATTGTGCCATATGGAGTTCCTGAATAGGGCCCTCCGGCATTAGCAACTGGCGGTAAACTATTATAAGTGAACTTTACTTGGTCTAACCAACCGCAATCTGGTTCGATTCTGGAATATTGGTCTGCTTCATCTTTTTCAAAAGCCCATATAAGATAATGGAGGCCAGTTTTTAAATGATAGGTTACAGTTTGCCAATTTGTTACGCCACTTATTTGATATATTAGAGCGTTATCTACATAGAACCTTAGGAAGTCGTGGTTTTGTTCTGAAGAAACCTTCCATTTAAAAGATAAATCTCCAGGACCGGTAACACTTGTTTCTAACCATACAAACATGTTATTATCTATAGTACTGCTTTGAGCTGAATCAGAACCATCTGCACTGGTGAAACCTTGACCATACCATTCTGATGCTATATCTGTCCCTCCATCAAATGATCCTCCTTCAGTTCTCCATGATAAACCAGTAGTATCCAATGCTTCAGCAAGTGATATAGGTTTATAAAACCCTAATCGGGTAGTAATTACATCTCCAGCCTCTTTTACAATATCATAAACGTTTATGTTAGTAACTTTTTGGGATGTGCCAAAATAGTCTGTATAATAGCTATCGCTGTTTGGTGAAGTGTCTGGACCAAATCTTTTACCTGGAATATAGAAATCACCTGCATTCGCAAGTAGGCCTTTTTCTATCTCTTCTAAACCATCAGCTTCCATAAGACGTATTAACTTATGATCAGAGACCTGATTATTATAAAGGAAATGTGTGTAATCACTATTCATAGTGGCGTCAATATGCCAAATTACCAGCCCTCCAGAAAATATTCCATCGCCTAATAATTTTGCATCATTACCTGCAGGCCTTCTATTTTGTACCATAAAGTATTCTCCAAATATGCTATGATAATTGGGCATGATTAAAACTGCGTCTTTTGATACATCTGATGGTCTGAGGGTTATTTTATATTGATAATCGCCTTGTAGATTATATATCAAGGTAGGCTGGATCCATCCTAAAAGAAACTTGGAAAAACAGTTATGATCACCATATTTGTCCATGATATCCATTTTGCCTAAAGCACCATTAGGGCCTTCTTCAGTAGTATAATCATATAAATCTGGTAATCCTAACAAATGACCAGTTTCATGAATAACTCCCATTGGCTCGAATACATTTGAACCAATAGTCCAACCAATAGGGGCCCAAACATAAGTTCGTAAATATTTACCCGCACCAGGGACGAAAAATTTATCATCTACACTCCATATTTTTTCACACGTAACCCAAATGCCTTGTGATCGGTCTTCTGGACCAGTCCAGAGGATGTATAATCCATCTATCCATCCATCATTATCATTGTCATACTGGGAAAGATCAACACCCGCCGCTTCTAATCCGTTTTTAATCTCATTTATAACATGTCTCTGCTCATAAGATGTGATTGCACCACGATTTTCACTCCAAGTTGCAATTCCTATTATATTTCCAGTGATATCAAGCTGTCCATAGGAAGAACGGCTATAAAATCGTGCTAAACTTTCATAAGGATACATTGATTGATCTCCAGGTCCAAAAAACTTGTTATTAATGTCCTGGTACATTGCTTCATTTGTAGGATAATAATCTAATATTTTATAATCTTGAAACTCAAGTACGACTACTCCAATTTTAACAGTTCCTTTTGAGGGTAATTTAGGGCGAACCCATTCTGATGCTACCCATGCAGAGTCTCCTGCACTAGAACCTAATGTTGCCGGTTCATTACCTGTACTTCCATTATTTATTGTATTGAAAATGTTTTGATTAGATTGCTGTACTAATTGAGGATCTACATCCGTAACTGCTTGAGGTATATTTTCACTTGTAGAAGTTTCATTATCAGATGCGGTACTAAAATCAGTTCTTGAAGGGCCAACTTTTATAGTTAAAATAGAATCAGATGTATTATTAAATTCAGTATTGCATGTTGCAATATTTTCATCATAGGCTGCTGCCGATCCCCCACTAAAAACAAAAACAAAAGCTGAAATAATAATTAAATACTTTATTTTCTTTATTAATAACCTTCTAATCAAATTATCATCCTCTCAAATTTTTTAGACCTCCGCAACCATTTTTTAATCAATAAGTAATATTTATTAATAATACTAGTCGTAACTAACATTTATATTTATCTTTATTTTTATTAAAAAAAATCATAAAAAGGTTCACGCTTATATATGAATATTGCTATGTCAAAATTCCTAAAATTAAACTTCATTTCTTTCTTCTAAATAATCTTTAATCTGCTTTTTTATGAGCATTACTCTGTTTGTTATAGTTTTTTCTTATCAAAGCAAATACAATAACATGTAATAATATTGCAAAAAAGATTGATAAGGCTGAAATTAGTATTGGAACCTGGATATTAGAATAGAATATGATTAAAGCATATATTCCTACTGGAATTCCTAATATTAAACTTACAAATAATCCGGGATTATATTCCTGGTTTCTAACAGAAAAAATTATATGGGTTAAACTGTTAAATATGGCGAAATTAGGAATCCATAAGCCAAACATTATGTTCACAGATGATAAAACAGAAAAAATAGGTATCAAAATCCAGACAATTGGAATATTAACCCAAAATATGATTTTATCGTTTAATGGAAAATCACCTACTTTTACTTTGAACACAGTCCTATTAACATAATTTTTAAATCCATTCCAATTATGTTCCTCAAATTGATGCAATAAATAAATAGGGAGTTGAATCCAAATCAAAAATAGAAGGAAATTACTAGGTTTTACAAAAATATAAATAAGTACAGTGATTATAATTGCAAGAAAAAGACTTAATTTTGCCCAATTTTTATAAAACCAAATAACCATCATAAAAATCCCCAAAACAAACTAATTTTATACTATTATTCAATAATTAAATAATAAATTATCCCCCATATAAATATTGGATTTATTAAATGAATGATTAGGAAATTTACACTCCACCTGATTTTACAACTTTCATGGATTAAAGAAATTAAAAGTAATAAGATATTTTCACAAATTTATGTTTATTAGTAATAAGTTTTTCTTTTTTAATTTTTTTAATTTCATAATTATTAATTGATATATCCACATATTTAAATATATTAATATAAATATATAAATTAAACCATAAAAAATTTTGAAGGGAATTTTATGAATAAAAGCAGAGAATTAAAAAAATTGATTAATTCAGATAAAACACTAATCATGCCGGATGCTTTTAATCCTATCAGTGCACAACTAATTGAAAAGGCTGGTTTTAAAGCAGTACAATGTTCAGGGTATAGTTTTTCTTTAGCTGCCGGATATGAGAGGGAGGTAGATGTTTCTATTGAAGAAAATCTCCTGTGGACAAGTAAAATCGTAGAGTCTGTTGATATTCCTGTTATGGCTGATGCAGAAGATGGATATGGCGAACCTGAAAAAATATCAGATACGATAACAAGATTCAAGGAAATAGGAGTAGCTGGACTCAACCTGGAAGACCAAATTCAAAACAGAAAAGATTCAGTATCCATAGTAAATGAAGACATAATGATACAGAAAATCACAACGGCCAGGGAAATTGCAGATATCAAGAATTATTCTGATTTCATAATTAATGGCCGTACAGATGCATTAAAATCTACTTTAAATCGAGTATGGGTTAGAAATTGCTATTGAACGTGCCAACCAATATTTATCTGCAGGTGCAGATTTAGCTTTTATAACATATGTGGAAACTTTAGATGAAGTAAAACAAATAACCAAAGAAGTAAAAGGTCCGGTAAGTATAGCAGCGGGACTACCGTATAATATAAAGAATTTTACCTTGAACGATTTAGAAAATTGTGGAGTAGCAAGAATAAGTCTACCTACTTTACTGGTACTTTCAAGTATAAATATCATGGAAAAAGCTCTAAATTATATAAAAAAAGATGAATTGAATAAAATTTAGTTATTAAGGTAATTAAAGTGGAAAGAATTGAAGGTGAGACTGTTGAAAGATAAAGAAATAAAAAAGAGTGTAAAGGAAAGATATTCAAAAATAGCGGTTGGAGAAGAATCTACATGTTCGTGTTGTTCAGGAACTGCTCCAGATATTATAGAGCAAGCAAAAGCAGCTGGTTACTCTGCTGAAGAGATAAAAAGCATACCTGAAGAAGCAATTTTCGGGCTTGGCTGTGGAAATCCCACAGCTCTAGCGGAAATTCATGAAGGAGAGACGGTATTAGACCTTGGTTCTGGTGGGGGAATTGATGTATTTCTTGCTGCAAATAAAGTTGGTGTACAAGGTAAAGTAATTGGAGTGGATATGACTGAAGAAATGGTCAAATCTGCAATTATAAATGCTGAAAAAGGTGGATATTCTAATGTCGAGTTTAGATTAGGCGAAATAGAGAACTTACCTATAGAAGATAACTCTGTGGATGTTATAATTAGTAATTGTGTTATAAACCTCACTCCAGATAAATTAGTAGCATATAAGGAAGCATTTCGGGTTTTAAAACCTGATGGAAGAATATTAGTCTCTGATTTAGTCACCATAGGAGATCTTCCTGAAGAAATCCGCAGAAGCTTTGAGGCCTGGTCTAATTGCATAGCAGGAGCTATGGAAAAGGATGATTATATTGATACTATTAAAAATTCAGGGTTTTCTAAAGTTGAAGTAGTAGAAGCACATTATTATACTGAACCGGAGATGGATGTCCGATTAGAGGGTAAAATTCTTAGTATACAAGTTAAAGCAAAAAAATAATGAGGAATAAAATGTCTTCTTGTCAAATAGATTCAGATCAACTCAGTAAAGAACAGATTAAAAATTTAGAGAATATTATATCTAAATTGCCTTCTGAGGATGATTTAAATTATAATTCAGATGTATTAAAAGCTCTTGCAGATCCCACAAGATTAAAAATTGTTTATATTTTAAAATATGGTGAATTATGCGTCTGTGAGATAATATCTGCACTTGATAAACCACAACCGACAGTGTCCCATCATTTGAATGTATTAAAAAAGGCAGGTTTTTTAAAGTGGAGGAAAGAAGGGGTTTGGACTCATTACAGTTTGAAAAGCCCTAAAACATCAACCAACATTGATAAATTAATAGAATTAGTTCAATTAAGGTGAATATTATGGTTACAGATAAAAAATATGCTTTAGCTCCCTGTAGTGGTATGAGTCCTTATGGTTTAATAACTCGAGCCTCTTGTTCAGATATTGTTAATGAGCGTGATGATTTGATATCTATTTGTATGGGTGCTACATCTGCAGATAGAGAAGGTTTTAGAGAATTAATAAGAAAATATCCTATATCGCGGTTAATGGTTGTGAAGGTTCTTGCGTTAATAAAATTCTCAAACAGAAAGGTGTTAAAGTAGCCAAAACCATAAATGTGCAGGAAAAGTTAGAATCAGAGAATTTAAAGCCTACAGATGTTGTAAGGCTTGATGATATAGGTGAAAAATGCGTTTTAGTAATGAAAAAGAAGATCAAAAATCTTATAAATTAAATTGGTGGCTTTATTGAAAGAGGATATTTCTAAAGAAGTAACTAAACAGATCTGTGATACAACCCGATTGGGATTCATAGATAGATATCTGACCGTATGGATTTTTTTAGCTATGTTTTTAGGTGTTTCGATAGGATATTTCTTCCCTGGAGTTGAGTCAACAATTAATAAATTTTCAGTTGGCACTACTAGCATTCCTATAGCTATTGGATTAATTTTAATGATGTACCCGCCTTTAGCAAAGGTAAGATATGAAGAATTACCTAAAGTTTTCAGAGACTGGAAGGTTTTAGGGTTAGCTATGTTTCAGAATTGGTTAATTGCACCGACATTAATGTTTGCCTTAGCAGTGATTTTCTTATCAAATTATCCTGAATATATGGTAGGTTTAATTTTAATTGGTATAGCTCCATGTATAGCCATGGTATTAGTCTGGAATCAATTAGCACAGGGAAATAATGACTATGCAGCTAGTTTAGTTGCTTTTAATAGTATATTCCAGGTATTATTCTATAGTGTATATGCGTGGTTCTTTATTACTGCAGTACCTCCATTGCTGGGTATGCAAGGAGCGATTGTAGATATAAGTATCTTGCAAATAGCTGAAAGTGTATTTATTTATCTGGGAATTCCATTTATACTTGGATTCTTTACCAGATTCATATTAATAAGAGTGAAAGGAAAAAGTTGGTATCAGGAGAAGTTCATTCCAAAAATTAGTCCTGTTACTTTAATTGCACTTTTATTTACAATAATAGTTATGTTCAGCCTAAAAGGCGATATTATAATCAGTTTACCTCTAGATGTGATAATAATTGCCATACCATTAATAATCTATTTCATAATAATGTTTTTCATAACATTCTATTTGGGACATAGAATTGGAGCTGATTACAGCAAAACAACTGCAATATCTTTCACAGCCGCCAGTAATAACTTTGAATTAGCAATTGCAGTTGCAATAGCAATTTTTGGTATAGGCTCAGGAGTAGCATTCGCAACAGTAATAGGACCATTAATAGAAGTACCAGTATTAATAAGCCTTGTAAATGTTGCGTTGATATTCCAAAGACGCTATTTCGCTCAATCACCACTTAAAGGTGATATTATTGAATAAAATAGAGGATGTCCTTTCCTGGGATAATATAACAAGAGAAAAATTTTTCAATGTTTTAGAAGAAGAAGCAAAACTAATTAGTTTACAGGATATAATGCAAGCCAGTCTTTTTTTGGTAAATGATGCCAAATATGTACAAGAAAGTTATCGTAAAGAATATTTAAAATCATATACAACTGCTTTCATAACGAGGGTAAAAGAAATAGTTGGAATAGACGTAAACAATGATAATCTGGATAGTATAAAAGTTAAAGAAGCAATTTCATTGTTAATTAATCAAGAAGAAATTGCAACAGGTGAAAATGGATTTGACCCCAAATTTTTCCAGATATATAAAATAGTATCACTTTTTACTACATTTATTTTAGAAGAAGCAGTTCATCCAGTTAATACACCATTTCCTGGAGGGTTTAAAGTAAAATTTAATGATAATAAATATTTATGTCCAGTAAAAGAAAGACAAAAAGATAATCCGGGTGCAGTTTGCGGATTCTGCATAGCTGAACAAGATCCAGAAACAATTTAAAAATCTTAATTTTGCATCCACCTAAACATTAAAAACTTACCAGATTGTATAAGTGTCCAGGCAAAATATTATAATTAATTAGTGTATTTTCTAGTTTAATATCTAAAAATAAACTTTCAAATATTAATTACTATAGATCATCTTATCATATTTAATACTATTTTAGATCATCTTATTACATTTATAATATACTAATCATTTTTTAAAGAATGTTTTATTATGTTTTATCGGACTGATAATTGTTGTAGTACCTGATAATGAGAATGTAGAACAAGTAAAAAACATTTTAGATAAATATAATGTTCTTAGCTCCTGGTATAATGAATCAGCTGAAGATCGCCAGGTCAACAATTTGACCTATTAATGGAGTTATAACCATTGTTCCTATTATAACTGCCACATCATCTTGTAAAAAATCGATAGAGGCAAAATGCTGATGCTGTATTAAAATTAAAAATTTCCTCATGAAGATTTAAATCAGTTATATTATTCAATGAAAATAGATAGTAAAGATTAAATTTTTTAAGAACTTTTTTTATCAGGTAGTAAATCATGGAGTTCTTGGTGAAAACACTGCGAGATGTATACCTAAAATAGTCATACAACTCACTAAACCATAGATTACCTTTTTGAGATACCATAATATTCTAGATGGACCATTTACCTCTGATGAGATTTAGCCCAAGAACCAGAACTGTCAGATCATATTCGTACTATAAAAAATCAATTTTAACATAAATTATCAAAAATGAATATATCTAATTATACCTTTAGAAAAGATGGGGAATAGAGTATCAAATTAATTATTAATTTTGTTATATTTGAAAAATCCGTAAAACCATCTGATTGACCATATGAGATGTATAGCAGCCCACCATAGGATACCCAATCCGTATGCTATTAATCCAAAGATGATGTTGATGAAAGCTACTATTAAAAAGAAGATAGGATTTTTAATAAAAATTGAGGTCCATCCCATGGTCTGTTGTATAGTAGACGAGAAGAAGATAGTTATATCAAATCCTAATAATATCCATATTAACATCGCAAAAAAACCGATAATGATCCTTAATATGGATCTTGTTAGAGATAATTCCCTATCCATTTGTTTCGATAATTCATGGGATTCATTATCTTTAACATCGTCCTGTTTTTTCAAATAATTTCACCCCATGACTAATAGATAAAAAATTAATCATCAAATGTATTATTTAATATTATATCAATTTTATTTTTTAAATATTACCACTAAATTTTAGATGAAAAGAATGTTATACTCTGTAAAACAAATGACTTTACTAGGGGATTAAGTCACCTACATTAATTTTTTTGTACACATAAATTTAATTCCACTTTAATTATGGGAATTTTGAATGTTAAAAATAGAGTTTATGATATGGAATGTTTGTAAATGTAACAGCAATTTTTGAGATCCACATCTTGACATCTTGTGATTGGCGGAAAATTGATGTAATAATGGTAAGTTCTATGGATTTAAATGATAAAAAGGAGTTGTTTTGTTTGATAGAAATTAAGAATTTCTCTAGAAATAAAGGGCCGGGAGAATATATTGGAAGGTATAATTATTTTTATAAATTAAAAGCTTCACCTTTACAAAACCCATTTACTGGACCTATAAACCTGGAATCTAAATTAAGGCTAGTTGAAAAATTTAAAAAATTTATTAAATCACTTCCAGAAGAAAGTCCTCAGTGGAGAGAAATTCGAAGGTTGCAACGTATATATGAGGATAAAAGAGAATTAAAACTTATTTGCTGGTGTGATCCTCTTCCATGTCATGGGGAGATAATAAAATCTGCCATTTTGGGAGAAATCAACCCTAAAGATAGTAAGGAAAAGATTGTTTAATGTTTCCATATTAGAAGAAAAAATCTTTTTTTGCAAGATTATTTATTTATTAACTGTATTTCAATAGCGGAAACATTTGTGTTTGATCCTTCTCTGTTTGCTAACTCTTCTGTGCTGATATTAATTTTTTCAACTTCTGCTTCTAATATAAATTTATTCTTTACAACTTCAGCAACATCAACAGCTCTACTAATTGATCTTCCTCTAGCCTTTAATGTTACTTCAGATGTTCCACTGTTCATTTGAGTCACAACGGCTAATACATAATTCATAAGTGGTTTGTTACCGATGTATACAATGTTTTTTTCTGATATCATTTTTTAACTCCGTTGAATACAGTGTTATAATATAAAATATTTTTACAAAAAAAATTTAATGAAAATATCTTTCAAATGAATTCAAGAAAAATCAGAATTTGAATTTATTATTCAACTACTTCTGCAAATGCAAAATTTCGTCTGGTAGAGGTAATTCTAATTTTAACTTCATCGCCTACTTTAGCTCCTGAAACAAAAATCACAAAACCTTCTATCTTGGTAATTCCATCTCCATCTCTACCTGTGTCTTCAATTTTTACATCATATTCTTCTCCTTCATTAACAGGAGCTGAATTTCCTCTATCATCTTTACCATAGTTATTTCTAAACAAACTTATCACTTCCAATTATGCCTAATAATTAATATAGACCAATATACTATTTGTTTTTAAGGCATATAAAGTAAATTATTTTTAGAATTTCGATTTAATTGATTTTCCATTTTTTTTTCATTTAAAAAATCTATTACAAATATTTTCAGGAGTTTCATATTCATATAATATTTATTCATTTTAGATGTATTGATTGATTCAATGGTTAACTTAAATAATATGACTGCAGTTGGAGCTTTGATAAATAGAAAAGTTGCTTAAAAAAAGATATAATATAAATAATTTAATATAATAAATAATTTAATATAATATTTGACAAGAACCAGATTATAAAAGTGTTTAGGTAAATCAAATTTATTAATACTATTTTTAGAACAATTTTATTACATTTTATGACTGTAAATTCAATATATTACATGATTTATGAGATTTAAAGCAATTTGATTAAAAAATAAGATTTATGAAGAAGTTGATTACATTATTTAGGGATTATCGTGGGTAATGAGTTAAATATTCCGAACCAGTCTCTGTTATATGTACCACATCTTCTATACGGAAACCTGATCTTAACTCCCTTACTGGTAGTAAAGAATGCCCTAAGGTTATGGTCATGCCGGGTTGGAGTTCTAATTGTAAATGTTGCGGATAGTGACTGGGATGAGGCCATTCCTCGAATTCCAAACCAACACCATGAGTGGCTGCAGGTATCCAATTAGTACCATATGGTAATTTTGATGCTGCTTCCTTGAAATGATTGGTAACATCTAAAACTTTTATTCCAGGTTTGATTTTGTTGAATGTTTCTTCCTGTGAAATTTTATAGGTATCCAATGCAGTTTTCTGCTGATTTGATGGTTCGCCGCAAAATGTGGTGCGGGCCAAGTCATTGGAATATTCGCCCACAATAGGATGTAGATCGATTATTACATTTTCTCCTGATCGAATTTTTCTTGTAGTTGCAGCACCATGAAGACAAAGTGAGTTCGGACCGCTGTCAACAAAAGTTGATGCACCAAATCTCTCAGCTCCAGCTTTACGCATTACATATTCGGCTTCAGCAGCTATCTCAGTCTCCATAACACCAGGTTTTACAGCTTCCACAGCAGCTTCCATACCAATCATGGCAACTTTAGAAGCATATTTCATTCTCTCTAATTCATATTTATCCTTAAAATATCTAAGTTCCATTGCAATTTCATCATTTTCCACTAATTTGATATCAGGATTAAGTTTTTGGAATTTATGAAGTAAAAATCCAGGTACACTATGAACATCAAATCCTACAACTTTATCCTTTAAATTTAAATCTTGGAGGGCACCTAAAAATGTTACCATTAGTTCTTGGGGTGAATTCCAACTTCTAATATCCTTAATCCATGTATTTTCATCTGCAAATTCAGCTTCCTCTTCGAATACTATAATTATTGGTTCTGAATCTTGTGGTATTAATATCCTGGCTACATTCCGTACATCGCCTGAAAAGTAATAATAGTTCTCACGACTGGTGATTTGCATGGCTTGCACACCAGCTTTGATCATGAGCTCTTGAGCTTTCTTCACACGTTCTTTAAACACGTTTAATGGTATTTTATCCATCTTGATCACCCTTCAATAATTACATAATTAGTATGGTTTAAAAATTTGGGAATAAAGACGAGATTTTTGTTTGATCCTTAATAAATATTTGTTAAAAATTCGCTGTAGAATATGTTTTAGCGTATTATGACTAATCCTAATTCTAATGCATGTGGTATTTGAGAAGATTCTGTTGTTTTCCCGATGGGGTAAACTTTCCAACCCATTTCTGATGCCATGGAATATGCATCCATAAATGCACCATGCATAGAGGGATTTGATTTTAATGCCATTCTACAACCTTCTCCTTTAATTCCTCTGCATTCTGCTGCTGAACAAAATACTCGTTTACATGAAGGCCCTCCTGCAAAACCTAATGCAAGGTGATGTCCATCGTAAAATGCTGCGGATTGAACTTTTGCCACGATCTCATACATTTTCCTGGCGCCTGGCACTGGGTGTTTAGGATTTGTATATTCCCTTCCAGTTTGCTCTTCAGGAGGTACTTTTAACATGATAAAAATGGCATATTTGTAGTTGTTAATTAATTCCCTAGTTTTTTCTAGGTCCCAATCAAAGTGGGGTGGGCAGTTAAGATTTGTTCCATAATCAGGGCATCTTGGAGAATAACATCGAGCTCGTACTCTTTCATCCAGAATTATTTCATCAACACCAATTTTTCGAGCATCGGTAGCTCCAAGCTCTAAGGCCAAATTTAAATATTTTTTCATGTCTCTGGTTAATTTTTCACCAGAAACCTTGGAAGAAAATTCCCTAATATCTTTTGACATTAAATTACCTCCCCAAATTTTGATTTTTATTATTTATAAACTAAATAATTAAATTAATCATTCACTGTAAAATTGTGTAATTATAATTTCTTAAGCTTATCATCCATATCTGATATTTTTTCCTTTATTACATCCAAAATAGTAATATTAAAAACTAATTAACCATAGTTTTTCTTTTCAATTATTTCTTTACAATATAAAAATAAAATAACAAGTTAGTGTTCTTTGTTTGATATTAAATATTTATACAGATGATGTGAAGATAACTGAAAATGGAGCATAGCTTCTGTATACTCTCTGGCAGCATCAACATCATTTAAATCAAAATTCTTAAGTGACATTGCTTTATCAAACTTTTTTCTAACTTCTTCTTCAACTGTTTTTTTCAAGAACTCTATTGTTTTGGTGGGATCTCCTATCTCAATGTCTTTTTCTGCCTGGGGAACTACTGGCCCCCAATCTAAACCTGCTGGTTTAAGTCCGGTGTAGGATGCTCCTTCACCTTCACGATGCAGACGTACCACTGTTTCAAAGAACCATAGATCTGCAACTTCTTGAGAATCTTTACCACCTTTTCTAGCCTTATTTGTTTTATTGAATGCCTGGGTTATTTCCTTTTCGGCCTTTTTAGGTGCAAATGGGAGTATATAATTTACATTCCCGGTTTCCAGGGCCATCTTACATGCAGTAATCACCGGCCCATCCATAGTGTCACAATGTGGTGCCATCATATCACCTCAATATAGTAATATGTGTTGATGCATTATGAATATTCTTAGAATATATAAATTATAAATTGCCAACTTACTTTTTTTGATAATTCGAACATTATAAATTACAATAAAACCTACATATTTTTAAATGTATACAGATGATTTTAATGGAAATAACATTTATTAATCCACCGCAAACAGATTCAAAATACAAATTCATGGGGGTTGTAGCTCCTCCTCTTGGAATAAGCTACATGGCAGCTGTACTTGAAAACCATGATTTTGATGTTAAGATATTAGATGCATCAGCATTAGATATGACATGGAAAGACCTTGAAAACAGTATAAGAAAAATATCACCAGATATCATTGCCATAACTGCTTTAACACCAACTATAAATCAGGCAATGAAAACAGCAGAAATTGCTAAAAACACATGCCCAAAATCCATAATTGTAATGGGCGGATATCATCCTACCTTCAACTATGAACGAATATTAGAAACAGGTCAGGTTGACGTAGTTATTAGGGGGGAAGGTGAATATACAATGCTTGAACTTGCTGAAACCCTAAATAAGGGTGGTGATATTTCAAAAGTAAAAGGAATAGCATTTGATAAGACAGTTACACCAACACGTCCATATATAAAAGATTTAGATAGTTTACCATTCCCAGCAAGGCATTTACTTCCAATGGATCATTATAAACTATTTAATATGGACACTAAGATGGCTACAATAGTTAGTAGCCGGGGATGTCCAATGCAATGTTCATTCTGCGCATCTGCCTCGTTACATGGCAGTAAAATGCGTTTAAGAAGTGTTACCAATGTTGTTGATGAGATGGAGCACTTAGTAAATGAGCATAATGTTGAAACAATAGCATTTATGGACGACACATTCACACTCAATAAACGACGTGTTGAAGAAATTTGTAATGAAATTAAAAATAGGGAATTAAAAGTGTTTTGGGGGTGCACAGCACGTGTTGATTCCTTATCAAGAGATATTTTAAGAAAAATGCGCGAATCAGGATGTATAGCAATATTCATGGGTGTGGAATCAGCAGATCAACAAATATTAAACGATATAAATAAAAAAACTGATCTTAATAAGATAATCAATGCATTCCATATTTCAAGAAAAGAAAAAATCAGAACCATTGCATCGGTTGTACTTGGAATGCCCGGAGACACTAAAAAAAGCATACAGAAAACTGTGAAATTTGTAAAAGAACTTAAACCATCCTATGCAATTTTTAGTCTAGCAACACCTTATCCAGGGACACGATTTTATCAAGAAACCTTTGATAAGAACTTGATAAAAGTTAAAGACTGGTCAAAATATACTTTAATAACACCCGTACTTGAAACAATGGAATTATCTTTAGATGAACTTAAAAAGTTGCGTAATAAAGCATTCATCAACTTTTATCTAAGACCTGGTTACATTCTGCGTCAAGCATTAATGGATGGATCTATGTTCCTTAAAACAATAACATCAGTGATAAAAAAGGCATTAGCATAAAAATATTGGATTGAAATTATCTAGTCTTAAAAATAATCTAATATAACCCATTCTATCGTTGATTATATCAGTGTCAATAATTATTTTAAGCCTAAAAAAGACTTAACTAGATTATTTTAAGCTAAAAAAGTTTGAAATAGAGGATTCCTGGTTTACCTTACAGGATAATTCCTGGTTTTACTGCAAGATAAAAAAAATCAATTATTATGGAACTATTACATCAGAAGGTGATAGTGTTTTAAAAGGTAATAATCATTTCATAAATTCTTTTAAGTCCTTCTTAAATGTTATTAAGAGTTATTTAATCAAATATCTTCATACAATAGGAGGTATATATATTGGAATTACCTGTTGCTCCCGTTGGGAGAATAATAAAAAAAGCTGGAGCACAAAGAATAAGTAAAAGTGCTAAAGAATCATTAACAAAAATTTTAGAAGATAAAGGCTTGGAAATTGCTAAAGATGCGGTGAGGTTAGCTAAACATTCTGGTAGGAAAACTGTTATGAAAAGAGACGTTGATTCTGCTGTTAATGACATTTATTATACTTACCATTTTCCATGAATGAAAAATAAACTCCAAAAATAGCAGCTAATGGCAATTCCTTAAACATTTTCATCTTGTTCTGCAATACAGAAAGGGCATACAGCTGAGGGATTGTCCTTATTGTTCTCTTTCACAGGGCATGTGAACTTATCTCTTTCTATTTTAACAGTGAAACCACCAGGGAACATGAACCCAACTTGATGAATGGGTTCTTCTATTATAAATGTAGAATATAAAGATAAGATTTTATATATCATCCAAAAGGCCCCTTTTAAATCATATTCCTCTTTTGCTTTTTGTTCCTGTTTTAAAAGAAGGATCACTGCTTCTTTTAGTTTATCTATATCAATTTGGCCATTATAATTGCCATCATCTACTTTAACATCCTTTATACGTAACATAAAATTAGTGTAGGATTTTATACAATCTTTCTTGTAACTGGTATGTATGCATTCAACACCCTGTTGAATTTGCAAATTACACTGTATAAAATCAGATATATCTACCTTTCTGGCCTCTTTTTGTAGTATTTTTAAAAGTTCGTTTCTGGTGATAGTACCCTGAGAAATTAAGTTTTTTATTTTATTTAACATATACTAACTCATTATTTGTATGGCTGTTTAGAAAAACTAAGCTCTTCATAAAAACTAACATGTTCATCAATTTTTTCCTATACAGAATACCATCTATGATATTTATCCATTAAACTGCTTTTCCCATATCGTAAGCTTCAGTCATTGCTTTTGTTTCCTTGATATCACCGATGTTCCAGGCACCAGTTCCATAGATAATTCCTTTTTCTTTCGGCCCATTGAGGACACTTGTAAATCCTCTAAATCCTTCTATGGTTTTTTCCAAGGCCTGCTTATTTTTGACCGCGGCAGTGGTGATGAAGTAAAAGTCCTTATCCCTGATTTCTGCATATCTGGAATAGGTTCTGTCGATTACGGTTTTCATCTGGGCGTTCATGGTGTAGAAATAAACAGGTGTTGCCATGACAATCACGTCTGATGCAATCATCTTATCTAAAACTTCAGCCATATCATCGTCCTGATCACATATGCCCCCATTTTCCTGGCAGGTATCGCAGGCTAGACAATAGTTGATATCTTTATCTCTTAAAAAAATTTTCTCTGTTTGGTTACCTGATTCATCTGCTCCAAGTATAAACTGGTCACATAAAATATCAGAATTACCTCCTCTTCTGGGGCTACCAGATAACACCAATACTTTTTTACTAATTTAAATCATCTCCTTCCATTTTGAGTTATTTCATACATTTTATTAATATATTAACTCATTTAATCACTATATAATTGGTTAATTTTAATTTGTAAAATAAAAATAAAGTTGTCCGCGGTTTTTTTATGAGTGTACCTTTTCTTGTATATAAATTACATTTCACGTAACCTTTTGACCCTCTCTTCTGTTGATGGGTGGGTAGAAAAAAGACTACTGCCTGTTCCAGATTTAAGGGCAGGGTTTATGATGTAAATACCGTTTAAACCTTCGTTTTGTATTTTACTCTTTGATTTTTGCATCCCACTTATTTTTTCCAGGGCACTGGCCAGTCCTTCAGGGTATCCTGTGATATCCGCTCCTGTGGCGTCTGCCAGAAACTCTCGTTTTCTGGAAATTGCAAATTTAAGCAGTTGGGCAAATAAAGGTGCCAGTACAATTAGAACGACTAGTAGAATTAAAAGAACTATTGCAGCTGGGCCGCCACCTCGTCCTTGTCTAAATAAACCCCCATAAGCTGAGCTGCGTGCCATGACTCCTAAAAATACAATAGTCCCTGCCAGTACAACCACTACAGTTGCAAGTAGAACATCGTAATTCCTTATATGTGCCATCTCATGGGCGATTACACCTTCAAGCTCCATACGGTCCAGCCGCTGGAGTAAACCGGTGGTAACGGTTATGCTTGCATTTTCAGGGTTACGGCCAGCAGCAAAAGCGTTGGGAACATCAGTGTCTATAACGTATAATTTAGGCATGGGCATGCCATTGGCTATACTTAAAGCATCTACAGTGTTATAGAGATAAGGTTCTTCCTGCTTCGTTACTTCCCGTGCACCAGCCATGGTGGTTACCAGACTCTGGCCTCCGAAGTAACTAACGAGCAAGGCAATAACAAATATTAAAACACCAATAAACAGGCCAATGATAATAGAACCAAGGTATAATCCAATTAAATATCCGATGGCCACAATCAATATAGCATAAAGAAAAAAGAAAAGATAAGTCCATCTTTTATTGGCAGCTATGCTCTGGCGAATGGGATCCATTAGTTTTCACCATAATTAATTTCTACCTGAGGAACTTCCCGTGCTTGTTCAGAATCAACTTCGAAAAATTCTCGGGTCTGGAACCTGAACAGTTGGGCTATCAGGTTAGATGGGAACTGTTGTACTGCATTGTTTAAATCAAGAACTGTCCGATTGTAACGTTGTCGTGCATAGGCTATCTTATTCTCGATACCGACCAGCTCTTCTTGAAGTAATAAAAAATTTTCATTTGCTTTAAGGTCCGGATAATTTTCTGCCACTGCAAATATGGATTTTAAAGCTTCTGCTGCTATATTGTCTGCTCCTGCATTTTCCTGTATGGTTGATGCGTTCATCCAATCACTACGTGCCTTGGTAACAGCTTTGAGTAGTACTCGTTCATGAATCATGTAACCTTTAACTGTACTTACCAAATTGGGAACCAAATCAAATCGCTTTTGCAGGAGGGTGTCGATGTTGGAATAAGCTGTATCAACCATATTTCGCATTCCAATTAGGCGGTTATACAAATAAACTATGATAATAACGAGTAGGATTAATATTCCAAGTATGATATACAAAACATCCATATCTATTCACCAGTTATAATCTGACAATGATTGAATAATAAAGTAGTTGTTATTAGTTTAAATAATTTACAACATTATTAATCAGAGGAGTGGAAATTATTTGATACTATTAGTTAAAGAAAGATTGATTTTCTATATTATTTGTAACATGGATAAATTAAAATAATTGAGGAATTATTCATGGATTCCATGTTAATGTGAATAAATTAATAACAATAGATCGGGGAACAAGCAACATGAAAAGAAACTATGATATAAATTAAAACAGCTATCCAAAAAAATTAAGGTTGGAGTACAAAAGTACCCCACAAAGTTTAACTGATTTGTATTGTTTTTGCAATGGATTCGAATTTATCCAGAGACTCATTCGCTGTTCTGTAGTAGGCTATGTATCCTTCTCCATCTTTGTGCCAGAATAAAATGTAAACGTAGTCATTATTGTCTTTGGCGGTAATTAGAGCCCCTTCTTCCCCTTCAACGGTGAATGTTTTATCAGAAACGTATGATGAACCTATGCTTTCTTTAGTATATTCAAGCCACTCGCTGGGGCTTCTTAAGTATTCGTCAGATTCAATTACGGCCTTTCCTACGACGAAAACATCTTCATCTTCAACGCCAACTACTGCCATAATATCAACATTATCACCAAAGCTTTCTGCTGCGCTTTCGTTTAAAACTTCCCAATCACCGGGATAAGTAAAACTAACACCATTTTCAGAAAATGTTTTGTTCGTATCTCCGGAATTAAAAGTGCAACCAGATATCGCGACTATCAATCCTAATAATGTTACTATTAGTAATATTTTACGCATATAATCACCAGTTAAATAACTTTTAAATGACTTATATTAATTTTTCGGTTTATTCTCAGATGTCAATATCTAAAAATTTCAAGATGGGTGTTTTATTTTGGTATATCCATAATCCTTACTTCTTGGGTCATCTTATTTAAAATGCATCTAATAAGACTATTATTTTTATTTATCTTGGAGCTACTTTGTTTATATAAAAATTGTTTTTTTATTATATCAAAATTAATCTTTACATCAAATTGAAAAAGTCCAGGAGAATTATAGCTACTAAAAAATAAATACCTAAAGTTGTTATATCACTGATTATGGTGGCCAGTGGGCCGGTGGCAACTGCCGGGTCGTAATTGAACCGTTTAAATATCATTGGGAGTAATGTAGAAATAATAACTGCTACTATGATGCTTAATAACATGGAAATCCCAACAATCGCTCCTAAAAAGTAGGTTCCCCACCCAATTAT
The DNA here is from genome assembly GCA_002494495.1 of Methanobacterium sp. UBA294. Lineage (GTDB taxonomy): Archaea > Methanobacteriota > Methanobacteria > Methanobacteriales > Methanobacteriaceae > Methanobacterium_A. The sequence goes on from DACB01000013.1 coordinate 40,945, forward strand.
GGCCACGATACTTATTAAACCTCCGCAGACAACAGCTAGCATGGCTGCAATTTTGATTTCTCTGATGATGTAACCGCCCAGTGGAAGCTCGGGTTCTAGGGCTATGCTTCTGATAATCAACGCCTCTGATTGTGTCCCTACTGCGTCGCTCATATAAACCAGAACAGGGATGAAGGCAGCTAAAACTAAAAATTTACTTAGGACCTCTTCAAAACTGGTAACCACAGAAGCAGCCGCAGTACCGCCTAAAACTCCGACAATAAGCCATGGTAATCTAGATCTCATCATCAAAGATGCAGATGAATTGATTGAGGTGTATTCTTCACCTACTCTATGGAATAATCCTCCAAAACGGAATATATTCTTTTTAACTTCCTGATTGAAGGTTTTGAGTATTTCATCATAGGGAACAATACTCATCAGATGGTTTTCATCATCAACAACAGGTAAAGCCTTAAGCCCATGGGAAAGCGCCAAGTAAACAATTCTCTCCTCATCTGTTTCAGGAGTCACTATTACCAGGTCTCTATGCATTACATCTTCCACTTTAGTTTCATGGTCCTCGATACTTAAAACCTGTTTAATGGAGATCACACCATTTAATTTGTTACTTTCATCAACCACGTAGATATAATCTAGGGTCTCAAATGTATTAGCTTTAAGTGAAAGCATTTTCTCCACATCCCCAATGGTACTACCCATATGTATCCGGGGAAATTGGGTACACATCTTATATTCTACAGTTTCTTTAGTAGCATCTTCTGGAACCATGAGATATCTTCATCCTCTGATTATTTATATTTGTTCCGGAGCCTCTTTTACTTTAGTAAAATTAAGAACATATTTATGTTATTAAATAATAACAATATCTAATTGGGGAGATACAAATGGATGAAATAATGTTAAATAAGATTAAAAGAGGAGATGGATTCGAAGTTGAAAGTTTACCCCTTGCAGACCTGGTTCATAGCATAAAGAGGGCACTATTTTTTAAACAAGATGAACTGCTGGAACATGGACTCGTAATTAAAAACATACAGTTAACCTTAAAAAGCATAGCAACCTATGATGCTGGGGTGAATATAAGTTTACAGATACCCATACTGGGTAAAATTAAATTCGGATCAGAGATATCCGAAAAATCTCTGCAAACCACCATATTAACCCTGAAACAACCAATTAAGGGTAGGATTCAACCAAGAACCAAGTTAATGGAAATGGAGGAAACCCTGGTACAGAGCATCACCAGTATCATCGAAGGTCTTAAAGCAGCAAGCAGTGCGGAAAATAATTCAATTCCCTTGGATATGGAATCAGCATCTGCAGAATTTAATTTTGTTTTATCAGGGGATTCAAAAATATCAATGATAATTGAGAGCGGATTTGAATCAGAGTTAAGTAACACACTTAAAATTAAATTTGAAAAAAAATAGTAAGAAAAATTTGAAAAATAGAAAAATTGTTAAAATGTCAATGTTTAATTGAACTTCTCCAGCATCTCACCATAGATATACTTCAACTTACCATCTGACCTTTCATACATCCTTCTTAAAATTAATTCAGGTGTACTTTTGGCAAAATAATCGATCCGCGGTGTTCTATCCACTATGAGATTGTACTCACTGTCAAGTCCCTTGGCTTCGATACCATCCACCCGGACATCACTGTACTTCAGGATTTCCCGGGCCATATGGGTAACGATAATTGCATAGGAATCCGAATCACTGATGTAATCCAGGAAACTGGCTATGATCTTCACTGCTGCTTCCAGTTCGGTTATGGCTTCCAGTTCATCAAGTAAAATCAATTTCTGGTTTTCCCTTGTTACGATGGGCATGAAAGTATTTAGGAATGATTCAAAAGCACCAGCATCCATAGCCCTTTTTTTAGAAAAGAAGTAAATCTCATCCATCAGCTGTACCCTGGCTTCCCTGGCACATACCGGCAGTCCCATATGGGTCATGATGCAAATTTGAGCCAGATTCTCCAGAAGGGTAGTTTTCCCTCCGCTGTTAGCTCCAGTTAATAGTACTACGTTATCAGGCGACTGGAGGTTGTAATCAATCCTTTGAATGTTTTTTTCCCTGGCGAGATTAAGGTGTATCCCCTCTTTAAAGCTAAACCCATGACCAATTTCCGGGGGATTTAAATCATAGTAATAGGCAAAGCATCCCAGGGCGAATTCATAGTCGAACTGGAATATTTCCCTTATTTCCTCCTCTACACTTTGTTTAAGATCAGATAATTGGGAGGCAGCTTTAACCTTGTCTTCAAAGGCGGCCACGTTCTGCTTTGCTATCTCCTGTTTCTTCACCCTTTCAAGTTCAGATTCATCCACTTCTATAGGGTATTTCTGGATGAATGGGTCAAAGGAATAGCCTGTTTTCTCTTTTATATCTTCTCTGGCACATTTAATGACCTCGTCGAATATACTTTGTATTTTCCCGGGCATATCTTCATTTAAGAGATCTAAGATTTCCTCTCCTTTAATGTCCACATTCTTTATGGCCTCTTTAAGCTTTTCATCAGCCTTATTTTTTGCTTCTGCCACAGCACTGTCAAAGACGTTTTCATGGAATTTACCAGATTCCAGAGAATCCAGGATATCTAAAACATATTTAATATTAGAATCCCGTCCTAAAATCTTTTTAAGCTTAAAAATATTGGATAAAATTGAATAATTTTCACTGAAAAATGATATAACGATTTCAGGTACTATTTCATAGTCCTGTGAACTGTTGTTTACCATGGCTATATTGGCTGCCTCGCCTAAATCCATGAGTCCCTCACTGTAAAGGTATATGATGAATTCAAAATCATCCAGGTTACTGATCTCCTCGCCGCTGATTATAGGCAGGTAACTGTTGAGTCCCAGGTCCATTAATAGGTTATAATCATCCCTGTTTTCTATCAATATGGCATGTGAAGGATTGTATTTAGGTTTAGGAATGGTAACCGGGTTTATTTTCTTTAATAAACTTTTAATTTCATTTACCGGTAGCTTTTCAACCATGTTTTTCATTTCCATTACAAAATCAACACTTCTTTTAATCATCCCGGAATCATTACCAGGATTTAGAAGCAATATCCTGTTTTTACAGTATTGTGTACTGGCAAACTGTAGTATTTTATTCTGTATGTCCTGGTAAATCTCGAAGCAGGTATCGGTTTTTAGAAATTCCTTGGATGGATTTCCTAAAACTACGTTGACTATTTCTATAGCTTTACGCTGACTTACACCCTCGATACTTGCTATACGATCTACTTCATAGTTTTTTGCCGCCAGGAGAAACTCTTCCTCTCCCCCGAAATGATTCATGATCTTGTTAAAAAGACGGTCACCCAATCCTCGGATCTTCCTGATATCTCTTATATTATCACGCATAACTATTCTGTCCATGTGTTAATTGGGGCGATGAAATTTCCTTCCATTCCTAATTTAATACTAGTGGGAACTTTTTATAAATCTATGCAAATCAGGAATTTGACTCATTAATATATGGTTTATTGCGGACTTTCCAGGAAATTCCCGGTGGTTATTCCGCCCTGAACTAATTTTTTCATCCTTACCTTAAGTCTATTTAATTTTTCAAAACTATGATGAGTCTTTTCTTTAAATTCCAAACCTTGTTTGTAAGTAGTGACCATGGATGCTGCATATTCACTGGTTTTACCCCTTGCATCAATAACTAAATTTTCGATACCTAATCCATACAAAGAAGGAATATAATCAATTAAACACAACTCAACAGAGTTCAATACATGGGTTCGGGAATAATCATCAATTATCAATGGAAATATCTGATTTTTTTCATCTCTAATAGCCCATGGTGGATTTAAGTCATCCTTTCTTTGAACCCCACCAACTAAACAGTCTTCAGAAATTATTGATTCGATATTTCCCTGTACAACGTATTCTAAATGAATATTCTTACTGTGGGAAGACAGGATGTTTAATTCCTTCTTAGAAAGCTCATTTGATAACGTGACTCGATTTAAATTCTTTGATAATTCCTGTAGAGTACAGTGATTCCAGATGTTCAGGGCTGTTGAACCAGAGATCTGTACTGAGTTATTTAAATTATGGATAACCTTAAAAGCCCCTGTATTACCCACCATAATTTCAGTAACCCCCATATTGAAAATAGGATTGATTAAATTTGATAAGTATTTCAATGCAACGTTTGGTGTGATGGATGGCCATTTCCAGATAAGGTTCGATCCACTCGCTGCGCACAGCTCATAAGCATCTTCTATAAGTTCCTGAATTCTATCAGTATAGGTTTGCCAATTAGAAACCTCACATGGATGCTCACGGTTGAATTCCTCCCATAAATATGGTTCAAAGTAGATCAGCTTGCAACCACCATGGATAGCTCCCTTTAAGGCTTTCAAGTTGCTGGTGTAAATTGCAATATCCATGGGTGGTTTAATATCTGGATTTGATACAGTTGTTTTGAACTGGTTTTTAACATTTGCCAGACGGTTCCCTGCAGCTTCAATAAATTCAATGGATGGTTTATCCGCATTTAACAGTTCTGACTCTGCTTTTTCTATAAATTCCCGTCTGAAACTGTTCAGTTTAGATAATGGGGTGAATAAATTACCGGGATCATCTATTTTGACATTCCTTGCTATGAAGGGGGTGCCTCCCGTTTTTTTAAGCTGACTGAAGATTTGTTCCCTGGTGGTTGGGGTTTTTCGGGCAGTTTCCATTTCAAAATCTGCCTTATATTTAAAATTAAATTTAATCCCGTCATTTCGGGTAAATTTACCCTCTAATATTGGTTTATTATCATCCCATGTCATATTCATGTCAAGGGGTATTCCAGAACCTTCACTGGGACCTTTGATTATCTGATTTGCTTCCCGGGATAGGGAAACATCACGGGTTAAATAGACTTTCGTTCCGGGGGGAATCTCTTTTTTTGTATATAAAGGTAACTTATGGGGATTTATGTAATCTGGTTTCTGTTTTATAGCCATTCCATATTTATGTTTATCAGGAGAGATGAAAACCACTCCATCTCCCTTTTCAAGCATATAATCCGGTAACTTTGAATTAATTTTAATTAATATTTTATTGCTGGGTTTATTCTTTTTATGCTCAGTCACCACTTTTCCCAGGTATAAACCCCTATTTCCAGGTGTTTCCCAGCCCATTACAGATTCTTTGTTAGTTTCCAATAGATGTCCCCTGGTGAAACCACGGTTGAATGCTAATTTAAGTTTAGAATATTCCATCTCATCTGGAGTCCATTTATCTTTTGCTAGTTCATCTAACGCTTTCCTGTAAATGGAAACTACTAATGCCACATACTCAGGTGAACGCATTCTACCTTCTATCTTAAGGGAGGCCACGGGGTTGTTGATGATTTTATCAAGTTCCGGGTATAATGATAAATCCTTAGTTGATAAAAGGTAATTTTCATAAGTTTGTATAGGGTCAGGATTGATGAATTTCCCATATTTGTCCATACTTCCCTGTAACAGCTGGTAGGGTTTCCTGCAGGGCTGTGCACACCTCCCTCGGTTACCGCTTCGCCCCCCTATCACAGATGAGAGGATACATTGTCCAGAGTAACAGTAACACAGGGCTCCATGAGCGAATATTTCCAGTTCGACATCCACGCCTGTTTTTTCCACTATTTCCTTTACCTCCTGGAAGCTCAGTTCCCTGGCAAGGATAACCCGTTTAAAACCAAACTCAGACGCCCATTTAACTCCCTCCAGATTGTTTATGGTCATCTGGGTGGAGGCATGCATATCCAGATCAGGGACCAGTTCCCGGCATAGGGAGGCAACACCGATATCTTGCAGGATCACGGCATTTGCACCGACTGTATATAACCAGAAAAGATAGTCTGCTACCTGTTCCAGTTCATCATCAAATATTAGAGTATTTACAGTAATATATACCTTTTTTTCATTTAAATGGGCATAATCTATAGCTTCCTCAAGCTGTGCTTTATTGAAGTTGTCTGCATACTGTCTTGCACCGAAATTCTTCCCAGAAATGTATATGGCGTCGGCCCCTGCTTTAACCGCGCCCTTCAATGCATTCATTGAACCGGCAGGTGCCAGTAATTCGGGTGTTGATTTTTTCATGTTACTTGTCATTTAAAATTAGAAGATTAAAAGAATGTGGTTAGTGTTATTTATTAAAAATAGTAGCGTATTTAACTAATTTTCAGGGACTGTTTTACAGATCTAACCAGTGTCTGGCTATCGATCTTTCCCTTTACTAAGTATTCCTCTGCACCTCTCCCCACTGCGCTTATGGCGTATATTTCATCTTCAAGGCCGCTGAGCACGATTATGGGAGTGTCATTTGAATTGTAGTTCATGATATTGAAGGTTTCGATTCCTTCACTATCTGGTAGGCAGAGGTCCAGAAATATTACATCAAATTCTTTGGTAATTAGATATTTTAATCCTTCATCCAACCTCATTGCATGTGACACATCGAAATCCAGGTCACTTACTTCTTTAAGCATTTCCGTGATTAATCTTGCGTCGCCTTGATTATCTTCAACAATGAGTATTTTAATTGGTTTCAACTTTCTCATCCTTATTAAATATTGTTTTTAAATTATTATTTTTGTATAAATTTATTATATATATGTTGTTCTATTTATTTATATTAAAAAATTAATTTACATCTAATTTAAAAAAAACAAGAAATCATATCCTTTTTTAATACCAGAAAAAACAAATACTCATTAACTCAAAGAAAATTAATCAAGGCTATTCACGGATACAACCAATTCACTGATAATATGAATCCTTATTTAGAAATTATAAGACCTGGAAATGCTATTTTGGCGGTTATAGCAGTCTTGCTCATGGCAATTATAAGTGGGGTCTTCACCATGGAGGTTTTAATTGCCTGTATTGTGGTTTTTGTAATTACTGGATTTGGTAATGCAGTTAATGATTATTTTGATCATAAAATCGATGCCATTAATAGACCTGAACGACCAATTCCCTCCGGCAGGATATCTTTAAAAGCAGCAGGGTATTATTCACTGGCACTGGCCTTATTAAGCAATATAATGGCAATTTTATTTTTAGGCTTGGTTCCGGGATTAATTGTCTTAGTCAGCACCTTACTCATGTTTTATTATGCCCATACCCTTAAAAAGAAATTGTTAATTGGTAATTTGCTCATCTCATTTTTAACTGGATTGAGCTTCGTATTTGGGGGTGTAGTGGTAGGGGTAACTATTGGTTCTATTTATATAGGCTTTTATGCCTTTCTTACCAACATGATGCGGGAGATAGTTAAAGATATGGAAGATGTTAAGGGAGATAAGATTGAAGGAGCCAATACACTGCCTATTGCTTATGGTATGAAGTCTTCTTCTATCCTGGCTGCGTCTTTCATGATATTTGCAAGTCTCACCAGCCCTATACTGTATTTCCTTGGAATATTAACCATATGGTTTTTACCCGTTCTCTTAATAGCTATTTTGATCTTCTTATCCAGTGCAGTGTCCATATTAAGGGATAGTTCAATTGAAAATGCCCAAAAAATATCAGGCAGAGTAAAAATAGGTATGATGGTCACACTTATAGGATTTGGTGTTGGTTCGCCCTTTTTACTATCATTATTTTAATTTCATTTCTTTAAAATTAAAGATCACTCTTACCAATAATATAAAGATAAATACGGTCTTCCTGGTCAACTTCAATTGGCTTCCATCCGCTGAAGGTCCATATATAAGAGACAACGCGGGTACCAGGCTTAAGTTCCCTTGTGAGTTTACCCTTTAATTTTTCATTGGTTTTCTGCCAGAGAAAAACAGTTACAACAGTGGCAGGGCTTAAATCCTTACTAAATATGTCTCCCCAGATAATCTTGGTTTGATTATTTAGTCCCAGTAATCTGAGCTTCGTTCTGGACCAGAAAATCCGGAGTGGATCGGCTTCAATACCGATTCCTATGGCATCATATTTATGAGCTGCCTCTGAAACAATCCTTCCGTCTCCTGATCCCAGATCATAGAGTACATCATGGGAGTCCACCTCTGCCATTTTAAGCATCTTATTAACCACCTTTTTAGAGGATGGTGACCAGGCAGCTCCTATGATGAGTGGCCATAAAATTGAAATGGAGACGATTATGGTTACAACAATTATTGTGGCCAGTATAAGTTCTAGGAAAGTAAACAAATTTGGTACCTCTTTGATTTCTTTGATGTTTATACTATAAGTCTACAACCCAAATTAATTAAATCAAAGATTTTACAAATTGATAATAATTAACAGTATTGAGAAAGACTGAAGAAAAATATTATTCCATATTGGTAATACTATTAAGGGGCTGGTAGCTCAGGCGGTAGAGTGTTGCCTTCGCAAGGCAGAGGCCGCGGGTTCAAATCCCGCCCAGTCCATCAGGGTGATAAATGGAGGATTATTGGATGTCGCCAAAGATAATAAAAATATTAGAAAACGGACCATATATTGTTAAAGGTAATATTCCACTATACCAGCAGATAATAGTAACTGATGAAGCAGGCCATACCCGCGAATTAATAGATGAAAAGAAATACACAGATAAAGAAACTTATACCCTCTGTCGCTGTGGTAAATCAAATAATAAACCTTATTGTGACGGCATACATAGGGAAATTGGTTTTGATGGCACTGAAGTTGCAAGCAGAAAGCCTTACGTGGAGAAAGCAGATATATTTGAAGGTCCTGAGCTGAGACTAAGCGATGCTTATGAATTCTGTGATCATTCACGTTTCTGCCTAAGAGCAGGTGGAATCAGGAAATTAATTGAAAAGTCCAATGACCCCGAAGCAAGACAAACAGCAATAGAGGAAGCAATGATATGCCCCTCAGGAAGATTAGTTCTCTGGGATAAAAAGACAGATAAACCATTTGAAAGGGAATTTGAACAATCCATAGTACTGGTTCATGATGAACAAAAGAAGTGTCAAGGGCCAATCTGGGTTAGGGGGTTTATACCTATAGAATCATCTGATGGTACTGAGTATGAGAAACGTAACAGGGTTACCCTCTGCCGCTGTGGTAAGTCTGATAACAAGCCCTACTGTGACGGTAGCCACTGGATGACCGCCCAACAGAAGCTGAATTTTCAGAAGAAATGGGGACTGGACAAAAAGACTGGCTAA
>DACB01000013.1:50111-79245 GCA_002494495.1 Methanobacterium sp. UBA294
CCAATGCGCCCTGGATTGTAGCTAATGCACCACTAGTGGTGTTTATTGGATGTATAGTAGAACAGATATTTTTCCCCATACCAGCTAGTCTGGTGGTTTTAAGTGCCACTGTCCTGGTTATGCAGGGTACTAGTTTTTCATTCTTAGCTTTAGGGGATTTAATAATTCAAATTGTGATACCAGCCGCGTTAGGTATTACAGTGGGTTCACTCCTTTACTATGGTTTAACATATAAACTTGGTAAACCTTTCATAGAAAAATCGAGCAGATTTTTAGGGGTTACTGTTGAAGATGTGCAGTCTGTTGAAAGAAAGTTTAAAGAGAGCCGTTACGAAGATGTCTTCATGTTCCTGGCAAGATGTATCCCGGGTATCCCGGCCATAGCCATAAATCTTTTCTGTGGGTTTATTAAGTATGATTTAAGAAAGTATTGTATCACTACTTTTTTTGGTTCAGCTGTGCAAATGCTAGGTTGGGGGATCATTGCTTGGTTATTTACTAACATCTACCAGATGTTAGAAAATAGCGTGATGTTGTTAAGTGAAGTTATCCTGATTATTATAGTTTTAGTGGTGGTTGGATACATAATAATGAAAAGAAGGGTAAATAAATAATATGAAAATATAGAAAGGTTAGGAGATGAACAGTAATAGATCTTATTTTAACAATGTTAAAAGAATTCTTTTAGTGGTATTATTCTTTAACTTTGCAGTGGCCCTGGTAAAGATAATCTATGGATACTGGACCAACTCTTTGAGCCTAACTTCAGATGGATTCCACTCCCTCTTTGATGGAACATCAAATGTAATAGGTATTATAGGCATCACACTTGCTTCCCGTCCACCGGATAAAATCCATACCTATGGGCATGAAAAGTTTGAAACCTTAGCATCCCTGGGAATTGCTATTCTACTATTTATTACTGGTTTTGAGATTTTACAGTCTGCAGTGGGCAGGTTTTATAACCCTGAAGTCCCTGAGATCACCATGCTTAGCTTCATCATCATGGGGGTAACCATTATTATTAATGTAATTGTGTCCTGGTATGAAAATATGCAGGGAGTAAGTTTAAAGAGTAATATTTTAATAAGTGATGCAAAACACACCCTGAGTGATGTTTACGTATCAGTGGCTGTTATTATAGGATTTATAGCAATTCAAATGGGTTTTAGTATTGTGGATCCTATTATTGCCATTATAATAGCCATATTAATCGCAAAGATGGCCATAGATATAATTAAAAACAGTTCAGCCATCTTGTTAGATGTTACACAAATAGATGAAGAGAAAATTAGAAAAATAGTTAATTCATTTCCGGAAATTAAAGAAAGTCATAGGATACGCTCCCGTGGCACGCCTGCTCACATCTATGTAGACCTTCATATTGTTCTAGAATCGTGTTATTCCTTTAATGAAGCTCATAAAATCTCACATATGGTTGAAAGCAAACTAAAAACATGCATCCCCGAAATTGAGGATGTGGTTGTCCACATCGATCCATGTGAAGACTATAAATAATAAATTATTTTATCATTAAAGCTTTCTAGTATTAAAAGAAGCTTTCAGTTTATACCCGATTTTCTATGATTTTAAATTTTCTTAGTGGTTTTCATCATATATAAAATCAGGAAAAATAGCGACACTTTAACCTGATTAATTTCTTATGAATGAATTCATTATATCCATTAAGCTGTATTATTCTAATGAAATAAAAGGATAGAATTACTCAATACTTTTATTTGCAATCTTAATCTTAAGATCGGGTAATCTGTCCCTAAACATCCAGAATATAATGGCAAATATAAGCGTCACTAATAAAGGGATTAATCCAGATTCTCCGACATAATATGATATCATGTTTCCACCAGCTAAAGGTGCAAATAACTGTTGAGTAGTAAAGTTATCCATTCCATGTAATATTACTGCAGGCCAAAGACTACCTGATTTTATGGTCAACCATGCTAAAATGAAGCTAAATATTATAACTCCAAAGAAAAATATTGGTAAAGACCACCATAATGGTGTTTCAGCTACATACATACCCATTGTCAACGGGAAATGCCAAAGTACCCAGATTATACCGCTTATAATCGCTACCCATGTAAAGGTGGTTAATTTAGCAAGTTGTGGTACTAAGAAACCTCTCCATCCAATTTCTTCACCTAAAGCTAAAAGTATGCTCATAATAGGTGCTGAAATATAAAACGTGATTCTGGTACTCCAATCTCCAGTATAAGTTCCTAAACCCAGTAACCATAAAATTCCGTAGGTAATAATATTAACTAAGAATGGGAAGAAGAAAGCTATTGCCAGATATTTAACTTTACCTGGTCTCCATCCAAAGTCTTTAATACCTCTAAAAAATATGAAAGCTGTGATGAGAGCAGAGATACCTGGCGTCCACATTAATACTAGAGTTTGAATAGATCCATTTAATAAAAGCCATGAAATAGAGCTTAAAGAAAAAGTAAGTAGAACAAAAACAATAATAGACTTTTTAATTGTAGAAATAGAAACATTCTCTGACATAATTGTTCATTATATTTATTATAATATTTTTTTTTATTAATTAATTTAATGAATTCATATTAATATTTTAAAGTATTAAACTGAATTTTTAAAATATTTCTCCATTTCTTCCTGCACATCATCAATACTTCCCTTGGTGTTTATAACTTTCCATCCGCTAGAAAGTTTCTTAATCTTCTCCCTAACTTTCATCAGGTCATCAAGATTTTCAAATATCTCCTGATCATCACGTTTTGAAATCCTTTTCAATGCTTTATCTGGTTTTAAATCAAGGAAAAACATATAATCTGAGGTGGGAAGAAACAGGGAAAAAAATTTGTATAATAATTTTGCCAGGGGATAGGGTAGGTAGGCCACTCCAAACAGGTATCTAACGAAGATCACGTTATCTGCCTTGCCATGGTACAGGTATACTGATCTAATAACATCAATGGCATAGAAAACTGAAGCAGTGATTTTATTGAATTTACCTTTACCCAGCAAGGCATCTTTAGCTTTCCGTCCGTAAATATTATCACTTTCGGGATGGGAACGGAGAATAACAGTCTGGCCACAATCTCTACACTTTTTTTTAAGCATAAGTGCATGGGTGTCCTTTCCAGCACCATCCATTCCATCTATAACAATAAAACGCATAAAAATCTACACCATAGTTAAAATTAAATAAGTTATAACCGCGGAAAAACAGGCCGATAAATTATCCAGACCTTTCGGAGTAATTCCTTCAAATATAGTGGCCACCAAGGCCACAATCACTAACACCAGGTAATTGGAAGGTAAAGCATGATAATAGGCTAAAACTACAAATAAAGATCCAATTAACACTAAAAACATACCCAGAGACCCTTCTAAACTCTTAGCATCTCCGGATATATTGTATTTCCTTTTACCAAATCGTTCTCCTATTAGGGCAGCCATTCCATCACCATAGGACATGGCAGCGATACCCACCGCAATGATCCAGGGCTGATCATAGAAGAAAAACGCCAGTATAGTCCAGGAAATTGCATAGTACACCAGTCCGAATCCATGGCCCGATGCTGAAACCTTATTTTTAATTTTTAAGGGGGAATAGGGACTTATCAGGAATGTTAACAATATGAAGGGTGCAGCGGTTAAGAAGGTTATTATCTCCCTATTGGTGAAGAAGGGGAGGATAAACAGGATATTTCCCACCATTATATGCAGAAATTTCCGGCTAAAACTGGAATAACTTTTAAGTATCTTTTCAGATATTATGATTAAAATAGCTACATAAGCATAAACTAATAGTAGTCCAATAATATCGCTGGTGATCATTAAATCTAATAAGATATTTATAAGTATAAAGGGTTTTGTTATATTTTTCAAGAACATAAGGGGTAAGATGAGATGTATATCTGTTTGGAAGGAATAGATGGTTCTGGTAAATCAACACAGATTAAAATGCTTAAAGAATGGTTTGCCACTATTGGGCAGCAAGTATTCATGGTAAAAGAGCCCACAGAATCAGATATTGGAAAGCTATTACGAAATATGCTGGAAAGCACCCGAGCCACCGAGGATAATTTTCAAAATACATTGGCCTTGCTTTTTGCTGCAGACCGGACTGTTTTAATGGAAGATATTATGAAAGCAGAATTTCAAGGGAAAGTGGTGATAAGTGACCGTTGTTTCTATTCCAGCATTGTTTACCAGAATGACGGTGAGTGGATATCACAAATAAATAAACATGCAAAAAAGCCAGATATAACCATACTGCTTGATTTAGATGTGGAAACCGCCCTTCATAGATGTGATGGTACTGATCAATTTGAGAACAGGGACTTCCTTGAAAAAGTAAGGGAGAAATACTTGGAACTTGCCAAAAAAGAGAATTTTTTTGTTATCAATGCAAATAATGGTTTAAACAAAGTAAATGATGATATAAAAAGGATTCTTTCCCCAAATTTTGGTATATGCCTCTAAATAACCCCAAAATATTCCATAGTAAAACCACAATTTGAAGTAATAAACAAAACTTAAGTACTATTTTCACTATAAATAATCTTTAATCAGGCTCAAATACTAAAAAATTGGAATAATCAATGGTATAAAATATTTAAAGGTAATATAAATAATAAAAATAAGGGAGTGTTCTTATACATGACGGAAAAGGATGAAATCATAGATATGATAGTAACCACGCCTATTGAGAAGATTGAAGGCCCGGATGATGTTTGGGAATCACATATAGACCTTGATGATGAAAAAACATTGGTGGTTGGTTATAAAGGAGAAGGAGATTTCTGTGATGAATCAGATGAGGAATGTTTGGTTACCTATTCCTGGTACTGGGAACTTAGAAATTCAGATAACTGGGATCTTATACAGGAAAACCGTGACAGTGACTTAACCTTTTGCACACCTTCACAGAAGGAGCCTTGGGGTGATGAAAGTACTTTTGAAGAGATTGGTGACCTTTCCAACTCAAAAATATGCACATTCAGCGACCAGAATCACATAGAAGATATAGCAGAAGATATTGCCGATGAAATCAAAGAATGGCTGAAATAGGATTAATCATCACACTTATAAAAATTGGGAATATTCCACAAATAAATTTGGAATATGCCTTTAAATATTGGAAAATGCACCTCCTAAATAGAAAAATAACCTTTAAAGGAAGATAAATTACTTTTTAAATTCTTTCTTTTTTTATTAGTAAAAGACTTAAGTACCACTTAGTTGTTGGATCCTATCATTTAATGCCTTGACAATATAGTCCCTGGCTTCTTCCAATTTTTCTTTTTCTCCTAATAGGTAAGGGCCATCATCGCTTTGTTTAATGGTAATTTCCGGGTATTCTTCCAGTAACTTGGCTAGAATCTGCCCGTGCACTCCTCGGGGGATCATCATTTCGTACTTAGTAGATTTTTCTTCCATGGAATCAACACTTTTTACTTAAATTAATTATCCTTCAAATATTCTCTTACAACTTTAAATATTTTGGTAAGCTCACGTGCCACTGCATTTTTTAGGTCAAGGGGATGTAACTTTTCCTTCTCATAACTATCTTTTAACTGTTCCTGGGTTAATTCTAGGTTTCCACCAAATTTATCAGGCCTCTCTATAAGCAATGTATCAGATTCAGTGAAAATAAAGTGTTCTGCAATTTCTATTATAGGGTTGCCTTCTACCCGGCCCATGGGACAGTAACTCTTCTTGATCTTATCTTTTATAGCTTCAGGTGAGTCATCAATGGCTATAAAATTCCCTTTGGATGAAGACATCTTTTCTGATCCATCAGTTCCATGTAATAATGGTGTGTGTAAGCAAACGGGTGCTTCATATCCCATCTTGGGCAGGTTTTCCCTGGCGAGCATGTGTATCTTACGCTGCTCCATTCCACCTAGTGCAAGGTCAGTTTCTAGAAACATCATGTCTACCACCTGCATGAGGGGATAGATAACCTCAGCAACTTTATGGTCCTTACTTTCTCTTGTTATCTGGGCCATACTCCTTTTTGCCCGAGCTAGAGTAGTTGCTAATGCTAATTCGTATACTTTGTAAGTGTAATCTTCCTTAGTTTGGAACGTGGAGCCTAAAACGAACACTGTATCCTCACTTAAACCCAAAGCACGGAAACACCTTATATTATAATCAGAAACTTCTTTTATTTCCTCTAAACTTCCCTTACCATTCAAGTAGGCATGAAGATCCGCAAGTAAAATTTTAACTTTAAAACCAGCTTCCTGGAGATCCATCATCTTCCGAATGGTGATGGCATGGCCTAAATGGATTTTTCCAGAAGGTTCAAAACCAATGTAGGCAGTTTTATCATCCTTTTTTATCTTTTCTGCTAATTCCTCGGGAGTTACTATTTCCAGAGCTCCTCGGCATACCAGTTCTAATTTTGATTCTAATTCCATTATATCACTATATTTGGTTTGAAAATAACAAGTTACAATTAAAACCTTGATTTAAACTATATTATCCGAATTTAAGGTATAATCATATTCCCTATTAATTAACCTAATAAATAACTCTGTTAACCTAATAAATAACTCTATTAGTTAACCTAATAAATAAAATACGTTGTTTATCTCCACCACTTCTATTTCTTTTCCAATGGTGATGTGGGGAGATTCTTCGTGGAGGTCAATATCTACGGGTTGATAAGTATCTGGATGGAGAATTTGAACAGATCTAGGTGTTCTAGCAGAGATCATGACTTTTTTTATTTCATCATTCCTGGCCACAACTTCTAATTTCCCAACGGACTTCCATGGTATTGATACTCTCTCTGAAGATGATAGATCCACTAAGTAGATTTTATTACCGTCATAACCAGTTACCTGGGTAATTGCCTTGTTGTACTTAACGAAATCAGCCATTTGGAAGTTGGGAAGTCTTAATAGTATCCAGATCCGATAAAGATTCTTTCCTGCACTTTTATCAAAGCCCATCAACCGGGGAGATTCGTTTATTATTCCTCCCAGCTTATTTTTAAGGGATTCTGTGAGTTTCCGGGCTGCCTTATAGGAACCGATGTAGTAATCTATTCCTTCTTTTATCTGAGCCCTATTTGAGATGTAGGCCATCCTGTTTTCCATGGACAGCTTTTCTAAATGTGACCTTAAGTCTTCATCAGCAATTTCAATTTCTTCAAGAGATAAGGATCTTTCATCTGCCCTTAACTGTATAACTGCCTCGTAATACCCCGAAGCGTATTTGCTGCACTCGTTACAAACATTTTTATCTACTTTAACCTTTACCTGAAATTCTTGAGATACTTCCTTTCCTAAAACCTGTCCTGTAACTTTAACTAAAAATTCAAGGATTGATCCCCGGATGTTTTTAATTTCAGGGACTATCTGGGCATTTGAAACAATTTCGTTAACTTCAACATGTTCCAGGATAGCTTCTGCTGATTGTTCTTCAATTATCAGGTCTGAATCACACCATCGGCCTTTTTTTTGAATTGATCCGCATTGGGTACAGGTGGTCAGTTGAATTTCGTTGGGAACGGTGATTAGGTTTAATTCTTCAATAAAACAAGATCGGCAGAGACCACTGAAAAGTTCTTCATCAGTCTTTCCACATATGGGGCAGAATGCTTTGCCTTTCAATATTATCTCTACTCAAAAAATTTTTAAAAATTTACTTCCTTCTAAAATAAATTCTACAGGGTTTTAAGGGGTGCTTTAGCTCCGCAAGCTTCACATTTAAGTATGAATATTCGGTCTTCCCTTACTATACGGGTGTCTGGTCTGTTACACTCATGACACATGATAAATCTTTCTACGTAATCACCTATCCTGTCATTTATAAGGTAATGGGTGAATTTTCCCTGCATAATCGCCCGGCTACCCTCCAAGTTTCCGGCTGTACCCAGTTCCCTTAGAAGGAATTTCAGTACGTGCTGGGGGTCCCGGTTAAGGGTGTCAGTAATTTCTGAGAAATTCTGAATAATGGTCCGATTACCCTGTATCATAGAGTAAGCTTTAGGAACCTGGAATCTCTTGGTTTCAAATACTTTCTGGGGCAACTGATCTATAGCCCGGTCTAATAATTCATTATAATCGCTCATGGTAAAATACCTCCTTTAAGTAAAAATAAACTCTTAGAAAAGGATAAATTTAGATATTAATAGTTGGACCTCACCTTATATATAATATTACCACACCCAGAAATAGATAAAATAAAGAGTAACTTAAGAAAATCAGTCCTCAGACCACCTTATAATAACCCGGTTTAGGTTCATATATGGTTCCATTCCTCTTCAAGAACCTGATAACTTCTTCAACTTTTTCTTCATCCATGTTATACCGATCTTCCATCTCGTCCATCAGCATCTGTTTCGGTGCCCGGCCGTTGTACTCATCTTCAAGCCGTTTAATGGTCTGGCTGACAAGCCGGAATTTATCACGGTCAGATTTAGGTGTTCTTCCTTCCACCTTATCTATATCTACTTTACCGGTTTCTGGATCATAACCAACTTGTTTTAAACATTTCATTTGCAGTGTGATGGCTCTTTTTGCATCGTAATCAGTAACTTCCTGACCAAGTCGGATACGAGCACTTGCTTCGGATAATCTAACTAGTGCTTCCAGTTGCCTGGCAGTTATGGGTACAGGTGCATCTTCTTCATCATCTATACCACCCCTCATTCCTACATAAAATTCCTGAAGTACTCTTATTGCTTCCTGTGTTAATTTGGGTTGTACTTCTTTCCTTGCAAATGCGATGTATTTACGCAGTAGTTCAGGGTCTATTTCAAAGGGAATGGAATTGTTTTTATGGATACGCAGTATATGTCCGGCTAAACTCTTATCCTTCTCTGGGTCGGGTTTATCTTCAATTACAAAAATCAGATCAAAACGGGAAAGTATAGTTGAGGGGAGATTGATCTGTTCACCTGTAGGTTTGAAACGGTCAAATCTTCCATACTTAGGGTTTGCTGCAGCGAGAACTGAACACCTCGAGTTGAGGGTGGCCATGATACCTGCTTTGGCTATACTGATGGTCTGTTGTTCCAGGGCTTCGTGTATTGCTGACCTGTCTTCTGGACGCATTTTATCCAGCTCGTCTACACATACGTTACCTCTGTCTCCCAGTACAAGAGCTCCTGCTTCTAGGGACCATCCTCCCAGTTCATCACGCACAGCTGCTGCCGTGAGACCTACACCACTTGTACCTTTACCACTGGTGTATATTCCCCTGGGGGCTAATTTTGATACGTATTTAAGCATCTGAGATTTACCGATACCCGGGTCTCCCACAAGTAGGATGTGTATGTCGCCCCTTATCCTGGTTTTATCTTCAAGTATCTTTGCTGAACCACCAAATAGCTGTAGGGCGATGGCTTCTTTCACTTCCCTATAACCATGAATTGATGGGGCTGTGGAGTTTATTATTTTATCATAAACCTTGGGGTCTGCTGCTAATTTTTTTATTTCCTTTTCATCCTCTGGATCTATTTTGAGTTCTTCAAATTCCTGTTCCAGGGGTTCGATGTAGTTTCCGTAGATGTAGTTTTTGAAACGTTTGGTCTTCTCATCCCGGACTGTTTTAAGCTGCCCAGTTATACGTACTATGTCACCGGGTGTTAACACATCCACCAGGTCATCTTCCAGAGTTACTATTATTTGTCTGGGTTGTTCTCCTCCAGATAGTTCTTCCAATGGTTCCTGCAGTTTGGTACTTTGTGTGTCCATGAATTCAGACTCTTCCTGTAAGAGTCTGAATGATCGTCCGCCACATTCCTGGCAGATGGCCGGTTCGTTTATTAAGCTGGTTTTCTGTGGAATCTCATGAAGCCTCATACAGCTTCGACATTCAAAGGTAGCGTTAATTATTCTGGGGCGAATCTCATCGGTTTTACGAACTATGCCATCTACAGCTACGAATTTGCCGATATATTTGCTCCTTAAGTATCTAAGGGGAATGTTATTACGCACATTCTCGAATCGAATATTTAAGTCAGCATTCTTCCGTAAGGGGTCAATGTTACTTATTGCCTTTTGTGCTGCTTTTATTACATCTTCTGGTTTTTCTAACAGAAGATCTGCAAGGTCTGCATAGAACATCTCCAGATCTGTATAGTCTACTACTATGGATCTCTCATCAGGATATTTCTCTAGGGACTCAAAGACTTTATCCTTGTATTTATCACTACTAAAGAAATCTTCGAATTTTGCTACGGATGTTTTGGTTTTATCGGATGGGATTTCAGCTGATGTTGGCATAAAAAAAAATTCTCCTACAATGATAATTGGGGTCACTTCCCAATAAATGTAATGGAAATGATATGGTGAAGTGGTATAGTTTAAATACTTATAGGTTAATTATCAAAATAAATATGGAAAATTCTTATATCCCATGATTACCAAGATTAATTCTAATATTAGATGATTACTAATAATATATTCTTATATTAGATGATTACTAATCTTAGTAGGTTTTTAAATTTAAAAAAGCACATGTATAATTATTTGAGGTAGAAACTTGAGAAGATCACGTTTGAATTTATTTAAGGCAACTTCAATGACCATATCTGTTTTGGGAATTATCATGGTGATAATTACCATTGGAATAATCGGTTATCTAGCTTTCTATTCTATATCATCAATAATATCGACCGATGTAGGCAGTGGTTCGGCATATGATAAATTAGCTTCCTTAAAAGCTGATTACAACAATCTGAATAATCAGTTTATTGAAACCAAGAGGAACATAGATAAGTTGGGCGATGTAAATGCGACCATAGCCTATAATAATGCAGAACTGGAAATAATCAGGGCGCAATCTGATATAGGTGACGTTGAAAGTGCAATTAATTCTAAGAAATCGTCTGAGGAAGTGAATAATAGGATAAAAATAGCAAGAGATCAGTTGGGAGTTGCAACTCAGGCTTTAAGGGATCTGCAAGCAAAATATTGATTAGCGATATAATCAGCAATTTACTGAATATGATCCACTAAATAATTACTACAAACTAATTATTACTAACAAATTTGAATTATTATTAACAAAAATTACATGGTGTTGTATGTCTGTTAAACAAAAGCATCTAATGGAAGTAGATCTGATAAAGGGAATTGCTATAATCTCTGTTGTACTTGTTCACTGCCTTCCTTACAACGATTCTTTTATGACATTAAGGATTTTCGCCTTTTCCATGGCGCTTTTAATTTTCATGTTGCTCATGGGCCGTAACATGTACGCATCCTTCGAAAAACACCAGTACATGGAAAATGGATTCCATACTGTCAGTTACCTGAAAAACAGGTTGATACGATTTTTATACCCATTCATTCCCATATTCATAATATCCCTTATCTTGGGACTTTTACTTAACCAGGATATTTATCTGGGAGTTTATACCTTGGTTGGATATCTTCCACTCCCAGGTCCAGGTAATTACTTTGTAACAGTGTTATTACAATTTATAATAATATTCCCACTTTTATATTTGGCTTACAAGCGCTATCCACGTTTGACTTTAATTGCAACCTTCGTTATAAGCTTTTTATTTGAGGTTACATCCTCATATATAGGGGCATTAAATTCAGACGCATACATCTACTACGCTAATATTTTAAGGTACCTGTTCGTGATCACCTTGGGATTATGGGTTCTTGAAGCCTTTGAACCAAATAAAAGAATCAGATCAACACTGGAAACTGTTATTATATTGATTGGAGTAGCAGTTAGCGTTATCTACTTGATTGCGTTTGGAATTTTCCACTGGGAATTTGCACTCTTCAATAATTTTTGGGGCACAGAATATCCAACATTGGGATCCTATGTGGTTATAGCATCATTTTATCCATTAGCGCTCTACATGCTCGCCTATAAAATTCTACCATCTGCATCTAACAACAGAATCGTTAAATTCATAGCCTACACAGGGAAAGCTTCTTACCATGTATTCCTGGTTCAAATACTATTTTTCGCCGTGTTCTACAATCCATATGCCACGATTTCCCAGTCTGGATTATTTGATCCGGTAATAAGTGGGATAATATCCATAGTGGTAAGTTTAGCAGTGACAATTTCATTAGGTGCGCTTTTCTACAAATATGAATACAAGATTGACAATCTGCTGAACAGGGTATTCCGGATAAAAAAAGATATGTAAATTTAACAATTAATAATCAATTTAGTAGCTATATATGTCACATTTAGCTATATAATCCTACAGCTATATATTATTCTACAACTATATATTAACCTTATTTTTTGCAACTACATACATCTCCACGCTTTTCTTTCGAGAAGAAGGTGGTTTTGTGGTTTTAACAATTTTAAATTCCTTTTTAATCTCTTTAAGTAGGGTTTCAAATTCTTCCCCCTGGAATGCCTTCATTATTAAACTACCGTGGGATTTTAAAATTAAACCAGAAATTTTTAGCACACCCAGTGCAAGATCCAGGGCTCTTACCTGGTCCACATCCTTCACACCACTCAATTTAGGGGAAGCATCTGAAAGAATGATGTCAACTTTTCTCCCGGTGATTTCGAATATTTCCTCAACTGTTTCTTCACTGGTGAAATCACCTGTGATGCCAATGAAGTTATTACCTTCCATGGGTTTGATCCGCTGCAGGTCAACTCCAATCACCAGGCCTTCTTCTCCTACCTTATCCAGGGCGATTTGTGACCATCCGCCGGGAGCAGCTCCCAGGTCAAGGACTATGTCTCCTTTTTTGATAATATTGAACTTGTTATTGAGTTGGAGGAGTTTATAAGATGCACGGGAGTGATAGTTCTCTTTTTTAGCCTTCTTATAATATTCTTCATCCTTCCTCTCTTTGTTCCACTTTTTACTCATGGGTACCAGGTCCTTTGAAGTTAAGTGATTTACAGGTTGAGTTTCCAATCTTTACTATACTGGTATCTATACTATGTTCATCTATTTCCAGCAAAATAATGGACGGTTCAGACATTCGGGGTACTGTTGGACTTCCAGGGTTTAACAGGATAACATCATCAAATTCTTTGATAAATGCCCAGTGGGTATGTCCGGTGATCAGGATTTTAACCCCTAGTTCCATGGCGATGTACTTAAGCTGTTGGGTGTCTCCGCGGGGGTAGACTTCCCCATGGTTTAAACCTAACTTATGACCTTCAATGGTAATTACCTCATTTTTAGGTAGTTTTAAACCATAATATCTATCCATATTTCCCTGTACACACCGGGTAGGGGCTATTTTCTCCAGTTGATCGATTATGTCGACCGACACCAGGTCTCCGGCATGTAAAATCATATCAACATCTTTAAACACTTTGAATACCATATCTGGTATTTTTTGAGCCCTTTCCGGTATATGGGTGTCGGATATTACTCCTATTAACATCTTAATTTTAAACCTCTTTTATATCAAATTCTCTTTTATAGCAAATATTATTTCTAATGGGATAACCATCTACATGTATATTTTATATACCATTGTTGATAATATTGTTAAGATTACCAGTTAATCAAATATTATTATCATTAAATTTTATAAAATTTATTAATTTGAGTGATTATCATGCATGAGGTAATTATATGCGAAAAGCCTAAAGCATCAGAGAAAATATCAACAGCCCTGCCTGGTACAAGGGTTAAGAAGAATTACAAAAGGGTCACATATTATGAAGTGGAAAATAATGGGAAAAAGACCACCATCCTGACTGCTGTTGGACATCTGTATTCTTTAGCACCTAAAAATAGAAAGAAAAGGAAGTTCGACCTAGAATGGGTGCCGCTATATCAGAAGGATAAATCAAAGAAGTACACCAAGAACTATGTGGATGCCATTAAAAAGCTTACAAAAGACGCAGATAAGTTTATACATGCCTGCGATTACGACATAGAAGGAACTCTCATTGGATATAATGCACTTAAATACGCTTGTGGCCAGGAAAGCCTGGATAACACCACAAGAATGAAATTCTCCACCCTTACCAATGAAGATATTATGGAGGCCTACGAGAATCCCATCCCTTTGGACATCAACCAGGTTGATAGTGGAATAGCAAGGCACGTTCTTGATTTTATTTTTGGAGTGAATATTTCAAAGTATCTAACTGACTCGGTTATGAAATCAACCAACAGGTATATCCAGTTATCGGCAGGTAGAGTACAGACACCTACCCTTGCCATACTAGTAGAACGAGAAAAGGAAATTAATTCATTCATACCAGAACCATACTGGATCATCAAAGCATCTCTGGACCGAGACATTATAGCAGACCATAAAAAGGGTAAGATCTTCAAAAGAACCGATGTTGACAAGATTCTGGCTGATTGTAAGGACGAAGATGCCCTGGTGGAGAAGATTGAATTAAGAAACTCTAAAAAACTCCCACCATTGCCCTTTGACCTGGGATCCCTGCAGTCAGAAGCCTACAACTTATTTGGATTTAGCCCTAAAAAGACCCAGCAGATAGCCCAGAACCTTTATACAGAAGGATACACTTCTTATCCACGTACATCATCACAGAAACTCCCCAAAAGCATTGGTTATCCTAAGATTCTTAAAAAAATCTCCAATTCTACCACATTCCGTAAGCCAATTTCCAAACTCAAAAAACCATACAAACCACGGGAAGGTAAAAAGACAGATGAAGCGCACCCATCCATACATCCTACAGGAGTTCTGCCTAAAAAGTTAGGTAGGGATTATCAGAAACTTTACGAACTCATAGTCTTCCGTTTCATCAGTGTTTTCGGCGAAGATGCAATCGTTGAAACTATGAAAACAAACTTGAAGATAGGAAAACAACCATTCAACTTCACCAGAAAAAGAACTGCTAAATTGGGATGGCAGGAGCAATACCCATTTAGGGCCGTGGAAAATGATGAGTTCCCGGACATCAAAGAAGGAGACAGGTTAAAAGGTGAGGTTAATGATGAGGAAAAAGAAACTAAACCGCCTGCACGATATAATCAGGCTTCTTTAATTCGTGAATTAGAAAAAAGAGGATTAGGAACTAAATCTACCCGTGCTAATATCATATCAATTCTCTATGATAGAAAATACGTTGAAGGTAGGAAGATTGAAGTTAATGTGTTGGGAGAACAGCTTATTGATACTTTGGTTAAGTATTCCAAGAAGATTACCAGTGAAGAATTAACCAGGGAGTTTGAAACTAAATTAGAAAATATACAGAAGGGTAAATCTAAAAAAGAAAAAATTATAGAGGAGTATAAAACTGAAATAAGCTCGATTCTAGATGATATTGAGGAGAACACTCTTAAAATTGGTGAAGAATTATATAACGCTTACAAGGAGAGTATGATCGTTGGTGAGTGTAAATGTGGTAATAACCTGATAGTGATCAACTCACGCCGGGGAAACTCCTTCGTGGGATGTTCCGGATATCCTGAGTGTAAAAATACTTATTCACTTCCCAGGGGAGCGACCATACTCAAGGCAAAATGCGAAAAATGCGGGCTCCCAATGATATCCTTTGGAAAACCCCGGCAGAGGGCCTGTTTGGATCCCAAGTGTGGTAAAGAGGATAAGGAGCCGTCCAATGAAGTGGTTGGTGAATGTCCGGATTGTGGTAATGATCTAATTAAAAGATCAGGACGTTTTGGGGAATTTATTGGCTGTAAAGGATTCCCTAAATGCCGTTACACCAGATCTGTAGAAGAAAATGCCTGATATTAAAATAAAAGCGGATATTAATTGGATATTAACTGGTAATAAGTGGATATTTAGATAGAAAGCGATATTACAATAGAAAAATTAATTTAATTAGAATATTAAAATTTTTTTTAAAAAAAATTAAATATTGAAAAAATACGTCCGAATTTATAATACAAGATAACTCTACCTTATATTTTATATTAAACTTCTTATTTCTCCATTCAAGGCATTTAAAATTGTGATGATTTACTTTGGGGTTTACTTCGAGGTACAAAATTTGGCAAATCCATTTATATAAGTTGATATTAGGTATTATTAATTAAAATAATAAAAAAAATCCGAGGCATCCAATGAATATACGTGAATTTTTTGCTAAATCTAAACCATACCTCATCATTATTATACTTTTTATACTTGTCTTTTCCCTGAGGGCAGAAGCAGTAAACTTATCAAGCATTCCAGATGATTATAAAGCATTATATCAAGATGACACTGGACTGCCTTATTTTAGTGAAATGGACTCGTATTATAACTTCCGGATGACGGAAAATTTCTTAGATCATGGTTACCTAGGGGATACCAAGATAAATGGTACAAACTGGGATTTACATTCCTATTATCCTCCTGGTAGGGAAGCTGCATATACTCCTCTAATTGTCTATCTAACTGCGCTTATCTACCTGTTCGTAAATATTTTTTCCAACGTGCCTTTGACAAATGTGGCATTCTGGACAGGTGCTTTAGTAGCATCTCTTGCTGTTATCCCTGCATATCTTTTCATAAGGAGAATAACTAATGATTACGGTGGAATAACAGCAGGTGTACTGGTTGGGCTGGCGCCTTTCTATTTCTCACATACCTTCGCTGGTTTTTTCGATACAGACATGTTTAATATGATACTACCTATATTAACAGTCTGGTTCTTTGTAGAAAGCATTAGAACAGATAATATGAGAAACAGGACAATTTTCGCGGTATTATCAGCAATTTCAATGTTACTATTTTCACTGGCATGGCAGGGGTGGATTTACATATTCTATCTACTTATCCTTACTTCAATTGTTTACCTGCTGGTTTCGAAGTATCTTTTCGGTTATAAAACCTATGAAAAACCTGGAGAATATGATAGCAAAAAGGAATGGTTCACTAAACAGCCTGTAATATTTTCACTGGTTATATTCATTGTTTTAAGCTCGATATTGGTGATTATTGCCACTGGACCTGCTGGTTTCGCCTCGGCTATTTTAGGGCCTTTAGGATTTACCCAACTACAATCTTCAGTTCAGATTGCATCGTCCTACCCCAATGTATTTGTTTCTGTAGGGGAGCTTCAGATACCGGATGCATTGTCGGCTATAAATAATGTGGGTGGATTTGTAGTATTCGTATTTGGTTTACTGGCTGTTTTCTTGTTGTTCTGGCGTATAAAAATAGGAAAGAAGGTTAATCAAACTAAATCTAAGGAGGACCAGAGTGAGGAAAAATCCAGTCCCCGGAAGAAAAGAAAAAAACGAAGGCGGAAGAGTAAACCTAAAGTTGCAGAAAAACCCAAGAAAAAGGAGCAAAAATATGTAATTCCCCCATTAAATGAGTCCGAGAAAAAGGATTACCTTTTCTATGCTATTCTCATGTTAATATGGATTTTGACAACTGCATATTCCCTTACTCAGGGTGTGAGATTTACAGAACTCTTTGCACTACCAATAGCTCTATCCGCGGGTATATTCGTGGGATTGATGTTTGAATATGTAAAGTCTTACGTTGCAAATACCAAATTACAAACAGTAGTTATGGTAATACTAATTGCGGCGGCTGTATTTGCACCAATTATCAGTGGATATTCCATATCCACTAGTGTAGTTCCAGGAACCAGTGATCCCATGGTAAATTCATTGCACTGGATAAAAAATAACACGTCCCCGGATACGGTGATGACATCATGGTGGGATTTCGGCCATCTTTTCGCCACGGCAGCTGATCGTCCAGTGACCTTTGATGGATCGACTCAGAACAACCTAAGAGCTTTTTGGGTAGCAAAGTCGCTTACCACTAATAATGAAAGTTTATCTACAGGTATACTTAGAATGATGAGTACTAGTGGTGATTTAGGACCTAATACTGTGGAAATTTACACCAAAGACACAGGGAAAAGTGTTGAAATACTTACCAGCATATTGGGTGTGGATAAGTCCACTGCAACCACCATTTTAACCACAAATTATGGTTTAACAGCAGAACAATCCCAGAATATAACACAGTATACACATCCAGATAACCCGGCACCTAACGTGCTTATAACTAGTTCTGACATGCTGGGCAAGGCCAGCTGGTGGACCTACTTTGCAAACTGGAATTTTGAGACCAACAACAGTACAGGATGGAATTATTTAGAGGGTCAGGCAATGGTTGTCCCTAGCAACGAAACTGGACTCAGTGATAATAGCACCGTTCTTATTGCAAACAACGGAGTTTTTGCCTACATAACCAACGACAACATATCTGCAGGTATCATTAATGTAAACCAATTACAGACCCAGAATATGAGTTCACAACAGCTGGTAAGCGAACTTATAACCGGGTTACAGGATAACACTACCCTCGTTGCAAAACCCCACAGATTGAGTGTGGTAATGAATAATACACTGGTCCAAAATGACATTGTCTCTGAGGAAGGAATTTATTCCATAGCCCTGGTAAATGACAATGGACTCCTTATGGCTTATGTCTATAACCGGGAACTGGAAGATGCCATGTTCACCAAATTATACATATTCAAGGGACAGGGTTTAAACCAGTTTAAATTGGCTCATGAGGAGCTGGGTGTACAAGTCTGGAATTATTAGTCTACAAGGTAGTAATAAAACCATAAATACTACTTTGATTTTTTTTTATTTGAACTAAAAATTAGATGATATGTCTAAATTATATAAATTAAATACAATTAATAGATTAGAAAAAGATACATCATACTTTAGAATTAGAATTGAACTAATTTTTTGTGAATTTTATGGCTATAGATGATAGAATAAAGAAGATAGAGGACGAAATCCAGAAAACACCCTATAACAAAGCCACGTCCCACCATATAGGGAAACTTAAAGCAAAGTTGTCCCGACTAAAGGAGGAATCTCTTCAAAGGAGCAGTTCCGGGGTTAAAGGTAAAGGTTTCCATATTAAGAAAAGTGGAGACTCCACTGTAGTGCTGGTGGGATTCCCTTCTGTGGGCAAATCAACCATCTTAAACCAGCTTACCAATGCTGAGTCAAAGATTGGGGAATATGAATTCACCACCTTGGAAATCATTCCGGGTATCATGGAATACAAAGGGGCTAAAATACAGATTTTTGATCTTCCAGGTATAATTACCGGCGCTTCCAAGGGTAAAGGAAGGGGGAAAGAAATACTCTCAGTATCCCGTAATTCCGATTTAATAGTGGTAGTCCTGGATGTGTTCAACCCCCAACACCTTCCAGTGATCCTTGATGAACTCCGGAATATTGGGATAAGGCCCAACGAATCAATGCCGGATGTCACTGTTAAAAAGAAGAAGATGGGTGGAATCAACCTTTCATCAACTATTCCCCTTACTAAAATAGATGATGGAACCATTAGGTCCATTCTGAATGAATACGGTATACATAGTGCTGATGTACTGATCAGGGATGATGTGAGTATAGATCAATTTATAGATGCACTGGATCCCAACTGTCGTTACAGCCCCATGTTACTGGTGATAAATAAGGTGGACTTGGCAGATGTTGACTATCTAAAAAAGTTAAAATCCAATTTTCCAGATGCCCTGTACGTTGCAGCAGACCAGGGGTACAACATGGATCTTTTGCGGGAGAGAATTTTCCAGCAATTGGAATTAATAAGGATATTTCTAAAACCACAGGGACGCAAGGCAGATCTGGAAGAGCCTCTGATTGTAAGAAAAGAATCTACTGTAGAAGAAGTTGCTTTGAAACTCCATCGTGATTTTGTACGGAATTTCCGCCAAGCACGCGTATGGGGAACTTCAGTGAAATTTCCCGGCCAGAAAGTAGGGTTGGAACACCATCTACAGGACCAGGATGTCCTAAGGTTAATTATAAAAAAGTAGATTTATAAAATTTTATCAAAAAAATAATTTTAAGATTATTCATAACAAACAGATGATAAACTGGTAAATAAATATTGTATTGAGGGAGTTAAAAAATGGTGTTAGATGATATAAAAATTTCAAAAGCAATCATAGAAGGATACATGGACGACTTACTGAATTATACAGACATGGACGTGGCAATAGGTGGTGGAGGACCCTCCGGACTCACTGCAGGATACTACCTTGCAAAAGCAGGATATAAGGTCGCTTTGTTTGAGCGGAAACTCAGCATAGGTGGTGGAATGTGGGGAGGAGGAATGATGTTTAATAAGATCGTTGTCCAGGAGGAAGGCAAAAGGATACTGGATGAGTTCTGCATAGGAACCACAGAGTACGAAAACCAGTACTACGTTGCAGATTCAATAGAATGTACCTCTACCTTATGTTCCAAGGCCTGCCAGGCTGGATTAAAGGTGTTTAATTTAATTGAAATTGAAGACCTGATGATAAAGGATAAAGGTGTGGAAGGACTTGTTTTAAACTGGAGTGCAGTGGAAATAGCAGGTTTACATGTAGACCCCCTTACTGTCAGGTCCCGGGCAGTAATCGACGCCACAGGACACCCCATCGAAATAGTTAAGATAGTACAGGAAAAAATGGGTCAAAAGCTCAACACTCCCAGCGGCAAGATTATGGGAGAGAAGTCAATGTGGGCTGAGAGGGCTGAAGATAAAGTTGTGGACAATACATCAGAAGTGTATCCTGGTCTATATGTTACAGGGATGGCCGCAAACGCAGTATACGGTGCTTTCAGAATGGGGCCAATATTTGGTGGAATGCTCCTTTCTGGAGAAAAAGTAGCTCAGATGCTCATTGAAAAGTTAAAATAATCCGGATATTTAAAAAATTAAATGAATAACTGTTAAAATGATCCTTTTTATAACTGGAACCCCTGGCACAGGTAAAACTGCCATTTCAAAACTATTAAAAGAGCAATTCTCCTTCAATATTGTGGATATCAATAGGTTGGTGGATGATGAAAAACTTTACACAGGTATAGATGAAGAAAAGGGGTATAAAATAGTTGATATACCCGCATTATGCTCTAAATTAGATGATATCATCAGTTGCTTAGATGATGAAGAAGATCTGCTGGTAGAGGGCCATCTATCTCATTTTTGTGATGGAGCAGACAGGGTGGTGGTTCTTCGTGCACATCCAGATATTCTGATGATCCGTCTGAAGGATAAGGGATTTAAAGAGGCCAAGATAGCAGAAAATCTCGAGGCAGAGGCCCTGGATATCTGCGCATTTGAAGCATACCAGAGATATGGTGATCAGGCCAGTGAAGTTGACACCACAGATAAAAACCCACAAAAAGTGGTGGATATAATAAAAATGATTATGGATGCAGAAGAAACCTTTCCAGTAGGAAGAGTTGATTTTTCAGAATACCTCCGTTCTTGAATGATTCCCATAGTTATTAGATGTGATTAGTGATTAGATGCATATTATCCAATTTTTAATTCCATAAATATTGGGATTAAGAAACCTTTTTAAAGGGTAAAGTAGATAAATCATTTTATTATTCTTAAGTACATTTACTGGATTTAAACTTAAATTCGTCCTTAGTTGAAATTCAACCCCAAAACTTAAGACATCACAATCAAAGTTACATAGAAGCTCTACAGAGGGTTAAACATTGCGCAGGGGAAGAAGACCGAAATGGATGATAAATGTTGCTGAAGAACGAGTTAACATCCTTTTTAATCGTGCTCAAGAAGAATTAAACCTTAATCGGGATAGATCGAATAGGTACGTACAGATGGCCCTTGACATTTCCAAGAAGTACAACCTGAAGATCGACACCACCTGGAATCGGAGGTACTGTAAAAACTGTCATAAATTCCTCCAACCAGGAGTAAACTGTCAGGTAAGACTGAAAAATTCGCGAGTTGAAATTAAATGCCAGGAATGTGGCAAAATAAGGAGAATACCCTATACCAGAGAAAAAAAAGTGAAACGGAGAAGAAAAATTGAGTTCCATACCATCAAAAAAGGACATAATGAATAGATCCCTCTCCACCATCACCATAAGTATCGGTAAATCCGGGATAGGGGAAAGTGTCATAGCTGAGATAAAACGACAGCTCAAGGATAGAGAAGTGGTAAAGATCAGATTCTCAAAGTCCATCTCAACAGAGAAGAAAGATCATATTAATGAGATCATAGAAAAAACCAATTCAAAACTGGTAGATTTTAGAGGTAACGTTGCTGTATTATTTAAGAAAAAAAGATAAATATCAAAAAATTATATTTGGAGGATAAATATGACCACAATTTATGACGTACCTGCAGATTCATTGATAAATGAAGTTGCAAAGGATTTAAAGGAAAACAAAAAGATCGAAGCGCCAGGTTGGGCGCAGTTTGTTAAAACAGGCGTTCACAAAGAAAGAAGGCCAGAAAACCCTGACTGGTGGTATGTGCGATGTGCATCCATCCTCAGAAGAATCTATATTGACGGTCCCGTTGGAATAAACAGTCTCAAATCATATTACGGTGGTAAAAGAGATAGGGGCTCAAGAGTAGAGAAATTCCGACCAGGAAGTGGTGCTTTAATTAGAGGAGCCGTACAACAGCTTGAAGCCGTAGGATACATCGAGAAAATACGTGAAGGCAGACAGGTAACTCCTAAAGGCAGGTCCTTTCTGGATAAAAAATCCCACCAGCTCAAAAATGACATTCCAGAACTGGCAAAATATTAATTGGAGGTAATTCATGAGCGATATAGAAGAGATACGCCGCAAGAGAATGGAACAGTTACAACAACAGGCAGCTCAGCAAGCTGCTCAACAACAAGGCGATTTAGCTGAGCAGGAGAGAAAGCGACGTGAACTTGAAGCTCAAAAAAGACAGGTAATGATACAGATACTAACTCCTGAAGCACGAAGTAGACTGGCTAACATCCGCTTAACAAAACCTGAATTCGTCGACCAGATCGAACTTCAACTAATCCAGTTAGCCCAGATGGGAAGGATTAAATCAAAAATAGATGATGAACAACTTAAAGTGCTTCTAAAAAAGTTAACAGGACAAAAAAGAGAGATGAAAATCACCTGGAAATAATTATTTATAATGAAATATTAGAGCAAAATTTGACAATTAACAAATGAAAGCATGTATACTTTACAGTGGGGGAAAAGACAGCTCCCTCATGGCGGTGATACTTGAAAAGTTAGGATATGAGGTGGAACTTGTAACTGTGAACTTCGGTGTATATCCTTCCTTTAAACCAGCAGCACTGTCTGCCCGTAACCTGGGATACACACACCAGGTACTGGAGGCAGATCAGGAGATTATCCATAAAGCAACAGAAATTATTCTGGATGATGGATATCCCAACAACGGACTCAACTACCTTCATCAGGAAGTCCTTCACCGGGCTGCAGATGAATATTCAGTAGTCGCTGATGGAACACGTAGGGATGACCGTACACCAAAACTAGATCCAAGCCAGATCAGGAGCTTTGAAGATTCAAAGAAGGCCCAGTACCTGAACCTAACAGGTTTCGGTCATAAAACCATTGATTATCTTTCAAAAAAATTTTTCAAGATTAAAAAAGAGTTAACCACTGTAAATAATAATTCTGACTATGAAATAGAGATAAGATACCTTATAGATCATTTAAGGGGAGATGGAACTGCCCTTAACATATTTCCAGAACACACACAATCAAGAGTACTAGGATGGAGAGAAAATGAGCAGGAATAAGCCATTAGGCAAAAAATTAAGACTGGCTAAAGCCAACAAACAGAATAGAAGAGTACCTCTCTGGGTAATGCTTAAAACATCAAGAAAAGTAAGAACCCACCCTAAGATGAGGCAATGGAGAAGAAGTAAGATCAAGGCATAATAGCCTTATTTGAGGAGAAAAGATCATGGAAAGAGTTTACACCATACCATTAAGGGATGTTAAAAAGGTACCCCGGACCATCAGGTCCCCCAAGGCAATACGTCTCATTAGAGAATTCATGGAAAGACACATGAAATCTGATGATATCATAATAGACTCATCTGTAAATGAAAAAATATGGGAAAGAGGTATCCAGAAAACACCACCAAAGATAAAGGTAAAGGCCATTAAAGATGAGGATGGTACCGTATCAGTCACCTTGGTAGATTAGTGGTTTGATGATTAAAAGATTAAATCTGAGGGGAAACCCTAATATTGGGGTTTCCATTGCTGTCACTGAAAAATTGGCCATAATACCACCTAAACTTACGCCGGAAACAGTAGCTCTAATTGGGGAATCACTGGATGTGGAAACAGTGGAGACCCTGATAAGCGGGAGTAACCTGGCAGGTGCACTTACCTGCGGGAATTCCAATGGTTTTGTAGTGTCCAAGTATACCTTCGACAGGGAAATTGAAACCTTAAAGGATACTGGTGTAGAGGTGGAGAAAATACATGACAGACTAACTGCACTGGGTAACATAATGCTGGCCAATGATTTCGGGGCCATAGTAAATCCATTGCTCTCTGATGAATCAGTGGAGCGGATATCTCAGGTTTTGGATGTTGATGTAGCTAAAGGAAGTATAGCGGAATTCAAGATTACTGGTGCTGTGGCGGTTGCAACCAACAAAGGGGTGTTGCTACATCCATCCGCAAGTCAGCGCGATATTGAACTGGTAGAAAAGATACTTAAAGTACCGGCCGATGTGGGAACAGTTAACCATGGTACATCACTAGTTGGGGCATGCGCAGCAGCCAATTCTAAGGGAGTCCTGGTAAGTTTAGACACCACGGGGCCCGAACTTGCAAGAATAGAAGAAACATTTGGTTTTCTAGAGGGATATTTATGAAGACAAAGATATTTAGGATTCAGGGTAAATTTATGATGGGTAACGCTTTAAAACCCTTCACCAAAGAATTAAAAGCTACAAATGAAGAAGAAATAAGGGAAAGGATTTATTCAGAATTTGGTAGCAAACACCACATCAAACGAAATAAGATTAAAATAGAAGACATCACCGAGATTTCTGCTGATGAAGTGCTTGATCCAGTAGTTAAAGCCCTCCTTAAGGAGTGATTAAAGTGGAAGATAGAGAACGTCTGAATCAACTTGTAAACGAGCTTAACTTGTACAAGGAACAGGCAGAAATTTTAAACCAACAGGTGGACACTGTACAGGCCAACATCGCCGATATCACCATTGCCCAGGAAACTCTGCAAACCATTAAGGATAAAAAGGACACTGAGACACTGGTACCCATTGGTGCCGGATCATTCATCATAACTGAGATCAAAAACACAGATGAAATAATAGTTGGATTAGGTTCCGGGGCAGCCGTAAAGAAGAAGATATCTGATGCAGAAGAAAGTATCAATGAACAGAAAAAGGATTTAGAGGCAGTGGTTAGTAAAATTACAGATCAGCTTAATAAGATGAATGAGCTCATCATTCAAAAGACACCAGAAGCTGAAGCCCTCATTCAGAAACTGGAAGGGACTGAAAATCAGATCAAATAAACTACTTTTTTTTAAACATCAAATTTAGTCTGAAAAAACTTGAATTAGAAATTTATAAAGGTGAACTTCTTTGTTTGAATCACTTAAAAAGAAACTCTCTAGTACTGTTGGTAAAATTACTGATAAATTATCCAAAGAGGAAGAAGAAGCTAAAAAGAGTGAGGACCAAGATAAGTCTGAAGCAGCCCAGAAGGCTGGTAAAACCGACACAAAGAAGGCCCCTAAATCTGAGGTTAAACAAGAAGAAAAATCAGAAAAAAGGAAGGAAAAATCTGATACAAAGGAGCCAGAGCAGGAAGATTCCTTAAGTGAAGAGATGGAACCCTCAGAAAAGGAGAAAAAAGGTCTCTTATCCTTCGTCCGACATAAAACCATCTCAGAAAAGGACGTGGATGATATTCTATTCGAACTGGAGATGTCCCTTCTGGAAGGGGATGTGGCTCTGGAAGTGGCAGAAGAAATAATAAACTCTGTAAAAGAAGACCTGGTTGGCCGGAAGATCAAACGAAAAAGTGATGTTTCAGAATTTACTAAAGAAGCCCTTAAAAATGCAATATCTAAAATATTAGAAGTAGACAGCCAGAATATAGATGAACTTATCCAATTGAAACAGAAACAGGGTGAACCCCTTAAGATCATGTTTGTGGGCATAAACGGTACTGGAAAAACTACCACTATAGCCAAGATAGCCACGCATTTCATGGAGAAAGGTTACAAACCAGTAATGGCAGCTTCTGATACATTCCGAGCAGGGGCTATTGAACAGTTAACCCACCACGCAGATAAAATCGGTGTTAAAATAATAAAACACAAAAAGGGTGCAGATCCAGCGGCAGTTGCATTTGACGCCGTAGAACATGCCAAAGCCAAGCAAAAAGAACTGGTACTTGTTGACACAGCTGGCAGAATGCAGACCAACGTAAATCTCATGGATGAAATGAAAAAGATTCAGAGGATCATAAAACCAGATCTTATACTATTCGTTGGCGATGCATTAACTGGCAACGATGCTGTAGAACAGGCCAGGAAATTCGATGATACAGTGGGTGTAGATGGAATAATACTAACCAAGGCAGATGCAGATGCTAAAGGAGGAGCAGCATTATCCATCGGGCATGTGATAAACAAACCCATACTCTTTTTAGGTACAGGACAGTCATACTCCGATATAATGGAATTTAAGCCCGAATGGATGGTTGAACAGGTGTTTGGGGAATAATTTTTTAATTTTACTTTTTACCGCCAAAAACAGCCCCCTCAACATACCTCCACATCACATCAACTTTTTTAAATCCAATCTCACGTAGCCAGTCTAAATGGTTCATTAATGGTGCGGGATGATCTTCCTTGTATGCTGTTGGCGCCCATTTCTCTTCAACTTCCTTTAATGGCATGGATTTAAGCATGAACTCCTTCCATTGTTCATGGTTTGTTCTGTCTAGATATTCGCTGGAAGTGAGAACCTGGTCTGCAATGAGTAAAACACCCCCTGGGTTGAGGGCTTCATATATCTTCTGATAAATGGTTATCTTCTCTTCATCAGTTTGCAGGTGATGCAGTGCCAGTGAGGATATAATCAGGTCATAATTGTTTTCACCATAATGGAAGTCGCGCAGATCAGCCACATGAAATTCTATATCATCAAATTCAGACAGTTTATATTTGGTTATGTCGATCATGTTCTCTGCTAGGTCGATGCAGGTAACATGTGCCTTGGGGTATCTCTTTTTAACTTCTCTGGTTATGTTACCAGTTCCACATCCCAGATCCAGGACTTTAATTGGTTTGGAACTCTCGAAGGGAATACTCCTGATTAGTGAATCTATCATTTCCTTATAGTTGGGGATTAACTTCAATATTAAACCGTCATATTCTTCTGCTTCTTCTTCAAAATGGTTTTTAACATCTTTCAAGGTTAATGTCTCCTGTAAATAAATTCAGTTTCCATGTTTAAATTATAGTAACTGGTCTGCATATTCCCTTAACGGTACCAAACGTATAAACTGTAATGTGATGACCACGGAAAACTTATCATTACCTTTCATTTCCTGGGTGATATGCCGCTTCCGGAGTTCAATAATAAAAACCTCTATTTTTATATGTTTGTTAGTTCATTTTTTAGGAATATTAAATTTTTGAATATTATAACCAATAACATTATATAATAGTTATTAACCATTTACTAATCTTATGGGGTGAGTGAGTGTTTACAAAAGCAAATGCTAAGATACTTTTATTTATAATAGGGTTTGTTTTTTCAATTTTCATGTTTTTTGGAGTTGTTTCAGCGGCTACTTTGAATGCTACTGAAGCAGAATTAGCTGCGTCAGGAGTTAAAAATTTTACAGAAACATATAATGATGTACCCGGGTATGTGGTTGTAAATAATAAGAATAGTTCTTCACCTTCCTTTTTAAAAACAGCTACTACATGGACTATCCAACTTAACAACGGTGCAACTACACCAGTAACAATAAGTAGTGTAAATGCTCCTACAGGCCCTTCTGGATCAGCTACGGGTACTTTATCTAAATCAGAATATTTAACAGTTGCAGCTAATGTAAAAAATTTCATTGCTTCTAATGGTCGGGCACCTAATTATGCAAGCAGTTCCCTCGGAAATATACGCTATGAATCGTTACTGTATACATATTCTAAGGTTTTAGACTTTTATAAATCAAATGGTAGGTTACCAAATACAGTTTCAGTAGTATATGTTGTAGGTGTAAGAACTAGTGGTGTAGTTATTCCGCCTCAGGATTATGCACCCCCAATAGTAACTGCCAATCCTGTAGGTGGAGTATATAATTCTGCAAGAATTGTTACGTTAACAGCAACTGATAATCGTGACCTCCATCCATCTATTTATTATACCCTTGATGGTTCAACACCTACAACCTCAAGCACGAGATATACAAACCCAATTAATATCAATACTCCCGGTAACACAATTTTGAAGTTCATGGCTAGAGATGCATCCGGTAATCAAGCGGCAGTTCAAACCATGACTTACACATTAAAACTAGTAAAAAACATTAGAACTGGTAATATTTATACATCGATACAAAGTGCAATAGACGATTCTTCAACCTTAATTGGAGATACTATTCAAGTACATGCAGGTACATTTACAGAAAATATTCTAATTACTAAAAAACTTACACTAATGGCCGCTACAGGCGAAAATATAATACTCCAATCCCCAAATTCATACGGTCCTATTATAACTATAAATTCACCTGGAAATGGTACCACAATCCGAGGTTTTATTATAAATGGATCCACAAGTACAACCGGAATATTTTTACATAATGTTTCAGATTGTGTTATAACTGGTAATACTATAAATAATGATGTAAGTAATAATAATGCAAATGGTGTTACATCATATAGAGCAATAAATTGTACTATTAGTGAAAATGATATAAATCATAACGGTATGGGCATTTGGTTAACATATAATTCAACTAGTAATAATATTCAACATAATTCTTTAACCTACAACAATTTTAATGGAATTCAAATTGATAACTCAAATAAAAATACTGTACAGGATAATATAGCATCTTATAATAAAGGAGATGGAATTTATATTTACTATTCTAATTACAATAATATTCTGAATAATACTGCAATGTATCAAAATAATGACTTCGGTAATGCAGGGATTAGTGTTTATAGTAGCTCTTATAATTCAGTTTTGAATAATATTCTAAAATATAATGGTTTTGGATTATATCTTGGTCATAGTTCAAATAACACAGTAAGAAAAAATACGATAACCAATAATGGACATGGCATCTACATAATGAATTCTTCAGATAAAATAAATTATAACAATATTTACAGTAACAGTAAGATTGGACTTATTAATAATG
>DACB01000016.1:0-91793 GCA_002494495.1 Methanobacterium sp. UBA294
AATAGAATGTATACAGATAATATTTTAAACTAATTATCCTTTAAATTAATTTTCTACTTATAAACAGTTTAAAGCGTAATCAGTGATATATTTAAATTTCTTCACAAGGATTTAATAGGAGGAAAAATTTTGAGTAAGGTTTTTATCACCTGTGCACTTCCCTATGCTAACGGACCCACTCATCTGGGGCATTTAAGATCAACTTATATACCTGCTGATGTTTACGCACGGTACAACAGAATGAGAGGACATGAAGTTCTTTTCGTATGTGCTACTGATGAGCATGGAACACCCATCGCAGTACAGGCTGAAAAAGAGGGTAAAACTCCCCTGGAGATTGCATCCAGGTACCATAAGATGATAAAGGATGATCTGGAATCCTGTAACATTTCACTGGATAATTTCGGCCGTACCACTGACCCAAAACATTACCAAACAGCCCAGAACGTTTTTTTAAAACTCTTAAAAAAGGGTTATATCTACCAGAAAGATATAAAACAGCCCTTCTGTATCGAGTGTAACCGTTTCCTGCCGGACAGGTACGTTGAAGGAGTATGTCCATACTGCCAGGGCGAAGCTCGTGGAGATCAGTGCGAGATATGCGGTCGGCATTTAGACCCTATACAGCTTCAAGAGCAGCACTGTCTAATCTGTGGTTCTGTTCCGGAGATCAGGGAATCATCACATTATTATTTCCGGTTGAGTCAGTTCCAGGATGATCTGAAAACATGGATCGATGGTAACGATAAATTACCGGCCAACGTTAAAAATTATGCTTTACAATGGATAAAAGAGGGTTTAAAGGACTGGATACTCACCAGAGATATGGAATGGGGAATACCAGTACCTCTTGATGAAGCAAAGGGTAAAGTAATCTACGTCTGGCTGGATGCCCTTCTAGAATACATCACATCTGCTGCCCAGTGGGCAGATAGGAACCACAGGAATTGGAAGGAATACTGGGATGATGCAGCCATACACTTCATTGGAAAAGACATAATCTACCACCACAGCATATTCTGGCCGGCACTTCTCATGGCCTGCGGGTGCAAATTACCATACACCATCATCGCGGGAGAATACCTTTCACTTGAAGGCAGGAAAATGTCCACCAGTAAAAATTGGGTGATATGGACCAGTGACTTCCTTAAGGATTTTGAATCAGATATCCTGAGATATTACCTCCTGGTCAATGCACCCTTAACTCGGGACACTGACTTCTCCTGGGATGATTTCCAAAGGAGGATCAACGACGAACTGGCTGATGTGCTAGGTAACTTCCTACACCGTACATTCACCTTCACTGGCCGTTTTTTTAAGGGTAAAATACCAGAACCAGGCCAACTGGATGAATACGATGAGAAAATCCTGGACCTATTAAAAGGAACTCCAGATACAGTAGCAACCCATATAGAAAACTTCAAATTCAGAGATGGACTGGTGGAAATAATAAGATTAGCCAAAACAGGTAATAAATATTTTAACGATAAAGAACCCTGGAAAACAGTTAAAACAGAACCCGAAAAAGCAGCCACATGCCTGTACATCTGCAACCAGATCTCCAAAACACTTGCTGTACTGTTAAACCCCTTCCTACCTGTAAATTCAAGGAAAATACTGGAAACCATTTGTTTAAATATTTCAGAAGTAGTATGGGAAGAAGCTGCAGAAATGATACCTGTGGGTCATGAAATTTCCAAACCAAAACCCCTCTTCACAAAGATAGAGGATAGCATTATTGAAAATAAAAAGAAAAAACTTTACAAAAATCTAGGAGAGTTAGATGATATGAAGAAGATAATCAGTATCGAAGATTTTGCTAAATTAGAATTCCGTGTAGGAAAAGTAGTGGGAGCAGAAAAGGTAGAAGGAAGTGACTCACTCTTAAAACTGATGGTGGATATCAAAGAGAAAAAATTACAGGTAGTCGCTGGTTTAGGGGGTAAATATGCGCCAGAGAAAATCCTAAATAAAAAGGTCATTGTCCTGGCCAATTTAAAACCTGCCAAGTTATTCGGAATTAAATCAGAGGGAATGATACTGGCCACTGAGGATTCTTTGAATATCCTGGGTGCAGAAGGCGCTGCAATTGGTGAAAAAATAAAATGAACGAATCCGTGCTAATTGGGAAAACCGAAAAATTTCTGAGAAAAATCGGAAGAAAAAACATAGACATCCCTGCACTTTATAATATAGACTATTTTATAGAGATTTATACCTATTTTAAAAATAACTTAACTGAATTACAAGATTTAAGAGACACCATGGAAGTGAAGGGTTACAAGGCACCCTACCGTTCCATAGTTAAATACGGAGGACCTTCGAGAAGTGAAATGCAAGTTGAAGACCTCCACGACATCACCCGGCACACACAGCACTTCCGGATGAAGGCAGCTGCTAAAAAAAACATACTCGACCGGATTAAATCATCCATTGCCAGCCATAAAATAGCCATAGGCAACCTGGAAGAGTATGCGGTTATTAAATGTTCCAGTTGTAATCATGAGTACCAGGGCCATGAGCTGCCTCAGATAATATCCCGTAAATGTGAATGCGGCTCAGATAACCTGGAGTTAACCCCCAATATCCGTGGGGTTTACAGGTTAGGTACAATAAATTTCCTACCACTCAGCGGAGATTACATGGTAAAAATGTCCCAGCTTTCACCCCTGGGGCGAGAGGCATTCCGGAGTATAGTGCGCATCTTAAAACAGGAGAAAAGAGGAATTGTAAAAACCCTCTCCATGGTGGTGAAGATCTTTGAGGATGGCCGATGGATCAGGAAACGAGTTAACCTGGACTGTATAAACCAGGTAAACTATGAAAAGGAGATAAGAAAACGATACGGACCAGATGCCCGTATAGAACTAATGCAGTTCCACCGTAACAGGCCCTCGATAATTAACGATAAACACGTACAAACTGCTCTAAGTCTGGGCTACGTGAAACTGGCTGAAGATAAAAGCCTAGATATTATGGATGATGTTTTAAGTGAATACCTGAAAAATCCAGAGAAAATAAGAATCTACAACCAGATACAAGAAAAAACTAGGAGAACTTCCCTAAGAATTGGGGATAGCCAGGATCAAAATGCATTTCAGAAGGAATTAATGGATGAAGAACTTTTTAAACAAGGTTTAACTGATGAAAATGGTAAGCTTGATAGTGTTGTAGAACTCGATCTTGCATTAAAGGAGAAGATTGATAGATGCCTCCTTTTAAATATCCCTCGGATCCTGATTACATGGGATATGATAAAATACTACCTCACAACTTCTTATGATCACAGAACCAAATATTCAGGTTCATTCCCCAATCTAAGGCCATATTTAGACAGCAATCAAATAAGCTCCTTTGAAAATTTCAATAAATGGGCCATAAATATATTGAAGAACTATTCCAATGAAAATATCCCCTACATATCCAATATAAACAGCTTATTAACTGAAAAATTTGAAATAGAAAAGAAGATCAAGGGACTTCACGTTAAAACCAATCCTTTAGCAGTGGGTGCTGCGTTACTTATTTCAGTCGCTGATGTTAGTCTGGAAGAAACAGCCAAAATATTTGATCTGAGCACTGAAGAAGTTGAAACAGAAATGGATAAAATAGAAAAATTCCAGAAACCATCCATAAGATCCCGGGAATTCCTGGAAATGATCAAGTAAGTATGACATGGGTGTTAATTTTGGATG
The DNA here is from genome assembly GCA_002494495.1 of Methanobacterium sp. UBA294. Taxonomy (GTDB): domain Archaea; phylum Methanobacteriota; class Methanobacteria; order Methanobacteriales; family Methanobacteriaceae; genus Methanobacterium_A. Next base: position 3,696 of record DACB01000016.1, read on the forward strand.
ATGAAATCTACATTAAACAACCACTGACCTCCCATAAGATAATTGAAGTACTGGATAAATATCCAAAACTAAGGAAGATTACCTGCCCTCCCAGCCTCTATAAACGTGTACCTGAACGTTACTTGGAAGCACTTTCTAAGCTAGGAGTTGAGGTGGAACCTGTTAAAAAAATTGGTAGGCCCAGGAAATACGGGGAAAAAGAAATAGAAAAGGTTAGCCTGATGTTTAAACAGGGCTACACTCCCCAGGAAATTTCAGATAACTTGAACATCCCCTTAAAAACCGTGTATTACCTAAACAAAACACCATTAAAACAGGGTAGGAAGCCTAAATATCAAATTGAAACAGAGAGAAAGGTGAAGTCCTGTCATCAAAAGGGCATATCTGCCAAAGAAATTTCTGATAAATTAGACATACCCCTTCGTAGCGTTTATAGCCTTCTAAAGAGAAGATATTCCAATGGACATTCTGAATAATAAGATGTTCTAATAAATCTTACAATTTACTCCAAAGTAAAATATCCCAATAAAAAAAATTAACTCCTAATAAAGTAAAAATATCCTATTAAGAAATAATTAACTCCTAAATAATAACTATAAGGGTACTGATTATGGTATTAAACATCCTTAAACCAGATCTTATAATGATTGCCTGTATCTGCGCAGTTGTCTCTTTCTTTATCACCTACCTGGCCATGCCCAGGTTAATCAAGAAATTGCAAGATGCGAAGATAGTGGGAAAGGATATCCATAAACCCAGTCAGCCGGAAGTGGCTGAGATGGGTGGTATTGGAATTCTTTTAGGTTTCATAATCGGGTTGTTCGTGGCAATTTACCTGTACCCCACACTACAGTTCACGTTGATAATCACTATGCTGGTAATCATGCTGGTGGGAATGGTGGGAATGGTGGACGATCTCATTCAATTATCGTCTAAGGAGAAACTGATTTTATTATGGTTCGCCGGCCTGCCCCTGATATGGATTTCACCCCCAAATGTGGGTATAATCTACATGCTCCTCATTCCATTAGCAGTTACCATAGCAGCCAACTTAACCAACATGCTCGCCGGTCTAAACGGTATCGAATCTGGCCTGGGAGCCATAGCCATGACCTCGCTTTCTATTTCCTGTATGATAATGGGCAAGTACGATGTGGCCATAATATCCATGGCCATGCTTGGTGCCCTGCTGGCCTTCCTCATCTACAACCGCCACCCTTCACGTGTTTTCCCGGGTGATGTAGGAACACTAATAATCGGAGCCACCATAGTGTTGGTGGCCTTCATTGGAAGGGTGAAGATAATCGCCCTTATAGTGCTTATACCCAATATAATTGATAGTGCACTAAAGTTCTACAGTGCAGGGGTGATGGAAAGACAGGATCACAAACCTACAGAGGTAAATGGTGACGGTAATCTGGTTGCCCCGGATGGCGGATTCAAGTCCCTAATCAGGAGTGTTCTACGACGACCAATGAGTGAACAACAAGTGGTTATCATAATCTGGCTCATAGGTATATTATTCGGTGCGATTGGTATCATACTGTCCTATGTTTTAAAAAGCAGCATTATATAACTTATTTCAGAATCAAACCCACTCTACACCAGCCGTGGTAAATACATAGTTATCTGAAAAAGCAGGGTTAAATGCACTGTTTGTTAAATTTTGGGTGTTGAAGACTTGGCAGATACTCTTTCTAACATAATAATTTATTCTTGAACCTAAACGATACTGTTCTTCTCTATCCAGATTGGAGCCTGCGGCATATATCTTCAACTGAATTTTGGTTCGATTATATGTGGAGTTAAATTTAGGTTTTGTATAGGTGATCTTCACGATCTTCACACCAGATGGACTGGTAAGTCTGGGATATTCCTGGGTATAATCTTTAAAGGTATCATCTGGATAAACTGCCATAGAATCTGCCAGTACTCCTTGAACTGCACCGCTTCTTGCTGCTGCCATGGCGTGGGTGAGTTCACTATCGGTGTTAATGGAGACTGCAACTACGCAGGTAACCATTAACATAAACCCCATGAGTATGATGAATTCAACTGAAATCTGGCCTTTAATATCCATAAATACTCCTTAATTATCCATAAAAATTCCTTAAACTGTGCTAATTTTTCAGTATCACAATCCAGTTTTCCTCATTTTCATCCCTTTTATTGATTATAACATATTCATTCCCTGGTTCAAGGCTTATTTCGGAACTTTTTAGGTTATTATATGTAGATGAAAATTTTTTGGGGATTATGTAAGCTATTCCCATCCTATTACCAAATATAACCAGCACCCCTGTTGAATTAACTTGAACATGGTATGTGTAATTGTGTTGTATCTGAGCTGGCATTTTAATTTTGACTCTATGGCCATTTCCACCAGAATATGCCTGATTTATTGAATTTGCTATGTTTTCAGCTAAGCTTCTTGCTTCTATTAATTCACGAGACTGATCTACCGCAGTAAATCTATCTGAAATTAATGTTGCAGCATATCCCATGATTAATAGAAATATAAAGGTGGTAAGTAGTAAGTCTATGCTTATTGTACCATGTTGATCCATAATCATTATTATAATACTTTTTATATTTAAATTATTACTAATTATTTTATGTTAGTAAATCGCAACAATTATATATTACTTTGTCATCTATTAATATTAAAAAATGTTATTGTTTACTAAAAAAATGTTATTGTTTACTAAAAAAATGTTATTGTTTACTAAAATATCAAAAGATAAAAAAATATTCGGGAATAAAACATGCAGAAAAATGAAAAAGATACAAAATATGGAGAATAAAATATGATAGAAAATGAAAAATTTGATTTAATAATTGAAATTGAAGAAAATGAGGTAACAGAAGAACTCGATGAATATATAGCAATTGATAAATTAGAAGATAAGTTAAATGATTATGATCAGCGCTTTTACATCAAAGAATCAGAATTTTACAATGTCTTTTTTGTAGAACTCATGGAAAGGAATGAAAACACAGCCATGGAACTCGCTGAAACATCCCTGAAGAAAAACTTTGAAATAATCCCCATAGAAAGCGTTGTATCCAGCCAACCAGAAAAAATTCTGGAAAAGATAGTAGATACCAGTAAAACTAAAATTAAAAATGGGGAAACGTTCACCATAAAATGTAATATCCGGGGCAGCAAGTATATAAAAACGAACAAAGAATTATTCATTGATTCCATCAATAATGAATTGATAAAAACAGGTAGAAAACCAGATAATACCAATCCAGACTGGACAATACACATTCAGGTGGTGGGTGAAAATACAGGTATCAGTGTGGTTAAAAATAAAAGCCTATGAAATTGCGTTACTTTTTTATTTTTTAATTTTTATTGAAATTTTTGATTTCAACATTATAATATAATCATAAATAATTTAAGTTATTAATTACTAATAATATTTGTAGAATTTTCATCTACTGGGGGTGTTAAATTGTTTGGTTCTAGTTCTGAAGAAGTGCAAGATAATAGTACTCCTGAGTATAGAAAATGCTGGGCACTAGGAGAAGCTTTTTATTATGTAAATACTTATTTTAAAAAAGAGAGTTTAAAAAAAGATAATTTAAAAAGCATTTACTATACAAAAACTGAATCAGAGGCCTTTTATTATGCTAAAACTAAACTAGAGGCTATTTATTCTATATCAAAAAATCTGGGGCTAACAGATGAAAATATCTATATTATCATTGGGGACCTACGGAATAAACTTACAATAGACAAATCAGGACAAACAAGCATAGATGAAACAACAAATAAATCATTGATGGATTTAGAAAGTTATTTGAAAGCAGGCCTTACTGGAATAGAGCCACAATTCGAGTATATTTTCTCAACAGCAAGGGATTGTCTATTATTATATTGGGAAGGAGAAAAAACTAAGGACTTTCTAGATAATTTAATTAAATTTAAAAACTATACATCACCCGATAAAGTGGAGTTAATTGTAAATGTAGTTAATTACTGGGATAAACAGAAGTTCCAAAACCCTGATAAACCAGAAAACCCTGATAAACTTGATCAACCCGATCCAAAGTTTCCAAGGGAAGTTAAAAACAGAATTGCCGGACTAATACTAGGAACAACTGAAATTTCAGATATCCTGACTAAATGGGACCGTTTTTGGTGGGTATTAATCTGCTTTATAATCGTTGGCCTGGGAATAATACTCGGTGCAATTTTGCTTATTACAATACTATTCAATATATATCAGGGTTTCATAGCTGAAGCTCCTCTTGTAAACGAAACATTAAATGCGACAGCTGCAAATGTAAATAATACTGCTGCAAATACGACTGCCACAACAAGTGAGGATGATCTGACAGGTATATTAACAACGATTTCTACACTTGCTGCGTCTGCTATACCAGCATTAGGATCAGCGATTATTGTCTGGCAAAAATTCGCGAATTTTGTTGAGCGCTGGTTAGCACAACAAACCCTAACTCTAGGCAAAAGAAATCTAAAGATTAAAGATCGGATATATAATGAATTTAGGGTTTTAATTAATTAAATAGCCCATCAAAACGCCTTATGGTTTGGTATTGTTAATACTAATTTTTTTTATTTTTCAACTTATTTCCCCATAACCAAATCTTAATTTGATCATTCAAAGATCATAAATACTGGTAATAATAAAATAAAAGATGTAGAGTATTTATAAATAAACAGGAAGTAACAATGTACGAGATTTTCCTATTCAGTGGAGGAGTATACAGATTCGATGAATTAAAGGAAGCTGTAGAAGATGTTGGAGGGGTGGTATTTAAAAAGAACCTCTTCCATGTAGGCAGGGGGACCTACTTCATGGCGGATGAAGTACAGGCCATGTTCATCATACCTGAAGAAGAGGAGGATACCATCAAATCATTTGCAGAAAAGCTTAAAGGACGCCTAGAAAAATTGGACGTGGAAGACATAAAGAGAATGGACCTACTTACCTATGTCTCTGTCTGTGATGCTCTGATTAAGTCGGGAAAGTGGATGAGCAGGGATGAAATAAAAGACAGGATAGAATGCCCCTGCCCAGCCCAGCTATGTGAAATTCAAGAAATGGACTTCTGTATTCATGACCAGCTGGACGAATCACTGGGAAAGTTCTGTAAAAAAAATGTATTAAAATCAAAGAAAAAAATTATCACCCAATACTACTTAATAGAAGAAGATTAAATAAATCCAGTGTATGATACAGGGAAATACAATAGTTATCGTGGGGATAGTAGTTATTATGGTAGGATTCATTCTGATATTTGCAGGCACTGCCCTGCAGTCTACCAGTAAAAGCAGCGATGTTAAAACAGGAGGTGTAATCCTAATCGGCCCCATACCCATAATCTTCGGCAGTGATAAAGGCACCATTATTGGTGCAGTTATAGCAGCCATAATCTTGATGATACTGGCTTACTTCTTATTTTACCGGGGACTAAGAATCTTTTAATCCATATCAAAGTTTAAACTAATTCCCCATTCATTCCAACTTTTTCTGATGCCACTTCCAGGCAGTTTCAATGATATATGATAACTCATGGTATTTAGGATCCCATCCCAATATTTCCTTGGCTTTATCACTGCTTCCAATCAGGACAGGCGGATCACCAGGTCTACGTTCAACTTCTTCTGCTTTTATCTCTTTACCCGTAATCTTCTTTGCTGTTTCTATAACTTGTTTAACTGAAAAACCCTGGCCGTTACCCAGATTAAAAGCATCACTTTCACCATCACCCTGCAGATATTCCAGGGCTTTTATATGGGCATCAGCAAGATCTACTACATGAATATAATCCCTTATACATGTACCGTCTGGTGTGGGATAGTCTGTACCGTAAATCTGAATTTTTTCACGTATATCGCAAGCTACATCCATAATAAGGGGTATGAGATGAGATTCAGGATTGTGCAGCTCTCCAATTTCTGCTTCTGGGTCTGCACCGGCCGCGTTAAAATACCGTAATAAAACATATTTCAAGCCGTATGCATGGCTGTAATCCCCAAGTATTTGTTCTACCATGAGTTTTGCCTTTCCGTATGGGTTTATAGGATTCTGCGTATGGTTTTCAGTTATAGGTATAACTTCTGGTTCACCGTAGGTTGCACAGGTAGAAGAAAATACCAAATATTTAACATCCTCTTCCATCATGACCTGGAGAAGATTCAAGGTGTTGCACAGGTTGTTCTGGTAGTACTTCTGCGGGTCTTTAACAGATTCCCCCACGTAGGTGAAGGCTGCAAAGTGCATAACCGCATCTATGGGATATTTTTTAAATACCCCCCGAATATCATCTATGTTTCCCAGATCTCCCTGATGAAATTGCCCCCATTTTACAAAGTCTACATGCCCATAACTTAAATTATCGAATACAACAGTTTCATAGCCCTGTTTACTTAATTTCTTATTGATATGGGATCCAATATAACCAGCTCCCCCTACAATGAGTATCATAATATAACAACCTTCTTATAAAGTATTTTTAATGGAATTGTAGTTCTTTAATGGAATTGTAGTTCTTTAATGGAATTATTATTCTATCTAAATATTATCTCCATCTAATTTTTATATTTCTATATGTAGACTTAACCCTTAAAATCAAATAAATTGGCTAAACAGCGTAGTATTCACTATCATTTATCTGTACTTTTCTTATTATCCCCTTATTTTCCAGTGACATGATTAGATTATAAACACCCAATGTGTTGAGTTTTAAATCCCCATATAAGAGTGTGCCTTCCAGGGTATACAGTGGAATGTGGCCTGATTCATCAGTCAAATCTCTAATGATTTCTAAAGCTTTTATCTCATTTTCAGATAGATCATAGGTTTCTGCTTCTTTAACGTTGGGTTGGTTTGAAACTTCTACAGGCTCGGATACAGAGTCCTGGGCAAATGAGTCCCTGAATATGGGATCTTCTAATTCCTTAGAATCTTCATCCGGACTTTCCACTAGTTTCACATACTCTTCATTTTCAATGAAAAGGATTCCCTGCTCCTCCAGGTTAAGTAAACTTCTCTGCAGTTCTTCAACTGACATGTCGAGTTCCAGTTTTAGAATGCTTATGGGAACACCATCAGGATATTCCATCTGGAAGTACTTTATTCTGCTGGTGAGTATGGTTTCGCTGGTCATTTTCTCTCCTTTAATCAACCCTGGAAACTACAGATACTCCGTCTCTTTTTTCTATCTGGAAGATGTTATTTGCAAAACTCTCCAGTTCCTTTTCGTGGGAAACTATTATTATCTGAGGGTAGTTCAGTTCCTCAAGTATATCTCTGATTTTAAAGAGCTGTTCCTTACTGAACCCATCGGTGGGTTCGTCCATTATCAGTAAATTAGATTTCATACCTGTGGAAACCTTTTGTACAATATTGTTCAGGGCTAATCTGTATGCTAATGCTATGCTGGTTTTTTCTCCCCCGCTTAAATAATTTATCTCCTGTTGGAAGCCGTCCTGTTCAATTATGGGAGTAAATTCTTCATCTATTTTCCCAGTTTTGCTAGAATCATCAATGAGTATTTTGAACCATTTTTTGAAGTTTTCATCAAACTCCAGGTGAATATTCTGCATCACATGCTTTTCTATCATCGCTAAGGTAGGAATCAGATAGTTATTAAGCCAACTATGATAATTCTTGAGGGTTTCTAATTGATTTTTTAATATTTCCTTTTCTTTTATCTCCTGGTCAAGTATTAGTACATCCTGGTCTATATTTTTTATCAAGGTTTGTGTTTCTATCACTCTGTTGTTGATGATCTTATACTCATCTTCCGTATCATCGTAGAGTAATTGTAATTCTCCCACTTTCGCCACAGTCTCAGGTAGTTGTTTGACCTGTTCGCTTAAATTTGAAAGTTTCTCCTTTAACTGTTCCATCTGTTCTTGGAGTTCATCAATTTCTAACTTGTTGGTCCTGATTTTCTCTATATTTTTGTTGTACTGGTACCGGATATTGTCCAGTCTATTCTGGGCATCGATGTACTGGTTAAGCTTTTCTCGTAGTTCCTCAAGATGCTCTATGTATTGGTCAAAATTCCTGAAACTGGAATTTTCCCGAATATTTAAGGACAATGTCTCGTCAATATTTGAAATATCTCCCTCTACCCTATTTATTTTAGATTCTATATCATCTAATTCATTAAATTTTTCTATTATAGATTTATGATTTGTTAATTCATATTTAATTTGTTCAATAACCCTATCATCGCCATCTACCTGTGCATCGCCTTTCTCCTTAACCTGATTTAAAACATTTATTTCAGATTTCAACCTGCGAATTTCCCTTTCCCTCTCATTTTTCAGGTCCTTCTTATGTTCATCATCAAGTTGACTGCCGCATATGGGGCATTTTTCTCCCAACTCGTCTAAGTTTTCCAGTTTGGTATTTATATTGTCTCGCTGACCCTCCAATTTATAGATCCTCTTGAGGATGATATCCATTTCTTTCCTGTGAATTGTTAATTGCTTCTCGGATTCGGTTAATTTCAGGGTTAGTTCCTGGTTTGATTTGTTGAAATCATCCCTTGTTTTATCCTTCCAATCCTCGAGTTTTTCCTTGATGTCCTGTTTATTTTGCTTATACAAAACCAATGTTGTGACCAGATCTTTACGGCTCTGTACTGCCTTCTTTATCTGGACTATTTTTTCCTTAAGTTCATCGGGGCTTATATTGGTGGGTTTTTCAATCTTTTCCAGTTTTTCTATATCTGGTTGGAATTTTTCCATGTTCTCATTCTTAGCATCCTGAATTTCTCCATGGAACCTGGTTTGTAATTCCATTTTATCTTTGATCTGATTTTCATAGTGGGGAATTTCATTTTCAACCTGTTTAAGTTGGAATTCTATTTCCTTCAAGTTTGAAAGATCTTTCTTATATTTAGTTAATATGGTGTCTAATTCATCTCTTTTTCTAGTGATTTCAGTGAGAATTCTCCTGTTTTCCGTAAGTTCATGGTTTAATTTTTTTAAGGAATTCTTTTTATCGTCTAAGTCAGAGACCCTTCCACTTAAAAAGCTTATTCTGTCCTTTATTTGCCGTGAAATCATGTTAGCATTTTCTGCTGCGGTTTTATAGTCTTCGATTCCAAAGGCCTTCCTGAGTGTTTCCAGTCGGGTGTCAGGCTTCTGGATTAGTATGAATTTCATCTCCTCTTGGGGAGTGTAGACCGCGTATCTGTATATAACACTCTGTGCCCTGGGATTTGGTGGTTCCTTGAAGTTCAGGATATCCAGGATCCTTTCCTTGACCTCTGAAGGTGATAGCTGCATCTTCCTACCAGCTGCACTGAGAAACGCTTTATCCTGAGTTACTGAGCCCTTTTTATTCCTTATAAGTGTCCTTTTAATTTGGTACTCTTCACCTTCCACAGTGAAGCTTAGAAATACAGAGCCTTTCTTGGAGCCCTTGCGGAGCAAAGCATCTCCTTTCTGGTTTCCCAGTCCAAAGAGTGCGAATTCCATAGCCATGAGAATGGTTGACTTGCCAGATCCCACATCCCCTTCAAAAAGGGAAGTACCACTGGGGAAGTCTATCTTTTCCTCCTCATAACTCCGTATATTTTCCATCCTCAGTGTGTTGAAAATCATGGTTGCTCCAACTTATTTAGATATCAGCTTATTACTCTATTATATCCTCTAAGCCCAATATTGACAGTGATTCATGTAAAATCCGGGTGTTGTATTCTGCCTTTTTTTCGTTGGTTTTTTGGTTCTGCCTTATTATTTTAAGTAGTCTGCTCGCCAGTTCCTTACCTTGGGTACTGGTTAATTCCTTAACAGGTATATTTATGTTAGATAAGTTTTCCTGGAGGAGATTTTCCTCGATTTCTTCTACTGTCTCTCCTTTTACTCTTATCTCAGTAAATTCGCGTGAGACCAGACCGTGGTAATTGATACTTACATGTAGGGCATCTGCTTCTTTCAGATACTTCCTTAACTCCTGAAAGTTCACATCACTGGTTTTTCCACTTGTTAATTCTCCTTTAACCTTTAAAACTATGATTCTTCCCTTTATTTTATCCTGGCTTTCTTTCCTTTCAAATTCCTTTTTCATCTCTTGGTTTAACTGTGCTGGTGTTTTATGATCCGCGTTGAACTCCATGTACAGGTACTTTGAAAGTTCCAGGGAATGGAATTTAATATCTGCACATGTTCGGATGCAATCTTCATATTCTATTATGTAGAATCCTCTTTTTTCACCCTTGGCACTTATCTCCAGGTCACGAGGGTAACCTCCAAAGAGTGGCCCTGAGTAAGTGATGACGCCGTACCCCTCCAGTTTATCCTCACAAATCCTTTTATGTATATGTCCTCCAGCATAGTAGTCGAAATTTCTTGGGAAACGTTTAATATCAGTTCCCCCCAAGGCTGTCAGGTATTCAGGCAGAATATTCTTCACCGAGGTGTGGTAGACGAATATTTTAAATCCTTCTTCTGCTTCTAAGCTCTCCCTATCCAGGATTTCATAGTAGGAGTCATCAATACCCATCTTCCTCCCGGATATTCCAGTTAGTTTTGCACCGGTTTTTGGATCTGTGGTAAAAAGTAACTGTATCTGTTCATTTCCCTTTTGGTCCTCCAATACTTTGGCATTGAAGAGTTTCTTCATGAGCCCGCTTTCAGTGATGATGTCGATGATGGAGGTTTGGTTAGGGCTGAAATCGTGGCTTCCATAGTTGATATAGACAGGGATGCCCATTTCTTTGACCTGCTTCAGTTTTCCAACTGCTTCCTTTACAACACCCATATCTGGTAGGTTGGAATGAAACAGGTCCCCGGCTATGATTATAAAATCAACTTCCTCCGTCATGCATATATCCAAGCATTCTTTGAAGGCCCTGAGTTCTAAATCTTTAAGTTCAGGATATTTTTGAGCCCCTAAGTGGCAGTCTGCTATATGGGCAAATTTGTACATTGTTCACTCAACCATCTGTTTTATCAATCAAACAAGATATGTTTTTAAATAAATACGATCCATTTTTCAATTAATTGATCATCCAATTTTTTCCCCTGAAGGATGTTAAATCCTTTTCATCCCAATAGTTCCAGTTCCCCTTCAACATCCATACCCCTACCATGTTTTTCCAGGTACTCATCCACGAACTTTTCAAATTCAGGAGTGTAGATAGGGATAGCAAATTTGGTAAATACGCTACTTACTATAGCTTCACCTTTATCTAAACTGGCTATAATTCTATTATCATCTGATAAGTCTTGGGAAGCACTGTCAATTATGGCTGATCTCTCCATGGACATTTCATTTCCCAGGATTATTTTTGTATTCATATTGGCTAAAATTGCCCGAGGAATTACGCTGGCAAGTTGTGTAATGGCAATAAGTCCTAACTTGAATTTACGCCCTTCACGAGCTATAGTTCCATAAATATTATTTCCCATACCCCCTTCAAGTGCATCTCGACCCAGTACACGGGGAGCCTCTTCTATAACAATGCTGATAACCGGTTTATTATTTAAAATCTCTGAGTTATAATTTTTATATTTAAAGAAGATGTTACTGGCAATTATACTGCCAACAAATAATTCTTCGAAATCACTGAGTTTACTGCTGTCTATTATAACTATTTTGCCATCTTCAAGTGAATTTGTGATGTCATTTATGGTGGATAATCCCTGTTCACCACCTACGAAGAGCTTACTGTTAAAGACAACCCTCTTACCATCAGGATGTGAGAGATCCTCTACAGTGGAAACCCCTAGTTTGGTTTCCATCTTCCTCTTTAAAACCTGGGCAGTTTTTTCATTTACCCCCATGGATTGTAGTTGACCCTCTCTTCCCATGGCCAGTTCTGTTATCCAGTTAGGACCATACTTGTTGTGGAACATTCTCATTGCTTCACTTTGGGCAGAGGAGAAACCACCAATTCCAGTGAAGTGGTGGGGTCGGATCTTCTTGATGTTGATGGATAGTGTCAAAGCATCCTTATTAGCACTGTCTGGTGAGTAGTACTCCAGTTTATCAATACGTTTTGGATGGTGTCGCAGCCCCTTCCTCAAATCATCTCCAAAATACTCGTTGTGAGGATCAAGGACTAAAATTCCCGCTCCCTTTGAATCGAGTATACTCCAGAGCATAACCCTTACCAGGTTACTCTTACCCCTACCAGTTGTTGCAGGGATGAATATGTGGTGGGTAAGTGACTTGACCAGATCAATATGCACGTTTACATCCTTCTTAACTGTGGACCCGCTCCTGATATCTCCTAAGTATATTGATTTTTCAGTGTCTTCAGGTTTAAGAAAGCCCATGTCATCATTGGTTATGGACCGGATATCGTTGAAGAATGAAGGCGGTCTTTTAGGGCTTTTAATCAAATATTTCTCGTTATTATCATCTTTCTTTACATAGAGCATGCTCTTTGCACGAGCTATAAGGTAGTTCCTCAGAGCGGGCTCCATAACCTCAGAATTTTCTGCAAAACCCTCCAATTTCATTCCTGCAGATAGTTCTAGTGTTTGTTGGGGAATATGACTCCTATATTCTATGTCCTTTACCTGGATTATTGTATAATCATTGTCGGGTCCTTCTGCTACGAGTAAATCTCCAAGCTCTAACTGTGAACCACTTTTCTCCCTTATATATATGTCTTTTAGTCCTCCACCAACTATCTGACCGCCTTTCATTAAATTCACCTACCACTTTGAAATTATTATTTTTATAATTCATCTAACCTATCATGCATGCTCACCGCTTTTATGCGGATGTTAAAATCATCATAAACATCTGTTTTTGCAAGTTCAGAGTCAAGTATTATCTGATAATTACTTAAATCTTCCTTTCTAACCCGGGCCCATACATGTGCATCAAAGAGTCCATATGGATATCCAGGTATGGTGATATCCCGAGAATATTCGGCAATAGATGAAACCACATTCATCAAATCCCTAGTACTCATAGTATCCGCTTGATCTTTCAGGATTTCAAACCGGAATGATGTACTTGCATCCCTATTTAACTTAACCACCATTATCACCGCCCTATGGTCTGCTCCCTGTTTACTCATGGCTATGGGGAAATAACACCACTCAGGGTACTGGATATTGTTATTTTTTGCGAACTTATCTAAGGAAGCTATTAGTGAATATCCTGTATCGGTGGTTAACCTGCATGTCTTAGAAAGCCCGGTGAAGATTACTCCCTTTTCTTTGGCTTTGTTGAATATTTGTTCCACATATTTACTTTCATTTGCATGGGCCACTTGAAGGGATCCATCCTTTATTATGATATCTCCATCCTCGAGTTCCTCCTGGATGATATGTTCGGCTATGGTCCATTCTGCAAATCTCCGGGACATGGATGATACTCTTTCCATTAATGCTTTATTCCCTAATTTAAAATCCGCATCAAACGCTTGGGTTTGCAGATCCTTCTCCCTAGGGAGGTACTTTAGATATTCTTCATTTTCCAGTGCTAACCTGGTTTCGTAGAATGTTTCACTATCATCACGGTTAAGGGTGGTCAGGGACAGGAACTCTATCTTCTGAGGAATATCTGATTTAATGGATTGTCTCTTTTTATCTTTGAATAGGTTAAAATAAATACGGTTCAACTGAATGGAGTATTCTGGAGTGGGGTATATCTCCTGGTTTCCGCCGTCAATGCTGCAGATTTTTCTGCCAGTCTCAATCCTTTCTATTTGATGGAAATTCTCCCTGTGGTAGGGAAATGTCTGGTAATTCTGTCTGTTAAAATAAGGATTTCCAAGTTCACGCCGCTTTATGTCAGAACTTAAAATCCGGGTTAATTTTTTGATACTTTCTATGATTTACACCCCATATATTGGTTTTAGATAATTATGTATCTAGAATTGGAGTTTATAATTTTTACCATAGTATTTGTTTTATTAATAAAACAACAATTTGAAATAAACTTAATTAAATGTAGAAAATAAAAATAAACAAATTATTAACTCTTCACTTCCTGATAATCGATTTTATCGCCCCCTCTTCCAGGAAGCATGGATTCCAAACAGGCAAATGATTGTGAAGATAATGAAGGATATTTGTATGCTTGATAGGAGTGCATCGTAATGGTCGGGCGTAATCTGCACCCTTCCAAGGAAGAATGCAAATACCAGGGTGGCGATACCTATACTCATGGTCTGGCCTATTAATCTCACGGTACTCACAGTTGCCGAGGCAATTCCATAGAACTTCTTCTTCACCGATCCCATGATAACGTTGGTGTTGGGTGATGAGAAGAGTCCGAATCCAATACCCAGTATGATCAGGCTTATTATGATCTGTAGCAAGCTGGTATCAATGGTGAGGAATGTGAAACCGAAAAGTCCTATGGTAACCAGTATCATACCCGCAGTTGCCAGTTTACGTGCCTCGTACTTATCGGACATTCGACCAGCCAGGGGTGCAACAATAGTCATTAAAATAGGTTGTGCTACTAAGATCAATCCTGCTGATTGGGGTTCCAGACCCTTTATAAACTGGAGATAGTAACTCAAAAGAAGGGTTACAGCAAAGGTTGCACTGTAGTTAATAAGCGCTGCCAGGCTTGAAAATGTAAATGTGGTATTTTTCCTTAATAATCCCACGTTAAATACTGGATATTCTACCTTTTGTTCATAATGGAAGAAAAACGCCAAGAGAACTATACCTGCAACCATGAGAACGACTCCCAGGATGTTGTTCAATTCGGTAAATCCATACATTAAAAATAAGAGACCAACACTGTACAATATAGAACCAATATAGTCAAATTTAGTCCTTTCTGCCTCCATCCATTCTGTAGGGAGCTTCCAGTATATCAGGGAAATTACTAGAATACCGAATGGTATCATTAAAAGGAAGAGACTCTGCCATCCCAAGTACTGGATGAATAAACCACCCAGAACCGGTCCTAAGGATAATCCTACGTATACAGACATGACGTTGATACCAATGGCTTTACCCCTTTCTTTAGGTGGGAATACCTCGGTGATTATGGCCAAGCTGGTTACAAAAATCATGGCCGTTCCTATACCCTGTAATATTCTAAATATAATGAGAAAAATATCAGAAGGTGCCAGGGCACATAATAGGGATGAAACTGTAAATAGACCAATTCCCAGGGCAAATATCTTTTTACGGCCGTATATATCAGATAAACTACCGAAAGGTACGGCAAATATGGCGGAGGCTAGTAGATAGCCCATAGTAATCCAATTTAAGATTATAGCGTCTGAGTCAAAAAAAGTTCCGATTGCTGGTAAGGCTATATTTACCGATGTTGCCATGAAGGGTGCAAAAAAGGAAGCAATGCTTGCCACCAGTAGCGCGACGATCTTTATATTACCATCGGAACTGGTTGCCTCTGCCATTACTCTTCCTCATCCATGACCTTCAAAAGTTCATCCCATGCTTCCAATGAATCTTTGGCTTCTTCGGCAGTGAGTATTTCAATAGCGTAGCCAGAATGGACCAGTACGTATTTATCAATTTCAACATCAGATACCAGGTCCAGTTTAACCTGCTGTCTGACTCCACCAAAGTCCACTGTAGCCATATTATCGTTAATTTCTAGTATTCTAGCTGGTGCTGCAATACACATTCTTTATCTCCTCTCAAAATTGAAAAATATCAAATTTAATTAATTTTTTTAAATATATTATTTTTTTTATAAATATATTAATTTTGATTTATCTTAGTTAATTATTTATATCTATGTTAATTTATAATTCAATTTTAAAGTGTGTCTTTGTTTTATTTAAACGTAATGATGAAAATTTTTTTAATCAATCACTTTAGTTAATCCCTTTAGATGTGTATAATTCTTCTAAGAAACTTAATTACACATACAGTATAGCTATTGGGATTGTTAAAATTAAGATTATCAAGGAGTGCAGATAGGTAAGTAGCATTATTATCAATGTACTAGATACTTACAGGATTCTCAGATAAAGCTTAAAATGAGCGTGGGATTGTATTTTGGACTTTCAGTTAAATTTATTATGTATACAATTAAATTTATTATGTGTACGATATTAATTTACTTTAGTGTTGAATTTATTTTATAGTCAGTGGTTGGAGATATTAATAATGAAAATAATCGTTATTGGAGGAGGTCCTGCGGGTAAATCAGCAGCAGTAGAAGCAGCACAAATAGGAGAAGATGTAACCCTCATTGAAAAGAAATATTTGGGCGGTAAATGTTTAAATGAAGGGTGCATGGTTGTTGCTGGTTTGAATGATGTGGCAAAGTTTATAAAAGATTCCCATCGTTACAATGAATTGGGGATAACCAACCAGACTCCTCAAGTAGATTTTGAAAAACTGGCAGATGGCATGAAGGACACCATAAAAAAGATAAGAACTGTCCACAATGCAGAAGCTAGTGAAGCTGGAATAGAAGTTATAAATGGTACGGCCAAGGTGAGTGGTGAGAGCCAAACTGTAACTGTAAACCAGGAACCATTTAAATATGATAAGTTAATTGTAGCCACTGGTTCGAATCCTTACATCCCACCAATTAAAGGCAGGGAAAAAGCCATCACCTACCAGGATATTTTAAACCTTAAAAAAGTTCCAGAGAAACTACTCATCATAGGTAGTGGAGTTATTGCCTCCGAGTTTGCAAGCATATTCTCCATGCTCGGTTCCGAGGTCAAGATACTATGCAGAGACCCCTTCTTGGATATGATTGATGATGATACAAGGGATTACGTGGAGCATAAACTCCTGGACAAAGTAGAGATACACAAAGACGTTCTGGTAGATGAGATAACAGATGATGGCCTCTATTTAGATGGGAAATTTTTTGGAGGAGATATTTTCCTGGCAACTGGCCTAAAACCCAATTCACAGATACTTGAGGGTATAGTTGATATAGGAAGTGAAGGAGAGGTTGTTGTTAACTCGAAAATGGAGACCAGCCAGGAAAATATATACGCAGCCGGTGACGTAGCTGGGGTTTCAACCACACCCTTAGCAAGGATGGAAGGTGTGGTGGCAGCAAGAAATGCATGTGACATACATACAGTGGCAGATTACAGATTAACACCATCATCATTATCACTATATTATGATGTGGCTTTCATAACCTATGGGGAAGATGTTGAGGCCACAGATAACACAGGATACCTAGAAGGATCCATACCTGGATTTGCAGCCCCTGGATCGTTCTGGAACGTACTCCAGAGTAACACAGGGTTTACCAAGGTGAAGGTTGATCCTGACTCTGGTTTAATTAAGGACGTTTCCTCCATCTCACCCACAGCACGCACCAGCATGGCTTACTTGTGCCAGATGATTAAGGATGGATACAAAACCCATGATTTTGATGCATTCCTGGAAACGCACCCATCCTCGGATCCAGTTTATAAGTTGCTGCGCTTCTTTTCCAAGTTTGGATAGAATAAAATCTTAAAATTTATTTTAATATAGTTAATATATTTTATAGAAGAATTGCCCAAAAAACTGGAATAAAAAAAGAAATTAACATGATAAACCTAAAGCCTGCAGATTTAGAGGACAGGAAAAAGGCATATCAATGGTTGTATTTCTCTGATTTTTCTTCATTTTTAAAAGAAATGGATTCATCTGATAGCATATCCACCATGCAAGAATTTGAGGAAGATTATGAAGATTTCTTCTTCGATGATTCCTATCCTGAAAAAGGACGTGCTTATCTGATAATCCGTGAAGAGGGGAGTGTTTTAGAAGAAATCGGGTTTATTTCCTACACGGCATTTCACTTAATAAGAGGGATAGCTGAGATTGATATTTGGCTTAAAAGCCTTGAATACACTGTAAGGGGATATGGGAGGGAGGCTATAAAATTATTAACCCAAAAACTATTCCAGGAAGAATTTAAAACCTTAATCATCAGACCTTGCTTAAAAAATGTTAGGGCAGTAAATTCTTATAAGAAAACAGGGTTTAAAGAGACCAGTTTCAAACCAGAATATTATAAAAGAGAATATATCCATGAATTTGCTGCTGGAGATTGTAAAGATGGTGAAGATATGTTTATGGAGTTAAAAAATAGTGATACATCTTAGTATTTCTTTAATGTATTGGGATAAAAAAAGTATTCAGATATTATGAAAAATAGGATATGGTTCTTTCAAGGCCCTCCTGAAATTCAATTTCACACTCGTAACCATACTTACTAATTTTGGAAATATCTGCCAGAGAGTGTTTTATATCTCCAGGGCGTGGTGAAGTATATTGGGGTTTGATATTTTTTCCCACAATTTCATTTATTAATTCAATTAACTGGTTAAGAGTGATTCTACTACCACATGCCACATTGTATATACCTTCCATGGATGATTCACATGCAAGGATGTTGGCATTAACCACATTAGAGACAAAGGTAAAATCCCTACTTTGTGTACCATCCCCATATACAACTGGAGATTGATCCTTAATAATTGATGTTATAAACTTGGGTATAACTGCAGCATACTGAGATTCTGGATTTTGGCGAGGCCCAAAGACATTGAAATATCTCAAATTTACTGCAGGAAGATCGAATAATTCAGTGAAATTCTGGCTATAAAATTCGCTGGTTACCTTACTAACTGCATATGGTGATTTTGGGTTTACTGGCATATCTTCAACTTTGGGCAAAGTAGGAGTATCTCCATAGGCTGATGATGATGATGCGCAGACTACTTTCTTAACATCACAATCTCGGGCTGCTATAAGAGTTTTTAGGGTGCCTGTTATATTTACCTGGTGGGAACTGAGGGGATCTTTTACGCTTCTGGGAACGCTTGGCAGGGCTGCTTGATGAATAACATAATCAACATCCTCAAATATTTTATGGAGTTCTGTTTTGATTATACTATCAAGTACAACTTGGATATTATCTTTATTGAGATGTTCAATGTTTTTAATATCTCCTGTAGATTCATCATCCACAACTATGACTTCATTATCAACGTGAAGTTTTTCAACTATATGAGATCCAATAAATCCCAGACCACCAGTTACTACTACTCTTTTATTTTTAATTTCCACAGCCTCCTACGTTTATTAATTTTTATTTATCTCTAACAATGATGATTTTAAATTACATTATTCCTGGTTAATTCTTAGGTACGAACGCCCGCCCTTTACTTTACCCTTTAATTCTGTTATTTCATCACCAATTACTTTCCCATAATCTCCTATGAAATGATCTTTAAATATGGTTGCTCGGTTATTTATGTCTGTAATGAGAAGTTTATTCTCTTCATCATTTTTAACACTTATACCACGATTTGTTAAGATTTTCATTTTGCCTGATTTATCTTCATGGGCAACAGTTCCAAATTCAGAGCTACCATACCGGTTATATACTTTCCCGTCAAAAGCTTCTTCGATATTTGTTCTCCATTCTGGAAATAGCTGTCCACCAGAAGTGATGGAGGCAGGAATATTAAGTGGATCTTTTTTGGTTCGTAAAATGAATTCAGCAAACATATTTACAGCTTCAGAGTAACCAATCAACAATTTTGGCTGGAATGATTGTAATTTTTTATAATGGTTTTCCATCATCTTGTCATTTAAATTAAAATAGGACAGAAATAGGCCATTATCAAGATTATATGCTATTTTAAGCCGAAATCGCCTGTAAAAATTATCAGAAATTGCAGGATACCAGTAATGACACCAAGGATCCCCCATTTCCCATCCTGTCCATGAATTTGTCCATCTTTCAGCAGCCATTCGTAGTTCTAGTTGTTCTTTATTCACTAGCACATAGGTGTGTTTGCCTGTTGTTGAACCTGATGTGGCGATATGTTTAGTTTTTCCTGAAAACTCCTCGATTATAATGGATTCACCGTTGGATAATCGTTCATAGTAATCATCAATATTTTTCCTTTCCACAAACCAGTGGGAAAAATTCCATAATAAATTATTAATAAAACCATGTTCCATGAATCATACTCTCCTAATCTTTTTTCCTAGCCAGTTTTTCTGTTAATAATTTGTTTATAATAGTATTAAAATGGGTAGATACTCCTTTAATCTACAATTATCGTATTATTCTAAATTTCCCCTACCAATTCCCCTGTAATAAAATCCCATGTCTTCAAGGTCTTTTGGATTAAAAATCCGCCTTCCATCAATGATTATGGGTAATTTCATTAATTTTTTAATTTTTTCAAAGTCAAGTTCCCTGAATTCATCATGGGCAGTCATAAGTACCAGTGCATGGGCACCATCCAGTGCATTGTACACATCACTTTCCACTTTGCCATAAAGTTCTGTTTCTTCAAGTGTCCCGTAGATTGCAGTTTCTTGAATGTAGGGATCTACGATGGTGATTAATGCCTGGTTACGTTCTAATTCACCAATGAGTTGCACGGAGGGTGATTCCCTATCATCCCCCACATTTTCTTTGTAGGATAAACCCAGAACCACAATTTTGGAATTCTTAACTGACCTTTCATTATCGTTCAATGCATCAGTAATAAGGCCAAAGACGTGTTTGGGCATGTAATCGTTGATAGTTCTACCTGCAGCTATAACTTTGGATTGATATCCCAGTTCTTTAGCTTTTTTTACTAAGTAGTAGGGGTCTACAGGTAAACAATGCCCGCCTACTCCCCCTCCAGGATAGTACTCGTTGAAGTTCCATTTGCTGCTGGCACCCTTAATGACTTCCATTACATCGATACCTAATTTCTCAAATATCATAGCCAGTTCATTAACCAGGGCAATATTCAAGTCACGTTGGGTATTTTCAATAACTTTGGCAGCCTCGGCTGTCTTAATATTCCTCAAAACTTGAATATCTTCTTCAATAATGAACTGGTATAATTCACGGGTTATATCTGCCCATTCAGGTGTTATCCCACCAACAACACGAGCAACCTTCTCTATGGAATGGGCATCATCTCCAGGATTGTATCTTTCTGGACAGTAAGCCAAACCAAAATCTTCACCTGCTTTCAAACCGGATGATTCCAGTATGGGTTGTAATGTTTCCTCAGTCACCCCAGGGTATACTGTTGATTCCAGAACAACCAGTTTACCCGGTTCCATTCCTTTTGATATATTTTCACCGGCGGATATGATATGGGAAAGATCTGGGTCTTTAGACTTTGTTACTGGTGTGGGTACAATGATTAAAATTATGTCAGATTGGCGAGTTGCCTCAGTAAGATCCGGGGTGGTCACTAATTTTTTATCCTGAACAACTTTCAATAATCGGGAGTCTAAGCCGAGTTCACCCAGTGGTGAAATTCCCTGGCCAATCATATCCAATTTAATTTCATCCGTCCCAACTCCAATCACGTTAAAATCATTTTCTGCGAAGAATATAGCGGTTGGAAGACCCACATAGCCTAATCCAACTACACAAATAGTTAATTCCTTATTTTTAATTTTTTTAAGTAATTTTTGATACAATTTCGGCACCTTTTTTTAAATTTTATATTTTCATTGAAATATTTTGAGTATACAAATAAGATTTTTTTTATTCAATTTTTTTATGCATATAATATTAAGTGCTTATAAAGTAATGATTATGAGCATTATTTTTGATGTTTAATAATTTTTTAATGTTCAATAAATTTTTTAAAAAACTGGTAAACTTATTAAATACCATATTTTTGGAATATACTGTATTATCTTTTAAATAAAAAAATGTTTAATTTGAAACAGTATTATAAATTATCTTAGCAATTCTGTCTGGAGCTTCTAAGATATCTTTGCTGTATTCATTAACATTTTCTTTCATTTCATCAAGATGATTAAGAGCTTCTTTAACTTCAATATCTATGGTTTCTACATGTCCCTGAACCAATGCACCTTTAAATATTTCTGGAAATTGTGTGATCCGGCCATATTTAACACCCTGGAGGGTGACCAGTGGTAAACCACAGGCTATAGTTTCATGTATCATTATTCCATCGTCGGAAGAAATCACCAGATCTACCAATTTAAATAAATCACGTATCCAATCAATAAAGCCCAAATAGATTATATTCTCATCATCAAGGTACTTTAAACATTTTTCATTTCGCGTGAGTCCCACAACAACTATATTGGCCTTTATATCACTTTTTGCTAGCTTTGATGCAGCAAGGACCATTTTCTCAAAAAGATGGGAACCAGATGATAAAAGTATTGTAGGTAGAGTTTCATCATAGCCATCTGGCATGAGTTTGCGGGCTTTCTCCTTATCTCCATTAATTACACTAGGATCTATGGGGGAATATGATTTATGTACATTTTTAAATTCAGTATCATTTCTAAATAGAGGAGATTCAGTACTGGTAACACATGCCGTAGCTACTCTGGGACATATCTTTGCATCCATAGGAGTCCACAGAATACATACCGATGGATATTTGGCCAATTTAGCAGATAAACATCCGATTACAGCTCCGCCCCCACTTAAACCAACAACAACATCTGGATTAACTTTTTTAATTAACCTTGCTGTTTCAAACACTCCACCTAGTGATCTAATGGCGGCTTTCAATAATGAAAACTTAGTAGCTACATGTCCGCCTGCTGCTGGTACAGTAGTCTTATACCATTTTAAGTTATTATTTTTAAATAATAAACCCGATGATTTACTATCCAAGGCAAATTCACTTTCAAAACCATATTTTGACAAAGATTTTGAAATATTAAGTGCAGCTGCGCTGTCCCCTCCAACTCCTGGTCCAGTAATAACAAATAATGCTTTCATTCCAACACCCTAATAAGGAAGAAAATTTTAATATTAATAAGTCATTGAATTGTAATTTACAAGATTTTCTTTCTTAGATTTTAAAGATATTCAATTACATGCTCAAAAATTATAATTATAATAGGTAAACTTGACTTATAAATTTATGTAATGAATTGCATTTACATAATTTGTAGATTTCTTCGGTCATTACTTGCGCGTTTTTAAATAAATACTTCGATTTTTTTTTTGGCCTTATTTAATTATGTATCTTTTCAATATTCATTTAAACTGAAAATCTTAATACATAATGGCTATACAGTCAGCAGCCCCCAGAACACCTTCACTATACTTCTGGGCATAATCTTTCATTTTATCTAGGTTATCAATCGCATTTTGTGTGACCTCTTCAAGGTTAGCCAGTTCACTTTCAAGCACTGCACCTTTAAATATACTGGCCAAATTATGGTATCTGCCCCATTTAACACCCAGTAGTGCTACGACTGGTATTTCTAAAGCTATTGCTTCCTGGATCATCATCCCATCATCGGTTACCACCGCAATATCAACCAGCTTATAGAGGTCCTGGATCCAGTTAATATATCCCAGGTTGATGATATTTTCTTCATCAATTATTTCCAAGTACTCATCTTTCAGTGGGGCTCCAACTACCAAAATATTGACATCTAACCTGCTTTTACTGAGTTTAGCTGCACCCTCTGCCATTTTTTTGAAGAGTGTTGAACCAGATGAAAAAAGAATAGTGTTACGGTTCTCATCAAATTCAGGAGGCATCAATTCCAGGGCTTTTTTTGGATCACCCTTGATTATATCGGGGTTAACTGGAGAATAAGCTTTATGTATATTTTGGTTTCAAGATCCATTTTGAAGAGATCAGATTCAGGAAGTGCGATTGTGGTGGCTACCTTGGTGCATATCATTGCATCAGCAGGGGTAATTAAAATCCCCACTGTGGGGATGCCAGTTAATTTAACTGCTAAGCAGCCAATTATAGCCCCGCCACCAATTTTACCCCCACTACTACATGGGGATTGATCTCTTTACATAACTTGGCAGCTTCCAATGTGGCCTTAGATGATTTAAAAGCAGCTTTTGTTAGGGTAAATTTATCAGCTGCATGGCCACCTGCTTGAGGCACGCTGATCTTATGCCAATCAAGGCCGTGGTTTTTAAATAAAAGACCAGGTGCCGTGTGGTCCAGTGCGAATTCACATTTCACACCATAATTTTCAAGGGCATGTGCGATGTTGAGGGCAGTGACAGCATCTCCACCAATGCCCCTACCAGTTACTATGAACAAAGCTTTCATGTGATATATAGGCTTCCTGTTATCTGAAATTAAATTATAAATCCAGTCCACTTTTCAATTATAAAAGTTTGTCTTTTTAATATTTTTTATTTAAATATCTTATCATTAATTGGATTAATTCCATGAATTGTTTTGTGCCAATATTAGAGATTAAGAATTCCACATAAATTATATCATAAATCTAGTTAAAAGTAATGGGGATATTTGAAGAATTTTATTATTTACTCTTATCTGGAGTAGCATATGGATTGTAGAACAATCTCCGCAAACCTAAATGTTTCCCTATAGTATTCTCGATTTTTATTTCACGTTTTTTTAGGGTTAATTTCCTTATCAGATCACCAAGCCCCCCTCCGGTTAAAACATCCATCAACAAATCACCGAAGTAGGGATTTTCAAGTTTAAGTTCGCCTTCCAGGAAAGATCTAAGGTTGTTCCATCTTAATAATGCGATGATAATAGAGGTTATGATCATAAGGAGTAACACAACCAGAAACGTTCCACCAGCACCCCAATTGTAGGAATTTGATATATTAATCCCCCAAATGGCGTATAATATCCCCAAAGCAACCCCAAAGGAGTGATTTCCCACTTCTCCCATCATGATTTTACCCATATAATCCAGTGGCGCATATCCCAGGCAAGCTGCTAGAACTACTAATGCAAAAGAGTAAGGATTCCCTGTAGCTGAATAAAGGAAAAATGTAATTATTGAGCTCATTATAATTATGGTAGAACATGCTGTACCGGGTTGCATATCTGCAATGTTCAATGGTTGAATCATCAAGGCAATCAATATAGATACCGGGCCAAAGAAGAAATATCCAATGATCATGACCAGCAGCATTCCTATCCCACGGGAAAGCTGCCCCAGTTCAAAAGGTAGGGGTTTGATCTTTTTCCTACCGATTGCATCGTCTAGAAATGCGAATACACCAATTATTGCTATTAAATAGTTTCCAGGCGGTGGAAAAAAAATTAATAGAACCAGAAAAGGAGCCAATCCTACAGCTCGCGGCGTTCCTTCTCTTATTTTCGTGTATAGGTTCCCTCCCAATTTGGGGAAGAGAAATTTAAATATAATCGTTAAAGTTGCAGACAATAGGAATATTAATAATAAGAGAAGTATCGGTTGCATAATTCACCCCTGTTTCTAAGATTAGTTATACACCTAATTATACACCATATCTTAATAATGCTGCTATGCCACCAAGGCCCTGTAACTGTTTACCACCATCGTGTTCGCTGCTTATAACCATGACTTTCCCGCCAAGGTTCTCGGTGGTGTTCATAATTTTTTCAACACCTGGTTCTCGGACCAATTTGTCAATAACCAGTAGTTGCTCAACTGCACCTGCCTGAGAAGCTGTTTCAACCTCTTTTTTACCATATGTCACCAGGTTTGATGTTTTCCCTATTTCCTGGAGGAGTTCGGTCATAACTCGCATTTCCTCTGCGATCCGTCCTTCTGTGGCCATATCTTCCAGAATTCCCTTCTGAAGGACTTCACGTATTCCAGTTCTTCCACCTGCCCCGGTACTTTCCAGGATGGTTTTTTTGGATATTTCCTTGTGTTTTTCTTCCAGATACTTGTGGAAATCATTTTTTCCAAACCCAGGGCCAGCAATGACTATTCCTTCTATTCCCTCCAGGGTGCCTATTGTTTCAATTATCTGATCATAGAATTTTTCAATAACCTGCTGCCTGTTTTTCTGCACCACCCTTTTCCCGGATACTCCCCCAGTTATGGGTCCGTAGTATTCCACCCCGTATTGACGCAGTATTCCTATATCTGCGTTATCATCTTCTATAACTATCACCAGAGCTTTAGGTATTTTAGAAGCTTTAACTGCATCTTTGATTCTCTGGAGATGCCATCGGGACCATTTTTGCTTCTGTATTTTCACTGGATTTTTAAGTTTTAAATCCAGTGTGTGATGCGAGCCTAGAGGAACCAGGTCTTCAGGGCCTTTTTCAATAACGCCTGTTGCCCGTAATATTCCAGAGTACCTGTGAAAGTTAACTCTCTCTACGCGTATTCCCATAAAAAAAGTTTTCTTAATTCCTCTATCGCTTCGAAGACGTTCCCCAGTTGTGTCCTGTATACGCCTAGTTGTTCTGGCTGATAGAAGGTCTCCGGGTCCTATCAAATGGGAGAGGTGCCATAGATCATCCAGGGTTTCTGGTAATAATTCGATGATCCCCTTCTTTGTATCTTGATGGACGATGCGCATGATAATATGCCCTTTGTATTTTATTCTGTTTAATATAAGACTATATTCTTATTTATTTGTTCTCCATAACCTTTAATTATTTTTTTTATTTTTTTCTTCTCATCCTATTATCATAACTTTTAAATAAAAGTTATTACTATCTTTATAGTGGTGACTAAAATGGAAAGTCAGATGGAAGAAAAAATAGTAGAAGCTTTAGAAAATGTCGAACCATGGCAAAGAGTGCCCACCTCAATCGACGGAGTTTTTCTGATCAAAACTCCGGAAAAAGGAGGTAATAAAACAATAATGGCGGAAATAAATCCATTAAATGAACGCAGAATGCCAATGAAACGTAGAGGTCTGTTTTTAAGACAGTCTGTAGAACTTGAAAAATTTCTGGAAGTTCTGGAAAACGAGAGCATGGTGGAACTATTGAAGGCACTGGATGCCGTGTCAAACAAATCTGTGGCAACAACCCCAGAAGGAGTAAAACCACTGGAAATCTGAAAAATAGACAGATAAATAGATGATACTCCTAGTACTATACCGTGAAAATTTGAGATTATTTGAATAATATATTAAAAATATTTAATACACTGTCATTCTAAAGATAACTCTATGGAAATTGCAGTGATTGGAGGTACACGTGGACTAGGAAATTGGATAGCTAGTTACCTTAAAAAAAAAGGTTGTGATGTTACCATCACCGGCAGAGATAATCAACAGGGAATTAACATATCCCGTAAGATGGGAGTAAAATACACTCCCAACAACATAGAAGCAGCAAACAACTCAGATATAACTATTTTAGCAGTGCCCATTGACGTAATACCTAGAACCATTGAGGAGATAGCCCCCCATCTCAAGGCAGGATCATTACTGGTGGATGTTGCATCAGTGAAGGAAAAGCCTGCCCAAATAATGCTGGAATACGTCCCTGATGGAGCAGAATTCTTACCCATACACCCAGTGTTCGGACCGAGAATAAGGTCCCTAGATGGCCAGGTGGTGGTACTCACACCCATAAAAAAGGGTAAATGGTACGAAAAAGTGATTAAATTTTTAGAATCAGAAAATGCCCGTTTAATAGAAACAACACCCACGATACACGACCAGATGATGAGTGTAGTTCAGGGTTTAACACATTTCACTTACATAAGCATGGCTGCTACCTTGGAAAAGCTGGATGTGGATGTAAAGGCTTCAAGAAAATTTTCCAGTCCCATATACAACCTGATGCTGGATATGATCACCAGGATCACTGCACAGAACCCCTACCTATATTACTCCATCCAGACCCACAACCCTTACATACCCCAGACCCGTGAGGAATTTCTCTCCACCTACAAAGACCTCAATGAAATGGTGGGAAAAGGGAAAAAAAATAACTTTGTTAAAATCATGAGCAGTGCAGCTAAACATATGAATGATCTGGAAGCATCTTTAGGAAGATCCGATAAAGCAATATCTGTTCTAAACCATGAATTAAACATTTTAAAGAATTCAATAGGTAAAGAAGTGGGTTTAAGACATGTTTATTCCCGAAGGATACATGTTGGTAAATTAGAGGAAATTTCCCCGGAATTTGTAACATTAACTCATCACAGCAGGAGCATTAAATTGAAAATTTCCAATGTAGAAATATTAAGTCCAGGGGAACTGCAAACCTACAAGTACAATACAATTCCCCGGAAAAGTTTCGATGTCTCGGTAGTATTACCAGAAAGTGCTAATGCAGAGATGGTTACTGACGTTGTTCAGAGTATTGATGATGTTGTAGATTCCCAACTCCTGGATGTATATCATGGTGGCCAGATTAATAAAGGGATGATAAGCATCACTTTAAGATATGAAGTGATAAATCCACATGCTCGAGAAAAAGTGGAAGCGCTTCTTAAGGGTTTTGGTGGAATAATAAGATAAGTAATTAATTATTTTTAATAATAAACCCTTTAATTTTCTTTTAATATCCACAAATTTTGACCAAACCTTTATATATGATGAACAACAAGGTTATAGTAACAAAAATTAACTAAAACATCAATGATTTATTAATTTATTTTTAGACTTTTTTATTGTTCTTTTAAAGCAAAAAATTATATTTATCAACTAATAAGTAAAACAAAACCTTATAAGGGGGAATAAATATCGAAAATGAAGATATGAAATTAAAAGTGGCAGAAGCATTTTCACAGGCTGATGTGGGAGGATCTATAGCTAGAATAGACCCACAATGCATGGAGAAATTAGGTCTTAGAAACGGCGATATAATCGAAATCGAAGGTAAAAAAGTTACAGCCTCAGTAGTGGCATCCTCACAATCAGACATACGTTTGGGAATCATCAGAATTGATGGCTATATCAGAAAAAACGCTGGAACATCAATTGGGGAAGAAGTAACAGTTAGGCGGGCCAAAGTCAAAGAAGCCCAAAAAGTTGTCCTGGCACCAGTTGACCAGCAAGTGATGATTCGAGGAGACATCAAAGGAGCCTTCAATGGAAGAGTATTTACCAAAGGAGACATCATCAGGACAGGAGTCAGACAGCCACAGGCCATGGATTCAATGTTCGACGAGTTTTTCGGCGGAAAAACAAGTTTCGGAGGTCGTATGGGTGAAATAAAACTAGCCGTGGTATCCACCAAACCAGCAGGCGTAGTAAAAGTCACCAATATGAGCGAGGTAGAAGTACAACCCAACCCAGTGGATGTATCCAAATTAGAGGGAGTATCCACCATAATCGACGTCACCTACGAAGACATAGGTGGTCTCAAAGATGAAGTCCAGAAAATCAGGGAAATGATAGAAATTCCGCTTAAAAGACCTGAACTCTTTAAAAGATTGGGAATATCACCACCAAAAGGTGTGCTGATGCACGGCCCACCAGGAACTGGTAAAACCTTACTGGCAAAAGCAGTAGCCAACGAAACTGATGCCCATTTCATTTCAATACAGGGCCCAGAGATAATGAGCAAATACGTAGGTGGTTCAGAAGAACGCCTGAGGGAAATCTTTGAAGAAGCAGAAGAAAATGCACCAAGCATAATATTTATAGATGAAATTGATGCTATAGCACCTAAACGAGAAGAAGTTTCTGGTGAAGTGGAAAGAAGGGTTGTCGCCCAGCTCTTAACCCTGATGGACGGACTTAAAACCAGGGGAGAGGTAGTAGTCATTGGTGCAACCAACAGGCCCGATGCTCTGGATCCTGCTATACGCAGAGGGGGAAGGTTCGACCGAGAAATTATAATAGGTGTCCCAGATAAAAATGGTCGCCAGGAAGTACTACAAATACACACCAGGGGAATGCCTCTGGATGAAAAGGTTGACCTGGAAGTTATTGCCGAGAAAACCCATGGATTTGTAGGAGCAGACCTGGAAACATTATGTAAAGAAGCAGCCTTGCGGGTTATAAGAAGAATACTACCTGATTTAAAACCCGATGAAGAGATACCACAGGAAACACTCAAGGAGATGATCATCAAAAAATCAGACTTTAAAGAAGCACTGAAAGAAATACAACCATCCGCTCTGAGAGAAGTGTGGCTACAGGTACCTGACGTTAACTGGGATAATATTGGTGGATTAGATTCAGCAAAACAGGAGCTTAGAGAGGCAGTAGAATGGCCATTAAAATATCCTGAGAGCTTTGAAAAGTTTGGTGTAAGACCACCAAAAGGTGTACTCATCTATGGACCACCAGGAACTGGTAAAACCTTACTCGCAAAGGCAGTGGCCAATGAAAGTGAATCAAACTTTATAGCAGTGAAAGGCCCTGAGCTACTATCAAAATGGGTAGGGGAATCAGAAAAAGGTGTTCGAGAAGTATTCAAAAAAGCAAGACAGACAGCACCTACAGTGATATTCTTCGATGAAATTGATGCACTGGCCTCCTCCAGAACAGGTGGAAGTACAGACTCTGGTGTAACCCAGAGAGTGGTAAACCAGCTACTTACAGAGATAGACGGTATGGAAGAACTCCAGGACGTAGCAGTAATCGCCGCCACCAACCGGGTGGATATACTCGACCCAGCACTGGTTCGACCAGGTAGATTTGACAGACACATAAAAATAGAAGAACCCGATGAAAAAGGCCGCTTATCCATATTCAAAGTCCACACTGCAAATATGCCATTGGCAAATGATGTGAGTCTGGAAAAACTGGCCAAAACCTCCGAGGGATATGTAGGTGCCGATATCGAAGCAGTCTCCCGTGAAGCTGTGATGCTCGCCTTGAGGGAAAATCTGCAGGCTGATAAAATCACCATGAAAAACTTCAGAGACGCCATGAAGAAGATCAAAACTGAAGAGAAAGTAGAACTTATTCAGTATCATTAATAAAATTAATGGTACTGCCTTTTTTTATTAATTTTTTTATTAATAATATTAATATGTTACCATTAAAATTTACCAAATTCTACGTATTTTTCGTATATCGTAAGAAATCTTCAAAATAAGATAAAACTATATATTTTAAACACTTTAAATCTTATTAAATCAAGCCCACTTCACGGGGCATTAATACAATTTTTAATTATAAATGTTGGGTTTCTCCTATTTTCTTTGACTTCCATACTTTGGATCTTAAAAGTATCAGTGCAAAAACTGCTAAAATAACAGTTCCAATAATAGATCCTAAAATTAGGTTATCAGAGTTAGCAATGAATGAAGTGGCCACAGGGGCTGTTTTATTATTGATTAAATGTAGTATCACGGCAATCCATATGCTTCCTGTTTTTAAAACAGCGTAACTGAAAATAATTCCCATAACGATACAGTAGAGAGTCATTAAGACATTGCCCAGAATGGGATATCCTGGAAAGTTATGTCCCAACACTATAATTACCGCATGCCATAAGCCCCAAATAATTCCCAGCACTAAAACACCTTTATAACCGCCCAGAAGTGGGAATAACCTGTCCTGTAGGTACCCTCTCCACCCATATTCTTCTCCAAAATAGGAGGGCCATAATATAAAGAAAAACAGGATCAAACTAGGTATCCAGGTGTTGAAGAACATATAAAGATTAAATTCATTAGTTGGAGCACCTAAATTTGAGAAATAATATATTAAGGGAGTTATAATGAGTATTAAAGCGAGAATTATTGGTATGATAACATAGTATTTTAAGTTTGTACCGAGCCACAGTTTTGAAAGTTTTAATCCATCTTTCCATTTCTTTTTTATGTTCATAATCAAAACACTTAAGATTCCTAAAACAGCTATAATCCCAGAAAAGATAGGCTTATCCATTACATTTCCCATAATTGGTTGAAAGAAGCTCTCAAATAGGAATATTGCTATATAAATTAAAAAGAATGTAAAAACAATTATGGTTTCCCTAGTTAGGGCTTTAGATTTAAAATAAAACATACAGAAAATAGCAACCACAGCAGGCATAAACATGGAACCAGAAAGCGCCACATTCCAAAAGGGAGAAGAATATGATAACGGACCTGCAATGGCATAAATACCTAACTGAAGGATGAATGTAGCTGCAAAAGTGATAATAACAAAAACATACGTCTCTTTTTTAAGTTTTCTTTCTTCTAAAAGTTCCATAGTCAAAAATTATAACCCCAAATTGATCATTTAGATTCTTTAATATTTCTCTTTTATTTTTTTATTTAATTATTCATTCTTATTTATTCAATATAACTTATTCACAATCTTTTTTCCATCTTATCAGTATCTGGATTAATATATTATGGAATTATATATACAACTAGATAAACAAATGGAATGATTAGATTATCTAATTTTAAGTTTCATATTATAATTATCTAAATTTTAAGTTACATGTTATAATATCAAACTTCAATCCAGATTATAGGTGAAAAAGATGACTTACAAGGTTAAAGACATAACACTTGCTCCACAGGGAATAAAGAAGATTGAATGGGTACAGAGGCACATGCCTGTTTTAGAATATATAAAAAAACAGTTCATAAAGGAAAAGCCCTTTGATGGAATAACCATCGGATCTTGTTTACACTTGGAACCAAAAACCATCAACTTAGGTTTAACCCTTCAAGCCGGAGGGGCTGAAGTGGCCATGACAGGCTGCAACCCTCTATCAACTCAGGACGACGCAACAGCAGCAGGAGCTGATCTGGGCCTGAATATGTACGGTTGGAGAGAGCAGACCACTGAAGAATATTACCAAACAATTAACCAGGTTCTGGACCATGAACCTGACATTCTCATAGATGACGGGGCAGATATGATATTCCTGGTTCATCGGGAAAGAAAAGATGTGCTGGGCAAAATTAAAGGTGCATGTGAGGAGACAACCACTGGAATTCATCGATTAAAAGCCATGCACAACGATAAAGCACTGAAATTTCCAGTGATGGCAGTTAACGATGCCTATACAAAATATCTATTTGATAACCGTTATGGTACAGGTCAATCCACCTTCGACTCCATCATGGGATCCACTAACATGCTCATAGCAGGTAAAACCATAACAGTCTGCGGCTATGGATGGTGTGGAAAAGGAATAGCCATGAGAGCCCAGGGTTTAGGTGCAAATGTCATAATCACAGAGGTCGATCCAATCAGGGCATTGGAAGCACGTATGGATGGATACAGAGTTATGAAAGTCAGAGAAGCAGTTAAACACGCCGATCTGCTCATCACCGCCACAGGAAACAAGGATGTTATATCTGAAGAGGACATCAAAGTGATGAAGGATGGCTGTATAATGGCAAATAGTGGACACTTCAACGTGGAGATAAATCAGAAAGACTTGGAAGAACTATCCAAATCCATAAACAACCTCAAACCAGATATTGATGAATATGTGATGGCCGATGGACGCAAACTATATTTACTAGCAGAAGGTAGGCTGGTGAACCTGGCCGGCGAACAAGGACAGGGACATCCCGCAGAAATAATGGATTTAAGCTTCGCCATGCAAGCCCTATCAGCCAAGTACCTATTGGATAACGACCTGGAAACAGATGTTTACAAGACATTAGATGAAACAGATAATTACGTTGCAGAATTAAAATTAAAGGCCATGGGAATAGAAATAGATAAATTAACACCAGACCAAGAGGAATACCTTCAAGGCTGGGAACACGGGACTTAGTGAACATGGGACTTAAATTATAATTTTTTTTAAAACATGCTATTTTTATCTTTAGATTTAGGGATGAATTACATGGGATTTTTCAAAATCATCCATAAGGGAAATGGAGAAGGATTAAAAAGGCTCTTTATAGGTGGGGTCCATGGTAAAGAGGGACTTACTACTATTAAACCACTTAAAGAAATATCTGAGGAGGATGTGCCTGATGGCTGTCTAGTTATGTACAACTGTGATGAAAGTGAGTACATAAGCACCTTAAACCCCCTTTATTATGAGTCTGATGCTGGTAAAGCAGTTCTATACCTGATGAACCATTACAAACCAGATATGTACATTGAACTCCACTGTTACAAGCAAGAAAACTTCAAATCCCTCACTGATTTAGACAGAAAAGATAAAATAGGCGTCCCACCCCTTATTGAGTTGGAAAAAGGAGTTTTAATCGGTTCTATATCACCTAGAATACGCACTACTAAGTTTTCAAAGGAAGATATCTGCATTACATTAGAAATACCCTGTTCACCTTCATCCGAGTCTTTAGAAGTGTATGTGAATTTTTTGAAGGTTCTGGCTGGTGCAAAAAGCAGGGAAGACCTGGAAAGGAAGGCAAGGAAAATATATCCCCAGCAGGTTGAAACTTCCCAGAGGTATGCCCGTATAATATTCGGGGATTATCCCCCATTTTGAGGGTAATTAACTATTTATAAAAGGAATTTGGATTAAAACCAGAATGTTGAAAAATAAGAATATAGATTAAAACCAAAATGGATTAAAACCATTTCTCAAGACTACTTTGACTGGTGTCAAGTTTTTTAAGCTTATTTAAAGCGTTGATCACCCTATCTTCAGAAAAATCATGCTCTCCGGCTAAAAATTCAATGGCACCTTCTAGGTCAGGGTTTCTCCATTTGAGTTCGTATTCAGAAACGAAGTTGTGTTCAAAAAATAAATCACGTAATTCTTGGGGATCTACTTCCATTTCTACATCCATCTCATTCAGGACCTTAAATACGTCACCATGTTGTTTAATAAGATTTAATCCTTTTTTAGCACCTATTCCTTTTATTCCTTCGTTAAAATCTGTGCCCACCAATATAGCCACGTCCACCAGCTGTTTCCTGCTGATTTGTAAATCAGATAAAACTTTTTCCAGCCGAATCAGTTCCAAGTCAGTCTTCCCACCGGTGATGGTCAGGTTTTTAACCATGCGGGTTGCTCCGAAGAGTATGCAATCGTAATCCTGGGACCCCACACACCAAGCATCACCTTTATCTACCATGTAGGATGCCTGTGCTTCTCCTTCTCCATTAGCCTGGATGTATGGTATCCCCATAAATTCTAATAACTGCTTAGACCCTTGAATAATATCTGTTGACATTCGTGATGTTCTGCTTGCATATTTACGGGCCTCTTGAATGTCACCATTCTCCATGGCTTCCTTCCATTTCTTGCGAGATTCTTCTTTAATTTCGCTTCGTTTAAGCTGGGTACTTTTTTTAAGGACGCTGGGAGCCCCATCAAAGACGTAAAAAGGTTTCATTCCCTTTTCAATTAGGGAAGTGGTCCTGTATAGTATCCCGCTAAAATGAGAGGTTACCTTGCCCTGATGATCCATTAAAGGAGTGCCATCTGCCTGCCTTATAATGGACAGGAACTGGTAGATTATATTTGCCGCATCTAAGGCGACTGTTTTACCTTCCAAATCTTTAAAATTAATTGGTTCCGGGTTAACTATATCCTTAAACTTCACACCCATATGAAACACACACATTCCTATTTTAACAACTTATTGAAAACGATTATTCTTTAAATATATTGTAGGGGAACATCTCCTTGATGCACATGAGGATCTTTCCCCTGTTTATTATATGGTAAGTCCGGCACAAGAAAAGGGAATCAGTTTTAAATATTTCCCTGAGTTCCTTATCCGCATCTTCGACATATATGGATTTGATCTCCCTTCGGGATTCTATGTTGTGTTCCTTTAATATCCTCCCAATGGGTATGTCAGCACCTATTAAATCCTCCCTGCATCCGCTGGTCAGCCTGTCTACAGGAACCAGGGACACAGCATATATAAGGGGTTCTTCTCCACCTATGATTACCACGCGGTAGTTGATTGTGTCTCCTACATCCACATTGAGACTAGCTGCCATTGCTTCATCTGCAGGTACAAATTCCTGTACAAGAGTGGTTATACCCACATGACCCCTTAAAACATCAAGAATAGAGGTTACAGAGCCGTCTGTTGTCAGGAGTATTTTCTGGGCACTGGATAGTGCTCCTACCTTTTTCTCCACGTTTTTAAGTTCAACTAGTATATTTTGTTCCATTTAAAAATACCTCTGCCATTAATTAAATATCAGGTCCTGTAATTTCACCAGCTATGGCTGATGAAGCCACCACAGCAGGGTTTGCCAGATACACCTTTGATTTCGGATCCCCCATTCTTCCTACAAAATTGCGGTTGGTGGATGAGATGCATACCTCCTCTGATCCCAGAACACCCATATGAGCTCCCAAGCAGGGCCCGCAGCCAGGGTTGCATACAATTGCCCCGGCTTCCAGAAATGTCTCTATGATCCCTTCTTTAAGGGCATCTAAATATATATTTTTAGATGCAGGGACTACCAGGAACCTTACATCATCATGAACTTTATGACCTTTAAGAACATCTGCAGCTAATCTCAGATCCTCCAGACGGCCGTTGGTACATGATCCCAGGAATGCCTGGTTGATTTCAACACCTTCAACCTGGTTGAGTGGATGTATGTTGTCAACGTTATCTGGACAGGCGATCTGTGGTTCTAAGTCGTCTACTTGGAAATTATATTCTTTTTCATAGGATGCATCCTTATCCGAACGAACCACTTTAAAATCAGATACATTTCTGACTTTTAAGAAATCTAAAACTGCTTTATTAGGCTCCATTATACCGTTTTTAGCCCCGCTTTCCACTGTCATGTTGCACATGGTCAGGCGGCCAGGCACATCCATGTTTTCTATTACAGAACCAGTGAATTCCAGTGCATGGTATGTTGCTCCGAATGAGCCTATCTCACCTATTATCTTTAAAATTAAATCCTTGGGTGTTGTGTATCCATGGAGTGCGCCCTGGACATTTATTTTTATGGTCCGGGGCACCATGAACCAGGTCTGTCCAGTTGCATATATCATGGCCAGATCTGTAGCGCCCATGCCAGTTGCAAAGGCTCCAAAGGCCCCGTAAGTGCATGTATGGGAATCTGCACCAACAATTACTTCACCAGGTTTAATCAATCCCTGTTCTGGCAGTACCTGGTGACATATGCCCTCACCATGGGTGAAGAACTTCTTTATACCCTGTGTTTTTGCGAATTTTCTTGTGATTTTCTGGAACTCTGCAGAGCCAATGTTGTTGGCTGGAACGTTATGATCAAAAACAATGACTATCTTATCCGGGTCCCATACCTTATCTGCTATTTTGTTGAAGGTCATAACAGTGGGTGGTGTGGTTCCGTCGTGGCTCATAGCCAGATCTATTTTAGTTTCTATAATTTCATCTGGATAAACCTGTTTACTGCCGGATGCATGGGCGAGTATTTTTTCTGTGATGTTCATAAATATTCATTCCCTGTAAAACAGTATTTAATCTGTATTAGATATCCACTGGACCACGAACTGATCTGACTATTTCATTAAACAGTTTATCGTTGATATATTTACCTTTTTCCCGTTGTACCTTTACCTCTTCTACAATCTTACATAGTTCATCTTTGGAAACATCAATACCACATTCTGTGAGTTTTGCTCTAACAGCACGGCAGCCAGAGTGTTTTCCCAGGACGATCCTTCTCTGGTGTCCGATTAGCTCGGGTAAGAATGGTTCATATGTAAAGGGTTCCTCTAAAACAGCGTCCACATGTATTCCTGACTCGTGTCGGAAGACGTTCCTTCCTACTATGGGCTTGTTTTCCGGTATCTTCATGTTTGTGAGATTTTCTACAATGCGGGATAGTTCGTAGAAAATTTTAACGTTAAATCCTAGATCTACATCGTAGATTAATTTAAGGGCCATAACCAGTTCTTCAAGGGAGGTGTTACCTGCCCGTTCACCAATACCATTGACAGTGGTTGAAACAGCGTTTGCTCCGGCGAGCAATCCTGCGATTGAATTAGATAATGCCATTCCAAAGTCGTTGTGACAGTGCAGGGCGATACCTGTATTTATTTCTTTCTTGAGCTCCGAAACCAAGTAATGCATTCCATGGGGACTTATTGCCCCTACAGTATCTGCTATATGCACCCGGTCAGCTCCATATTCTTCCGCTTTCTTATATAGTTCCTTCAAAAATCCAAGGTCTGTTCTGGTTGCGTCTTCTGCTGAAAAAGCTACAAATAAACCATGGTCTTTAGCGTATTCTATGGACCTTAAGCATATCTTTACAATATCCTCCTGACTCATATTCATCTTATGTTTTATGTGGAGGTCAGAGGTGCCCATGAAGGTAATTATACCGTCCACATCACAGTCTATGGCTGTGTCTATATCTTCCTTCTTGGTTCGTGACAGTGCTAGTATCTCGGCGTTTAAGTCCTCATTTACTATGGCCTTTATGGATCTTTTCTCTTCATTAGAGACAACAGGGAATCCTGCTTCGATCTGATGTATTTTTAGTTCATCAAGTTTTCGGGCAATTTTCACTTTTTCCGGTGTTCTAAGACATACTCCCGGTGTCTGTTCACCATCTCTTAAAGTGGTGTCGTATACTGTTATGTCATTTGGAAAATTTAATTCAACTGACTTGTTATACGGGCTTACGAAATATTCCAAATTAATTCCACCTTACATGTTTTTTAGATTAAATATACGTACCATCATGGTAGCAATGGGAAAATAAATTCATCGTGGTAAGAAAATAAATTCATCATCTTATATAAAAGATTTCTTTTGAATTTTTAATAATGATCTACGTTTAAATAATGATTAACGTTTATTCTTTATGGGGTTTATGTAATAAATTTTTATGGCGAACAATAATAATCACTTAAGATCTAATAATTCCAGGTAAGAACGTCTTTCAAAACCCTCTTGGATACCTAATTGCTGATAGATTTCAAATATTTTCTGGAGTACAGACTGGTAATCTTCTCCTTCTGAAATGCTCCTTTCAATTTCAACGAAGTTCCCTACATCATAGACTTTATCCAGGGTGATGGTGTAATCTTCATGAGAATATATGGTCCTGTCCTTTCTAACAGTACGTACCGGATTAAAATCAAGATTCTCAAGTAATGAAACAGTTCTTTCCCCATCATTCACCACAACTTCAATTTCTCTACGAGTTTTACTTTCATTATCCAGTTTTGCCCCCTTATATGTTAAAATAAATTTAGATCCATTATCTTCAGGTATCTCCCTTATCCTTAGAGCCTCATCTGTCTGGATGTAATTCTTGTGGGGTGCGTTGAAATAGATATCCTTTTGATGTTCGATTTTTCTTTTTCTCGCTCCTATATGGGTTAGTTTAATTTCTACTTCATTAAAATCAGTTACATGAGCTTTGACTTCAACTTCTATCATGCTAACTTCCTTCCTAGTTTATTCTACTTTCATCTGAATGTGGTTTTTAATGTATATGCGTGATTCTTCGATCTGTTTGATGTAATCATTAATTAAATTTTCAATGATTTCATAGGCAGCGATATTTGTATCGCGCTCCTTTTTAAGCACTTTTTTCTTCCGCATGACATCATCAATGGTTTTCTTCTTACCAAATATGCTTTTTTTGTTGATTAAATCATCTGCTTCATGAATCATCCACATATATTCCACTCTTAAATTTCTAATATCGCTACGTATGTTGAATTTAATCTGATTCAGTACTTTTTCCAGTTCATTCAGTTGACTCATGGTTTCCATGGCATTCTGCAGGGAAGATATATCAATTTCCATGTCTTCAATACCTATTTCTGCTATTTGCTTGCGGTAAAGTTTAGGGTTCATATTAATATCCCAGCTATCTTAGGTTCTTATAAATTGTAGAACCTCAATGTAATATAACTTTATATATTATTAGAAAATTCCTAGGTGGAGATGCATCTTTACAACTTGCTTTATATATTAATAAATACAAATCTAACAAAATAATCTTATTATCTATATATGTTTATAAAGAACATCTTTTTATTCAAGTAAGCATCTATAGAATTACTATAAATAAAGATTAATAAAGTAAGCTCTGGAGGATTAGAATATGACGGATTTAGAAATAAAAGTAGAAAATATTGTATCTTCTGCGACCCTGGGTAAGTCAATTGACTTAAACAGCGTGGCCCCGGCATTAGAGGGTGTTGAATTTAATCAAGAAAACTTCCCAGGATTGGTTTACAAGCTTAAAGAACCAAAAACCGCAGCATTAATATTTGGTTCAGGTAAACTGGTATGTACCGGTGCAAAAACAGTGGAAGATTCCAAGAAAGCCATACATATAACAGTAGATCATATGAGAACACTGGATCCTGATATACCCCATGAATTTGAGATAAAAATCCAGAACATCGTTGCTTCTGCTAACCTGGGTAAAACACTGAACCTGGAATCAGTGGCACTTGATCTGGAAAATACCGAATACGAACCTGAACAATTCCCTGGTCTGGTCTACAGATTGAGTGACCCAAAAGTTGTGTTACTTCTCTTTGGTTCAGGAAAAGTTGTTTGTACTGGTGCTAAAACCTTTGACGATGCTCAACTTGGTGTAGAGAAAACAAAAGAACGCTTAGATGAATTAGGTTTATTTTAATCCCCCATTTTTCATAATTTAAATACTCATTTGAATCGGTGATCTTTTGATTAAGCTCATAGCATTTGATTTTGATAACGTACTAGTAGACGGCGAATCCCTTGATGAGATAGCTAAACTGGTAGATTCCGCAGACGAAATAACTGAATTAACCAAAAAGGCTATGGAAGGAGAAATAAACTTTGAAACCTCTCTCAAACAAAGAATAAACCTCCTTGAAGGGCTGTCCCTGGGTGATATAGAGAAAGTGGTTAACAAGATGCCCCTCATGAAAGGTGCAGAGGAAACCATTAAAGAACTCAAAAACCAGGGATATAAATTAGCCACCATCACCGGTAATTTTGAAATCATAACCAACCGAATAAAGGAATTAGATATCGATTATATTTATTGTAACCAGCTACATAATGAAGATGGAAAACTCACAGGCAAAATCAGTGGACCTTTAATAACTGATGGATCAAAAGGTGAAGTGTTACAGGAATTAATGGATCGGTTAGGCCTGAAAGCGGCTGAATGTGCTGCAGTAGGCGACGGTGCGAACGACATACCCATGATCGAAAAGGCAGGTCTGGGCATAGCATTCAATGCAAAACCCGCACTGAAGGAAGTAGCTGATATCGTGGTGGAAGAAAAAGATTTAAAAGAAATATTACCCATTTTAAAAATGGATACTGAAAATAAAATAGAAGGTTCATCTGGTGAGCCTGTTAAAAGTGAAAATATGAATACGATTAAAGATGAAGTAGTGCCTGTTAAGGTCGAAGATATTGAACCTGCTAATGAAGAGTCTGTTAAAAAAGATGTTGCAGATTCAGTTAAAGATGAATTAGAGCCTATTAAGGGCGAAGATATACAACCTGTTAAAGAAAATTCAAGCAAAAAAGAGTATGCAGAAGAACCAGCAGAATCTGATACTGGGCCTGATGAGGATCCTGTAGAAACCGCTGAAAATGCAAAACCTACCAAACCTAAGGATGCCGAACATGAAAAAGCTGAAGATACAGCAAAAAAGCAGGATATTACAGATGTATCGGCCGTTGAAGAGAAATCAAAACTCAAGGTCAATGAAGATGATGGTAAGAGCTTCAGTAAACTTTTAAATGAGAAAAAAAGCTTGGAGAAAACTTTAAAAGAATTAACCAGGAATAGAGATAGTTTAAATGATGAAGCAAAAACCCACAAACAGTTAAGGGATGAATTAAACACCAGTATTAAGGAAATTCTGGATAAGGCTCTGGAACACAGGAAAGAGCGGGATAAGATCAACCAGGAAGTTAAAAAGTATAAGAAGTTAAGGGATGAAACCAACCAAGAGCTCAAGAAACTGGAATGGTCATCTGGAAAACGGGACATCATGAAGATTCAGGATGAAATAAAGAACCTGGATAAGACCATAGAAACTAAAGTCCTGGACATACGAAAGGAAAATGAACTGGTTAAGAAGGTTACAGACCTCCAGAAGAAGCTTCAAACCATGCAGGAAGATGAAAAAACACAGAAGGAATCTCTTGAACTTAAAGAAAAATCAGAATCTTACCACACCAAGGTAATGGAACTTTCAGACCAGGCACAGGAAACTCATGAACAGATGCTCACCTACTTCCAGAAGATCGATGATATAAGAACCAAAGCCGACGAAGCCCACGCAAAATTCATTGCCACTCGTGAAAAAGCCTCTGCAAAACATGACAATGTAAAAGCTATTCTAAAGGAAATACGAAGTAAAAATAAAAGCTTGGATAAAGCGAAGGCTAAAGAGCGTAATAAAGAGGACAGGATCACCCACGAGAAAAATCTTCAAGAAAAGGAAAAAGCTGAAGAGATCTACAGGAAATTCCGTGACGGTAAAAAATTATCAACTGACGAACTGTTACTTCTGCAGAAGCATAACATCGTTTAAATCTGCATCATAACATCATCAATACTTTTTTTTATGATTTTTTAAAGACCCAAAACCCTCTAATTTTTTTAAATTTTTAATTGAAATCCCTTTATTGATGACCATTTAATGCTTTGTTGATGACCATTTAATGCTTTGTTGATGACCATTTAATGCTTTGTTGATGACCATTTATGCTTTGTTGATGACCATCTAATGTTTTAATAAATAGATATCTGTTTACTGGTAATTGATAGAAATCAATCCAACTCGATTAATATATAGAAACCATCTTAACCCCTTCTATCTTTAGAATTTCATTGTAAAGATTTCCTTTGACTTTTTTTTCTGTGATAATGGTCAAACGGGGATTTTCTTCGAGTTCAGGGTCTCCTGCATGTGCTTGTCTTATGCTAACTTTTTCCCGGGCTATTAGTTCTGTAGCATGTGCCAGGATTCCGGGGTTACCAGCCTGGGCTTCTATTTCAACTACTCCAAATCCAAGATTTGGTGCTACATTTTTCAAGAATGCACCAGCAGGGTATAGATTGGTGAAGATGGATTTAAGGTATTCATCTGCAAGTATAACATCGATGGTTGCTTTTATGGTTCTCCGATCAACACCTGCTGCCCGGGCTAAGGCCACGTCACTGATCTCCACATCTCCGCAGTACACTTTATTGTTTTCATTTACACTGAGCCCCAGTTCCACTACTTTACGGGCCACGCTCATCCTGGCTGGGTATTTTTCAAACTTATGTTTTATTCTGTTCCACACAATTTTCCTCCGGGATTTTTAATAATTTTTATATCCTGATCATTGAAATCATTTTAATATTAGATCATTGATGTATTTTTTATGTGCTTTATAATATAATTATTCATTAATGTATATTTTTGTACACTAAAGCTTTATATAGTACAATCAATATAATGGGGAGTAACCAATAGACAAACCATGTCTTTAATAGATAGAGCCATGTTTAAAAATTCAGCAAGGTAATTAACATGAAAGGCAGTGAATATTTTTGGCGATCTAATTTTAAAAGAGCCTCAAACCATCAACCTAAAATTAGACTCACC
This sequence comes from Methanobacterium sp. UBA294, assembly GCA_002494495.1. Lineage (GTDB taxonomy): Archaea > Methanobacteriota > Methanobacteria > Methanobacteriales > Methanobacteriaceae > Methanobacterium_A. Next base: position 46,725 of record DACB01000016.1, read on the forward strand.
ATTTGAACTATTTAAGAATTTATATCACAACAACACCCATGCTTTCCTACTGGAATCAATGGAAAGCGACAGTGGGATGGCTCGTTTTTCAGTCCTGGGATTTCAACCATCCGCAATAATAAAAGCCCATGACAATATACTGGAAATAGAAAAAAACAATACAAAAATAAGCTATTATGTGGAAAATCCCTTTGATGAAATAAAAAAGCTCATATCCACATCCGCTGGTAGAAAAGGATTCAGTGGCGGACTCGTTGGGTACGTTTCCTACGAGGCTGTGAAATATTTCGAACCTGTCGAAGTGGCAAAGAGCCCCTATCCTGATTTTGAATTCGGACTATTTTTAGACGGGATAGTGTTTGATAAAATTGGTAAACAGTGCTACTACGTTACTCTTGGTGAAGATAAATCCGAGTACATAAAAACAATAGCTAAAGAGGAACATGAAATAGAGGATATCCATTTTGAGGATGAAGGATATCATTTCTCAAAAGAACAGTATGAAAATATGGTCCTTGAAGCTAAAGAAAAGATTCTCGCTGGAGAAATTTTCCAAAGCGTCATTTCAAATGCACGAAAATTCAAGATATCTAAAAATAAGCTCTCATTCTACAGGAAATTAAGGGAGATAAATCCATCACCATACATGTACCACCTTAAACTGGGGGAGAAGGAAATAATAGGAAGCAGCCCAGAGATGCTGGTACGAGTTGAAAACAATCAGGTAGAGACCTTCCCACTTGCAGGAACCATAAAACGTGGAGCAACTCCTGAAGAAGATAAAGAATTGGAAAGGGAGCTACTTGCAGATGAAAAAGAACGTGCCGAGCATCTCATGCTGGTAGATCTGGCAAGAAACGATGTGGGAAAAGTCAGTAACTTCGGATCAGTGAAAGTCACTAATTACATGGGTATAAAGAAATTTTCACATGTACAGCACATATTCAGTAGGGTAATTGGTCAGTTAAGAAATGATAGAAGTGCAGTTGATGCATTCCAGGCCCTATTTCCTGCAGGAACATTAAGCGGTGCTCCTAAAATAAGAGCCATAGAAATAATCAACCAATTAGAAGCAGGCATACCCCGCGGACCCTATGGAGGTGCAGTGGGCTATTTCTCACTTAATGGTAACGCTGATTTTGCAATCTCCATCCGGACTATGGTCTGTGACAAAGACAACGCCAGTATCCAAGCCGGTGCAGGGGTAGTACATGACTCAATACCAGGAAAAGAATACATTGAAGGTAAAAACAAAGCCAGTGCACTTGTAGATGCACTCAGAAAGGCGATTTTATGATTTTAATTATTGACAACTACGATTCATTCACCTATAACCTCTACCAGTTGATAGGGGAAATAGAAAGCAACATAACCATCAGAAGAAATGATGAAATAACTATAGAGGAAATCAAGGCTCTTCAACCAGAAACCATTGTAATTTCACCAGGACCCGGAAATCCTACAAGAGAGAAGGACTTCGGAATCTGCTCCAGGGTAATCACTGAACTCGGCGGGGAAATCCCCATACTGGGTGTGTGCCTGGGGCATCAAGGGATATTCGCCACCTTTGGTGGTGAGATAATCCGTACAGAGCCAGTACATGGTAAGACCGACCAAATATTCCACAATAATGATGAACTTTTCAGGGGGACCAGTAACCCCCTTGTAGCTGTAAGGTATCATTCACTCCTTTGTAACAGACAGACAGTCCCGGAATGTATGGATGTTATAGCAGAAACTGATGATGGCCTGATAATGGCCATTAAGCATAGGATCAAACCTATTGTTGGTCTTCAATTTCATCCTGAATCTGTAGGTACAGATGAAGGAATAACCATACTTAAAAATTTCATGAAGGTGGGAGTATGATGGCACATCATGTGAAATTTCAGGACATGATATCCAGGAGAAGTGAAGTCTTAAGGAAAGAGAAATCTTATAGGCCAATAAGCGGCCTGAAAGATAGTATTAGAAGGATCAAGTTAAGAAAAAGCTTTAAAAACGCCTTGAATAAGGAGGATGATATTTCTATTATCAGTGAATATAAACCAGCATCACCATCACTGGGCTTTATCTCGGACATGAAAGTCGAGGATATAATACCTCAGTTTGAAATTGGAGGAGCCAGTGCGGCATCTATACTGACAGAGACCTCCTACTTCAACAGCAGCCTGGAAAATCTTAAGATCGCTTGTAAAATCAGCAAGTTACCCATGCTCCGTAAGGACTTCATCATGGATGAATACCAGATATACGAGTCCCGGGCAAGTGGTGCAAGTGCGGTACTGCTCATGGCCAATTTATACCCCAATCTTTCCCAGGGGATCCGGCTCACCAAGTATTTGGGCATGGATGCCCTGGTGGAATGTAAAAACAGGTATGAAATAGAAAAATCTCTGGATGCTGGGGCAGAGATAATTGGAATCAACAATCGGGATTTTTCTGACTTCACAATCGATATAAACAGAACCAGAGATCTGGCCCAATTTATTCCATCAAATGTGACCTTAGTATCAGAAAGCGGGGTTGAAACAGGAAGTGATGTTGAAATGCTTGCAAGCTTTGGTGCAGACGCCATACTCGTAGGAACCAGTGTGATGAAATCAGATTGTATCAGTCAAAAACTAAATGAACTCATTACATGCGCGAAAAACTCAAGGACCAGGGTAAGATGAAAATAAAAATCTGTGGAATTACCAGGGAGATGGACGTTAAAACTTGTGAAACAAAGGGTGCAGAACTCATTGGTTTTATAAATATCAAAAGATCCAAGAGATTCGTAGATGCTCATGAAATCCAGAAATTAAGTTCCATAATGGAGGATAAAAGTAAAGCCGTACTGGTAACTGAAACAGAAGATTTATTTGAAGTTGAAAGTTTGATTGAATCCACGGGTATAAAGTATGTACAGTTTCATTCCCAGTCTGCACCTCGGCTCAGAAGGTTTAAGGAAAATAACCCAGATGTGAAGGTTATAAGAGCAGTTGGCATACCTGAAAGTTTAGGGGAAGAAAAAATTAAGGAGATAGAAGTTTATGCTGATGTCTGTGATTATCTGCTTTTTGACTACGAAGTATCATGTAAAACTGGTGGAACAGGGAAACAGATCCCCCTGGAATTGGCAGTGAAAGCTGTAGATGCTGCCCGAAAAAATTCACAAATTAGTTTATTATTAGCTGGTGGTATGGACAGTAATAGGATGAAGAGTGAAGGAAAAATCCTGAAGGACTATTTTGAATATGTTGATGTGAACTCCGGGGTAGAAGACCAGCCTGGAGTAAAAGATGAGAATAAAATTATGGAATTTATGGATGTAATGAACAGAGAGGTTGTAAATTATGATTTCCAAGGGGAAATTCGGTAAGTTTGGAGGGGTATTCGTACCCGAACTTTTAATCCCTGCCTTAGAGGAATTAGAAGCCGCATATCTGAAATATAAAGATGATGATGAATTCAACAACGAATTAAATTACTACTTGAAGGAGTTTGCAGGTCGCCCAACTGCCTTGTACCATGCAGAGAACTTATCCAAGAAATTAGGGTGTAAAATATACCTTAAAAGGGAGGATATGCTTCACACTGGAGCTCATAAAATAAACAACACACTGGCCCAGGGACTCCTGGCTAAATATATGGGTAAAACTAGATTAATAGCCGAAACAGGTGCAGGTCAACATGGTATAGCCACAGCTGTAGTTGGAGCTTTATTGGGAATACCTACTGAGGTTTACATGGGTAGCGAAGATGTGGAAAGACAGAAATTGAATGTTTTCCGTATGGAACTTTCTAACGCGGCTGTATTGCCTGTGGAAAGTGGTAGCCGTACCCTTAAAGATGCTATCAATGAGGCTATGCGGGATTGGATAACCAATCTAAAAACAACCCATTACCTTATCGGTTCTACCATGGGGCCCCACCCATACCCTACCATGGTAAAATATTTCCAGAGCATCATAGGCCAGGAAACAAAGAGACAGATCATGGAAAAAGAGGGTAGGTTACCTGATACCATCATGGCCTGTGTGGGTGGTGGTAGTAATGCACTGGGCATCTTTTCCGAATTTATAGGTGATGATGAAGTGGAACTAGTGGGTGTTGAAGGTGGAGGGCATGATATCAAATCTCATCGAACAGGAGCCACATTGACCATGGGTACAGAGGGAGTGCTGCATGGTAGTCTCTCCTACGTACTTCAAAATAATGATGGTCAGATAAATGAAGCCCATTCCGTGAGTGCTGGCCTGGATTATCCTGGTGTTGGACCAGAACATGCCTACCTTAAGGATACAAGCCGTGCATGCTACGATGCAGTGACAGACCAGGAGGCGCTTGAAGGATTCAGGCTACTTAGTAAAACTGAGGGCATCATACCTGCTTTAGAAAGTGCGCATGCCATTGCATACGCCAAGAAGTACGCGGAAAAAAAGGAAAACAAGGGTAAAATAATCATAATAAATCTTTCTGGACGGGGAGATAAAGACATGGACCTGGTTTCCAGGCAGATAGGAGGATAATATGTGCCAGATTGAAAGTTACCAGGAAATGTTTGAGAGGGTTAAAGAAAAGGGCGAAGGTGCCTTCATCCCATTTATAGTTGTTGGAGACCCTGATTTTGAAACCAGTCTGGAGATTGTTAAGACCTATGCAGATAGCGGGGCCGATGCATTGGAATTAGGATTCCCATTCAGTGACCCATTAGCTGACGGGCCCACAGTACAGGCTGCAGATAAAAGATCTCTTAGTTCAGGGATGACCACCAAGCGTGGATTTGAATTTATAAAATGTATACGAGAGTATACCAACATTCCCCTGGGACTTCTAGTTTATTATAACCTGATTTATAAGATGGGCGAAGACGAATTTTACAAAGCGGCCATGGAATGTGGATTAAATGGTATTCTGGTTGCTGATCTACCCCCTGAAGAAGTTGGAATTTTACTGGACACTGCAGACAAGTATGGTTTGGACCAGATATTCATGGCTGCCCAAACCACCACCAATGAGAGGCTGGAGAAGATTGCTGAGATGTGTACTGGATTCCTCTACGTGGTTGCGGTTATGGGTGTTACAGGTGCTCGATCTGAGCTTGCTGACGCCACAGTTGAACTGGTGAGCCGGGTGAGGTGTCACAGTGACCTGCCCCTTGCAGTTGGTTTTGGTATCTCCCATCCAGAACATATACAGAATGTTCTTAGTGCTGGTTCAGATGGTGCAATTGTGGCCAGTGCATTGCTAAACATCATCGAAGAAAACCTCGAAAACAAAGAGGTCATGTTACAAAAAGTGGGGAGTTTCTGCAGACAACTCAAGGAAGCCACTAGGCATAAAAAAATTGAGGAATTAGTATGACCATATCCAAATGTCTGGTGAAGATCGTTAATGGAGGAGACCTTACAGAGGAAGAATCATACCAGTCCATGATGGACATAATGAAGGGCTGGTCCACCCATGCACAGTCTGCTTCATTCCTAACTGCATTATCCATAAAGGGCGAAACAATAACTGAGATAACTGGATTTGTCAAGGCCATGCGGGAATCAAGCCTGAAAGTCCGCTCCAAAAAGAAGCCCTTGGTTGATACTTGCGGAACTGGTGGGGACACCCTAAAAACATTCAATGTCAGCACTGCTGCGGCCATTATTGCAGCTAGCTGCGGAGTTACCATAGCTAAACACGGTAACCGTAGCATAACCAGTAATTGTGGAGGAGCAGATATATTGGAAGCCGTAGGTGTTAACATAAACTGCAACCACCTAAAAGTTGAATATTGCCTGGAAAATGCGGGTATTGGATTCATGTTTTCCCCAGTGTTCCACCCTGCAATGAAAAACGTAGCCCGGGTAAGGAATCAACTGGGTATTAAAACAGTATTCAACATACTCGGACCACTTACCTCACCTGCAAATGCAAACATACAACTTTTAGGTGTCTTTGATCCTGATTTGGTGGAACCATTGGCCCAGGTACTTAATAATTTGGATGTGGAAAGGGCTATGGTAGTGCATGGATACGATTCAAATGGCAACCCAGCCATGGATGAAATATCAACCATAGGTAAAACCAAAGTGGCACTGCTTCATGAAGGGATTGTGGATATATTGGAATTACATCCTGAAGATTTTGGTATTGAAAAGACAGAGGAAAAGTACATACTGGCCCCGGAAACACTGGAAGAAAACATGGAAATATTTCGCCGAGTTCTACAGGGCAAAATAGATAAACCGGCTGATAAGGCTCGGCTTAATCTCTGCCTGGTTAATGCTGCCGCTATTTTATATATGGCCAATAAATCAAGCGGATTTGAAGAAGGTATGGAAATTGCCCGGAAATCTGTAGAGAATGGTTCTGCACTTCATAAGCTTGAAAAATTCATTAAGATAAGTACAGAAAGCAATAGTTAACTAAACAATTTAACTTAAATTACATAGAAACCGGAAAAAAATTATATCATAAATAATCCAAAAATAAGAGAGTATAATTAGAATTATGAAATATTTAATGAATTATAATAAAAAAGAAAGTAAAAAAGAGGTAATTATATGAGATAAATTACCCATTGCTCCAATTAATTAGTTGGATAATCTTCAATATAAACCTTTTGTAACCCTGGATCTAATACAATGGAAATTAAGCTATATTAAAAATCGAGAACTATCTAAATGCAAAAATAATAAAATAATGGGCCCGCTGGGATTCGAACCCAGGACCTCACGGTTATCAGCCGTGCGCTCTAACCAAGCTGAGCCACGGGCCCCCTACCTAATTCATGAATATTTAATTAACAAAATAGCATTTATTGTAGTGTAGATGCTAGATTTGTTTTCATCATATTTATATCTTTATTTTTGAAGATAATCCTTTAATACAGATAAATTTATCTTTATAGATAAATTTTCAGGGCACTTAATGATTCATCAAACACATCGTTTTCTAAAATTACAAAACAGGAATTTAACAGTACGGAACATACTGCCATTGATATTTTAAGTAGTTCCATCTCCTCTTTTAAAGATTTCCAGTCCTGAACAGGCCTCGTTCTTTCCGGGTCATTTATCCTGCGGCTTATAATCTGTTCATAGCTAGATTCAATCAGGATGATGATGTCTGGTTTAAGTATCTCCACCGGCAGGGAGATGAGATATCCTTCCCCGGACTTATCTAAACCATGCAGATCTACAAGTACATCCTTAAAACCGGCAATATTAACAGCAGTTTCCCTCCAGATGTTATACTGTAAATCAAGAGGGAGTTTGAATATTCCCCCCAGGTTGGATGCTGTTTCCTGTTGCTTTGCAATTTCAAGCATCATTTCCCCGTAATTTATGTAATGATATCCCAGGGAGGTTGATGCTGCTTTACAGAGGGATGTTTTACCTACACCTGGAACACCCACCACTATGGCAAGGTTCCAGCGTCCCATTTTATTTGTTCACCATTTCACAGATGGCGTCGGCCATCATGTGTCCTTTCACTATGACCTCTGCTTTGTCAATTTCTTCCAGGCTTTCTGCTGCTAATTTAGCTTGCATTGCTATGTTAGCTGCACTCATACATCCCGGGTTGGTGGGTATGATGGTTATTTTAGCTGTTTTTTCGGCTTCGTTGACTTCTATATCTCCTAAAATACCCATCTCCACTATACTGACTCCCATATGTGGATCTGGGACTTTTGCTACTTCATCTCTTATTTTGTTGATTAGTTCTTCTTCTGACATAATTATTACCTCAAAAGTAAAGTTGATTAATCTTTTATTGATTTAATATTTACATTGGAATTGAATTAATGTTATTCAATCCCTTAGAACAGTCTATTCCTTTTGAATAAATTATATTAATTTTATTTTGTAATTATATATTTAAACTTATGTTATTTTTATAGTTATGTTTACTATAATTTTTATTAATAATAAAGTTGAAATCTTAATCTAGTTCTTTACCCTGTGCCTAATCCTGACTGCCACTCCTTTAACTGCTTTCTTCATTTCCTCACTAGAGAGAACAGTCTTTCCTACCCCTACAACATTTCCCTGTTTCAAAATAACCACCTCATCTCCAGGGATGATATCCGGGTGTGCATCCATCACTCCTGGTGCAAACAGGGTGTTGGTCTTAAGGTCAAAATCAATTTCCACCCAGGATCTTTCAAGATCCTTTAAAATCCGGCCACCTTCCAGGTTAAGTGAGAATAGTCCTGTGTCATATAAAAGCGTTCCTATCTGTTTACCTTCATGAATTATTCGCCTATTAAACCTGCCTGTTATTCTGGACCCGTCGGGTATCAACAGATCAGCATCCCTACCATCGAACTGATAACGAGCAATAGATCTCAATTTTTTCAGGCTCTTATCCTTATCCCTGATTTTAGAATAGTTTTTCAAGGTTTTCCTGAGGTTATGCATGGATTCTTGTGAGGTTGTTTTACCATCACTGCAGGTGTAAACTGCACCATCTAAATATTGTTCACAGGCCTCTTTGTATCCTCCGGATACATGGGCTACAACAGGAAGATCCTTTACATATTCCTTTAGACATTCACCAGTAACATCTATTTCTTCCTTCGACCAATCTCCTGTGGTCGAAACATCATATGATTGTATGGGATATGTTCTTTCCATTTCACGTGGACAAACACCAAATGGAGAAGTTAGAATGGCCTCTTGGTAACCTTTGGTGGCTCTCATGAAGATTGTGTGAGACTTGGACTGAGAATATGGTTTCCTCATACTGCAGGGCAGTACAACCACCACTTCGCCCAGTGGTTCAAGGTGCCTCATTCTCTCCCTCCACCTGCAGACTTCTGGCCTGTGGATGGATTGTTCAGTAACGCATAAAACTTTCAAATATCATAGACTCCAGTTGTTTTTTTTGTATAAGTTGTTAGGTCTAAATAAACTATTTCCCACCCAACCATTCAACTCCACAAATCTCTGATAAATCCCTGTTAACCGACATTATATCAGTTCTATTTAGCTGGTTAACATCATCCTTTCCTACTATACGAGTTAGATTCTCAACTTCCCTGGTGGATAGTTTAATGAATCTGGTTAGCCTTTTAACACTCTCCCCTATATCAATCTGTTTAACCAACTGCGGGTTTTGGGTGGTAACACCTGTTGGACAGAGTCCTGTGTAACAAATCCTATACTGTTGACAGTTAATGGCAATAAGTGCTGCCGTTCCAATATATACTGCATCAGCACCTAATGCCAATGTTTTGGCGATGCCAGCAGATGTGCGCAGTCCGCCTGACCCGATTAGTGTGACTTTATCCAGGAGATCCAGTTTTTTAAGTATGTTATGTGCCTGGGGAATAGCAGCTATGAGGGGAATACCCACATTTTCTCTTACATATAAATCTGTGGCACCAGTACCTCCACCAAATCCATCTAGAGTAATGAAATCTACACCTGACTTTGCCAGTATTTCCACATCCTTTTTAACATCACCACAGCCTATCTTAGCACCGATGGGTGCTCCTCCAGTTAAAAACCTTAACCAGGATATCTTGTCCGCTAAATCCTGTGGTGTGTTGATATCCTCATGATGAGCTGGAGAATATGCACCTTCTCTAGGTTCCAATCCCCTTATTCGGGCGATTTCCCTGGTCATCTTCTCTGCGGGGAGGTAGCTCCCTTTTCCAGGGTATGCTCCTTGACCGAACCTAATCTCCACTGCAGATGACTGTTTAATCAATTCTTCATCTATACCGAATCTTCCTGTTGAATATTGTAATATCCTATTATCCCATCCGCGTGATTTTTCTTCATCAATCAACCCCCCTTCGCCTGAGTTATATCCAACACCAAGTTCCTGAGAAGTTTCTAATATAACCAGCTTCACGTTCACAGAAACAGCCCCAAAACTAAGCCCAGAAATCATGATGGGTGATGATACTGTGAATGGCTTATCTGCCTGCTTACCCAGGGTCACTGTGGAATTTACAGGGTCTTCTTCATTTAAAGGGATCTTATTTATTTGTGCCGGAATGAAGTAGAGGTCATCCAGGGACAGGGGCAGTTTCTTCTGGGATCCCATGGATACTGTTTGGCTTTTCTCTTCCAGACTCCCCTCCCGGATTTCCACCACGCCCTGGTAGAAATTCATATCCTCATCAGATCTTTTCTTACGCATCAAAGTGTTGCTTTCCCCTAATTCTACCAGGTTGCAGTAATATAAACCCTTTAAATCATATTCATGGTAAATCTCGCAGGTTTCGCACAGGCAGGCCTGGGGGTTGATATCACATTTACTAGCTTGGGTTCCGCAGTAGAGAATTTCTCCACATCCATGGGGATAGCTGGGACATAACTTGCAGTGGCATTTATCCCGGTTTTCCTGGTTATCCTCGATTTTAGACCTGATATCACCATACTCTAGAACCATAACTATCCCACCAAATTCATGTTTAAAAAATTCATATAAATCTCTGGGGGTCTGTTTCAATATCCACGATAACTGGTTCATCACTGGATAATGCTTTATCCACTGCACCTGTTAATTCATCTGGCGTTTTAACCTTTATCCCCACCCCTCCACAATCACGGGCGAAGGCTGCAAAGTCCGGGTTGTAGAGTTCAGTTTCCCAGTTGGGATATTTTTCCACCATCTGTTCCTGCATAATCATCCCCAGTTGGTGGTTGTTGAAGATGAATATTTTAACTGGAAGCTGGTTACGCACGGCAGTTAAGAAGTCAGCCATAACCATGGAAAAGCCACCGTCACCAGTGATGCTCACCACCTGCCTATCAGGGTAGATAAGTTGAGCTGCCAGTGCTGCAGGGAGGCCGAATCCCATGGTACCCAGGTATCCGGACATGATCATTTTCTGGGTCTTCTTCATCCAGAAGTTACGTCCGAACCACCAACCATTTTCACCAGTGTCAAGGGTTATTACCGCATCATCATCAATCTTGTCATTCAGTACTTTAATAATATACTGGGGCCTGATGGGTGTTAATTTACCGTCAGCTTCCTCATCAAGAAGGTCCAACCATTCTTTTTTATGCTTCCTAATCTCTTCCAGGTACTGGTCCTTTTTATTCTCCTGAACAAGATCCATTAACTGAGGCAATATTTCCGCGCAGTTTCCATAGAGCCCCACCTCAACTGGGAACTGTTTACCTATCGCCAGGGGATCTATGTCTATCTGGATGGTTTTCTTTTCTGGTAAGTGCGTCATATCTGAAAAGGACGAACCAACCACAATGAGTAAATCAGAGTTAAGAACTAGGTATGTGGAGGCTGTTGAACCTATATCTCCATGGCTACCAACATATAACTCGTTATCTTCATTTACCACTCCTTTCCCCCGGAATGTGGTTACAATTGGTGCTGTAATCTTTTCTGCTAGTTCCAGGAGAGCATCTCCCTGGTTGATGGCACCAAATCCAGATACTATCACCGGACGTTCTGCCTGATTTATGGCCTGAGCTGCCTTGAGTATAAGGAACATAGGTTGGTTTATGGCGTTGTTGGGGAAACTACCATCAAAGGGCATAGTTTCCGCTGTGTACGAGATTTCCTGAACATCTTTAGGTATTCCAATATGTGCTACTCCCTTATCCAAAATAGCATGTTTAATAGCCTTGGTTATGAGTGTGGTGGTCTGATTTTCAGACATTAGTACCTTATTATAAACAGTTATTGGTTCGAAGAAAGCTTGCTGATCTATTTCCTGGAACGAACCAGGACCAATCAATTGTCTGGTGAGCATACCAGTAAGTGCGAGTACAGGGGAATGGTCTAGGCTTGCATCGTAGAGCCCAGTGGCCAGGTTGGTTGCACCTGGGCCGGCTACAGTGAGACATGCCGCCGGGTGTCCAGTGAGTTTACCGTATGCTGATGCCATAAAAGCAGCGGTTTGCTCATGTCTAACCTGAATATAGGTTAAATTTTCATTTTTACGCACTGCATCCACCACTCCCAAGGATGAGGTTCCAGGTAATCCAAAGACATATTTGATTCCCCATTCAATCATCTGGGCTATGATAACATCAGAAACAGAGGTTTCCCCCTCTTTAAGTTCGACCTTTTCTTCAGACAAATATACGAATGTAATCTTGGGAGAATTACAAACCGGACATCTCCAATTGTCCGGAAGCTCATCAAATGTGTATCCTTCCTCATCTTCATCATATATGTAATTACAAACAGTGCACCTATATTTCCCCATGTATTATACCCCCTGAAAGCATTGCATAAGATTATATTAATAATATGATTTTAAAACTTTATAAAAATATCTAATTGAAACTAAAAATGGCAAATAATAGAAAATCAGTTGCCAATCACTGGATATCTATATTTTTAAGAAGAGATATATTATTCTGAAACTAGAATTTCTCAATATTATATGAGTCTGTATTGGGTGGTCAATTTAGGGAAGGAATTGTAAAATGAGTAAGATTATAACCACGCTTCTAAAATCAACCAGGATAAGTTGGTCTTCTAAAACTGTGAATATGTTTCTTTTAGCCCTTACTTACGCCTACTTTTCCAATTTAACCATTTCCAACCCCCTGCAGATTCTAGAGGGTTTAATCCTGGTTTCCACTCTTTGGGGGGCACTTTACAGTCTGAACGACTTAACTGATCTGAAGTTCGATAAAGAAGACCCGGAAAAACAGAACCGTGCTTTTATCGAAAACAGCATTGAAAGGAAATGGATCCTGACATTCATAATCGTGTTAATTTCTATAATATTTATCGGATCAATCCTTACCTTAAAAATTGATTTCACCATCATCATGGCTTTAATGGTACTAAATCAGTTATTATATACAGTGCCACCTATAAGGCTTAAAGATACAGTGCTAGCCCCCTTTACAAGCACAGCCACTAATTCAGTTTTAAGGATAGCCTCTTGCAGCGTGCTCCTTGGAGACCTGTTCCTGGTCCCATTAAGCGTTTACTTCTTTATGTATACCGCGAGCATGGGCACCTACTTGATATACAAGGGTATCCCCAGACAAGCCAGTCTGGTGAGTGTGGTGAGTGGTGCAATCCTCATATACGTACTGTACCTTGGTGAAATAAACCTGATTCAATTAGCTATCGCAATTTTACCAGCGATTATTGCAGGAATACCATTATACCTATCTCTTTTCTTAAACAAGGATAATATGTCCTCATTAGCTGATATATTATATCATCAGGTAGCCCTGGTCTTTTACCTGGTATGTATTCTTTATATCCTCTTTTTTTAAATAGAAAAAAAATGAAGAAATGTAAAATTCAAGGAAAATTTGTAGAAATTGAAAAATATGAAAGTTGGAAATAAATGGAAAATCAAGAAAAAAAGAAATATGAAAAATTAAATCTAGAAATAAAATTGAAAAAAAATTTAAAAAATTTAAAAAGTTTAGAAAAGTTTTCCTAACTTCAACAAGGCCTTGGGAGAAACTTTAATTAACTGTTTAATAAGTTCTGCTGGGTTTATTCTGTCAAGCTCGATATCCTGGAAAGCATCAGCTATGGAGTTCAGTTCCTCATCAGATAAACTTTGGAGGTAGTCTTTGACCTTTAAGTCTCTTTCAAACTTCACACCAATGTTTTCTTCACATCTTTCCTGGTATTCAGATAAATTTTTTGCAGAATAATCACCTTCTTTAATAGCCTTGGCTGCTACTTTACCAGCGTATACTCCAGCCTCCATGGCAGATATGATTCCACCACCTGTTAAGGGATTAACCTGGCTAGCAGAGTCTCCCACTAACATGAAGTTATCAGCTGTCAGTTCTTTATGCATACCACCTACCGGATCCCCTCCTATGTTGAATTCTACTGGTTGTGCATTCTGTGTAGCCGGGTTGTTTTTTACAAAATCCAGTAAGTGTTCATATGCGCTTTTGTCTGTTTCGGTGGTTAAAATTCCCAGTCCTACATTTGCTATGTCATCTCCCTTAGGGAATATCCAGGCGTATCCTCCAGGTGCCGTACTACCGAAGTGGAATTCTATAGCATCTGGGTCTTCCATTTTAACGTTCACCATTTCAAACTGAGCACATGATTCCATATTTTTTGGTTTCTGAGCTGTTTTAAGTCCAACCCATCTTCCTACTCTTGATTCTGGGCCGTCGGCTCCTATAACTATTTTAGCTTTTATTTCCAGTTCTTCTCCCATGGATTCGGCAGTTACAATGAGACTATCCCCATCTCTTCTGAGTCCGTTGGCAATGGTTTTAATCATGATCTGGGCTCCAGCTCTAGCAGCGTCCATGGCCATATGTTTATCAAAGACTTTCCTTTCTAGTATGTAACCTGCCTCAGGAAGTTTGACTTTCTCATCGTTGAGCCAAACACTGGTGCCATTTGGAGCTATCAACCTCACTCCACTTAGTTCCTTTGTAACCCATCGGGTACTGGGTTCAATTTTTAATTTTTTTAAGCCTTCCTTGGATACTCCTTCAGCACATCTTTTAGGGGTCCCTATCTCAGATTTCTTATCGATTATGATTACGTCAGCCCCGTTTAGTGCGGCGTGTTTTGCAGTTAATGATCCTGCAGGTCCTGCTCCTATTACCAGTACATCAGTTTCAATTATCATTAAAATATCTCCTATTCTACTTCCTCTTTAGCCAGTGCCTGGACCGGGCAGACCTGGATGCATACAGCACATTCTTTACAATTATCTTTGTCAAATTTTAAGCTGTTTTCCCTGACTTCGATGAGGGATCGGGGACATACACCTGCACATTCCCCACAGTACATACACCATTCTTTAACCTTCATAATCATCATCTTACTTGTTTTTTCTTATCTTTATGAATTTTATTTTTTTTAATTTCCTTATTACTTATGAATTTTATATTTTTAAACATCAAGTATCTATATATGGTTTAAAAAGTTTCCCTTGAAACTAATAACCTAATTTATAGTAGTAACCCAATTTATTTTTCATCTTCACAGGTAACAAACATATATCCGCACTCAGAGCAGACAAGGGACTTTGTGGTCGCATGTGCCTGGAATTCACTGTGGAATTTTCTGGTCATTGTTTTATCTTTGCAACCGCATTTTGGGCATTTTTCATCTAATTTACCTATGTTCATGGTTTTATCTTCCTTATACTTTTTTAAGAAGGCTTGATCATGAGGGCTATTACACCTGTTGGGTTATTTTTATCATCAGATTCTGGGCCTATGGTTAATCCCGAGTTTCCCAGCATTTCTTTGGTTGCCCGTTTGGTGATTTCTTTAAATATGGTCCTATATGCAGGGCAATGAGGGTCAACGCCGTCGATTTCTCCTTCAAACTCGGCCAATGCATTGTAAGGACACCCTCCCCTGCAGAACTTTACGAAGGTGCACCTTTTACAGTTTTTATCCACGTACTCCTTGAATTTTTGCATTAACTTCCATGCTTTTGAATCTGCAAGTTCTCCCTGGCTTGGATGGTCGCGTACATTGCCCATCACCCAATCTGGCATTCCCACAAAGCGATAGCATGGGTATATACTTCCATCCGGCCCTACAGCAAAAGTGTCGTCCATGCAGTCTACAAATGTGCATACTGCTCCCCGTCTGGTAAACACACTCTTGCATATATGGTCGATGTTTTTCACCTTGATATCGTCGATGTTATCCAGGTATTTGTCAAGTAGATATATGAGTAATTTACCGTATTCATCTGGTGGTAATGCCCATTTTTCAGGGTTTTCATCCCGTATTGAGGGTAATGCAGGATGTAATTTCAAGTCTAAACCATTATCCAGGAAGTAGTTAAATATTTCCTCCTTAAAGCCTATGGAGTAGGAGGTAAAGGTGCAGATAAAGCTTACCTGTAAATCGTTGTCCTGGGCTATCTGATAACCCTTCATGGTCTTCTGATAATATCCATCCCCCCGTTGGAGGTCGTTTAATTCCTCTGGTCCGTCTAAGCTGGAACCCACAGGTATAGAATATTCGGCAAATAACTTTGCTAATTCAGGAGTTAAATTCCACAAGTTACTCTGCAAGGCGAATGCGGGTTTTAAATGGTCCAATTCCTTGGCAAGCAGGGGTAATGCTTCTTTGAAAAATTCATACCCAGCTAGAAGTGGTTCCCCCCCGTGGAAGGTGAAGGTCACTGGCTCATTACGGAAATCCTTAAGCCATTCTACCAGTTCTCTAATAGTCTCCATATTCATAAGTGGTGATCCTTCCTCGCTACTCCAGCAGTAGTTGCAGTTAGATGGACATCCTAGTGTAGGGATTATCATCACATGAAAAGCCATAAAAACCTCTTCTTTAAATACTAATTAATTTATTATTGTATTTTTAATCTTATAATTTAATTTTTATGTTTTCAAACAGTTATTAATATTAAAAATGATTGATTGTAAAAAAATCCATTTAAAATAGAAAATGTGTAATATTTTTATTTAAAAATTAGGAAAATATTTTATATTTTCCTTAAAAAAGTAGAAAATCATCCGAATCGGACTTTAAGCATACGGACGAGGTTTCTCAAGTCATTTGCATTTGCTGCAGCCAGTGCATCATTTAATTCATCCCAGGTAATTCCCTTGAAGTTCTCAACTATATCATTTATCTGATCCTCATTCATAGACATCCCCCCATTCATTTATAATTAAAAATTTGTTTTAAAAAAATGGTGATATTATTTAGTACCCCTGAATTAGGATTTTATTTAATATCTATTTTGATTTTTTCTGCAGCTATTTTGGGCAGATTTATGGTCAATATTGAGTCTTCGAATTTTGCTGATGCTTTTTTAACATCTATTTTTGCTGGGAGTTCTATGGTTTTGGTTATTTTACCGTAATTTCTTTCTCTGCGGATGTAATTAACTTCTTCCTCTTTGTATTCTTCATCAAATGTCGCGGTTATTTCTACGCTTGTTTCGGTTAATGTTACATTTAATAATTCTTTTTTGGCCCCTGGAAGGTCCGCTTTGATGATTATTTCAGTATCTGAATCTAATACATCTGCCAGGGGTTTTTGCAGTGAACTGGTATAATCGGAAATTGCTTTTGAAAAATCTTCCTGCCGGTCACGGATAGTGCTTACGAAGTCGTTGAACATCTTCTCTGCTTGTGTCCTTCCTTTAGGAACATCGTCTTCTGCATCTTTCCTCAGAGATCTTGTTTCATTACTGGTGGATGCTTTACTTTCCGTTTTTTTTCCAAGCTGTGCCTTTGATGTTCCCTCATCAGCACCGGTACCTTGGACTACTTCTAAATTTTTCTTATCTACCATTCGTTATCACCAATGAATTTATAATAGGCTGATTATTTTAATAATCTGTATTTAGTAGATAATAAATCTATTTTTTATCTTTCTTAGTCACTTTCTTTGTTTTGGAAGTGTTGAAATTATACATATTGGAATCCTGTTCTAATATCCTTAATCTTTCTGCTAAAAATTCTAAAACACGTTTCTTATCTGTAAATGATACGTCCTTTTTAGATAACATATTAATTAGTTCTGTAATACTTCTAGCAGAATGTGTACCTGATTTTTCGTCCATTAGTATTATGTCCCTTTTTCCGAATTCCTTGGATGTGGATACAAAAACTGCACCCCATACATTTCCATTTTTGTCCTTTAGATCTATGGAATTATAGAAATCTTTCTCTTTTATTTTATTTTTCATCTTAAATCACCTTAATACAACTTATCATAATTATATTTATAATAAAACTAAATAGTATATAAATGTTTCTAAAAAAATGAAATTTACAAAAAACTATTCACCATTAATATTTCGTTAATAGAATGAATTATTAAGGATTGTTTACAAATATAAACTGGTAATTTAAAATTTAGTACTATAGTAATATTATAAAAAATTTCTAGATCTCAAACGAAACTTTTAATTTTAATCACTCTAATATATTGTTTAGTAAAAAATGCAAAAGTTGAATTGAAGGAATTAATGGACGGTATTCACATCAAAATTTTTATTTTTTAATCAAAAAAAATTCATAATTTGAGCGAATAGTATGGAATCAGTTAATAAACAACCCTTAGAAATCCTTTTAGTTGAAGATAATCCTGGAGATATACGCCTGATCAAGGAAATATTAAAGGAAACCAAGATACAAAACAATATTAGGATAGCAATGGATGGAGAAGCAGCTTTAAATTTGTTGTTTAATTTAGACGACTTAACTACACCCCGTCCAGATCTGATTCTCCTAGATTTAAATTTGCCAAAAATTGATGGAAGGGAACTCCTATCTGAAATTAAGAATGATGAAGATCTCAAAAGTATACCTGTGGTGATACTAACCACCTCTACAGCCGAGGAAGATATCATAGAAACTTATAATAATCATGCTAATTCATATATCACCAAACCAGTGGACTTAGATCATTTTATAAAAGTAGTTGAATCAATTATGGATTTCTGGCTATCAATAGTTAAGCTACCCAGGTGAAAATATGAATAATGAGAGCATCAAAGTCCTTTTAATTGAAGACAATAAAGGAGATGCCATTCTTATACAGGAAATGTTAAAGGATGTTGAAAAAACTAATTTTCAGGTAAAACATGCTCAGACATTAAGTGATGGAATAGATTACCTTCAGGATAATGATTTTAATATTATTCTATTGGATCTGGCACTGCCTGATAGCCATGGTATTGATACCTTTAACCAGACCAACAACCAAGCTCCAGAGCTACCCATAATAATTTTAACTGGGCTTTCAGATGAAGAATTTGCAATAAAAGCTGTAGGAGAAGGAGCTCAAGACTACCTGGTAAAAGGAGAAGTTGACAAGCAATTACTTGCACGGTCCATGAAATATGCCATAGAAAGAAACATAATCGAAGGCAAACTCAAAAAGTCCGAGGAAAGATACCGGATTATGGTGGAAAAAACTCAATCAGGAATTTTCCTTATAAACCCCTATAACAAACTGAACTATGTTAACAAGCAAATGGCCAACATGCTGGGCTATCAAATAAATGAAATGAGAAACAAGAGTATATTTGATTTTATGGATAAAGAAGGTAAAAAAGCTTTTCAAGACCATTTAAAAAAGATCAGGAATGGTATTGGAAATATCCATGAACTAAAATTCAAAAATAAAAGTGGATCTCAACTCTGGGCCCTGACCTCAACCAATCCAATTTACAAGGGAAACGGTAATTATTTAGGCAGTGTCTCTATAATCACCGATATAAGCGCCCGTAAAGGTGTGGAAAAAAACATAATTGAAGCCATGGTTGAAAAAGACAAGAGCTATCGAATGATAATTGCAAACATGATGGAAGCAATAAAACCTTTAATTGCCCAGGAATACTCAGAAGAATACTATGATAAGTTTAACTGAATATAATATAATTTAATAGTTACAATATGAAAATATGCTAATTCACATTTCCCAACATAAAAAAGAGAGCTAACATGCGTATTGAATTATTAATTGCCAGTTTTGTTGTGATGGTCATAGGACTGGTAATATCTGGAATGATTGGAAGCCTTATTCTGGCCATTGGGATAATGCTGTTTCTATACGTTGTTTTCTCCAGGGAGGATACAATGGAAATGGGACCTACAAGATATATAGAACCAAATTATTATCAGGAGCCTCCCCGTCAAAGTAAAAAAACCAGACCTAGATACGAAGATGAACCCATACCCCCTAGGAAGAGAAATTTGGACCGGGCTGAAAGAGAATTAAGGGAATGGAACACGGGAAAACAGAAGAAACGTTGCTCTAAGTGTGGTTCAACAAGTAACCCGGCAGATGCTAGATTTTGCGCCGATTGTGGAGTTAAATTATAACGTATTTTAAATAATTAATTTTAACTTACATAATTAATTTTACTCGTTTTAATTAATTTTTTTTAAATTGATAATTTTACAATTTAATGAGTTATCTTATATCGATAACTGATCTAAACTTCAACTCATAATCAAAATCCAGCTTCAACTTGTAATCAGAATCTAATTCGCCCATTATGCTCTATATAATAGTATATGAACCTCAAACTGAGTACTAAAAGGAATAATCCCATGGCCATGATTATTAAATTTCCAATGAACCCAAAACTATCAGGATATAAAAAAAATCCAAATAGCATGAAGTAGATGCCTGCTAGAGCCATGTTAATAGATCCTGCTAATTTTATTTTCATGTTGAGAGTGAAAAGATTTATAATTCCCAGTATCAGTGTAACTGCACCTAGAAGGTATACGATCCAGTACTGGTTGAAATTCAAAAGCAGTATAATAATGCCGAATGCAATTAAAAACCTGCTTACATCCCTAACAGTGAAGGTTTTCTCATCAGTTTCCATGTTGAGATTTTTCAATTGCCTCCAATATAAACCTAATCCTATTACCATAACAGGCTATATATGGCCTGATATCTTCATCGCCCAAACCAGGCATCCTTTTTTTAACTATCTCTATTATTTCAGATTCAGTATAGGATATTTCCACCACCACGAAGAATATATTCAAAAATGATACAAATATCTTGGTAAGCAGCCCGAAATCAGTGCACAAATCCTTCTTCACTCCCCTGACCCGGAAGGTCCAGGCAGTTTGAAAGACCAGGTTTAGCCTACGGAATTTAGATTTATTCCTGAAATAAAATAAAACCAGGGATAAATAAAAAGGAAAGCTTCTAAATCCCTTATGATCCATCCATAAACTGAAACCAACTTTATCATCATATAAGTAGTGTGAATCATGAAACCTATCAGCCAGTAAAACTGCATCATACTCAGCAGCCCTCTCAAAAACCTCATCAACACCTTTAACCTTCATGTCTTCCTTTAATGAATGGAAAAATTTGTTATAAACATCCATTGAGCTTTGGTGAATATCATCCAGCTTAAGAATCGCATTATAAACATTTAAATCCAGATTATTCACGGCCGTGTATATGTTGGCTGATTTTCCAGTGCCAGGGGCACCTATCACATGAATTATCCTACCTTTACAGGTTTTTAATTCCTTTAATTGTTTGAATAACTTTCGGTAGGCTGCGGTGACTGTGAAATCTTGGTCATCCTCTGCTATGTTCACCTTAAATTTAACCATAGACGTATTATGGATATCCTATAAAATCAATTTATGGGACGTGTTGGAAAAAAATAGGAGTAAAACCAAATTATGATAAAAAAATTTAGAAAAAAAGTCAATCTATTGAGATTTTTTACTAAATTTAAATGTAACCGTACCAGTTTCAGTATTTTTAGTGGTAGATCTCAGAATGTTTAGTGGTAGATCTCAGAATGTAAAATCCACTTAATCCCCGACGTATAATTCATAAGCCCTGGATGGATCTTCACCTTTATCCAGTTTAACTGTTATCTCCATTTCAATTACCTCCGTTTAATTTAGAAAAGAAAATGAAATTTATAAAATAAATAATACACTATTTAAGCATCCGTGAATTAATTTAAGCATCCTTGGAATTAACATCAGAAGTTTCCTGGGCAGACATATAAGCATCGTATATGGTATAAAGCCAGAGGATTACGTATAAAATGATTCCAATTATTGAAATAAAAATTATTGATATTAAGAAATAGTTAACGTTGATATAATAAAAGCAAGAAGGATTAAAAATAGGCCAAAGAGGATTTTACCCACATAAATTTGTCCCATACCTGGTAACAAGAATGATAAGAATGCTGCTAATATTGGATTTTTCGCCATCAAAACCACCTAATTCCCATCAAACCATCACCCATATATGTATATTATTGATTAATTAAAATTTGTAAAATCACAACAATCCATTTAAATTTATTTTAAATTTATTTTACAAGCAACTTCATCAACTCTTTATGGCTACTCGTGTTTATAATATCTTTTTTTACTGCCCATCCTCGCCGGGCAGTGGCTATCCCCAACTCCATATCCCATACGCGTTCTATGGAGTGGGCATCTGTATTTATAACCAGTTTACATCCGGTCTGAATTGCATTTTTAATCATGACATCCCTTAAATCGAGCCTATCAGGCTGGGAATTAACCTCCAAGTAGGTATTGGTATCTACAGATGTCTGGAATATCTTATCCACATCTAGTTCATAGGCACTTCTTTTATGGATCTTTCTCCCTGTGGGATGTGCTATAATATTCACATACTGGTTTTCCATGGCTGAAATAATTCTATCAGTTAACTGTTCTTTACTCTGCCTATAACCAGAATTTATACCCGCAACAATAACGTCTAAATCCTTTAAAATATCCTCTTTAATTTCAAGTTTTCCATCTGATTTTATGTTAACTTCAAGGCCCTTCAGTATGGTGATATTCTCAATTTCTCTATCTAATCTATCTAGTTCTTTCATCTGTACCCTTATTTTATTTTCATCTATTCCTTTAGGTACCTGTAAACTACCGATATGGTCGGTTATGGCAATGTACTCATGACCCCAATCCTGTGCTGCTTCAACCATATCCTTGAGACTGCTTTTACCATCGCTCCAGTCAGTGTGCATGTGAAGATCACCCCTGATATCATGGTAGCCTATAATTAGAGGTAATTCCCTCTGTATAGCTACCTCCACATCCTCAACATTCTGCCTAAGTTCTGGTTCCATGTAATGAATTCCAAGTTCCTGGAAGATCTCCTCCTCATTTTGCCCTGCTACCATGGTAGCTCCATTAAAAAGGCCGTATTCATTGAGTTTCAGACCTCGTTTTATTGACATTTTCCTCATTTCCACGTTGACTTCTTTAGATCCGGTGAAATAAAGTAATGCAGCTCCAAAGGATTTTTCAGGCATGACCCTTAAATCGCAGTTTACATCAGCCTTCAAACGAACTGTTGATTTGCTTATCCCTTTGGCTATAACCCGGTCAACCATGTCCAGTGCAACGAAGTATCCCATCACCTGGCGGGGATTATCAGTCACAACTAGTATGTCTATGTCTCCAATGGTTTCCTGCCTTCTTCTGATGGATCCAGCCACTTCAACCTGGATGACATGTTTAAAACCTTCTAATTTTTCTTTAATATTATTTGCCAGTGGTAACATGTGACCTAAGAGGTGGCGAGTTGTTTTTCTGGCATATTTGATATTCTCCAGTATGTTCTTTTCTTTCTTTTCGCTTAATCCCTTTATTCTTCTTAGCTGGTGATGTTTAGCCATTTCTTCCAGATCATCCAGATCCTTAATATCAAGGGATTGGTAGAGTAATTTAACTGTTTTCGGCCCAATACCCTCCACCGCTAATAACGATTCAAAATCTATAGGGCATTGCTTCCTTAACTCTTCAAAATAAGGAAGGTGTCCAGTTTCATTTAACTCAACTATTTTTTTGGTGATGCTTTCACCAACACCAGGTAACTTCATTATTTCCTTTGATGTTAAATCTTCAACCGGTTGTGAGAGTGATTTAATGGTCTCGGCAGCTCTTTTATAGGCTATGGGTTTGTATGGTACACCTTTAATTTCCAGCAGATCAGCGATTTCATCTAATACACGGGCAATCTCCTTATTATCCATAACCATCCTCCCTTCAACATTTATACAACACCTTTTACCTAATAATATTTTTAACATTCTTAAAATGTGTTTTAGCCACATAGGGCAATATTTCTGGATTTATATCTCCTGGAATCATATTCTTTAAATCTAATTTATACTCATTATTCAGTCCACGGACTGCTTGTTCAAAGAAGTATTTGGCTATGATACTGGCTGCTGCTACTGGTGTTTTACATTCTCCGCCTGTTTTCTGGATAACTTTAACCTTAATCCTGTCTAACCCTTTTAGACGATTTTCCATTTTCATTTGGTCAAACTTATCTACAGTTACCTCAACCTTCTCATATTCAAGCCGTTCCAGTAGTTCACGGATAGCACGGCCATGGGCCCAGGCCATTAAATCGTTGAGGGATTTACCTTCATTTTCAAATTCTTGGTAGAGTTTGTTGTAACTTTCAGGGCTGAGTACAATGTACTCGTAGGGAATGTTTTTTTCCATGATCTCCTGGGCAATTTCAATGATCCTGTTGGTCTTCATGGTTTTACTGTCCTTTACGCCCAGAAGCCGTAGTTCTAATATCTCATCTGATGTAAGTGCAGTTACCACCACTACCAGGGGCCCATACCACTCCCCTTTACCAGTTTCATCTGATCCTAAATAGTAGTCATAATCATATTCCCTGATTAAGATAGACTTTAAAATATCCAGTGTCTCGTTTGTCTCGTTGAACACCAGCTTCCCTGAATTGTAAAGAATTAGTTTAACTTTCTGGTCTTTAACCCTGAGTAACTCATATTCGTTGGTTAACGGGCTTCTTTCCAGGTTGGAAGTTTCAATGTATTCTTTTAACATCTGAACCTCTATTTCAGATAGTGTCAATGAATTCATAATATTATATTGGTATTTGAATTGTTTCAATATTTCGAAAAAAAAGATTTTAGAAAAATAAATTATTGGGGTTTAAAATAATTTATAATATAAAAACATGCTTGTTTAAAAGAATGGGAGTAGCAGCCTAAACATTATCCCACCTACAATTATTGCAGTCGCGAAGTTAGCTAAAACCATGGTTGTGGTGGCTTTCCATCCAAATTCTTTTAGTAAAACTGTGATGGTAGCTATACATGGAATGAACAGCATGCTAACCAGGGCCAGTATTATAAACTGTAACGGAGTGAAGAACGGGGCAAGGTTGGTTCCAAAGAGTGTTACCAATATCAGTAAAACGAACTCCTTCCTTACTACACCAAAGATTAAGACCAGACCAGCAACTACAGGAAGGCCCAACCATGTCACGGTTATTGGAGCCATTGCATTGGTAACTGGTGTTAAGATACCAGATACATAAAGAGCCTGTATGGCTGCACTTGATATTATGTACACCGGAAATACAAGATATATCAGTGATTTTGTCCTGGTCCAGGTCTGTTTAAGTGCAGTTGAAATTGAGGGGAGTTTAAATGAATGTATCTCCATTATCAAGCCTGGTGTTTCCCCGGGAACCACCTTATATGCCAGCTTTCCAAGCAAGAAAATAACCAGTATATCAATGGCGTAAAGTGCTATGGCCCACCATACATTAACGTACACCGCCACCAATCCCAGAATCACGATGGTCCTAGCAGAACAGGGGGCAAATGTAATGGCAAAACCAGATAGTAGTCTTTCACGGCGTGTCTCCAAAATTCGGGTGCTTTCAATAGCAGGTACATTACATCCGTAACCCAGGATCATGGGTATCAGGGCTTTTCCATGGAGACCTATCTTATGCATGAGGCTGTCCATCATGAATGCAACCCTGGTGAGCACACCAGAGTTCTCAATCAAGCTTAACATCAAATAGAATGGAACAACAAATGGTATTATCAGGGTAATTCCAGCCACTAAACCACCAAATGCACCGTTCCATAAAATACTCCCAAGTGTTCCGTATAACTGCGGATCCACAGGTTGAAAGAAGCTTAAGGCGTTTCCTAAAAGTTCGCTAAAGAAATTACCAATAACGAAAGTCCAGAGAAGTAATCCACCAATCACCAGTGCTGATGTCAAGTATCCAAATACATGATGGGTGAATACTTTATCCAGTTTTTCTGAAAAGGAGATTTTTATCTTTTTAGTTTGGGTTTGTGCACCCTGGACAATGAGGTTGGAGATAGAATACCTTTCAGCAGCAATGACAGAAAAGGATGGTTCCTGGTGGATGTCCTCTATTTCCTTGGAAAGCTGATAGGCTTTTCTAACCACGTCTTCTGATTTTGATTGTACCAGACTCCTGATTTCTTCATCGTTTTCCAAGAGTTTAATGGCCATCCAACGGGTTACATAATCAAGTTCTAATTTTTCAGAGTCTATGAATTCACTTAAACTTTGTATCCGTTTTTCAACCTCGGCTCCGTATTCAATGGGATTTGTTTTATGTGGGGATGATCCTTTAATTCCAGTTTCCTTGGATTTATCCACAATTTCTACTGCCTTTTCCATCAGTTCATGTAGTCCTTCTCCCCTGATTGCTACTGTGGCTATAACTGGTACCTGCAGTGCTGCTTCTAATTTTTCGGTGTCAATGACTATTCCCTTTTGCTGAGCTATGTCCACTTGGTTGATGCAGACTATCAGGGGAACTTCCATTTCCATAAGCTGCATTGTAAAAAATAGGTTTCTTTCCAGGACAGCAGCATCTACAACGTTGATCACCAAGTCTGGTTTATTAAAAGCAATGAATTCTCGGGATACAATTTCTTCCATGGAATAAGTGGAGAATGAGTAAATTCCAGGTAAGTCAACCACATCGATTTCATGTCCTCCAAAATGGAGGTGGCCTTCAGCCAGTTCCACTGTTTTCCCGGGCCAGTTTCCTATTATTTGATTAGATCCAGTGAGTTCGTTGAAGATAACGCTTTTACCAACGTTGGCATTTCCGGCGAGGGCTATGGTTATGTTGTCTTCTTCTTTATCTTCTTGATGATTGCTGGTTGAGATTAATGTTTTTTGCTCTGATTTATGTTTCATCATCTTACTTCCATGAAAATCACTTTAAATCACTTTGCAGTGGCATCGCTGTCACCAGTTAATTCGACGAATACATTGCATGCAATATCTCGTCCAATTGCTAGTTTTGATCCCCTGATTGAAACTTCCACAGGACCTTTTAGTGGTGCGATTTTAATTACGCTGATTTTTGCTCCAATGGTAATTCCCATGTCCAGGAGTCTTCTGATGATTTTGTTGTCTCCCCTGATAAAGGATATTTTGCCTTCCTGGTGATCCTTCAGATCCATTATGGGGATGAGATTTTCATTTCTCTTTCCCACTTCACTGACTTCCTCTTTACGGGTCATACATTCTTCACAGGTGGTGAAAGGGAAATCACATGCAGGTATGGGTGAGTCATCAGGGCATGTATCTGGATACTCCAGAACCTGGCAGAGTGCTCTTTCAGCATCGTCGGATAACGAATGCTCCATATCACAAGCCTGTTCATGTAACAGGTTGTTTTTAAGTTTTAAAATATCATGGAGGAATCTCTCAAGTAACCTATGTTTACGTGTGATGTTTTTTGCGGTTTTAAGTCCAGTATCTGTTAGTTTTGCACCTTTGTATTGTGAATAATTGACGTAACCCATCTTATTAAGTTTTTGGAGCATTTGTGTGACGCTTCCTGGGGCTATGTTCAGGGTTTTTGATATATTGGTCGTTTTAACCCTTTCACCGTTCTTGTTTAATCTGTATATTGTTTCCAGATATTCTTCTATATTTTCGCTGAGTTTCTTATTTGAATCCGTGTGAGGCATTTAGGTTCACCTAAACAATTTGTTATATATTAAGATGTTCAAACCATATATAAAACTTTTCGTATACCTAAAATTTAGAGAACAAAGAATTTAATATCAATAGATATATATTGGTGACCATATATTACCAGTAAAGAACTTCTAAGTGGAGGATAAACAGATGTCAGAGGAAAATGTGGTATACATTGGAAACAAACCAGTAATGAACTATGTATTAGCTGTAGTTACACAGATGAATAGCGGTGTCTCAGAAGTGATGCTTAAAGCTCGTGGACGAGCCATAAGCAGAGCTGTTGACGTTGCAGAAATTGTCAGGAATAAATTCTTACCTGAGGTACAGCTTGGATCTATAAATATATCTACTGAAGAAATTCAAAATGCAGAGGGTTCAAACAGTAACGTTTCAGCCATTGAAATTCAGCTTAATAAGTGAGTAATCCTCCTTATTAAAAATTTTATTTTGATTTTCATTTATTTAATTTTTTATATTTAATGCATATTTTTTTAATTTTAAACAATTTTTACTTCACCCTTAATAATAGTTGAATTCATAAACCAGGGAATACAGAACAATATACAAGTGTATTAAATTATCAGGTTAAAATTAAGATATCAGGGCAAATATTGTTTAATAAGTATAATATAAATTATAATAAACAATGTATAGCTAAATATACATTATACAGTCAAATAAACCCAAATATACAATATACATTTAAGAAAATATATATAACATATAATCCCGCTTTTTAAGATAATACAAAGGATAAAACCTGTGTAAATCTAAAGTAGCGGGGGGTTGAATTTGTTATCATCTGTTCCCACAAAGAAAAAAAAGAAACTTAGAAATTATAAAACCTTCATTTTAGTTACTTCTATATTTTTACTTATAATAGCTCTTTTTGGAATATCTGGTCTGTATTATAATGCATCTCAGATGGCTCCCACTATAATAATGGTAAACCAATCTGAAAACAATTCATCAACCTATGGAACCTATCCTGAAAAAAATACTACAATCAAAATAAATTCACAAGATAATCAAAAAAACCCACAATCTGACCAGGATAGCCAAAATAAGAAAACAAATAAAAAATCCGATTCTAATGAAAACAGACCAAAAAACAGTACCTAATGCTCACTACTTTTGCTGCCTTTTAGCACCTTTAATAAGGGATTAAAAGGAAATATAACCCCCTATCAACCTGCATTATTGAATATGGCAGATAACCACCAAGTGCAAACTCTGTTTAACAGAACTTATTAAATAAAAAAAGTTTAAAAATGAGTTTAATTGGTTAATGGGGGATTAAAATACATATCTTCTTATTACGTTTTTAAAATTCCTTTTTAAATGCTCTTAATTTTAAAAAGAAGCTCTAAAACGTGCGTTTAATGACAAAAAAACCGCAAACTTTATATGTGATTATAAATTGATAGTTGTTTAAGTCCAGAAAAAGTCTCAAGATGACTTTTTTATTAAATTGGACATGGAGGCGGTATAATTAATAGAAATTTGACTTTAGCAGTCATAACTTTGTTAGCATTAGTAATGTTTTTTAATGTAAGCGAAGTTTCAGCTGCAACAACTGTAGATACTGATTCAGTTGTAAATTCATCAGACATAGTAAAAAACCATATTGAATCTAAAAAAACAGTTCCAACAACATTAACAGTGAACAATGAACAGGTAACATCAGAACAGTACCTATATCTATTAACATCAACTGTTACCAATATAAACAATAACAATAATAATGCAGTAACGGTAAAAACAGTAGCTAAAGCACCTAACCCCAGTGAAAACTTAAAAAGCGGCAATCTATATAAAAGCGAATATCTCAACTTAGCCTATTCAATTACCAAATTTATAAACACTAACGGAAGGTTACCCAACTTCATTGACACTTCTAAGGGAAAAATGAACCCTGACAACATGATCTACACCTACTCAAGGATCATTAGTTTCTACAAAACAAACAACAGATTACCTAACTTCGTATCAATAGCACCATGGAATAAACCAAGTGGAGAAGGACTAACCACACCAGTTGCAACAACACCAAGCACACCCACACCTAATGAAAGTAACGTCCCATCAACAGGTACAACTGTAGATATTGACTCTGTTGTTAAATCATCAGACACAGTAAAAAACTATGTTGAATCTAAAAAAGCAGTTCCAAGCACAATAACAGTAGCAGGTAAAAACCTAACAATAGAACAGTACCTGTATCTATTGACATCAAGTGTTACCAACATCAACAACAACAATAAAAATACCATAACCATAAAATCAATAAACAAAGCACCTAACCCCAACGAAAACGTATGGAGTGGTTCTCTGTCTAAAAGTGAATATATCAAATTAGCCTATTCAATTAACAAATTTATAAATACCAACGGAAGGCTACCCAACTTCATAAGCACTTCCCTGGGGAATA
The DNA here is from genome assembly GCA_002494495.1 of Methanobacterium sp. UBA294. Lineage (GTDB taxonomy): Archaea > Methanobacteriota > Methanobacteria > Methanobacteriales > Methanobacteriaceae > Methanobacterium_A. The sequence goes on from DACB01000016.1 coordinate 76,370, forward strand.
TGAGACCAGAAAATATGATCTACACTTATTCAAAGATCACAGCATTCTATAAAACAAACAACCGATTACCCAACACAGTATCAGTAACCCCATGGAATAAATCAAGTGGAGAAGGTCTCTATACACCAGATGCAAGTATACAAGCTAAAATCGACGCCATCGGATACAAAGAAGCAATATACGGACGGGCACAGGGAAATTCCGACCCATATAGAATGGAAATAATTGGTTGGGGAGACTGCTGGGCCAGCTCTCTGTGGTTATATAATAAACTATCCGCAGCAGGAGTAAGTGTTAGAACTGTAAGAGCCAGTAGTAGTTCTTATCCTCTTCATCAATGGGTTCAGATAAACACTGGTAACGGATGGGTAAACTGGAACTACATTAAATACAGTTCAAAACACATCGGAGCAATTGGCTCTGGATACTGGGTAGCTAAGACCTACCTTGCTTAAAACATTTGTTTTAAACAGTGCATACCACAGAATAAATTAATTGTAGACTTTAAAATCTCCATTTTAAATTTTTTTTTTAAATTTCTAAAAAATTTTTAATTAATTTTTTTTATGATGAAATTTCTTAAATTGTTAATTTTTTAAATTTAACCGAATTTTTTTGAATTTATTTTTTTAAATTCTTTCTGATCAGAATTTTAATACCTTCTAAGCAACATAGTTAAACATAGATCTTGAATGTTATTGAATAATAGAATTATCTAGGTGGATGTAATTGGATAATAAAATTAAAATTCTGCTGGTTATAGCGGTTATCATAGTTGCAGGGCTAGGAATGTTCAGCGGATTTCTTTTTGATGGATATTTAACTGGTGATGTCACCAATACTACAGTTGCAAATGATTCAAATTCAGGGATAAATCAAACTAATAACACTATAACGTCCACCACAAAAAATGCTAATTACATTGGTACAGAGGAAGCCATAAGCATCGGAAAAACAGTGCTGGGTGATGATCCCCATATAAATTATTATGCAGAACTAATCACAGATACTGATGTTCCTTACTACTTGGTTGGTGGAAAAATATACAACGAAGTGGGAGACGAAATTAGTCAAACATCCACAGTGAAAGTTGATGCTGTAACTGGTGAAATTTTATAGAACAAAGATACATGTTGAATAAGATACAGAAATAAATTATATAATGCAGATTCAATCAAATAGGAGTTAATAAAATGAGTAAGTCTCCTATTATTCAAGGGAAATATTACTTCCCCTTCCACATATGCCAATCAGTAATGCTTATACTACTTTCAACAAGTTATTATCATCTATTTGAAAGTTTTAATTATCCAAAATATTTTTAATCTTTTGATTTGAGTAAAAATTTAGTTTTTTACAGTATCCATAATAGTTATAATATCAAAGAAAGATCTATTAATATTAATTTTACTCCGGGGAAAATGGACAATTATTCCTGGAAATGGACAATTATCAATTCCACCCACACAAACTATAACCTTATTATCAAATTCTTAACCTTTAAATTAATTGAGAATTTCAGAATGATTGTGGATTATATCAGTACCTCTTTCAGATAGCATTTACTACATAATAGTTTAATTTATCTGGTTTTGTACCTACCCTTGTAAACATCATAATATGATCAAATAATTTTTTAAAGACCTCTGTCATTGTGATGAGACGGATTCATGTTTTACAATAAATAAAGCATTTTAGTTTTTTTCATTGCACTAATAAATCCATATATTTAAATATGTTAATAATGAATAAATAAATTCATGAAAAGTTGTGAGGTCAATTCTAAAGACAAACCTAGTTGTGAGCAAAATGAAATACTAAAAAAAATAATATCTAAAATACCAGACCAAAGTGTATTAAATATAAATGCCGAGTTTTTCAAAGCATTTGGAGACCCAACTAGACTTAAGATTCTTCATTTACTTGAAGAAGAAGAATTGTGTGTATGTGAAATAATAAGTGCACTTAATAAACCCCAACCAACTGTATCCCACCATCTAAATATACTAAAAAAAGCAGGGTTATTAAACTGGCGTAAAGAAGGAATTTGGATATATTACCGCTTATCAAATCAAAATATAATTAATAATTTGAATGAAATTCTTAAAAAGGAATAATGGAGATTATTTTTTTTAGATGGGCAATGTAGAAGATATTCCTGCAGAAGAATTATCCTGTTCAATCGGTTGATATTTTTTTATGCCCAATAAAGAACAAAAAGATAATCATGGATCAGTGTGTGGCTTTCATATAAGAATAAGATCCGGAAACATCTAATTTATTTCAGGGTTGGTTTTATTCTTTTTACTCATAAGCTTCTTATGAATGTTTTAACAAAATTTAATTCGGTTCTTACAAGAAATTGTTTATTTCCTTTCTCTGGTAATTTTTTTTTAAACTTGACTATTTGATGTGAATTGCTTATTAATTTCATTGCTTGTACATAATCTTTAGTTGATCTTTTAACAATATTGAAGTTATTTAAGAAAATTTTAAATAATTGATCATGATAATATATTTTGATGAGAATAATCATTATAAAACATTACTAATATTAAATGATTACATATGGACATAATTAAGAAATAATGATGAATTATCTAAAAATTATTAAATTTTAGGGGTGTACACTTTGCTTACGTCTGTACAAAAAGAAATTTTACAGAGTCTGATAAATCTATATCGTCAGTCGGATGGTAAATCCATTAAGGGCGAGGAAATTGCTGAAATTATGAACCGGAATCCGGGTACTATAAGAAATCAGATGCAATCGTTACGGAGTCTGGGCCTTGTCAAAGGAGTTCCAGGTCCACGTGGTGGTTATAAACCTACAATTGAAGCTTATCATAATCTAAATATTTCAGATATCAACAAAGAGACCCAGGTACCACTCTACAAGGATGATAAAATACTGAAGGACCTGACAGTAGCTAAGATCGAGTTCACCAGCATCCCGCACCCCGGTGAGTGTGAAGCAGCAATTAAAGCCATAGGTAATATAAAAAGCATCGATCTGGGAGACAAAATAAGGGTAGGTCCTACACCAGTAAATAAGCTGGTGATAAATGGTGTAGTGGTTGGCAGGGATGATATGGACAACATACTGTTATTAGACACCACAGGTATCCGCAGCATCCCCAAAAAGAAGGTTGCAGAAGTAGCCAGCATGGATTTGATAACTTTAAGTCAGGATATATCTATTCAAGAAGCTGCTCAGATTCTTACAAGGGAAGGTATTGATGGAGCCCCTGTAATGGAAGTTGGGGAGGTTGTTGGAATTTTAACCCTCAGTGATATCGCCAAAGCCATTGGCCAGAATAAAGAAAAACTTACGGTAAAAGATATAATGTCCCATAGAATAATCACAGTTGAATTTGACATGATGATTGCCGATGCAGTAGAGGTAATGAATCAAAATCAAATCGGAAGATTGATAGTTCTGGATGAAAATGGGCATCCGGGCGGTATAATAACTCGTACAGATCTGCTAAATAAGATCGCAGATATTTCTTAAATAAAAACAGATTTTTTTAAAAAAATTAGTGTTCTTAAAAAAATCTTTTTTTATCTAATTTTTTTTATTTTCAATTTTCTACCATAATTCATAATTTATTTAAAACACCCAAACTAATTTCATAAATAAATCCTATTAAGGAGACTAACAAATTTGAAAATCAATCAAATGGAACTTCAGGAGAAAATGAGTGTCCTGGAGATCATAGATGAAATGGGAAAATCAGGGGTGCTGGGAGCTGGAAAGCTGGCCCATGCCACCAAACTACTTGCCCAGGTAATTGAAGATAAGGATACCTCTGTCTTTTTAAGTATCGCCGGACCAATGGTGCCTGGAGGACTTAGAAAGATCATCAAAGACTTAATTGAAAAGGAACAGATAGATCTGATTATCACCAGCAGCGCAAACATTACCCACGACTTGCTGGAAGCCTTTGGAGGAAGCCATTATCGGGACATCCATGGTACTGATGAAAACCTCTGTGAAATGGGTATTGGTAGAATAGGTGATGTCTACACTAAATCAGAAGACTTTGAAATCTTTGAAAAGGAGATAATCAAACTATTTTTTGAAGTTACTAAAGACAAAAACAAATTCAGTATCAGGGATTTTCTATATGAAATTGGTAAGAGGATTCCCGATGAAAACTCCATCTTAAATACTGCCGCCCGTAAAAAAACCCCCATCTACTCTCCAGGAATAATTGATAGCATGCTGGGTCTTCAGCTGTGGATGCACACCCAGGAAAATGAATTAATCCTGGATGTTGTGGCTGATATGCATGAACTTTCAGATCAAGTTTATGCATCCCCTAAGGTAGCTGCAGTGATGCTGGGAGGTGGACTGCCAAAACATTATGCCCTGGCATCTAACCTCCTTAAAGGAGGGGTTGACACTGGGATCCAGGTTACCATGGACCGCAGCGAAACAGGAAGTCTCTCAGGAGCACCCCTTGAAGAGGCTAAGTCCTGGGCTAAGGCAAAATGCGGGTCAAATCTGGTTACAGTGATTGGAGATGTAACCATGATATTCCCCATAATGGTGGCCGGCGCCTGGGAAATAATGAGCGGAAAAAAATAGACATTAATAACCAAATCTATCTGATAATATGCTGGAAATATTATTTTATTCCCTTTCGGGTTTGTTTATGAAGGTATCTGATGATGCCCAAGACCAGAAAAACAATATACTCCTGGGTGTTGTAGCTGCGGTAATCTGTGGTATCACCATTGGTTACCTGGCGGTTACCAATGCAGATGCAGCTTGCATATTCCTGGCAATCCTGATTGGAACAGTATTAGCCTGGAAAGTGGATTGTCTAAACCATATCCTATCCTTACTAATTTTCATAGGAATAATCATGATTTTTGGCTTTCCTACCATAGGAATCATAACCCTGGCTGTATGTGCAGCGGCAGCATTCCTGGATGAAATAGGAAATGACAGTAAATGGGCAGAAGAGCATAGGTATGTTAAAGAATTTTTCCAGTACAGATTCGCCCTTAAAATAGTTATCTTATTATTTACTGTCCTGGGAACGCTGGCAACAGTCAATCCTGAATTACAGATGTTCGGGGTTCAGTTTTTCACCCCATTAACCTTCATCTGTTTTTTGATGTTTGAGTTATCCTATGAAATGATTGGTTTAAAGTTCAATGCTATCTATGATAGAGTTGAGAGCTTCCTGGGGTTCATCCGAGGCGTAGATAGATCGGCCAACGATTAAAGCATCTGCAAATTCCAGTGTCTTTGCTGGATCTCCACCCTGGACACCTACCCCAGGTGATATGATAAATGATCCTTCTCCCACAATTTCCCTGATTTTTTTCAGACGGTCCAGTCTGGTGGACGGTGCGACATAGTTACTTACGCCCAAATCCACACCCATACGGGCAATGTCTAATGATACATTCTGTATAAATTGTTCTGCTCCAGGATGTGACATCTCAGTTAAAATAAATATATCCCGGCCATATTCCTCTGCAGTATCAAGACAGGCTTGTACACTGTCTTTACCCACAAATCCGTGGGTTATGATGGCATAGGCACCTGCATTGAAGGTTAAATCTGCAATCTTTTGATTGGTTTCTGGAATATCTGCAACTTTAAAATCAGCTATGATATTAAATCCATATTCCTCTTTAATTTTAGATATTGAATGGAGCCCTTCTGAAAGTATCAGGGGATAGCCTATTTTTACAGTGTTTATCTGTCCTGATATTTCCTCTAACAACTTCCTGACAGCATCCATCTGGAATAGATCCAGTGCAATTATTATATCATTTTTAACTTTCATTGATTTTAATTAACCAATCTGTTTTAAATTCTTTTTGAATTTTTTTTTAACTGTTAATCTCATACAATGTTTGGCGCACCTTATTTTCAATTTACTTTAGTTCTGTTCAAGTAAAATAGCAAACTTTATATATCCATTTTATTCAATTATGCTTGATAAACGTTAAAGGAGATTTGATCATGCATATTATGGAGGGATTTTTACCATGGGAATGGTGTTTATTATGGTATTTAATTTCAATACCTGTTGTTGCATACGGAGTAATCCGTATTAAAAGAATTACAGATGAAAAACCAGAAACAAAACCTTTATTAGCAGTTTCAGGCGCATTTATGTTTGTTTTATCTTCTTTAAAACTTCCCTCAGTTACAGGAAGTTGTTCTCACCCTACTGGTAATGGATTAGGTGCTGTATTATTTGGACCTGCAGTTGCTAGCGTCATGGCAGCAATTGTTCTGGTTTTTCAAGCTCTTCTACTTGCACACGGTGGATTAACAACCCTCGGAGCTAACATTTTCTCCATGGGTATTGTAGGTCCCGTTGTAGCTTGGCTTGTGTTTAAAGGTATTAAGAAGATAGGTTGGGGTCCTTCGATTGGAATATTCTTTGCCGCACTTCTTGGAAACTGGTTAACCTACATAACCACCGCACTACAGCTGTCACTGGCTTTCCCCATTCCCACATTTGGAGAAGCCATAGTCAAGTTCATGGTTATATTTGCTTATACCCAGGTACCTCTGGCCATTGCAGAAGGATTAGTAACCGTTGTAATATTTGATTACATTAAAAAAAGAAGACCCGATATTTTAAAAAAATTAAAAGTCATAGGACCTGAAGAAGAAGAAAGAATAGAAGAAGCTGGGGTGGCTTAAATGGTAGATATAAAACCCATTATTCTACTGGCTTTGGTTGCAATAATAGTAATCGTACCTTTTACCATGTATGGTGGACTTGGTGAAGATGAGGGTTACTTTGGCGGAGCTGATGGTGAGGCTAGTGATGTGATAGAAGAAACGGGCTACGAACCATGGTTCAGTTCCATATGGGAACCACCAAGTGGTGAGATAGAAAGTCTTTTATTTGCTTTACAGGCAGCTATTGGAGCTATTATTATTGGCTATGTTCTGGGATATTACAAAGGTCAAGACAGCATGAAAAATAAAAAACAAAAGAAATAAAAGCCAAATAATGATTTAAAATTCAATTGAGGATTTAAAGCCAATTAATGATTGATGAAGGATTAAACATGTTTGATAACATCTTGGATACTTATGCTCATTCCAACAACCTCAAAGATATGAATACAAATTTTAAGGTTCTATTTGGAATTTTAACCATGCTTGTTAGTTTAATATCCACATCACCAATTGTACCCTTCATCATTGCAATTTTTATGTCTGGTTTAATTCTATTTAAAGCAAAAATTCCCTGGAAATTTTACTTAAAATTTCTGGTTATCCCCTTTTCTTTCGCATTATTAACTTTTGTTTTTATGGCCATATTTTTTGGAATTGGTACACACATTCTGGAACTGGGGATATTCAATTTAGCGGTGACAGAGGATGGTTTTAACCTAGGGCTTCTTGTTTTTGCAAGGGTAATGGGGGGTTTTTCTTGTCTGTCCTTTCTGGCTCTTACTACACCCATGACTGAACTTTTTTCTGTGTTGCGTCTTATAAAAATACCCAAAATCGTTTTGGAAATAGCAATGCTAATGTATAGGTACATATTCGTGTTTCTATCTGAAGCTATCACCATGTACCACACCCAGGAAACACGTTTGGGTTATTCATCAGTTAAAAAATCCATTAAATCTCTGGGAATGTTGGGCAGTAACCTCTTCATTAGAACATGGATGAAGGGTGAACAATCTTATATAACCATGGAATCAAGATGCTATGATGGTACAATTAAAACCTTTAAAAAACAAAGAAACATAAATACAATAAGGAACAGCAATCTAGCATTATTGGTATTATTTGAAGTAATGTTAATTATTGGGCTTTATTTCACTGGAAGTTTTAGTGTATTTTAGTAAAACAACTTTCCACTGGTAAGTGGTGCGCAATTTTATTGTAACAGTATTTATTTACATTATTACATCCAAGAACCGAATATATTCAAAATCTATAGTAATTCGGATCATATTGAATTCCTACACTATAAAAAAAAAGCCGTGCAACTATATTAAATATTTCAGCAAAATCATTAAAATCCAAATACTAAATAATTCAAATATTAAAATAAAGCATCTCAAAAAATTTCGAATATTAAAATAAAGTATCTTAATTTAATGCAAATAAAAATTCATCCAAATTTAAATTAATCCATCATTTACTCATACAATCACAGGTGACCACATGAATGTAATTGAAACTGAAAATATCATATACAGTTATCCCGACGGTACTCAGGCCCTGAAAAACGTGGACTTTAAGGCAGCAAAGGGTAAAATTATTGCCCTTTTAGGACCTAATGGGGCTGGTAAATCCACTTTATTTCTGCATTTTAATGGAATATTAAAACCTAGTTCAGGGACAGTCCGGGTGAATGGAAACCCATTAGACTACAGTAAGAAAGGTTTAATTGAGGTCCGGCAGAAGGTGGGTATTGTCTTCCAGAATCCAGATGATCAGTTGTTTGCACCTACCGTGGTGGAAGATGTGGCCTTCGGACCCATGAACATAGGGTTAAGTGATGAAGAGGTAGAAGATAGGGTTAAAGAGTCCCTGGAAAGGGTTGGTATGGATGGGATGGAAAATAAAGCGCCCCATCACCTGAGTGGTGGCCAAAAAAAGCGAGTGGCCATCGCAGGTATACTGGCCATGCGGCCAGAAATTATGGTACTGGATGAGCCCACATCTGGACTGGATCCTAAGGGAGCTTCACAGATCATGCATTTACTTTACAGTCTGAACCAGGAAGGAATGACCATCGTTATTTCAACCCATGATGTTGATTTGGTCCCATTATACGCTTACAACGTGTACATCATAAGCGATGGTAAAATCATAAAAGAAGGAAACCCATCAGAAGTCTTTGAGGATATTAAAACCATCCGTGATGCTAACCTAAGGCTGCCCCGTATCGCCCATTTAATGGAAATATTAAAAAAAGAAGATAAATTACCCTTTGATAAACCCTATCCCCTTACCATTGGTGAGGCAAGAAGGAAGATTTTGAAGGAGTTTAAAGATTAGAAAAAATATTATTTTAAAACAGGTAGTATCTTACCCCCTGGTTTTAATTATCAATTCATGGTTGTACCTATTCAGTAACCCATATGGCCCTGGTTGGACATGACTTTGTGCAGAAATTACAGCCAACACATTTCAGGTCATCAACTTCTACAGTCCAGTCTTCGGTTGTATTAATTGCTTTAACCGGACATAATGAGATGCATGCCCCGCAATCAATGCATTTTTCTTCATCCTTTTTAACTACCTTATTTATAGGGTTAAGGTGGATTCCTTCCTTTTCCATGAATTCAGCGGCTTGTTTTTGTTGTGTTCCACTGATTTCAATGAGCATCTTACCACCTTCTGGGGTTATATCTGCTCTTAGGATGTTGAAATCAATATCATAATTTTTTATTAGGTTTGATATGATGGAGTTACTTACAATCTTTGGAGAGAAGGTGAGCCATGCTTTCATTTCAATCACCACCCATGAGTCTGGATATATCCTCTGCTGTAACCATTCCCTTCACCTGGTTTTTCTTATCAATTATAGGGAGTCCTGAGATCTTATTTTTATCTATTCTCCGGGCTATAACATCCACTGGTTCTTCTTCCCTGGCTATTATCACCTTTTTGGTCATGACGTCCGTTAAATTATTTTTATCACGGGCCACTGCATTGGCCACGTCCCATGAAGTCACGATACCCAAGAGTTTATTGTTATCATCCACCACTGGTAAATGGTTTATGTTATTTTGAACCATTTTCTTTGCAACTTCGTTTATGGCATCATTTGGATGGGCTAGTATTAAGGTTTCACCCTTTAAATCCTTGACCAGTGTACGGGGTTTCTGGATCTCCAATGGTTTAACTGTGTAGCCTTTGCTGGGTAGTTTTTCCACTGGGCTGGTTAGGTAAAATTCTCCCTTATCGATCCATTCTTTGAGTTTAAGAGCAATCTCCAGGGCCTTTTTCTGGCTGGATAATGGTGAGGTGGGTACTTCCATTCCATTTAATTCAATTGCACCAGTTTTAAGTTCATGGTAGTTAGTTTCCTTTACAATGGGCCTGTTTCTTCTTGGCACACCATAATCTACTATTTGACAGACGATTTCCTCGTCACTAATGGCTGTTCTCTGTGCTATTTCCTGGTTAAGTATGGGTATGGGGATTCCGGCCCCTACGTAAAGGGTGGGTCCGTATTTGGGCATGGTCGCCCCACGGACATATTCAGCATCCATTTCCTTCATGTTTCCTTTAAGCATCAGTGTACCTGCAGTTGTAATTGGTACTCCATTTTTCCTTTCTACCTCTGTGGCAAACTGTGTTCCCTCTCCTATGATGTATCCCTGGGCACCACAGAGAAAAATTCTTGTGCCGGTTCCCATGGTCTGAAAGTAGGGATCATTTAATAATGGGCTTAATTCTCCTGCACTGGAGTAACTTACGTTTCCCATATTGGGTAGTAATGTGCCCATGTAGGTGTAGAGTGTTTCATCAGTGGAGTTGGTTGCTGAGGCGTAGTTCTGGTAGCAGTTACGTGGATTTAACATCACTGCCTGGTTAAGGTTTTCCAGTGTGATCTGGGTTTTAATCACTGTTAAGGGGTAACAGTCTGTTCCGTAGGCTTCTGCATGGAGTTCTATCTCTTTTCCATTTATAAGGTCTTCAATTACATGGGATCCCCCATATTCTAAACCTATATCCGGCTTTCGGTTTGGTTGGGTTGCACCCAAGTATGCATCCACTGAGGCCAGTCCAGAGTAGGCTTCCACTCCATTCAGGTATGTGCGGGACATTTTTATAGGTGGATCGCTGTGGCCGAAGTTGAGGAAGGCCCCCGAAGAGCACATAGCACCGAATGTACCAGTTGTCACTACATCAACTTCTTCTGCGGCCTTTTTCGCGCCATTTTCCTTTACTAAGGCGGTCATTTCAGCGGCGGTCACCACCACTGCGTCTCCATCCTTGATCCTTTCATTTATTTCTTCTACAGTTTTCATTATACCCAACATCCGGCACTTTACTAATACTTTTATTGAGAATTAATGGATTATAAAGTTAATGATAAGTTTAGTTGTAGATTATTAGTAAAATAAATGACTCCAATTAGCTAGCTTAAATTTTTATTCATGTAAAAAAATAAATTTAAAAAAAATAAAATAGTTATATTCCTTTTATGCATTGAGGATATTATTCAATTCATTTTTAATATCCTGGTTCTGGAATAACAACTTCAAATTCTCCTGAATCACTGGATTTTGAAGCCACTGGTATATCTGGTCTTGAACATCCTGCCTCTGTAACCACTGACTTATCTCATTCTGCACATCCTGATTCTGTAATAAATCATTTATCTGTTGCGGATTCTGCATTATCTGATCCTTAATATCCATTAAATCCTGGTATAATTGAGGATTTTCTGATTGTAACTGTTGTGCAGCACTGGATTCTGCAGCATATATGGGCATCGTGCCAAGCAACACAGCTAAGATGCTTATGAGGGCTATCTTTTTCATCTTCTATCACCCGAATTTTTTTTTATATATTTTTTCTCTCTAATTTTTCTTTTTTTGCGTTTATTTTCTATTTCTGTTCTTTTTTTCTAAATTTCTGCATCTTTATTTGGATGCATTATCAAACTTATATATCCAAGCATAAAAAGTTATGCACAATTGAGGCTCCAGAAGGTTACATTCAAGGTTTAGGGTATTATCCATAGTGAATTAAAATAATAAAATACCTACAGAACTTACCTTTTTGGAAATATTTTAATATTTCCAGCTCCATCCAGATTTTAATCCTAAATTTTAATAATTACAACGTATAAAAATACAAGTTGTACCCTGAAAACTTGATAGAATAAATTTCATTTTATATCAAAAGAAATAACACTTAGGGGGAGAATAAAATAGCTAGAAAAGAAGAATTTTCATTGGATATCGATTTAATCCCAAAGATATTGGATATTTTAGAGAAAAAATCTGATTATGTTGATATAAGGATTAACAAAAGCATAAACAACGTTATGGTAATGAAGGATGGGAAGGTTCAAGAAATTACATACGGCAATAGCTGGGGCGGATGTGTACGTGTCTTAAAAAATGGTGCATGGGGTGTTAGCTTCACCACTAACCCTGCTAAAATAGAAGATGCTGGACAATCTGCATTGAAATTAGCCTCCACTTTAGAAAATGATGTTATGCTGGCAGATGTAAAACCAACCCAGGATAAAGTAAAATCCAAGGCAAAATTGAAGTTGCAGGATGTTTCCGTAGATGAGAAAAAAAAGACCATGTCCGAAGTGGAAAAAGCCGCTAATCTCCAGGGGATTGTAAGCACCACTGTAAACTACGTGGAAGGAGAAGGTAAAACACTATTCACCAACAGTGATGGAACCCAACTGGAGATGGAAGATAGCAGAGTAGCACTGTTTATGAACACAGTAGCTTCCTCTGATGGTATCATACAGTTCGGACATAAAAGCACAGGTGGTGCCGCTGGTTTCGAGGTTATAGAGAAGGAAGACCTGGAAACATTTGGAAGAGTAACTGCAGAAAAAGCGTTAAGACTACTTAAAGCTGAACTACCGCCATCCGGGAAATTCCCCGTGGTCATGGACCCAGAACTTACCGGAGTATTCATACATGAAGCACTGGGACATGCATCAGAGGCTGACTTAATATTACAAAACGATTCCATACTCAAAGATAAGATGGGCACACAGATAGGTTCACCCTTAGTAACCATTATAGATGACGCAACCATGGATGCCTTCGGCTACTATCCCTATGATGCAGAAGGTGTAAATACCAGTAAGAATATCCTTGTTGAAGATGGCATCCTAAAATCTCTTTTAAGCTCCAGGGAAACAGCATCTCAGCTTGATATTACACCATCAGGAAATGCCCGATCCATTGTGGGGGACCAGCCCATAGTAAGGATGAGCAACACCTACCTTAAACCAGGTGAACTAGAATTTGATGAACTCACTGAAGATATAAATAATGGTATATACCTTAAAGGATCCCGTGGAGGACAGGTGGACACTGGTAAAGGAGTTTTCCAATTCAACGCTGCTGAATCATTTTTTATAGAAAATGGGGAAGTAAAAAATCCGCTCCGTGATGTTTCCCTCTCTGGGAATATTCTAGAGATGCTCCTGAAGGTGGATGGAGTAGGATCCGACTTCAAGATGGGCGTGGGTTTCTGTGGTAAATCAGGGCAGACCGTACCTGTAGGGGACGGCGGACCGCATGTAAGGGTTAAGGAAGCCACAGTAGGTGGAGGATCATAAGTTAAACAATTTTGTGAGGGTGAAAATAATGATCAGTAATGAAGAAGGTGAATTTCTAATAAAACTGGCCAGATCGTCCCTTGAATCCTATCTGAAGGATAAGATAATATTAGAAGTACCTGAAGATACACCGGACAATTTAAAGGAGGAAATGGGTGTATTTGTAACCCTGAATAAAAATGAACAGCTCAGGGGATGTATAGGTTACCCTGAACCTGTAAAACCTTTAGTAAATGCAGTTATAGAAGTAGCTATACAATCTGCTATTCAGGACCCACGGTTTCCACCTGTATCCCCTGGGGAACTAAATGATATCCATGTAGAGGTGAGTGTCTTAACTAAACCGGAACTCATTGAAGTGGATAAACCAGCAGAGTACCTTGAAAAAATAGGTATAGGCACAGATGGCCTTATAGTGGAAGGCTGTTCTGGTCGCGGACTCTTACTACCCCAGGTTGCAGTGGAGTGGCAGTGGAATGTAGAAGAATTTCTTGCAAACACCTGTAGGAAGGCAGGACTTAATGTGGATTGCTGGCTCGAGCAGGACACACAGATCTACAAATTCCAGGGCCAAATTTTTAATGAATAAAATTACATCACTTTAAATATAAATGTAGCCAATTATCTATTATTACAGAATCAGTTGAATTTCTAAATAAGTAACGGACTTTTATTACTCAACCATTTTAATTTTAAATTTATGATTAACCATGTTCCTACCAACTATACCCACACCAGAAGAAGCATTAGATAAGGGATTCAACCGCGCTAAAAAGGCCGCGAATAAAGCTAGAAGCTCTAAAATCCCCCATCATCTGAAATCTAAGCGAATTGAAGAAATCAGGGTTAGAACCGCCTGTCAGGTTATAGAAGAAACATTCAAGAGTATCCTTGAAAAGACTCCTAAGGTAGAGCAAATGCCCCTGTTCTACCAAGATTACATCGATGTTGTGGTGGGTGTTGACCAGCTTAAAAAATCTCTGGGCGCGCTCAACTGGGCGGTGGGTATTCTTGCCAAATTTGAAGGGCAATACCCCCAAAAAATAAGGAGATCCACTCCAGAAAACGCATCGAAGATACGTAAGGAAGCTTATGGTCGTATATCCTCTGTGGTCAACCGAATAAGTGAGGAACTTGAATTTCTAGATTATACCAAGGCCCGGCTTCGGAATATGCCCACTGTTGATTTCAATGCCATTACAGCGGTTATAGCCGGTTTTCCCAACGTGGGTAAATCCACAATTCTAAGACAGATCACAACTGCTGAACCCAAAGTTGCAGATTATCCATTTACAACCACCGGAATACAAATCGGCCACTTAGAACGTAAGTGGCAGAAATACCAGATCATAGATACACCTGGACTTTTAGACAGGCCCATCGATGATATGAACACCATCGAGCTAAACGCCATGGTGGCACTTGAACACTTGGCAGATGTTATTTTATACATCTTAGACGCATCAGAAACATCTGGTTACCCCCTGGAAAACCAGTTCATATTATACGAGTCCATCAAAAAGATCTTCAAAATACCAATTATTTGCATATTTAATAAGTTGGACCTCGTGGAAAATATTAATTATTTGAATGATTATATTCATAAGATAGATGAACCCATACTTATAACCGCTTCTGAAGGCAGCGGTATCTCCCAGATAATTGATAAATTGGAGGAATTTAAAGATGACAAGAAGAAACGTTGCTGAACAGGTATTTAATGATGTTTTTAGTGCAATAAAAGAATCGCAGACTGATTTGGAAAAGACAGTATCTGGATATGCATCTGGTATTATAGGCAAAACACTGGTTGATGTAATAGACCAGGGAAATGTTATAATTGTCAAGGCAGATCTTCCCGGGTTTAAAAAGGAAAACATCAAAATAGAACTAGGCAGCAATAACCTGGAGATCATAGCTCTTTTTGATGAAGATGCACTGGAAAAAGGTGCTAACTATGTCAGAAGAGAACGTAGGTACAGCGAAGTTAAAAGAGTTGTTGAACTCCCCACTTCCATAATTATCGACCAGGCAAATGCTGAACTTGAAAACGGAGTCCTCCAAATAACCCTACCCAAGTTAGGCAGGACAGAAGTTAATGTAGAATAGAGTATAATTTAGAATAGAAATAAAATTTA
>DACB01000016.1:91843-93469 GCA_002494495.1 Methanobacterium sp. UBA294
TTTTAATTATCTATTATCCATCCAGAATATACCTATTTTTTATTCTTCCGGACATGGAAAAGTTCTGCCATGCAGACAGCCATACTGGCTACTTCAACTGGGTCATGTCCAATTAATGCAATGATGGGTTCCTTACCCCAATCCCCAGTGTGATATATGATATCTGGAACTTCTCCCAAACTGGATATGGCTTGTTCAACACCCCAGGAGACTGTTTTCCCTTCTATCTTATGCTGTTCTTCAGGTTCTTCTCTCCGGTTGTAAGAAGACACTTTTAACCCTAATTTTTCACATATCTCGATAACAACTGTATTATATCGTAAATTAAGGGCACATCGGCGTTCTGGATCATGTTTCATTACCTCCAGCACCATCCGAGCCATATGGCTGGATGCACCCCACTCAGGCATTGTGAACGCCTTTACATTACCATCTACTGTAGTTATACGCCCGGGTACTCCAACTACGTCATCTATAACTCCCGCATCTTCCCGGGCCATGACCAAATTGCTCCTTACCTCAGGTATGAGTTCTGCCATATGCTTCGAGCTTTGTAGGATGATCAATCCCTGGTGGACATGTATCTTTTCCATACCTTAGTTTAGTATTCAGGTTTATAAAATAATATTGGAAAAATTAGAAAAAATTTACTCCCTAATTCTACAATTTGAAACCTGACTTCAAAATTTAGTCCCTAATACTACAATTTAAAATCTGACTTCAATAAAACAAAATCTTTAAAATTAAAATTGTTTGTTTTATACATAAAAAATTACTTCGTTAAACAGTGTTTTTTGGTGAAAAATTTAAAAAGATTTAAATATTTCTAATTATAACAGATATAATTGTCGGAACCATGAAATTGTTATCTGACATTGCTGAAATCGGGGGCAATATAAGTGAAGCGACCATTGTTGCTTACGATGTTGCTGCTTTTAGTAGTAGCATTGTTAATACCAAATATATATGCCACCACAACAAACCAGTCAAACACGGAAATTACCGCCAATACATCTATACAGCAGGATAATATTGCAGTACACAATACAAAAACATCATTAACACAAAGTACATCCGCTGCGGGTAGTCCCGGGGCAGATAATAATACAATTTATAACAAGACAAATTACCTGATTACAAACACCTCAACTACTACAAGTAACTCCATAAAAAACCTAAGCTCAACCAATATTCAGTATGCCCAAACGGCTGCAGGAGATAGTAATGTCCAGAATAACTGGTTCACCAATAAACAAGTAACCGAAGCATCAGGACGGGTTAAAACCTATATAGAAACCAATAAAAGGCTCCCTAACTTTGTGACCATAGGAAAAGTTCAAGTTAATATGCCTCAGTTTCTACAACTCCTCACAACTGGTTTAATACAAATAAACCAAGGAACTACAACACAAATCAAATTAAAAGAAGTAGGTACACCAAAAAATATCTCAGAAAACATCAAAGATGGTATTCTCAAAAAAACAGAATACTTAAACATGGCAACCAGTGTCCAAACCTACATTAACACCAACTGTCGAGCACCTAACTTTGCCACCAGTTCTATAGGGAATGTCGGTTTCCAGTCCCTAATATACCGGTACTCAAACATAATGAGTTACCATGATA
>DACB01000016.1:93592-171092 GCA_002494495.1 Methanobacterium sp. UBA294
ATAAATGGTAAAGACATAACCATGCCACAGTTTTTAAAACTCCTGAACACCTGTTTAATACGGATAAACGGTAATAAATTAACATCCATTGCATTTAAAAATGCAGGCGCACCTTCAAGTCCCAGCGAAGACTTAAAAAGTGGAAACATAGACAAATCAGGGTACGTTGATCTGGCAAACAGGATCCATAATTATATGGATTCCAATGGTAATGCACCAAACTTTGCCTCCAGCACCCTTGGGAAAATACAATACGAAACACTGATCTATCTGGAATCACGGATAGTATATTTCTACGCTGTGAAGAATGTATTACCGAACTATGCTGTAGTAAACCCGTGGAAAAAATCAACCACACAACCAACTAACAATCAATATCTACGGGCAACAAAAGATGCCCCTTCCAATAGCCAGACAATAATAAACCTTTCAAAAAGCATAACAGCCGGCAAAACAACGGAAAATGCTAAAGCAACCGCCATATTCAATTGGGTCAGAGATAACATAGCGTATTCCTTTTACTACAACACGTTAAAAGGAGCACTTGATACGCTGAGTTCAAAAAAAGGTAACTGTGTTGACACAACCCATTTACTCGTTGCCCTAAACCGCGCATCGGGATTACAGACCAAATATGAACATGGAATCTGTAAATTCTCAGATGGGACCTTTGGACACGTATGGGCCCAGGTATATGTAAACGGGAAATGGAATCGAGCAGATGCAATTAGCCCCAGAAATACCTTCGGTGTGATAAATAATTGGGATACCAAAAACTGGACTCAACTAGGCACCTATGCAGAATTGCCTTTCTAAAAAATCCCCTTTCCTTTTTTTTCTTTTTATTTTTAAACGAATTAAAGCCTATCCCATGTAAAAATGCCATTAATTTTATTTAATAATATATTTAGCAGTGCTTAAGATAACATCATATTTACAGTGCTTAATTAACAATCCATTATTTAGAAATACTTTAATTAAAAGTACACTATTTAGCAGTGCTTAAGTGCATCCTCATGGAACTCTGTTTCCTTTATTTTACGGATGATCTTACAGGAACTATCGAGTTGTGATTGCTTATAACCAGTGATCTTCACCAATTCCGCCTTCAGATTCCTCTTAGAAAGTTCCTCTCTGATTGCATCTAAATCAAAATCCTGGTCTGGCCCTATTGTGATAATGTCTGGGTCGATCTCTTCAACTATCTTGAACATATCGGTGGTGTGCCCCAGATATGCTTCATCCACTGGTTTTAGCATATTAACGACCTCTAATCTTTGATCCTCATTAACAATCGGCACCCTTTTTCGTTTCCTAACCGTAATATCTCGGGCCACCACAACCACCAGTTTACCATCCTCTCCTGCTAGGTTCTTTGATTGCTGGAGGTAGTACCCATGGCCAGGGTGGATTAAGTCAAAGGTTCCGGTAGCCATTATAATTTTAATATTCTCACCTTCTGTTACCTATCAATAATGATTTATCTGTTTTGCTGAGATTTACAGCTTGACTTTAGATTCCCCCACATGTACTGTTCGGGCCCACAGCCAGAGACAATAACATAACTATACTGGGATTCCTTAACCAATTCACTGATCTTACCTATTCTCTTCTCCATATCCTCATGTGATAATGGATAAAAATCTGCTGGTAGTTTCTCTTTAATTATTTCATAGTATTTCTGTGCAGCATCTACAGATTCCCTGCCTGGAACTACATGTACTATCCTTGGGTTAAATGAGATTATTGAACTGAAGTGGTCTTCAAATATTTCCTCTTCATCTTCATCAGGGGTTGTGTATATAAACCCGGTTTGTTCTGCTATTTCATCACCTGCGTACGTCTGCATAAATTGGATGTTAGCTTTTAGAGCATCTCCATTATCACCCTGACCCATACCCACCAGCTTATTGCCATTAACCTTGAATATTTCAAATCGACCAGGGGGTAGAATGGAGAGGTCCAGTGAGTTGAATATTTCCTGTGTAGTTTTTTCAATCCTTTTCGGTTGTGGGGTGAAAGTCACATATGTTATAGCAGCACATAACAGGTTGTACAGGTTATGCACACCAAATGAAGGTACATCAACCGGGAAATCCAGTTTAATACTCTTACCAGTGGGATAATTAAATACTTCCCCTTCTATTTTTACCTGCCAGCGGTCTTTACCTGCCTTTAACTGTGTAAATTTAAGATTTGGATCGGGCCGGGAGAAGCCACAGCTACATTCGTAGATTCCCCTATGATTAAGATACCTTTTAGAGTAAGTCAAATTTTCATTACACACTGGGCAGAATATATCCCCGGTTATAGGTGTTTTGTCTTCCATATCTATGTCCAGGCCATAGTATGATACTCCCACATCTTCTTCCTTACTTTTGCCTATGTAAGCTGTTCTGGGGTCGTCTGCATTGGATATTACTATTCCTTTTTTCATGGGCTGGGAAAGCAGCTGCTTTGCCTTTAGATATTTTTCAAATGGGTTTTTTACACCGCCTATCTGTGAATGCTCCCTGGAAACATTGGTATAAACTACCCCAGCAGGCCCGATTATCCTGCTAACTGTATCTGGAATAGCATGTTTAATATCCCTAATACCGTATTCAAAAACTCCTAAATCTGCATTACCATCAAGAAGACTAGTTATAATAGCATTTATAGTGTTACTTTCATAATTATAGATTATATCCGTATCATTACCCAGTAAGAGTGCTATTATCTTGGTGGTGGTGGTTTTACCATTGGTCCCTGTAATTAGTATTGAACCTATATCCAAGTTACTGGTTAATTTACTTACACATTCCTTTTTTCCAATTTTAAGGTAGATGTATCCAGGGAAGCTTTTTCCCATTCCTCTTCCCAGTTTTATTATATATTTAGATAATTTACCAGCCAACTGGGCAAGTGCACATCTGATATTCAGTGACAATTCCATGATCTTTATCCTTTCTTTTTGCGTATTTATATTGTTAGCTAATCTTATTGTTAGCTAATCTTTAAAATGAATTTAACCCAAAAAAGTAAGTTAATCATCTTACCATATAAAATTATTTAACAATTCCCAGTATCAGAAATTTGGAATGGCTGATTCTATGATCATAATTAGAGGCATTGGAACCAACCCCTACATCGGCGTAGGAAAGGTAAAAATGATAGAAACACTCCATGATTTAATTAATCTTGACGGTGGGGAGATTGTGGTGGTTTCCAAGGCATCAAGAGATATGTTATCCTACCTCCGAAAGGCTGGGGGTGTAATTACTGATTATGGAGGTATCACCAGTCACGTTGCCATTGTCCTGAGGGAATTCGGTGTTCCCTGTGTGGTGGGAACCGGTGATGCCACTCTTGTTCTTAAAGAAAATGAAATAGTAACAGTTGATGCTAAGACTGGAAACATATACCAGGGTTTTATTGAACTGGAGGAAGAAAAAGAATTCCTGGAAGTATATAATCCTTCTACCAGGATAAAGGCCAATTTAAACATCCCAGAAATAGCAGGTAGGGTGGCCCCCTACGCTGATGGAGTAGGTTCACTGCGTATTGAAAACATGATAATCAGAACCGGTAAACATCCCCAAATACTTTTAGATGAAGATAGATTGACCGATGTTTTAACTGATGGTGTTAGAGTAATAGTTGATGCGTTCTATCCTAAATCAGTTTTTTTCAGGACCTTTGACATCCCCACCGATGAGTTGAAACATCTGGAGGGAGGAGAAATTGAACCAGCTGAAAGCAACCCATTACTAGGATCTCGTGGGATAAAAAAGGATTTAAACAACCCCCAGATATTAGAAGCCCAATTTATGGCAGTTAAAAACCTTTTAGATGAAGGTTACAGTAACCTGGCCCTGAAAATACCCTATGTCCGGGACATCTCAGAATATATCGCATCTAAAAAATACTTAAAGAAGTGTGGCATCATCCCACATCAGGATTTGAAGGTGGGGGTTTCTGTAGAAACTCCTTCAGTGGTCTTTACATTTGATGAGTTCCTGAAGAGCGGATTGGATTTTATAACCATCGGTATGAGTGACCTGACCATGTGCAACCTGGCTGTGGACCGCCGGGGTGTTAAAGTAGCCAAACACTTCCAGATAACCCACCCGTCTGTTATGGCCATGGTAAAAATGGTTATAGACCAATGTATTCAAGCAGATGTTGAAAGCTGCATCACTGGTTACGCTGCTTCAGACCCCCGGATTGTGAGGCAGATGGTGCACTGGGGCATAAGCTCCATATCCACCAATCCCGACCAGATACTTAAGATGAGGAGAATAGTGGACAACGCAGAAAATGAGCTCATATTACGTAATTTCCATTCTTAAATCCAATTCTATTGAATTTTAATCAACTTTTTTTAATTTATTTTGAAAAATACTTATAAAATGAAAATCAATTAAAGTTATCTTACTTATATAGGGGGTTAACTTTGACCGAGATTAAATTAGATAAGGGACAAATCAAAAAAGAAATTATTATATTCCTAATAATCACTTTTGCAGCTACATATTTACTTGATTTAATAGTATATTTATTCATAGGTGCAAAAACAACAGCAAATTCCAGTATATGGGGGATTACAGGAATTGCACATATGCTTTTTCCAGCAACCGCCGCCATAATCTGTATGGTTTATTATAAAACAATCCCTTTATCCCGTGAGACAAAAATAGTTTTCACGTTCTTTTTGGCATTTGTTATCATGTTCTTTTTTGAAGGATATTTCCACCCCCTATTGGGAAACACCAGTAGCTTACCACTTAATTTACCCTTAGTTTCTACTATTATTGCTGTTTTAGGTTTATTAGCTGTAATTATACTCAACATAAAAAAGAAATGGAGAAATGAACTGGTTATTTCGAAGTTATTCGTTGGAAAGAACTTAAAATATTACATCGTTGTTCCGCTGATATATTTCATAATACTCTTTGTAAGTTTGATTTTAAATTATATCACTGGTTTGGGAGTTCCGGCAAAGGAATTTAACTTAAATTTATTTCTGTCAACATTTATTAGCCTTTTGATAGTTGGGGCCCTTTTACTGTGGCCAGCTGTTTTTGGGGAGGAATATGGATGGAGGGTTTTCCTCCAGGACAGATTATTCCCACTTTTCGGAGGTTATAAAGGTGTGCTCTTACTGGGTATAATTTGGGGAATATGGCACAGCGGAACAATATTATTGGGAAACAATTACCCTGGTCAACCTATTATGGGAAATATAGCAATGATACTGGGAACCATTGTAATGGGTATTATCTTCAGTTATACCGTTTTAAAAACTGAAAGCGTCTGGATCGCTGTAATTTTGCATTTAATTACCGATATGACCCAAACACCATCCGAATTATACATAGCAACTTCCATTGACCCGGTATTTTCATTTGGATCAGGAATTTATGGTTCTGTATTGATGGCAATTTTTGCAATAATTTTACTCAAATCAAATGTCTGGAAAATAGAGAATATAAAAGGAAAGCAGATAAAAAATCGTTAGAAAAAATTATGAAATATGAAAAATCCATTAATAGAGAAAATTAAAGAACAGTTAAAAAAAACCAAATATTCAATTACATAATTCTATTCAATTTACAATTCTTTTATAAAATTCCTTTATCCAATCTTTTTCTGCCTTTAATATGTATAAAGACTTTTTGATATGGAAATGAAATTGTCTGGTATCTTATTTTCTTCCTGTATCTTATAGAAGATTTTAAATAATTTATCTGTTCTTCTACCGATTTTAAATATGATTCCAGACTTTCAATAATTTCATCATCACTTAAGAACATTATATTTGCCAGTCCCAAATTGAATAAAATTACAGGTTCAACGCTTCTTCAAAATCAATTTTACCTTTATAAAGAGCAGAACCTATAACTACTCCATAAACCTCGGTGCTGGATAATATTTTTAAATCATCAATGGATGAAACACCGCCTGCATATACCACTGGTATGTTAACTGCTTTTAACAGTTCATTAAGAGGTGCTATATTAAATCCTTCTAAAAGCCCTTCATAATCTACATTGGTAAAGAGTATGCCTCCTGCCCCGGCATCCTCCATTATCTTTCCCATTTCCGGGACTGATTGCTGGGTTTTCTCTGTCCAGCCACGGACCACCACCTGGCCGTCCTTACTATCGAGTGCAACTATTATCTTTTCACTCCCAAACTCATTTGAAAGCTGGGTTACAACATCCTGATTCTCCATGGCCAGAGTTCCCAGGATGACCCTTTCAACACCGGTCTGGAGTAATTTTGTTGCATCATCTATACTTCGTATGCCACCACCCATCTGTATGGGAATGGATAATTCAGTTACCATGCTCTTAATTATTTCCTGGTTGCGCTGGTTATCTCCAAAGGCACCATCAAGATCAATAAGGTGCAGCATCTTGGCGCCCATATTCTGCCAGCTTAATGCAACCTCCGCCGGATTATCTATTTCAACCTGCTCAGTTCCGGGCTGACCCTGCACCAGCTGAACACATTTACCGTTTTTTATATCAACTGCGGGGATTATTATCATTTCTTCTCACAAATGCCAAGTTTTTTATTAAAATATATCTAATTACCTTAAAAATTATACTATTAAATTCAGTTTATTCTTATTAATTCATCTTACTATTTTTCTCAAAGAAAATAATTTGGTTATTATATCATTTAATTTATCTGTTATTTTTTAATTTTCTGGACTCAAAAAAATCTTCTATACCAGAATTCTATACAATAAATCTTCTGTACCAGAATTCTGGGTACATAAGGTCGTTAAATATATATATATCTGGTTATATACTCTTATTACTCAAAAGAGGTGATAAAATGAATAAAATGGAAAATTGGAAAAATATGGAAAAATGTAAAGCAAACAATTTAGACATCTTTATACTCGATTTAAAAATCAATGCACTTGTAGATTTAAAAACTTATTATGAATTAAAATTGGATAAGAAAAATATAATAGATAATGGCCTTGATTCTGCGGATAATATAGATAAAGCATTATTATCATTAGAAATAGGGTATAAACAAGATTCTGAGTTAATTAAGAATCTTATAAACGCTATAGCAAAGGATGGTACTTCTAAACTTATCAAATAGTTAATTATACAGGTGATTAAAATTAAAGTCTATAAAACAATTTCCATAGAAACAGAAGATGCATTAAAAATAGATAAAGCTATAAAAAAGGGTTTTGCATCTAATATATCTGATTTTGTACAAATAGCTGCACAAGAATACTTTAAAAAAATAAAGGATGATAAATATGAATAATAAACAATATAATCGGGATAAATTATTAAAATCTCTTAAAGAAGCTGAAAATATCCATTTGAAGGATAAAGAAAAGAAAAATCAATATTTAAATGAAATCAATCTCCTTAAGGGGATTGATTTATTTAAATTTATTAACGATGCTTTAGAAGAAAAAGATGTAGATAAAGCCATAAAGGGCGAAACACATAGTAAATTAACGGGTATAATGCTTTGTAGCATAATGAGTATTGGTTACAAACTTATGGTGGTGTTTAAGGGTAGCTCATCAATAGGAAAAACCAACTTGGCCAACATGATTACATCCTTATTTACAATAAAAAAGGTTGGAGATTTAAGTCCTACCGCCCTAAAGTACTCAGAAGATGATAATTACGATATATTATATCACCAGGAAACCTCTGAACAGGAATCAAAGCGAAAGAGTTTTAAATTTATTTCAAGTGATGATGGTGGATTTGAAGCTGAAACCACAGTTAAAGACCCTGACACGGGAGAATTTACTATCCAGAAAACAGAAGTAGAAGCTAAAGGTTTTGTAACAACTACAACTGCTATCGAGTTGGATAAAGAATTTTCTACCCGTAGCTTCATTATACCCCTTGATGAATCCGAAGAACAGACTGAAAAAATAATAAAATATAATTTCACAGAATCAGACAGACTTATAGATAAAGCAGAAGGATTAACCAACTTCGGGGACAAATATGAGAAATTAAGAGTGGCTTTATCTTCATTAAATCTTTATGATGTAATAATTCCTTATGAAAAAATGTTGAGGGGAATTTTTCCTAAAAATAACCTACCATTAAGGACTCGGAGAGATTCTAAAAAAGTTACTACACTAATAAAAGCCAGTACTCTACTATTCCAGCACCAAAGACCAAAGGTTGTTATAAATAATAAATTATTTTTAGTGGCCACCTGGCAGGATGTTTATAATGTCTTACAAATTTCATTACCCATAATAGATGCCACAACCACTGAGTTTGACGCAAGAACCCTTAAAGCCTTAAATATTCTCCCTGACATTATTCTAAATCATGGTGGAATTACATCCAAATTATTATCCAGTGAGTTGGGTGATATAACCAAGGACACTGCCAGAAGAATCCTCAGACAGTTAAATGATAAAGGGATAATCTATGAAGACATACCTCTTAAAAAGGAGCAGAATTTTAAAGGACGGACTAAAGTTTACAATTTAAATTCTGAAAAGATTTCTGAATCCGGTAATAACCGCTTACATGATTTAGATTGGTTAAAAATTTTAGAGAAGCAAGATGAATTCTTGGATAAGTATGGTGCAAACCGGGAAAATAAGAGAGACCAATTAATCATTGAAACTTCACTGGTAGAATATAACAAATATCATGATATAGTTTATGACCCAGTAGAAGATGACTATAAAAAAATAAGTCCTTCTGAAAAATTCCCGTTTAAAACTTTAAAAACCGAGGAAATAGAAAGCCTAAAAGATAGCACATGCGATAATCTATGTTGCAATACCGATTGTACGGTTAATGCTCCTGTTTCGGTAAAGAATATTCCATTTAATTTAATCTCATGGGAGAATCCAATACTAAGTACTTACATTGATGCAGAACAGGAGATACTTAAAATCGTAAACAATCCTGTATTCTTAGATTACCGGAATATGGTTAATGCAGAAACAATCTATGATATACTGAATGCGATGTTTGATTTTACAGTTAAGCAAGTAGATGTACTCATTCAACAATTAATTGATGAAGGTGTTTTAATCAAACCTATAACTGGGTATTTACAATCACCTATGCTTTTGATAAAGTATAATGAACCTTATACACTAATAGTAGACGAATAACTGAAAGTTAAATAGGTGGGTTACAATGGAGTATGAACTTGAATTTTGGGCCTTTTTAATTAAAAAAGGGCTTAATTTTTTTATAGAAAATAATTTCAAATTAAAATCCTTAGAAGAGGGGAGAGACGCTTTAAAATTATTACCTGAAGCTAAAAATGCAATTAGGTATGTAAAAAATACAGAAGAATACATAAATATGATTATAATAGTAGATGAAGTCGAATATTTAATTAAAAAAGATATGGAACGATTTAATGGATAAAACCGAATCGCTAAAAAATATAGAAGCCTTTGAATATTATTACAGTTTAGGAGATAAAAGAAGTTGCAGTAAGGTTGCAGGTAAATTTCATGTATCTGAGCGTACAGTATATAATTGGAGTAGTTGGTATAACTGGCAGGAAAGAGTAAAGCACAGAAATAGAGAGTACGCCAAAAAAATCGATGAGCAAACAAATACCAGTTTAATAGATGCTAAGACCAAATATTTGAGTATTATCAACGACATTATAGAGGTATTTAAAACAAAGCTTAATGATGGTGAAATTAGAATAAATAGAGTAAATGATCTGGAAAGGTTGGTAAAGCTTGAAATGTTACTTAGAGAAGGTGAAATGCCTTCAGAGGATAGAATAATTAATATCATTATCGAAAAAGATGACAAGGTCTAAGAATAGTTTTTAAATAGTCTAAAAAAAATTTACTCAATTTTTTATCAAACTTTTTATGTTTGAATATGATAACAATTAATATATTATCTTAAATTAAAATGCAATTGGGGATTATCATGGGTTATCTGATATGTGAGAAATGTAAAGGATTCTACGCATTAAAGGAAGGTGAATCAGCAAAAGATTTCGAATCATGCGAATGCGGGGGTAAATTAACTTATGCCGAATCTCTGGATGATATTAACAAAAATTATGGATCAATAAAGAAATCTGAGATTTGTCCTTCATGTGGAAAAGAGAATCTTACAGAATCGAAATACTGTGAAGATTGTGGTCATCCGTTATATAAGGATTACAATAAACCTATATCATCTGATTTAGAAGATAACAATAACTCAAAGCCAAAAAATTTTTCTAATAGAAATATGAGGATTATAGGATTAGTTGTGGGTGTTTTAATTGTTTTAATCCCAAATTTGCTAATTAATAATTCCGGTAATGGGTTCCTGTTAGTTGTTAGTGGTGGTATTCCATTATTAATTGGAGGTTTTGTTGCTGCATATATAGCTATTGGAAAAGTAAAAGATGGGGTTTTAAATGGTGCTATTGTAGGTTTAATATCGTGTTTGATATTTTTGTTTATTGAGGGTTTAATATTTTTAATTTATAAAATTAATCTTGTGGGATTCACAGATAATGCCGCTTATAATGCAGGTTATTTTCTGCCTGGTATTATACTTGTAGTTTTAATTTGTGCTTTAGGTGGATTTTTGGGCATAGTTAGTAATTTAGTAATAACCAAAAAAGATAAAACTAATGTTAATAAATCGTTTGTATTCGGATTTTTAGTAAGTCTTGTACCTCCTATTCTTCTGTTACTTATAATTCGTTATATCATCCTAAACCTTTCTAATATACTGATAGTCGTGTTTATAGTATTGTTTATTTTATTTGGAAGCTTCATTGCTGCATATGTTGGTGGTAGAAAGTATATTGACGGTACTTTTTATGGCTTTTTTTTGGGAGGGATAAGTTTAATAATCTTGTATATTATTTCTTTTTTAGTATTGAGAAGTTTAAATGGTTTAATAGATATTTTGGGGGGAATTTCAGGAGTTGTTTTATTTGCTTTTATAATAGGTGGTATAATAGGTATTTTGGGAGGATTAATTGGAATATTCTTTAAACAACGATTTATACTAAAAAGGGATTAAATTCATTCAAGAATTATGAGGGGGATAAATATGGGTTATCTAATCTGTAATAAATGTAAAAGTTATTATAAACTGCAACCTGGTGAATCTGCAGCAGACTTTATTGATGACTGTGATTGCGGTGGTAAATTACGATACGCTGAAAATATCGATATAATTGATCCAAACTTGAAACAAGCCCCAATAAGTGATATATGTCCAAAATGTGGGGCTAAAAATCCTGATGGTGCGACTTTTTGTGCATCATGCGGTTCAAATATGAAACCTGAAACTAATAAAAGAGCTTCAATTAGACCGCCAGGCGGCAATCAAAAATCTAATAAAGAAAATAAAAAACCAATAAACAGGAGCAAAATATTAATAGGTGGTGTGGGGATTTTTGTTTTGCTATTATTATTTGCTTTAATGATGGGTGGTGGTTCTGCCAGCCATTTTAATAGTAATGGGGTAGCATTTGATTATCCTTCTAAATATATCCTCGTAAATAATACTCACTCTGATCCTTCTATACCAAATGAAGTTATTACAACAGGAACAAATAACCAGAGCGGTTTTAATTTCATCATCAGCAAAACCCCTTATAATGGTCAACTAACTGGTGCCACTTTAAATTGGGAGAAAATTTTAGCAGGTGATGGAGACAAAATATCTACAGAAGATGTAGTAATAGATGGTGTAAACGGGAAAATAATAACATCTACACTATCCAATGGTGATCCCCATAAGAAAGTAGCAATATTTATAAAAAATGGGGCCTTATATGCTCTTATATTCTCTGGAAAGGGAATAAATAATATGCAATCCGATATCAATACCATAATAAAAAGTTTTAAAGTTACATAACCATTTTCATTCCTTTTAAAAAATTATTATAATGAATTCGTTATAGCAGTATTTAACGAAGTTTATTAAATATTTATAAAATTATAAAAAATTATATAAAACTTTAATAAATAGGTTAAAATAAATGTATAGGTATAGGTGATACCATTCCTAAAACCAAAAAAAGAGGCCGACCTAAATCTAAAGAGCAAATGGAACAAATAACCATAAAGCTACCACCCGGAATGATAGATGAGTTAAGGGAATTATCAGAAAAAAGCTACAACCCCATGAGTTACCATATCCGCCAAGCCATAGCAGACTACTTAAAAAAAAATAATAGTGAATAAAAAACCTGTTTTATTCTTATTTTATTAAAGTAGAGTTTCTTGGCTTTTATAGTCATTAATTCTTTTTTTAGACAATTTTACATAATTATTGTTAATATCATACCCTATGTAATTCCTTCCTGCTTTTAATGCAGCAATACAAGTTGAACCACTTCCACAAAACGGGTCTAATATTACTTCATTTTTAAAAGTATACAATTGAATCAAACGATAAGGTAATTCTACTGGAAATGGTGCGGGATGTCCTATTCTCTTAGCTGAAACGGTTGGAAAATTCCAAATACTCTTAGTAAACTCTAAAAATTCATCTCTACTTATAGTATTTTCTTTTCCTTCTTTTTTCCTTGCAAATGTATCCTTGGAAAATACTAAAATATATTCATGTACATCTCTTAAAACTGGATTTGAAGCAGATTTCCAGCTTCCCCATGCGCAAGAAGAACCTGCACTTGCAGATTTATTCCAAACAATCTCACCTCTCATTAAAAAACCAATTTCTAACATTATCTCTATTATATGAGCATGAAGAGGGATGTAAGGTTTTCTACCGATGTTAGCTATATTTATACATGCTCTCCCCCCAGTAACTAACTTATTATAGGTCTCTTCCAATACAGACCCTAAAAGCCCCATATAATCAGCGAGCGTTAAATCTTCGTCATATTCCTTTTTTACATTGTAAGGGGGAGATGTAACCATTAAATGAACACTATTATCTGGAATTTCATCCATTTTTTCGCTGGATTTGCTATATATTTTGTTAAGATT
The DNA here is from genome assembly GCA_002494495.1 of Methanobacterium sp. UBA294. Lineage (GTDB taxonomy): Archaea > Methanobacteriota > Methanobacteria > Methanobacteriales > Methanobacteriaceae > Methanobacterium_A. Next base: position 106,545 of record DACB01000016.1, read on the forward strand.
GTTCTTAGGAATTTTATTCTCAATGTATCCAATTTTATTAGGAATTTTTATATCTGAATATAATTTACTATCGTAGAAAATTGATGAATCATGGTTCTCCCTGGCGGATGTCCCAAATGAACTTGTTTTTGTTCCATTTCTCTTGGTAGAAATGATATTACCTCCTTATTAAATTTAAGAACATTTCTGCTTTCTTTTCATAGGTTTTTTCTTTATTGGATATTTCTATAATATTTCCAAGTTCAGTTTTTGTTTTCATACTGGAAAAAAAATTTAAATCCTCATTTAATAATGAATCAAGCGAATTTTTAAATTCTTCAAACAATTTAAAAGTATAAAATCCTTTATTATCAGTTTCAGTAATATATACAGTTTCATCATCTAATGGTGTTGGATTAACAGACCAAAAACCTTGAATAATACCTGCTTTTTTGAGGTGGTCTACCTTGTAGTAGTAACTATTTGTTATAGGTGTATTTCCCATGATAATTATAGGTATGGACGCAGCTTTAAAACTGGAAACCCTGATATTAATACTTTTCCCAATGGCTTTTAACATAGAATCTGACCTTAAAAGACCAGGAGTACCGGCATGACTTCTGTAATCACCATTACAAATTAATTTATTCATTGAACCATTTACTAACAGTTCCCAATTCCATACAATAGACATTTTCACTTCAACGACTAATAAAATATTCTCAGGGTCTTGTTCAATCCCCTTCTCTGTGGAAATTATTACATCTGCCGGAGAACTTTTAGGTAAACCTATTTCATCGCAAACTGCACCCTGTATAGCATATAGTCCTTTATCTTCAACTGCATGTTGTACTAAGTCAGTTGTCCATTTTTCAGTGTAATTACCTATTAATGCATTTCTTGCCTGTATAGTGGTTTTTTTACCTTCATACTTCTTAGGCCAATAAGCTAATAATCTTCCGTCATCTGTAGAATAAAATAATTGTTCTGAAGTGGCGAAATTCGCAGCGTCTTTAAAAAAAAGAATTTCAGTCTTTTTATCCCATAATCCTCTCTTTTTAAAATTCAATGTAAACACCTTTAGAAACCAAAAGCAAACATATTATGCATTGATAAAATATTTATTAATTTATACTTATTGATTAAAACTACACTTGTAATATTGTATACTTTTTACGGGTGTTAAATTTGGCAGATATTAATGAAATGAGAAAAGTATTGATGGAAGTTGTGAAGGAATACTCAGATATAGGTCCAGGATATTTCCAGCAGAGAGGCGTTATTAAGGAAGCTGGAGAAAGACTTAATTTGAGGGGAATTGAAGAACAACAAGCTCTTTTAACACTATGGGGGGATTTATTCCGTTCAGGGATTTTATGGTGGGGTCATGACATCGCTAATGCTGAGCTTCCTTTCCTTCATTTAACTAATAAAGGCAAAAAAGTTTTAGAAAATTTGAGTAGAGACCCTTCAAACCCTGAAGGTTATCTTGAATACATCTCAGGTTTTAACATTAATGCTGTAGCTAATTCTTATGTAATAGAAGCATTGGAAACTTACAATAATAATTGTTTTAAAGCAGCAGCTGTTATGATTGGTGCTGCATCCGAAAGTATCATTTTAGAGTTAAGAGATAATATGATATCTAAAATAAAGAGTAAAGGTGAAAGCGTTCCATCAAAACTCAATGATAAAAGAATAAGTGCTGTTATTAACAGAATTTCCAGCGAAATCGAATCGAACAAATCTAAGATGCCATCTGAGCTTTATGATTCATTTAATATATACTGGAGTTCATTTATAGGGCATATAAGAGTATCAAGGAATGATGCAGGCCATCCAAAAAGCATATCACCAGTAGAAGAAGAAACCATTCATAGCAGTTTATTAATCTACCCAAATCTTGTTAAATTAGTTAACGAGTTAAATGAATGGATAACTAAGGAATATTAAAATTAAAAAAATAGGAAGGTTATTTATGCCTAAGCAGTATTGGTTGGACCTTTTTACTTGGAAAACATGGCAGGAATTTTTGAAAGCAGGTGGAGAGGTTTCTGGTTTTAGAGAGAATAGGTGGAAGACTGTTCAAAGGATAAAACCAGGGGATTATCTTTTATGTTATCTTACTGGTGTATCAAGATGGATAGGTATTTTAGAGGTTACTTCTGAAGCATTTAAGGACGATTCTCAGATTTGGGAGGTTGATGCGTTCCCCAGTAGAGTTAAAGTCAGATTAATTAATAAATTAGAACCAGAAACAGCAGTACCTGTACTTGACTTAAAGGAAAAATTATCAATTTTTGACAACCTTAAGAATCCAAACAGCTGGGGTATGTTATTTAGGGGTTCTCCTAAGAAACTATCCTCAGAAGATGGCCAGGAGATTGTAAAAGCAATTCAATATGCAGTAAAAAATCCAGTAAGAAGGAAAGTTGACCCTAAAAAGTTAGCTCGAAGACCTGTTGGTTTAAAAACACCTAAAATCGGAACTGTTACCATTCCTGACGATAATGAAGAAAGCGTTGAATCACCATCGAGTTCTCAAATGGTTACACCGCATACAGAGATGCAATGGTTACTTTTAAAGTTAGGGAATGATATGGGCTTCGATGTGTGGGTAGCAAGGAATGATCGGGGTAAGGAGTTCCAGGGCAATAGGTTCGATGAGATTCCAGGGATGAAATATGAGCTTCCATTACAATTTGATGACGCTACAAATAGGACTATAGAACTAATCGATGTCTTATGGTTAGAGGGGAATGCTATTGCAGCGGCATTTGAGGTAGAAAGCACTACTTCAATCTATTCTGGGATATTAAGAATGTCTGATTTAATTTCAATGCAACCCAATCTTAATATACCATTATACATCGTAGCACCAGATGAAAGAAGAGATAAAGTATTTAAAGAGGTTAACCGCCCTACTTTTTCCCGACTATCACCACCATTACCCGAAATTTGCCGATACATACCATTTTCTACATTAAAAAACAGAATAGAAGAGTTAGAATCAGTTATAACTTATTTAAAACCAGAATTTCTTGAGGAAATTTCAGAATCCTGTGAAGTAGAAGAATTTTAAATATATAGGTTAAATGATGCATTTACCCGGTCTAAATCCAGAAAATATAGAAGAAATAAAAAACGCCTGTAGGAATCCCGAAGGAACTTTTGAATTTGATTATTATACTGATGAATTATTTAAAGATTTTTCAACAACATATATACTCCTCGAAATACCTACTGGGTCTATTTTATTAAGATTAGAAAGAGATGAAGAGAATAATTTAATATTTATTCATTCATCTCCAGGTACTTATACTCGTATCGCTAAGGTGAATTTAAATGAGGTTATTGATTGTAAGGAAATACACATTGTGCTTCGATGGCATCCTGAAGATATAATCTTAGATATTTTTGCAGACAATGGTAAACTACATTTGAAAGCTGAGGGAGATGTCTCAGATAGACGGTTCATGGTGGATGAATCCGGAAATGTACAACAGTTTGGTATTGAGGGTATCCCAGTCAGAAATGTTAGATATCATTTAATGGGGGAAGTTATGTTAAGTCCTACTGCAATAGAAACATGGAATAGTACAATAGAAGCTTGTAAAACTCTTTTAAATCGTACCCCCTCAGATGATTATATATATGAATGTATTTGTTCAAATTTAGTAATTATTATGCTTATTACTGGTTTTGAGACCTATTGCAAAAGTCGATTCTTAGAATTGGAAGGTGAAGGTGTGAATCCAGATTTTAATAAATTAGTTGCTAAATTTTTATCACAGGAAGAAAGAAAACGAAATGTAGACCAAGCGATTGTACTGGAAGCTTCTACAGAAGGAATATCACCAACAAAAAAATTAGTAAATCAAAAAAGAATCGATTTCCAGAATTATGACAGATGTAAAAAAGCTTATAATAAAGGATATGGAATTAAATTTGGAGAACTAAATATTACTCATTCACATTTAGAAGAGATTCAGAGATTAATAAGGTTTAGACACCGTTTAGTACATGTTTCGCCCTCTATAAGTATGTTAAATCAAGATAGAGTGCCTCCAGAAGAACCAATTTTTTCTAAAAAGGAATATTCATTAAGTGCTATTGAAATATTACAAACATTTATCCAGGAACTACATAATAGAAGTCTCCAGTTAAGATGATTTTAAGATACTGTTTAATTTATATTACTTGGGAATTGGTATTTAATAAATTAATGATTACTATTTAATTGATTAGTAGATTTTTTAAGTCTTTTCACTAATTCTGGATTATTTAAATCCGCATAATCCGATAATATTTCGATAGTTTCAACTAAATGTTGTTTCCAATTATCATCTTCGGTTTTTTGCTTATCCCTATCTTCTTTTAATCTTAAGAATTCATTTTTCAGATCATTAAATTCAGATGTTTTTTCTTTTTCATATTCAGATAGGCGATTATTAACTAATTCTAATTCTTTTTCTTTCTCATCAAGTTTTTCTATTAATGAATCATAAGCTGGAGTTGTTAATACAGTAGTTTCAACATTTTCAATGCTCAGCTCATCCATTAATTCCATATATTGATTTTTTAAAGTTGGAATATCTGCTAAAAAATAAGCCTCTGTAACCTTTTTAATCGAATGCCCTAACATCCAGTCGATTTTTGTTTGTGAAAGTTTATTTTTGTAAAGAACTGATGCAAAATATTTTCTTAATTTATGTGATGTAAAAAAGTGTTTTCCATTATAAGCTTTTCCAAATCCTGCCCTTTGATTTATTCTTTGGAATATATAACTATAGCCGTTCTCTGAAATACGATTATTAGTATTATCTGCTACAAAAAGCGGTTCGTTTAAATTAGTAATGGATTTATTATCCTTCTCACGAATTAATAAATAATCAGCTATAGAATTAATTGATTCTGGTGTTGAAAAAGTAATAATGTGTTTGGATGTTTTTATTTGTTGTATTCTCCATGTACCAATGGGATTGTCGATATTTTTAATTTTTTTAGCTATTTTCGAAATATTAAAAATTTCATCTTCATCAACAGTTAGATAATCATTTAAAGCATCAAGATAATCTTTATAAGTTAAATGTCTTACTTCAGAAGCTCTAAAACCAGTTGAAAGTTGTAATAGTATTATTGCCCTATCTCGAGGCTTACATACTTTTATTGCTTCTTTGATATGTTTCTTAGTGATAATTTCGTCCAGTGTATTTCGTTGATTTTTTCTATTTGAAGGTGTTTCAACTTTTGGAAGAGCTACTTCAAAGTGATTATAAAAAGCCTTTACTGTGGTAATAATATCTCCAATTAAACCATCAGACTTTCCTTTTTTCCTTTTATAATCGATAAAATCAAGCATATATGATTTAATTTTCCTATCTCTGGGTAAAATATTTGGATTTTTTATTTCCCTTTCAGCTTCTTCTATCAATTGCTTAGGTCTTAAACCTACAAAATCACAATAAAACTTTAATCTTCTAACATAAATCTTTTCAGTGGTTGGTTTTATGTTTTTTTGTCTAATAAAGTCTTTAAAGAGTTTATCTCTTTTAATATCGTAATCAGTAAGTTCCATATTATATAGTAGAATTAGGAAATATAAATAGTTGGCATTTCTATGAAGAAATTATTATCATAAAATTGTATAAATGCAAACTTTTTTGCATTTTCCTCCGAATTAAATTTCTATATATCTTCTTTATAATATCTATTAAAATAGAATATTAGTATACAATAATTAATAATTTACACTTGATTTTAAATTTAATCCTATAATTTGTTTTAATATCGAATTAATATAGAGAATATGATATCATTTAATTAATAACCAAAAAATAAATTAAATCGTTTATAAATGTGGGGGTAGTAATATGGATATAAAAAAAATAAAAGATAAAAATACTTTTAAAGATCCGATAGTGCTTGAAATATCATTTGGGTCACTTATACCTGCTTTAATAAGTATAATAGCAATAGTTCAAATATATGAAAATAACAGAAAAAATAATTTAATTCGTGAAAAATCAATCAAATAATAGCACATTCAAAAAAAAAAGAAGTAGGAAAAAATATTTCATTTCTCCTTATCACTGATTATGTTCTTTTGATTATTCCACCTATTACCAATAGCATTGCCAGGAATATTGGTAAGATTGGTGTGCCTGTAGCTTGCATTGGCACCGTTTCTGCATTTACTGGTTGTTGTTGTTCAGGGCTTCCTGCAGCCATTGGTTCTTCTGGATCTTTGATTTCCACAGTTGCTGATGCGGCGTTGTTGTTACTGTTAGGGTCAAAGGTATCTGATTTAACCACTGCGGTATTCACAAATGTTCCTGTGTTCATCATCAGAGTTAAAATGGTCAATTTTGCTGATTCCCCATTTAAAAGGCCACCAATTGTCCAGATGCCATTTTCTGGGTTGTATGATCCATGACTTACAACTGATGATTTATAAGAAAATCCAGAGGGCAGTTTCTCCAGAACTTTGACGTTTGTTGCATCATCAGGACCAGTGTTTGTTATGGTGATGTAAAAATTTACCACGTTTCCGACAGTAGCTGTTGATTTACTTGAGGTCTTATTTATACCCAGGTCTGCCGCTGGATTTGAAATGACTGTTACGCAGTCTGAGTTGTTTCCAGTTTCTTGGTCCCATTCACTACCAGAAATAACTGCTGTGTTTTTCAATTCTTTATTGCTTAAGGTTACCAAGGCGTTGATGGTTAAAATCACAGATTCCCCTACGGATAAGTTACCTATTGTCCATACTCCAGTTGTAGAATTATAAGCTACTCCAAGATCTGCACTCAGGAATTTAAGACCAGCGGGTAGTATGTCTTTCATCACCACTTCAGTAGCATTTTGAGGTCCGTTGTTGATGGCAGTAAACGTAAATGCAATGGTATCACCCAGGTTTGGATGGTTATTGTTCACCTCCTTAGTTATACCCAAATCGGCTCGAGCTATACCACAAACTGCTGCACAGGCTTCATTATTGTTTAAATTCAGATCATCCGAACCACCGCTAATACTTGCACAGTTAATTATCTGACCGGCTTGCTGTACTCGGGCCTCTATATTTAAGGTGACCTGAGCGTTCATGGGTAGGAAACCAACTTCCCAAAGTCCTGTTCCATTATTATAACTACCAAAAGAAGCTGTGGAAGACACATACACTAATCCTGCTGGTAACAAATCCATGACCTTCACAGACCAGGCATAAATAGGTCCGTAGTTAGTGGCTGTTAGTGTGAAATTCACATTCTGACCCACAAACTGAGAAGATTGATTAACTAGTTTGGTAATGGCCAAATCTGCATGTACTTTACCACAAACTGAAACACAGGCTTTGTTGTTACAGGGATTTGGGTCACACTGCGCACCATATATGCGTACTTTATTAGTCATTTGCCCCATGCTCTCTACATTTTTGGCTATGATATTTAGGGTTTCTGATTTACCATTATTCAGGTTGCCAATAAACCATATACCTGTACTATTATCATAACTACCAACAGAGGCTGTGGAAGATACATATTCTAATCCGGAAGGCAAGGTATCTTTAACCTTAACAAAATTAGCATCATTTGGTCCGTTGTTAGTGGCAGTGATGGTGAAATTCATATCATGCCCAACATATGGATGGGTTTCATTAACGGTTTTATTAACAGACAGATCTGCAGACGAACATGCTGTAGAGACACCAGAAAATATAATTGCACAGAAAACTGCTAATATAATAAGGAATAATCTGTTTTCTGATTGCTTTTGCACTTTTTCACCACCTTGTACAGTTTTTATCAAATCACCTATCTTAAGAAATATCTACACATAATACTGTATTTGACAAATAGAATAGTATTTTTGAAATATGTGCTTGTGTTAATATGTATTAGTGTTTAGGTTCACAAATTAACCAAATAAATTCTGTTTTATTAACAAAAAAATCCTTTAAAGAATGATAAAAGTCAATAAATAGATTATAAGGTTTTAATCGATTATTAGCCTATAATACTATCTAATTTAGTTCAAAGTAAGGTATTATCCAGAAAAAAACTACATTATAGGGATAAAACTGTTTAAAATTTCAAGGGGAGACTTGCAAGCAAATTAACTTTAACTCTTATTGCAGTATTTCTTGTAAACAATATATCCTATTATGGCTATGATTATTATGACCAGGCTTATCTCTTCAAGGTAGGATATCTCATTAGCAATGACTTGGTAGTAACTTCCGAACTGCCATCCCAGAAAACCAAGTATGAACGCCCGTACTAGCATACCTAAAAACGTAATTATAATAAATTTCTTCAGGTCATACCTGATAAAACCTGAAAATACGTTTATTGCAATACTCGGAATCACTGGAAGGGCTCTAAATGTAAATAAAATAATCTTATCAGATCTGCCTTCCTGGAATTTATCCTGGACCTTCTCTATATATTCCCAGGAAACACCCAGATATTTGCCCCAGCGGTCTATAAGTTCTTTACCAAGGTAGTATGCTAAGCCATAAACGAGTACTGAACCCAGTGTAACTCCTAGGGATGCAGGCAGTACAACATTGATGAAGAGCGAGAAAACCGTCTCCGGTGAAATTACAGCTCCCTTGAGTATAATGAAGCTTGTACCCAGGATTACCAGGGTTGAGGGTATGGGGGCTATGATCTCTTCTATTATGCTTGCTAGGAAAACTCCTAATGGTCCGTAAACAAGTAAAACATTTTCCAAGTATAATATTATATCTTCAAACAAAGTTTATAACTCCATAAAAAAATTATATAATTATTTTATCAATTTTTGTATTCCATCATATAAAAAATAGGCTTTAATATGGATATTATCTCAATAATCTTCTTATCAATTGGACTGGCCATGGATGCCTTCAGTATCTCAATTACCCTGGGATTAAGCCAGAAAATGGATGTTAAACAGGCGTCCATCATCGCCATATTTTTTGGTGGATTCCAATTTATCATGCCCATTTTAGGATGGATATCAGGAATTCAGCTTCATTATATAGTTTCCACTTTCGCTCCCTGGTTTGCGTTCTTTTTACTAGTAGCTATAGGTGGAAAGATGATATACGAGGCATTCTCAGCAGAAGAAAAATCATCATATAGCATTTCCCTTAAAGAAATCTTAATTTTATCGGTAGCCACAAGCATCGATGCCTTTGCCGTGGGCGTAACCTTTGCCTTTTTAAATGTAGCAATACTTTTCCCTGTAATCATGATTGGTTTAATTACATTCATCCTCTCCTTTATAGGAATTTATATCGGTAAAAACATAGGCCATCTATTTGAAAACAAGATGGAAATAGTTGGTGGATTAATTTTAATAATCCTGGGTTTTAAAATACTCTTAGAGAACATAGTAATATAGGTGAAATATGAGAAGAGTGGCCTTGAAGATCGCATACCTGGGCACGGATTATCATGGTTTCCAGAGGCAACCTAACTTAACCACTGTTGAAGGTGAAATCTTATCCGCTTTGGATGAGACAGGTGTGGTTGCCGATGTTAATAAGTGTGGTTTTGGCGTGGCAGGTAGAACTGATAGGGGAGTACACTCCCTGGGAAACGTGATCACCTTCCTGACTGAAGAGGAAGTTAGGATCAACCAGTTAAACAATGCCTTACCAAAGAGTATTAGGGTATTGGCCCAAGCGAAAGTACCTCTCCATTTTAAAGTTAGATACGCCCTGAACAGACATTATCGTTACTTACTGCCCCTTGTGCCGGGTGATGTATATCCTGATCTTAATAAGATGGTTGGGGCTGCTGAGTTAATACAGGGCACCCATGATTTCACCAATTTTTCCAAAAAGAGTGATAGGAACCCAGTGCGGACCATAGATGTTGTTGAAGTCGCCAAAAGAGGGGATTTGATACAGGTGGACGTTTTGGGGGAAAGCTTCCTGTGGAACATGGTTAGAAAAATAGTATCTGTTCTTTTAACAGTAGGAAGGGGAGAGCTACCTGTAGATATCATAAATGAATTCTTCAAGCCTGAAATGGATTTATGCATCATGCCCATGACACCGGAAGGCCTGATCCTCATGAAAATAAACTATTCAGGAATTAAATTTGATGAAGATCCCTACGCTGTTAAAACGTTCAAATCATTCCTTAAACATGAATACCTCACCAAGGAAGCCATCGCATTATCTCAAAGGGAAATGATTGAGAACTTAAAAGACTAACTTAGATCACTAATTTAGATCAAAATGAGGCATAGTTAATTTGCAATTTTTCTAGATAAATCTTAAATATTAGTTCGATAAACATAATTAATAATAAGCACCTTAATAGTATGCTTTGGAGGAAATTGTCTGTTATATAAAAATAACGTACAAAAAATATCAAATTCGCCTGCTTCAAAGAGTGAACCCTCACATAAAAACAGGGGGATCATCGTTGGATTTGATCCTGGTTTAACCGCTGGAATCGCTATACTGGACCTTAAGGGAAATATTCTTTCTGTTACAAGTTTTAAAGAGATATCAAGGGCGGAAATAATTTACCATATCATAAGATATGGGAAAACTGTTTTAATATCAACCGATGTTTATCCACCTCCCAAGATGGTTAAAAAGTTAGCCACAGCACTCAATGCCAAGATACACCATCCTGATAGGGATATGTCCGTGGGATCCAAAATCGAACTGGTGGAATCCTATTTGGACGAGAAATTCAACGTTGAGAGGTCTAACCTGGAGAGGTCTAAGGTTGTCTCATCAGAACTGGTACCACAGGATGCGCATCAACGTGACGCCCTGGCAGCTTCAATAAGGACATATAAGAGTTACCAGAAGAAACTGGAGTATATCGAGAGCCGCAGCCTGGAAGCAAACCTATCTTCTGATGATGAGGAACTGGTTAAGAGGATGGTTATTGAGGGGAAGAATATAAGCAACGCCGTCCGGATGGTACAGGAAATGAAGGAAGGGGAATATGAAACGGATATTGCTGATGATGAAGAGGTGATGGACGAAACCCCCAACATTAATTCAGAAACAGTGACCAAACTCCGAAACCGAATTAAAATACAGGAAAACCAGATAAAAAACCTTAAAAATAGGAACAACACTCTGGATAGTAGGATGAAAGGTTATGAGATGGAAGTAGCTAAGCTAAAGGAGAAGATAGTTAAACTACAGTATGAGTACACCCAGAACATACTACTGGACAAGGAGTTACACTCAAAAACATCACTTATTAAGAAATTAGAGGATAAATATAACCAAGAAAAAGCCCTGAGAACAAAGTTAGAAGAAAATCTCCACTCGTTAGAGAACATTCAAAGGATTAAGCCCACTGAAAATGCCCTTCCAGTTAAGATAATCGAATCATTTACTAGGGATGGAATTGTGGCCGCTTGTGAATACTGGAAGATAAAGAAAGGCGATGTGGTGCTTCTGGAAAGCTCGGAAGGAGGCGGATCACAAACCGCTGCCCTGCTGATAAAGATGGGTGTGAAGGCTGTTTTCATCAGGGATAAAATATCACACCAGGCCCAGGAAGAATTCGAAAGAAATATGGTTCCCCTTTTACAAGCTGATGGTATGGAACTAAAGATGATCGACCAGTTTGCCATAGTAAACACCGAAAGAATGGAAGAAGAAATACACAGATGGAAGGAAAAAGTGGAAGACAAAAGGATTAAAGAGAGTAATCAGGAAATAATAAAGGTCTTTGATGAATATCGAGCTCGAAGAAAAAGATCAAACTGATTATTTGTCTAATATATTCATTTTATTATAAATATAGACCTTACAACAAATATGGACTTTTACTAAAATTGGACTTTTACTACAAAATATAGGTAATTATTAAACATGAAAATCGCTTTTATTATAGGCACCCGTCCTGAAATAATTAAGATGTCACCCTTGATGGATGAAGTAAAGAAAAGGGGTATTGATTTTATCCTGATACACACTGGACAGCATTATGACCGGGAGATGTCCCAGCAGTACTTTGATGATCTAAAACTCCCCCATCCAGATTATAACATCGGTGTGGGTTCCACCACCCATGGAAAACAAACCGCGGTGATGCTGGATGGTATTGAAGAAATTTTATCATCTGAAAGACCGGATATAATACTGGTTCAGGGGGATACCAACGCGGTGATGGCCGGGGCCCTGGCTGCCAGTAAGATGCACATCCCAGTGGGCCATGTGGAATCTGGATTGAGGTCCTATGATAAAACCATGCCCGAAGAAATCAATCGGATGGTGGCTGATATATGTTCAACGCTTTTCTTCGTCCCCACGGAAGAATCTGCTATAAATCTTATTTTTGAAGGTTTAAATTCCAATAATATTCACATAACAGGTAATACCGTGGTAGATGCTGTTTACAGGAACCTGAAGATTGCAGGAAAATATTCTGATTTAGATTTGAATTTAGATAAGGATTATATAACCCTCACCCTTCATAGGGCGGAAAATACAGATAACCCACAAAGATTAAGGGATATTTCAGATGCCCTGCTGAATTTAAAAGAAACAGAAATAATTTTCCCGGTACATCCCCGGACAATTAAGACCCTTAATAAGCTGAATCTCTACCAACCATTAGTTGATGCGAAACATATCCATTTGATGAATCCGGTGGGTTATCTAGATTTCCTGGTACTTTTATCCCATTCGAAGGTGGTCATAACTGATTCAGGAGGAATTCAGGAGGAAGCTGTAACCATGAACATCCCCTGCGTAACCCTCAGGTACAATACAGAGCGACCTGAAACAGTAGCTGTTGGTGGGAACATCCTGGTGGGTACTGACAAAGAACTGATAATCCGTACTGTGCGTAATATTTTGGAAGATGAAAAACTTTACCAGAAGATGAGTCAGGCAAAAAACCCCTATGGTGATGGGAAAACTTCCCAAAAAATTGTGGATATAATATCAAGGGCATATGAAAATAATGAACTTAAGATCACACCACCAGATAACATTGGCGGATTAGAGGGCCGGTTTATCCAGAAAGTAGAAGAATCCATTGATGTATCTGGTTATGTAAATAAACATCCTGATACAAGGATAATTGTTGTTTTTGATGGAGATAAAGCCCGGTTTCCCCATGGTGATCTCCAGCTGGAGGATAAAACTATTATTGTGGAAAAACATTCCATACAATAAGAACGTGAATACAATAATATGTGAATTCAGTAAGTGTAAATTCAGTAAGATGTAAATAAATTCAGGATTCAAATAAAGAAAATTCCATATCTATCCCTAAAGGAGTTAATAGTTTTGAAATTACTTGTTTTTGAATATGCAAACGCTGTGGGCCTGGAAGATCCTGCAACTACAGTAGAAGGCAAGCATATGCTGGAGGGACTGTTAAATGACTTCAACCATATCGGTGCAAATTATATCATCTCCAAAGACTCTAAGAACAACTACAACCTGGATAACGGCACATATGGAAACTGCACTCCAATAGTTATTGATGATGAATTGATTCCATGGTTGGAGGAAAATGTAGCGAGATTTGACGCCTGTCTCCTAGTAGCACCAGAAGAAAATCTTATTTTATACAAAATCATCAAAATATTGGAGAAAAACAAGGTTAAAAACCTGGGATCATCATCTGATGCTGTTTTAGCCTGTTCAGATAAATATGAAACCTATAATTTGTTGAAGAATGATCTGCCTATGATCGAGACTGAAAAGGTGTTTTTCAACAGTCTCAAGGACTACAAAGATATTTTTTCAAAAGGAAAAAACATGCTGGTTAAACCAGTCGATGGTATTTCTTGTTCAGGAGTAAGGATTGTTGAGTCCTATGCCGATTTCATTAAGGCCTCAACCCATTTAAAAAGAACAACCAATCTACCCTATTTCCTGTTACAGGACATTGTGGAAGGAAAAAGCACCAGTGTAAGTATCCTAAGCACAGGTGAACAGGCCATGCCATTAAGCTTAAATAGACAGAATATAGGCTTCGATAAAGGTAAACTAGTCTATAGTGGGGGAAAAGTTCCATATGAACATAAACTATCAGATGAGGCAAAGGATATTGCAAAAAGGGCTGTTGAATCGGTTGAAGGGTTGAAGGGTTATGTTGGTGTGGATTTGTTACTGGATGAAGCTCAGAATGAGATATACATCTTGGAAATCAACCCTCGCTTAACCACCTCCTACGTGGCCCTTAGAAGGCTTTTAAACTTCAATCTTGGTGAAGCCATAGTCAATGCCATAAATGGTGAATTACCTGCAGATATAAAGTTAGAGGGTTCTTTAAATTTCTATAAAGGTGAAGATATAACCTTTAAATAGATATTAAATAATCATTAAACTTAACATATAAAATGTGATTTTCATGAAGATAGCTGGATTTGATATCGGGGGATCTAACACAGACCTTGCTGTGGTAGAATTCAATTCCCAGGGTAAAATTAAGGATATAACCACTGATTTTGAGCATCTGCCCATGTGGCAGGAAAATGAACGACTCTCCACCGTCCTGTGGGAACTTCTCAGTGATCATATAAATGAGATAGATGCAGTTGGTGTCTGCATGACTGCAGAGCTGGTTGACGCCTACCAGACAAAGAGGGAAGGTGTCATGGATATTGCAGGGAAAGTTAAAGAGACATTCAACCTCCCACTTGGGTTTATTGGTTCTGATGGGGTTATGAGTTACCAAGAACTACTGGGTAATCCCCATAAAGTAGCTGCTGCTAACTGGGTGGCCACCTCACGATTGGCTGGAACTATGGAGTCTGAATGCATTATGATAGATACAGGGAGCACCACCACTGATATTATACCAATTAAGGATGGGAAAGAATGCTCCCTGGGCAGATCTGACCTGGAAAGACTGGGCACAGGAGAGCTGGTTTACAGTGGAACCCTGAGGACCAATGTAGCTGCGCTGGTGGATAAGGTACCATTGGATGGTTCTTGGTACAGGGTGGCTTCGGAACTTTTCGCCATAACCGCTGACATCCACAGGGTATTGGATAATATTACAGAAGAAGAATACAGCTGTCACACACCAGATGGGTCTGGTAAATCTGTAAAAGAATGCATGCAGCGTATTGCCCGGGTGGTTTGTAGTGACATGGAGGCCCTCACCAGCAAGGATATTGAATCTCTATCGGGATATATCTACCTGAGGCAGACCGAGCACATTGCTGAAGCTCTTCAAGAGGTTTCCCAGAGAAATAACATTTCAAGAACGGTAACAACAGGCCTCGGCATGGATATAATCGGTAACATGGCATGTGAACTTACCAGTATCCCATACGTAGGTATGAATCAGATTTTAACCAAAGAGGAGTGTGTAGTTGCACCAGCAGTAGGTACTGCAGTTTTAATGGAGGATTATTTAAAAAAGAGATGATTATCTTAAATTTAAAAAAAAGATGATTATCGAAAAATAAAAAGATGATCTCTCTAATACCATACATCCTTTATTCCTAAAAGATAAGCTATGGTATTAGCAGCCACATGTAAAATAATGGTGAAAATCAGGATTAAAATTATTATCGTCAGGGGTATGGTCACCACCAGGGAGGCAAATATCAAAGCCACTACTGCAAAGTCCAGCTGATCTAAAAAGGGTGCGGGTTTTCCTCTTCCTATCTTAATCCGTCTTTTAATAAAGCTGCCCACAGCATCCCCTATTAAAGCACCACCACTGAGGGCTAATCCTAAAAGAATCCATTCAATAAAGTTGCCTGGTATAATTCCTTCAATGGTAACCCATTGTGGTATCAGGGTGAATATGTCACCATAATACATGAAGATGATACCCTGAAGAACTGCGATTGTTGTACCTAATAATATACCAATGATGGTCCCTCTCCAGGTTACTCCGTCACCAATTAACCTTCGACCGTCCCAGAAATTTCTATTTAAATCTACTGGTGTGCCTCCACCAAAGGCCAGCGCTGAAATATTGGCCATGTATGCTGGTAGCATAAAGTACAAAGCATATGCTAATATAGATATAAAATTGATGACTGAATCCATTTGTTACCTCCAATTTAAAAGAAGATAATAGTAATTGGTGTAACTCTTAAATAAGTGTTGGTTAAATATTAAAAATAAAATTTCCTGAAATAAAATATCTTAAATTATACTTTAGTTAAATTAGAAAAATTATTATCCAGAACTAAAATTAATATCAGTTATCAAAAATCAGTTATCCTGTAAAAATATTGATTATCCTTTGAACAAGTTCGTGCCTTGCCCACAATTAATCAGAAAATTTTTCATATAGCATGCAATTATTTTCACTCCAGTACCAGCCTTTTTCCCAGTAGTTCCATAAAAGGATATCATTTATTTATACCTTGAGCACAATAATAAGATGTTATAGTAATTAGAATCCATTGTAATGATTTAACAATAAATAATTATATCTGTTAAAATAATCGGTGAGAAATAATGGTTATAAAGAAAACCAAAAGTATGTGTCCTGAGTGCCTGAAAATCCTAGACGCAGAAGTCTATGAAGATCAGGGAAAGATAATGATAAGTAAGGAATGTGAAGAACATGGATTATTTGAAAACACTTACTGGAGCAGTAGTGAAATTTACAAAGAAGCAGCTGATTATGGTCAGGAAGGGGAAGGAATATCCAACCCCCAAACAAAAGTAGATGGTGAATGTCCAACAAACTGCGGATTATGCTCTGATCATGAGAGTCATACAATTTTAGGACTTATTGATGTTACCAATCGTTGTAACCTCCTTTGCCCTGTGTGTTTTGCAAATGCAGCTGTATCTGGTTCCCTTTACGAACCAACTTTCGAAGAAATCAGACAGATGCTTCAAAATCTGAGAAATAACTTACCAGTTCCTGCACCAGCCATACAATACGCTGGTGGAGAACCCACCGTGCGTAAAGACATAGTTGAACTTGTTAAACTGGCCAGGGAAGAGGGATTCACCCATACCCAGATAGCAACTAATGGTATACGGTTAGCAAAAAGACCTGAACTTGTCCATGATCTTAAAGAAGCCGGTTTAAATACTGTTTACCTGCAGTTTGATGGAGTCACAGAAGAACCCTACATACAGATTAGAAACAAAAACCTGCTAGCTATCAAATTAGAAGCTATTGAAAACTGTAGAAAAGAAGACATGGGAATCGTCCTGGTTCCCACACTGGTTAAAGGCGTAAACGATGATCAAATAGGTAAGATAATTAAATTCGCTGTAAATAATATCGACGTGATAAGAGGTATTGTTTTCCAACCCGTATCCTTCGCTGGAAGAACGCCCGCAGATCAGGTGGAAAAACAGCGGATAACTATTCCTGATTTTGAAGAAATGGTTGAGGAACAGACGGATCAGGATATTAAAGTTGAAGATTTCTACCCTGCATCCTCGGTAATACCCATTTCCGAGTTCATTGAGGCTGTTGAAGGAGAGCCAAATGTGACCTTTACCTGCCACCCCCATTGTGGTGCGGCTACCTATGTCTTCATCGATGAAGATAAGATTGTACCTATAACCCAATTTATAAATGTGGACCGTTTTTTCCAACTACTAACCAAAAGTAGTGAAGATATAAACGACGGTGGATTAATTTCCAAACCGAAGGTTTTAGCCAGGGCCAGTATTGAACTACCGCAAACCATCAACCTATCCAAAAAACCTGATTCACTGGATATTAAAGATATTTTAATTAAAGTATTCAAGGAAAGATCATACGATGCACTGGGAGATTTCCACCATAAAAGCCTCTTAATATCCTGCATGCACTTCATGGACCCCTGGAACTTTGACCAGGACCGGGTGAAAAGATGCGTAATCCACTATGCAGTTCCTGATGGAAGAATAATACCCTTCTGCTCCATGAACTCCATATACAGACAGGAAATAGAGAAAGAATTCTCCAAGCCCTTTGGTAAGTCCAGTGAAAAATCTGATTAATGTTTATTTGACATTAAATATTAAAATTACAATCCATAACAATAAAACAAATCTACTGTTGGTTTTTAATTGATAGTCAAAACTCCATCCAGGTTGCACGTAACTCTTATCGACTTAAATGGAAAATATGGTCGAATTGACGGTGGCGTGGGTATCACAACCCAGAATCCCAGTTTGGTCCTGGAAGTGAATAAAGGATACGGGGATACTCAGGTTATGTTTTCAAGAACATACCTCTCCAAGGATACTCGGGAAGATTACAAGGGTAAAATCTTCTCCATAGTCCGTAAAATAAACGAATATTTGGGTATGGAGGAAAGTTATCATTTCAATCTTAAAGAGATTTTCCCATCCCATTCAGGCCTTGGATCTGGTACACAATTATCCCTGGCCGTGGCCAAGGCTATTCTTGAGATGAATGATCATGACTTACCCATCCCCAAGATTGCGGAAATAGTAGGCAGAGGAGGTACATCAGGGATTGGGGTGGCTTCCTTTGAAAGTGGTGGCTTCATCTTGGACTCAGGTCATATGAAATCCATAAAAAAGGAGTTCCTACCATCGTCTGCCTCCAAAGCTGCACCGCCAACAGTTATTGCCAGGTATGATTTTCCTAGCGACTGGAAGATTATCATGGCCATACCCGATGTTGAAAGGAGGGTTTTCGGTGACGGGGAAGTTAACATCTTCCAGAAGTACTGTCCCATACCATTAGAGGAAGTGCAGGAGTTAACCCATCTTCTCTTTATGAAGATGATGCCTTCTGTAATTGAAGAGGATTTAGACTCTTTTGGAGAAGCAGTAAATGATATACAGGGCATTGGCTTTAAGAAAATTGAATTAAAATTACAAAACCCCTTCATTCACGAACTCATTGATAACTTAAGAAACGCCGGTGCTGCCGGTGTTGGAATGAGCTCATTCGGACCAACTGTATATGCAATTACAGATACCAACTCCAAGGATATCTGTAAAGCTGCCCGCGATGCCATGAATGAAAATACTGGTGTAATAATAGCAACCACAGCCCAGAACCAGGGCGCTGAAATATATAAATAAAATTAACGCATAAATTATAAAATAAATATTATCTGATGATGTTATGATGGATAGAATAGAAGGAAAAGTTTGGACCTTCCCGGACAGTATAGACACAGATGTGATCATCCCTGGAAGATATTTAAGGGCACAAACAATGGATGAACTGGCAGCACATGTTATGGAACCAATAGACCCCTCATTTGCAGGTAAAATAAAACATGGAGATATTATAGTGGCTGGCTGGAATTTTGGCTGTGGATCATCCCGGGAACAGGCCCCAGTAGCCCTGAAACATGCAGGGATAGCTGCTGTAGTTGCTAAATCCTTTGCCAGGATATTCTATAGAAACGCGATAAACATAGGCCTACCAGTAATCGTAGCAGATATGGATGTTAGTAATGGTGATGAGATATGTATAGACCTGGAAAATGGAAATATTACAGATAAATCCACAGGAAAAACCTTCAAGGTACAACCCTTCAAGAAATTCATGCTGGAGATACTTGAAGACGGCGGTTTAACCCATCACT
The DNA here is from genome assembly GCA_002494495.1 of Methanobacterium sp. UBA294. GTDB lineage: Archaea > Methanobacteriota > Methanobacteria > Methanobacteriales > Methanobacteriaceae > Methanobacterium_A. Next base: position 126,003 of record DACB01000016.1, read on the forward strand.
ACCTGAAAAAACAGGAATAAAACTCGTGATTAATTTTTACTCATTTAAGATTATTTTTTTGTTGATTTGCTAAATTATCTAAAAATATTATAGACTTACATAACATACTAAAAACCAGATTTATTAAAATATATCAAATAGAGTCATTAACAAATGACATCGAAAAATTCGATCATTTAAACAAATAAGATCAAAAAAAACTAGAGGAAACAAAGAAAATGAAGTGTCCTGTATGTGGCTCCAATTCCCTGGAAGTAATTAAATCTAAGGGTAAAAAATCCAAGGAACTGCTCCTTAAATGTGAAGAGTGTGGAAACATCTTCAGAGAAGTAGTGGATGTTGGTAAACTGGTAGATACCAGGGTTGTGGTAAGTGAATTTGAAAAAAGCCATAAAACTTTCATAAAATTATACGAGGATAAAACCATCTACACCGGAGATCTAGTAGACGTAGATGGAAGAAAAGCAGAAATCACCTCCATTGAAAATAAAAGAGGAGGAAGGGTCTCAAAAAGTTCAGTTGATGAGGTGGAAACTATCTGGGCTTCTTATGCTGACATACCAGCAAGGGTTGGTATTTCAGTTGACTTTGGAGGTAGGATACTATCCCATAAAGTGGATGTTAACCCTGAATTCGAATTTACCATCGGTGAAGTGGCCAAGATAGGAAACATCATCTTCAAGATAAATTCCCTCAAGACCCTGGAGAGAAAGATGCGGAAGGGTTTTGCACGAGCATCAGTAACCAAAAGAGTATATGGCAGACCAGTTGATGAGAAGAGATTCAAGTATGATTTAACCTCCAAGGTGGTTGTAAATGAAGAAGAATAGGGAAGCTCTGGTGAATAAACTTGAAAAAGATGGTTATATTAAAAGCCCTGAAGTTAAAAAGGCCATGCTTAAAGTACCACGGGAAGAGTTTATCACCCAGGAAAACCGAGATTATGCTTATTTAGACCAGCCGCTCCCTATTGGGGAGGGACAGACCATATCCGCACCCCATATGGTGGCTTTGATATGTGAATTTCTTGAACTTAAGAAAGGTATGAAGGTTCTAGAAATTGGTACTGGCTTCGGGTACAACGCCGCAGTGGTGGCCGAAATCATAGGACAGGAAGGACACTTATACACCACAGAACGGATAGAAGGCCTGTTCCAGTTGGCTGTAGAAAATCTGAATCGTGTTGGTTATAAAAACATTACCGTGCTTCATATAGATGGTACAAAGGGATTAACAGATGAAGCGCCCTTTGACAGGATATATGCAACAGCAAGCGCCCCTAAAGTACCTGAGCCACTCAAGGATCAGTTGAAGATAGGTGGAAGGCTTCTAACACCAATTGGACCGCAGGGCTATTTCCAGGAATTAGTCTGCATCCATCGAAAGGATCAAAATAAATTTAATAGCCATAAACTAGGCGGTGTAGCCTTCGTTCCCATGATCGGGGAGCATGGCTGGCCTGAAGACTAAATAAAAAGTTAATTAAATAAATGTTGACTAAATAAAAAGTTAATTTTAAATTTTTCTTAATATTAAATAATTTTTTTAGGAATAGATTTAATGAACATCTACATCGAGACATTTGGTTGCACCTTCAATCAGGCCGATTCAGAAATAATGGCCGGCCTACTCCAGAGAGAAAGTAACCAACTTGTGTATGAAGTTGAAGATGCCGATTTGCTGATTATAAACACATGTTACGTGAAGCAACCTACAGAACAGAAGGTAGTAAACAGGATAAGGAAGTTGTATGAGGAATATCCCCATAAAAACCTCATAATCAGTGGGTGCATGGTGGAGATAGACCAGGAAAAACTCAAAAAAATCGCACCAGATGCAAGCTGGGTAGGTCCACATAAACTCAAATCCGTACCGGACATGGTTAAATCTGTGCATGCTGGGGAAACAGTAAGGTTTACTGGTTATGAAGATATGAGCAAGGTTTGCCAGCCCAAAGTACGTTCCAATAAATTTATTAATATCGTACAGATCTGTGAAGGGTGTGATGGGTTCTGCAGTTACTGTTGCACCAGAATCGCACGTGGTAAGTTACACAGCTACCCAGTTGAACTCATAAAGCAGGAAGTTGGAAAGGCAGTTAAAGAGGGATGTATAGAGATACAACTTACTGCCCAGGATACAGCTGCATACGGTAAAGACAGTGATGCTTCACTTCCTGAACTTATAAACGCCGTTACCAATTTTGATGGAAAATTTAAGGTTAGGGTGGGTATGATGCACCCAAAAAGTGTTAAGGACAATGTTGATGAATTAATCGAAGCTTTTAAAAGCGATAAAGTATACAAATTCATCCATATACCGGTACAAAGCGGTAGTGATGGGATTTTAGCTGATATGAACCGGGGACACAGTGTAAAAGAATTCAACGATATCATATCCAGAATTAAAAGTGAAATCCCAGAGATATCCATTTCAACCGATATAATTGTAGGATACCCCACAGAAGATGATGAAGCTTTTCAGGATACCCTGAAGTTAATTGAAGAGTTACAGCCCGATTTCCTGCATATATCCAAGTATCATCACCGCCCGGGTTCCTATTCATCGAATCTACAGGAAATAGATCACCAGATCATGAAAAAGCGTTCTAAAGAGTTGAACGAGCTTAAAGCTGAAATTGCGTTCCATAACAATACAAAATTAGTAGGAAAAGTGTTAAAAGTACTGATTACAAATGTGGGAAGTAAAGGTGGTTTTCTTGGCCGTACTGATTCTTATAAAACTGTGGTTGTAAATAATGCTTCCCTGGGAAGTTTTGTTAATGTGAAGATTACCCACGCTAAAGCCAACTACTTGATGGGGAATGTTGTTTCATAGCGATGTTAATTACTTTTCAAAAAAACATAAACTAGTATTAACCACCAAGACTATATTATACTTCCATGTCTTATTTGATCTGCAGGAAATGTGGAAAGGAATACCCCCTCCCAGAAGGAAAAGAATCATTCTATTACGATACCTGTGATTGTGGAGGTAAACTAGAGTATTCTCCCATACCAAAAAGGGAGTATGATGCCAGACAAATGGATATCCCTCAAATGGAGAAATACCAACCTGGGAAAATAAAGGATTACCAATCTGGGATAAAAAATTATCCTCAATCACTATTTGAAAATAGTGAATACACCAAACAATCCCCCCCTCCAAGCAGGATAAAATGGAAGGGTATCATCTTGGGGATTTCATTCTTACTTGTATCCATGCTAATCTCGGTAATGTTAATATTCGGAGAAAATATTCCCACCAACACTACAGATATTCCAATTGAATTTTTAACTTATTTAGCCCTGATCTTTAGTGTTTTAACTATTATAGCAGGGTTCATATCTGCTTATCTAAGTGGTAGTAAGAATTTCCTGGAAGGCGCGCTGAATGGCGGAATGGTAGGGATTATTTTAGGATTTATTCTGGGTATCTTAAGTGGAACAACTTTTTTAATCAACATAATCGTTATTTTAGGATCAATGTCCATGATCGGGGGGATTATAGGGATTTTCCCCAGGAAACTGTTTAAATAAACAAAAAAAATAGAAAATTACATACCCAATTTAAGTTATCTTTTCCATAAAAGATTCTGACTAATCTTTTTCATTTTCCTAGTTTCTTTAAGCTGTTTTTCAAGGTTTCCATCCTCAATAGATATGGAACTTACATATCCACAATCTTTACATTCCCATACTGTGGTGGAAGCATAGGGATTTTGGAAAAACATTCGTTTTGAACCACATCTTGGACAGTGCACTTTTTTTGACATTATAAAACAACCATAAGTCCATTAAACGCGAAATTTTTTCATATAAAATCATTCAATTTTTTCATATATAATCATTCTAAAAATGAAAAAATCATTGCTCAAATTAAAAAAAAATGAATTTTAAGTGCCGTGGGCCGGACTTGAACCAGCGACATCCAGATCTTCAGTCTGGCGTTCTCCCAACTGAACTACCACGGCAAATGGGCCCGACGAGATTCGAACTCGTGATCACCTCCGTGTCAGGGAGGTATCATACCCCTAGACCACGGGCCCTGTCGTCCATTTTGAATATAACCCTATTGGTATATAAATCTTTGTAACTATTGAGGCTTAAATGGGCGTATAATATATGTTTTTACGAAAAATTTCTCCATAAGAGGTTAAATATTAAACCACCATTTAAATATGATATACATATAAAAATATCATATAAAAGATTAAATTTTTACTATTAACCCTATAATCTAATCTTTATTCCATTTATAAAGCCTTATTGATTTAATTAACTTAAATAATACCAGTATTTCAAAATTTATTTAAGTTTACTATGATATAATATAGATAGTAAAATAAATATTTTGGGAGGAACGAAAAAATGGCGGATATAGGAGATCCAATTAAAACTACAGTCGAAGAAATTCGAAAGGTACTGAATATTGAAAACGTGGTTGGCGAAGTAATTGAAACTAATGATAAAACTTTAATCCCCATAACCAAGATGGGTATGGGATTTGGTGCAGGAATGGGTGAAGGTAAAGGAGGCTCAGAATCTCAAGGCGAAGGTAGTGGATCTTTAGCAGGTGCTGGTGGAGCAGCAGGTATTGAACCCATTGCTATGATAGTTGTATTTAAAAACGTAGAAGGTCCTGAAGGTGTTAAAGTACTAACTCTTTCCGGAAATCCAATAGCTCAAGCATTAGGAGAATTAGGTACTGCTGCAATGGATATGGCAAGAACAGGTATAAATGAAATGAAAAAATCTGGTAAAGATAAAGAGATGAAAGAGAAGGCAGAGAAAAAAGCCGCAGAAGTGAAAGCTGAAGTTGAAAAAAGGACATAAGGAATATAAGAGAGGATTAATTTGATTTACATAATAATTGGTGTCATTATTTTAATTTTGGCACTGATTCTATCATTAATCCTCTTTATCCCTTTTAATATCTCTTTTTACCTGGAAAAAAGAGGACAGAATATATTAGGATACTTTCAGGTTAAATGGTTAAGAATTCGCCTACTAAGACATACCATACCCCCAGAAGAGAAGGAAGAAAAAAAAGAAAAGGAAAAGAAGGAAAGGAAAAGCAGTTTAAAAGATGTTCTGAATGTTTTCCGAAAATTTATTGCTGCATTTGAATATTTAACACCGATTTTTCATGCGTTTATCAAATCCCTTAAACTCGTAAAATTATCCCTTAATTTGAATATAGGATTTACCAGCCCAGTAACCACCGCTTTAATAAGTGGTTATTTCTGGAGTATAAGTTCAATATTAAATATGATACACCCCATTAATCTCTCAATAACTCCTGATTTTATTGAAAATAAATTTGATGCAACCTTTGATTTTGAAATTAATTTAACACTGTATCCAACAGTATGGGCACTTTTGAAGGCCATCACCAAAAAGCCAGTGCGCGAATTAATCTCCAGTGTAATAAAATTAAACCAGTAAAGTGACACTTAATGGTTATTTAGACTTAGAAAAAAAATGATTAATAAAAATGGTTAATATGTTGAAACAGTTCTTGAACTATGACTTTTTAAAAACAGTTTTAGATTCCATATCGAATCAAGAATTCAACTACAAGCAGGTTCTATTACCCTACAAAGATAAATTGAAGAATTCAGAAGGTTCCATCCACAAAGTAATAACCAAGGGTAAAGCTGTTAAAATCGAAAACAGAACCATATACCCGGTCATCATGTTTTCAACCATTGAATTTGAGGATAAATTCACCTATGAATCTATAACTCCCTTTGCTTTAGCCGTGATTGAGGCTGATAGCAAATATTTCATCCCATTTGATAAAGAAAACGAGATAATCCAGGATTTACTAAGTGAAGATGGTTTATGGAAGGAATTGGGTTTAGAATAAATGGTATTTAAAAAAATAAAATAAAAATAAAAATAAATTAAAAATTTAAATTAATGTGATTAAGCAGCTTTTACGGCTAATTCAATATCATCTGCTTTCACAGTTTTTCTACCGGCGTGTTTTGCAAGTTCAACGGCTTTTTTAGCAATTTCTTCGCCTTTTTCTTCTAAAGATTTTGCTAATGCCTCTTTTGCATCATCACTTATCCTTTGTGCACCAGCATTTTTGATGATCCTTCCCACTGGAGCAATAGGTAATTCAGCCATATTTTCACCTCCTATTTTAGCTATGACCCTATAATATTTAAACTTATCGTTTTTTATTGCATTTTTGTCCATGACATATAGCATACTTGTTTAGCTGATGAGAAGATCTGTTAACCCAAACATATAAGCGTACAAATTATAATATGAAATTGCATGCTTGGAAGAGTTGACATTGACCCCCAAATAGAAGAGATTCTGGAAAAAGCTATAAAAAGCAGGATTTCCAATGAGGACGCTATAAAACTTATGAAAACTACAGGTGCAGAATTTCATGCACTTATACAAGCTGCTGATATTTTACGTCAGGACATTATTGGAGATACAGTTACATACATCCCCAATTGGAACATAAATTTCACCAATCTCTGCTCTGGAACTTGCAAATTCTGCGCCTTCCGCAGAGAAGAGGATGATGAGGGCGCTTATTTTTTAAACACTGATGAAATGGTCCAAAGAGCCAAAACAGCCTGGAATAAGGGGGCTAAAGAGCTATGTATTCAGGGCGGTTTACACCCGGATGTGGATGCATATTTCTACCAGGAACTCGTCCAGAAATTAAAGGCAGAATTGCCAGATATCCATATACACGCGTTTTCCCCTATGGAAATTCTGTATGGTGCTGAACAGGCAGGTATATCCATTAAAGACGAACTGGAAATGTTAAAAGAAGCAGGCCTTAATTCCATCCCTGGCAATGCCGCTGAGATATTAAACGATGATATACGACAGTTGCTCTGCCCCACCAAGATGAACACCGCTAAATGGATAGAAATCGTTGAAACAGCCCATAAAACTGGGATACCCACCACATGCACCATGATGTATGGCCATATCGAAGAACCAAAACACAGAGTGGAACATATGGATATATTAAGGGGAATACAGGAGAGGACCGGTGGATTCACTGAATTTGTACCATTAACCTTCATGCACTGGCAGGCACCCATCTACAAAGAAGGAGTTTCAAGGGCAGGAAGTACAGGACTTGAAGATTTAAAGGTTTACGCCGTTGCCAGGTTGATGTTCGGTGATCTCCTACGGAACATCCAGGTTTCATGGGTGAAACTTGGATTTAAATTCGCACAAGTATGCCTCACTGCAGGGGCTAATGACCTGGGAGGAACCCTGGGAGAAGAAAGTATTTCTAAATCGGCTGGAGCACAGCATGGGGTGCAAACCTCTCCAAAAAACTTGCAACGGATAATACGAAATATGGGAAGGATTCCAGCAGAGAGAGACACCCTTTATAAGAAGATCATGGAAGTATAATAAATTATAGGGAAGTATAATAAATATTATGGATTTATAATAACTAATATGGAAGTATAAGAATTTTTATTTAATTTCAGATTATTTTTGATTCATAGAAGGATTCTTGGTAAGTGCTGGTTAGATAAATAGTTCCAGACCTTCCCAGAATTTAACTGGGTTTATTCCCCGTGCTTCTAATATTATTTTAAAAACGGGTCGATATTTAAGGAGTTCATAATTAAAAAATTGAGCTAATATCCTATAAAAATAGATTTAAAATATTAATAAGAATTATTCATATATTACTTATCAGATCGGCTAACTGATTTAAATTGCTAACTTCAAATGCTTCGGCACCTGCATCCTCATAGTAGGATACACAGCTATCTGCAGCGTTCCATTTAATAATTTCCTCAGGATTTAGAATCAACACCCTTTTTGCTTTGCGAGATATATTCCTGATGATATCTGCACTTAAAGGCTCCCCATCATATTTAGGGCCGGCCCAGTCCCGGCAGTCACTCAAGATAAGGACATAGGATTTATGGTTGATATTAGCCTGATTCAAAAAACTCCCGAATGCAGTGTACATGTTTGATTTACCCTTTATCATGGAATTTTCACGACGGATGTCCAGAACCTTGATAAATGCATCTATGATATTAAGTTCCTGAAGCGCGGAGGTTATCTCTGTAGTTTTATTATCAAATTCAAATGCTTTGGCCCGGTTGAAGCTGTTCTGGGCCGCGTATATCATACAGAAAAACCAGATGCTGATCCAATCACAGGACACGCTTACATCACTTAAAAAGAAGTGGTTCTGCTTCTTGATGCGGGGCTTGCTTTTTATCAGTTCCAGAAGACTCCCCCCATGTTTCATGTTTTTTCTAATGGTCCTCCTAATATCTGGCCTCTGTGACTTTGCCTGTTTATATCGTCGTGACCTGCGAGTTGCGATTTTTCTACCTAACTTTTGGCATAAGTCAATTAACTCTGGTTGTAGGGTGTTTAACGTATGAATATTGCTCATTTCAAGTTCAGAGTTGCCTTCATGGTCCGGGTTTTCACTGGCATCGTTCAGGGTGTTTTTGATGTAATCAAGTTTGAACTGGAAGTTATGGTTGTAGCTTAATTCTGTCTTGTTCTGTTTGGTGACCGAAATATTTAATTTCCTTATGAATTTATTTTTTTCTTCAAAACTGGAAGAAGGTTTATCTGTTTTTTCTTTACCTCCAAAGAATGAGTCGTAACACTCGTTGAACTTCTTCTTCTGTTTGTAATCTTTGAGGTAGATACATGAAAGGGCCTCCCTTAAATCAAAGTCCTCACCCTTAATTAGGTTAGCTGCTTCACAAGCTGTTTGAGTACACCGGATACTTGCTGGAATTCCGTTTTCCCTTAATATTCCTGAGAATTTAACTATTTTATCCATAAATTACACATTCAAAATAGAATCAATTTTTATCAGAACTTTATATTCTTTAAGACCTTAACCTTGTCTTCTTCATTTTTAACCACCACGTTGATGGTTCTCTCCAGGGATTCTGCATCTAAATCATTCTTTTTAAAGACCAACAGACTACGCACCCAATCAACACTGGCCCGTATGGAGGGTGTTTTAATTAAATTGAGTTTCCTGATCTTCTGTACCACCCCAACTACAGCTTCAACCAGGGCTGAAGATGCTTCGGGAACATGTGATTTAATAATCTCCATCTCCCTCTCAAAGGTAGGGTAATCAATATACAGGTACAGGCAGCGATCTTTGGTCTCGTCAAGAAGCTGTCTCTGTGAATTTGAAGTCATAATAACCAGGAGTTCATTGTTAAGCTGGAAGGTTCCCAGATCATTTACAGTTATTTGTTTTTCACCCAATGCCTGCAAAAGGAAGCTCTCCACTTCTTCATCAGCTTTATCTATCTCATCTATCAGAATAACTGAATCCTCATCATTCATAAATGAGGATAAAAGTGGTCTCTTTATGAAGAATTCTTCCTTAAATACATCGTCAGGGCTTTCCTTTATCTTGGACATCTCCAGGCTCAGGAGCTGTTTCTGGTAATTCCACTCACCAACTATCTGCTCGAAGGTGATCCCCTCGTAGCACTGTATCCTGAAAAATTCGCGGTTGAATGCCCTGCTGATTGCCTTTGATAGCTCTGTCTTCCCTGTTCCTGGCGGGCCTTCAATAAGTATAGGTTTTCCTAGTGAAAGGGCCAGGTAAGTTACGGTGACGATGTTGTCATCTGGTACGTAGTGATTTTTAGCTAAGGATTCTTCAATACTGTTTTTATCTAGATCTATCCGGTACATGAATTCACCAGTTCTGTGTTCCCATTACACATGTCATAATCTTATATGTTTCATCCCATACTTCTGTGTTTGTCTGAAAATTAATCTATGAGTAAAAGAGCTACTAATGATATACTGGGAGGATAATTTACTGTGTCAAATTTTAATTCCATTCCTGCGTTATCTGCTGTTTTATGGACATTAATCCCCATGGATTCCATAGAATAACGGGCTTTAATAGGATTTATACAGTCACCATCCACGTTGCATTCTTCACATAGTTTACAGCTCCCAGCAAAAAAGGAAGTTGTAAAGTTGTAGCCCTCTTTAAACGCCACTTTTTCAAGTTCAAGTAGGATGTTTATCTTGTCGTTGTAGAAGGAGAAGTACTGGTACATATCATCTGCCGGTATCTCCGGGCGTTTGATTTTTAAAAGCATGGCATAACTATATTCAGAGAGCATCTTCCGGAACTCCTCTACATTGGGAGTGTTTGGAGGGCATCTCAAATTCTTCCCATATGTAGGACAGCCCACCATGCATTTGAGGCGTACTCTATTTTCGACTATTACCTGGTCTGCAGGTATGATTCGGACTTCTTCACATCCGAGTTTTAAAGCTTCTTCTTCTAAGAATCTGTATTCATCAATTCCATCCGTCATTTTGTATCCAACCATTTTTTTTCAATTCTTATTAAGAATTAATAATGCTATAAATATTAATTTTCAAAAGGATTACAAGTGGATTTCATATAATAGCGTGAATGTATTTTGTTTAAAAAAATATTGTATTTGTTTAAAAATGAATGTATACTTTTAAATATGAATGCGTACTTTTAAAATGAATGTGCATCATTATACTGCATATTTCATCAATATGGAACCTAATTTATCAAATACTGATTTTAATGGCCCTAACCTGTAACCTAATTTTAAAAATGCCTCCACATCAGATTTTTTAACACCACCAATCAGAGTTAAGATGACTATGTAAACCAGTATTCCAATAAATGAGGCTATTATTATGTAAATAAATGCGAATATCTGGGCTAATGGTATGCCAGCATAGAAGCTAGTGTACGCATAGGTAGTAGGAATTAAAAGAAGAATTCCAGCCATTAAGAGTGATGCAACTACTATTTTACCTAGACTTACCCATTCAAGTGTTGTTCTTGCCAGTTTAAGGATTCCCCCGGCCGTGGTTATCATGAGTACTAAGGTTGCCACGGTAGTTGCTAGAGCAGCCCCATTTATTCCGTAAATAGGTACAAGAAGTACACTTAAGCCTAATTCAATGACAACTGCTATTCCCAGTGTTATCATTGGTATAACTGGTTTACCCATGCCCTGAGCCACACTACCAGAGACTGTGTATAATGTAAAAAACAGCATGCCCACGGCTAATATCTGCAGTGCCCCAGTCCCCAATTCATAGCCTGGGAAAAGCAGGCTGAGTATAGGACGGGCGAATACAGTTATTCCTAAGGACATAGGGAGTACCAGGATTGTCACGTAACGAAATGCCTGATTGATATAGGTATTGAATAACTGGTGGTTTTTAGTGCTTAATGCTGCTGCTGTAGCCGGTAGAACTGCAGTAGCCACAGCCATACTAATCGTGAGTGGAATACGGGCTATGGGGCTTCCTATACCATAGTAACCCACCCATTCACTGGTCATGTATATTCCAATGATCCATGTACCAATATCATACATGAAAAGTTCACCCAGAGCAGTTAAGTATACTGGGATGGAGAACAGGAACAGCATCTTAAACAGACTTAACTCCTTTCTCCAGGTAAATTTTTCCTCCGGGTTTTCCGGGTTATCATAACTGGAATTTTTAAGTTTAACCCATATATACTTCCGGAATATAATTAATGCAGCCAGTCCTGTTATCATGTAACCTATTGCAGTACCAATTACTGCACCTGCCACATAAAAATTGGCCAGCACCAGTAAAACTGCAAATATAATGGTACTAATCTGTTCAACAGCTTTTGTCGCATTTATGAAGTTCATTTCATAGTATCCCTGGAATATGCCTTTTATCTCCCCAGATATGACACTGAAGGGAGTAATAAGAGCAACGCATTGGAATGGTAGCACTGCTTCAGGGTTATGGAACAGATGTAATGCTAAAGGTTCAGCCAGAATATATATTATGAAGCTTAAAATAAGGCCCAAAGTTAAAACCAATTTAAAGGAAGATTTTATTATTTGCTTTATCATATTTTTCTGGCCAACAGCTTCATACTGGGCTATATATTTGGCAATAGCTGGGGGTATTCCTCCTTCAGCAGATAACTGTAAAACGCCTATCAAGGGCAGGGTTAAGGTAAAGATTCCGTAACCAGCAGGTCCTAATAGGGATGCCATGGAAAAGCGGTAAATGAAACCGCCTACCCTAAAAATTAAAGAGCCTATGAGTATTATTAAACTGCCCTTTGCTATTTTTGTATCGCTCATAAAAAATTTCCTTATAATAGAATTAATTAAATTTATGTTTTAGATTATAATTATTAAAACTTGTTTAAATCAAGTTACAAGCTTTGGTTTTTAAATATATAAAATCTTCCCAAAAAAAAAGATAATAATATTAATTTAACTTGGAAAAATTCCTTTTTTAATCATGGAATCCTTCGGACCATTATTTCATCATCATCACGGATGTTTCTAAATAGTTCCAGATTAGATTTAACCTTCCCTATATGATTAACTGGTGAGGCTGGCTGCGATTCACCATAGAATATACATAATGCAGCTCCCGGTGGCCAGTATGATAGGTCGCCTTTACTTGCATCAGGGGATTGGTTTTCATACTCCAATTCAAGTGGTATGATGAAATATACTTCATCAAGCCACTGTTTGACTTTTCCTTCCATTGGAAGATTTTTATATAACCGGGCGGCTGTTTCTGGATTTCTCTCATCCAACCTGATCCGGGCTCTGCCCTTTCCTGCTACTTTAACTTCTATTTCCATGAATAATCCCTTTTTAATTTAAAATAATATAAAAATTTTTATTTTTTTATTTTTTTTCTTTTTCCATGTACTCCTTAATTTTGCGCTCTTCCCATTCTTTGTTAAATATTCCGCGTCTTGAAATACTGAGTCCATGGGAAAGTAAGCCAATTCCCCAGAAAAATGTTACAAATAAAAACCACGGAAACCCAGGAAATGTTGTAAATAAATAAATAACCATTAAAAATACATTCACTATTATATATGCTGTTAAATGCCCGTAAAATCCTTTAAGATCTTCTACCCTTTCTTTTGCTCTCTGATAATCAGCATCCATTTTCTATTCCCCTTTTTTTTATATCTGTACTTAATATTTAATCAATCATTAATACTTACTTCGATTTAAATTCATCCATTATAAAAACGCTGTGGGATGTTCCTATCCTGTTTGCACCAGCTTTCAACATATCCAGTGCCTTTTTTAGATCTCTTATCCCACCTGAAGCTTTAACACCCATATCCTTACCCACTGTTTTTCTTAATAATTCTACATCCCCCAATGTTGCTCCTTCAAGATCTCCAAAACCAGTGGATGTTTTAACAAAATCAGCACCTGCCTCCCGGGCTATTATACATGCATCTATTTTTTCTTCATGGGATAAGAGTGCAGTTTCCAGTATTACCTTTACCACCCTTCCACCAGCAGCCTCTACAACTCCCTGAATATCCTGCTTAACCATGTCTTTTCTCCCTGATTTAAGCTGGCCTATGTTCATCACCATATCTAACTCTGATGCACCGTTTAAAACTGCCTCTTTAGTTTCATGGACCTTATCTCCAGTGGTCACTGCCCCCAACGGAAAACCAATCACTGAACAAACTCCTATTTTACTACCCTTTAAATTTTCAAATGCCATGGACACATTGGCTGGGTTAACACATACGCATTTAAAATTGTACAATACAGCCTCATCACATAGTTTTTTTATATTCATCTCAGAGACACCTGCATTTAGATTGGTGTGGTCTATCATATCTGCTAAATTATCGGGTGATATATTCATAATCTAACACTCTCGGTTAATTTTGGTGGTAGCAATTTCAATCTTGAAATTATATTTGAATCATCTTGAAAAAATTGTTTGAAATTATATTTGAATCATACTATCATTGAATTCGTCCTGGGATTGAACCTGTCCCGGGATTGAACCTGTCCTGGGAAATGGATAAAAATTTCTCATGGTAGTTTTTTTCCCATGTAAGGCCCTTCCTTTTTGTATCCGAATTTCCGGTAGTAATCCCTTGCTCCGATCCCGCTGTTAATTAACACCTTATTTCTATCATACTCTTCTGAGGCTATTTTTTCTGCTTCCCGTAGTAAATTTTCCCCGTAGCCCTGGTGCTGCCATAATTCTTCTTTTTTATCACCCAAGGACACCATTGAACCGTAAACATGTAATTCCCTTATAAGAGCTGTTTTATCATCTACTTCACTACGGTGTGCTTGATTTGAAGGAATTCTAAGTCTTAAAAATCCAATTAAAATGTCGGAAACCACATCTTCATAGGAGAGGAATATTTCCCGTCCGCCCCCGGCCTGATATTCCTCAGATAGAAGTTTAATACTATCTAAATTAGGTGAACTTTTTTGGTGTCCTACTTCACGACACCGTATACACTGGCATTTAATATTCTTCTCTTCCAGGGTTTGATATACCAGTTCTCCCAGATTAGACTTTTTAACACCCGCTTCTATGAGCGGGGATGGTATGTCCCTCTGTATCCGCATAGTTCTAACCCACTTGGGCAGGAGTTTCTTGATTTCCACTATTAAATCAACTGCTTCCCCTGTTGAGTAGGGTTTATAGGTTCCTTCTTGCCATAGTTTGTATAATTTAGAACCCTTAGTAACCAGGCAGGGGTAAATCTTGAGCATGTCTGGTTTGAATCTTTCATCGGAGAATATCCGCTTAAATATCCTTATATCCCTCTCCTGGTCAGCAAAAAGTCCAGGCATCAGGTGCATAGCCACTTTAATCCCCGAATCCCGGAGTATAGCTGCGGATTCTCCCACATCCTCTACCCGGTGGCCCCTTTCTATGCGGCGGTATATGAAGTTGTAGATGGTTTGAACTCCCAGTTCAACCCGGGTCACCCCCATCTGGAGCATACGGTCCACATCCTCAATCTTACAGTAGTCAGGACGAGTTTCGAAGGTCATGCCCACACATCTCACTGGGGATCCCTCATTCAACTTCTGCACATCTTCCAGATATGCGAATTCCCTGGATGACTGTAGATTATCATTGTATTCTATGCTTTTTACACCAAAATCATTCATGGCTTGCAGACACCGGGTAACAAACCATTCCTGATAGCATAGGGCTGCAGAAGGGAATGTTCCACCCATAACTATGAGTTCTACTTTATCCAGTGGGTGTCCTATGCTTTCAAGTTGCAACAGACGGTTGTATACTTGTAGGTAGGGGTTGAAACTGTAACGCCTACCCCTTAGGGCTGCTGGTTCTTCACCAGTGTAACTGGGTGGAGCTTTGTCACTTTCCGGGCAGTACAGACACCTACCATGTGGGCACTGGTGGGGCTGGACCATAACTGCAATGATAGCCACCCCAGAAAGCGTCCGGGTCGGTTTTTTCTTTATTATGGGGGCTATTTTGGCCCTCTCTTCAGGAGTGGCGTGTTCCAATATATCCGCATTGCTTATAAATTGAGATAAGTTGTACTCCCGGCAGGCCCTGTGCTTGACCTTTTCTAGATTCCGGTTGGTTTTGACCCTTCCATCAAGAATCTCATTAATTATAAATCTGTATGCCTCTTGCATATGATTATAAACTCCATTTAAGTTAATTAAAAAGTAGTTTAGATGATTTTTATTTTTCTTTATAATATAATCTTTAAAAAATTTTAGATAAATTCTTTTTAAAATTTAGTTCTTAAAATTTTAGTTTATTCTTTTAAAAATTATAGTTACATTATCTTAAAAAATTTGTCTTTAAAATAATTTAAGAGTTCATAGTACCTTTTCTAATTTCCATGGCCTTCATTATATCTGTTTTAGATATTATTCCCACCAATCTACCCCCTTCAATCACTGGCAATCGACCCACTTTGTTTATGTTCAACTTTTCCATTACGGTTGCAACATCCTCATCAGGGCTGGTTACCAGTACATCCCGGGTCATGAACTCCTCCACAGGCAAATTTTTTTTTTCTTCTGGCACAGGAGATAGATCATGAAAAGTTATGATACCTACAAGGTTTTCCCCATCATACACGGGATAACCCATATGTCTGTGCCTAAATATAAGTCTAAAAACCTCATTTACAGTGTCTGTGGGCTTCACTGTTTTCACTTCCCCAGTCATTATGTCTTCCACGTTTATTCCCTCCAGAAGCGTGTTTAAAAGAACCATTTTAGATTCCTGATCCGCTCCTAAATAAACGAAAATAGCAATGAAGATGAGGAATGGGTTGAAGAATATACCAACAATTGCCATGATAATGGCTAATGTTTTTCCAATGGAGGCTGCTGTTTCAGTTGCTTTGATGAAACTCATTTTCTGAGCAAGATACGCCCTTAAAACCCTCCCACCATCCATAGGGAATGCTGGTAATAAATTAAATGCTCCCAGCACAAGGTTCATCAGGATGAAGTAGAAAAACAGGAAATTTAAGCCAGGAGATAGAGAATCACCAAAAAATAAATATACAGGATATAATACAGCAGCTAAAACCAGGTTTACCAGGGGTCCAGCTATCGCTATCATTAACTCCTGATGAGGATCCTTGGGCAACTCCTTCATGGCAGATACTCCACCAATTGGAAGTAAAACTATCCTATCAATTTCAACCCCATATCCCTGGGCCACATATGAATGGGTTAGCTCGTGCAGCACCACAGCTGCAAAGAGAAGGGTTATAAGGACGGCTATTGTTACATCTACTCCAGGTACTAAATTAAAAATAGCCACTAGATAGATGACCACCATCAAGAGCAGGAAAGAAAAATGTAACTCCACCGGTATCCCGAATACAGTGAAGATTTTAAGTGAATATTTCATGATGTACTATATGTTAACTGGTTCATAATAATTTATTTAAATTGTTATCTGGATTATTTATCAGATAATTTCCCATTTTATGGTCTTATTCGGATTTATAAGTAGAGGAGATGTGTTAATAAAATGGATTTATAAAAGGGGAGATGTGTTAATAAAAAATATATAACTTCAAAAACAAAACAATTAATGGTGCTAAAACATGAAGGTAACAGATTTTTTAGGAAAAAGAGTGGTGGATAAAAGGGCTATGGAAATTGGTAAAATTTCCGATGTATTTATCGAGCCTGATCAAGCCATAATTACTGGAATTGAAATATCTACTGGTGAATTTGGCCTCAGAAGAACTGATTTATACATCACACCTGATGAGATAGATGAAGTGGGAGATTATGTTCTATTGAAAGTTGAAAAATCTGATTTAAGGAAGGTTGACGAATCAGATGAAAAAGAAAAAACCACACTGGAATTTGACTAAAAAAACCACACTAGTTGAATAAAAACTATAATAATGAATAAAACACGATAAATAGTTGATTAAAACCACACTGGTTTAAATAAAATCACAATGTTTGTTAATTAACCTTAAAAAAAGTAATTCTATAAAATAATAAGGGAGGAACTAAACATGGAAGTCCATGCACAAGGAAAAAGTATCATAAAGGGTTCTCATGTACGATATACCGGTACTGGAAGTGCGGGTGAAGTATTAGATATAAAATCAGATGATGAAGGAACCTGGGCCAAGATAGACACCACGGATCTCTGGTACAATAGCGAGTTTCTTGAGCCCATAAATCCGCGAGAATATGAACGCCTCAAACTCAGGAACCAACGTCGTAAAGAAGTTTCAGCAAAGGATGATGAACAAGAGACTACCAAATCAAAAGATGATATCGCAAAAGCTGTTAATAGCAAGAAAAAACTCGAAGACGTGGATATGAGCAACGAACTATGTGATGGTGGGGGATAAAACCCTATTTTATTTTATTGATTTAAATTGATTTTAAGAGTGACTCTAAAAGAATTATTTTAATATTTTGAGAATTACGGTTTTTTTTTGAATTAACATTGGATGTTTTATATTTGAGTTTAAATTTCAGGGAATGTCAAATTTGAGACTACACTTTTCAAATATCCCGAGGTAATGACTTCATTTTAAATAATATTAAATTAACCATCGGTAGTTAATGTTTTAGGTATTTCTAACTGATGAGAGAATCCAGGAAAAAGATTGGATTTAATAGTAATAATTACATTTAAAATAATAGAATAAAATAGAATAGAATAATTAGAGGGGGGAAATTATGAATAATAGCGATATCATCGATTTTTATTATTTCTCTGGTACTGGAAACACCCTTTTAGTGGTTAAAGAAATGAAGAAAACCTTCGAAACAAAAGACATCACCACTAATATGTTTAAAATAGAAGAATCAAACCCAAATAAAATCAACCCAAATCATACCATCGGTTTGGGTTTTCCTGTTGCTGAACTATCCACCTATAAATTTGTCTGGGAATTTATTAAATCATTACCAAAAACAGAGGGAACAGAAATATTTATGGTAGATACACTTGCAGGATTTTCTGGCGGAATTGTAGGGCCGGTTAGGCGGATCATTGGAAAAAAAGGCTACCAGCCCATAGGGGCCTGTGAAATAGTAATGCCTCCTAATATTTTCTATATTGAAGATGAAGAAGTATGTGAAAAGAAGGTGAAAAAGGGACTTAAAAAGGCCCGAAAGTATGCAGATGCACTGATAAAAGGGAATTCTCATTGGGGTAGAGTACCTATACTTTCTGACGCCATTTACTACACTTCATTAGTTGGACTGAAAGTAACTGAAACCAATTTAAACCAGAAATTATTGAGTTTAAATCCAGATTTTCACCGTTGCAGTAAATGTGGAATTTGCTACAGGCTATGCCCTGTGGATAATATTAAAATAGATGAAGAACAGTATCCAGAACATCTAAACCACTGCCAATACTGTTTAAGATGCACTTCATTTTGTCCAAAAAAAGCCATACCCTGCCCAATAAATTATAAAGGGAATACATATCGGGCCATAAAAGCAAAAGAACTTTTAAACTAAAATAAAAATAAAAGATATATTGAAAATCTTTAATAGGGGATATACATGACCGATTATAGTTTAGATGATAAAAGGCTGGACATAAAAAAATTGGCCCATGAAGTACTTGAAAATGAACAGTTATTTAATGAATTGCTATCTGGAGTTAAATCCAAAGACGACACCATCAGATCAAACAGTTTCAAAACTCTTCTACTGATTAGTGAAGAAGAACCAGAATTCTTATACCCAAAATGGGATTATTTTCAGGAGATGCTTAAGAGCCCCAACAGCTACCATAAGTACGTAGCCATCTACATCCTGGCCAACCTAACCAGTGTAGATGAGGAAAATAGGTTCAACGATATATTCCATGACTACTATGGGATATTTGGTGGTGAGAAAGTAATGACTGCATCCCACGTAGCATTGAATTCACCAAACATCATAAAAAACAAGCCAGAGTTAGAATCAAAAATAATTGAAACCTTTTTAAACATCGATACCATTCATAAGGGTAAGCAGAAGGAACTGGTGAAGGCCTATATCATAGAAGCTTTGATAAAGATCTATCCAGATGCTCATGATAAAGATAAAATCCAGGAGTTTGTAGAATCACAACTTGAAAGTTCAAGTCCAAAGACCAGGGACCTGGCCTCCTGTTTCCTGGATATATGTTAAAATAAAAGTATATATACCTTGAACATCCATAATAATTTTGTTGATAGAATGGGTAAGAGTATAATGGTCCATACACTTCCTGATAGAAAAAATAACTTCAGAATTTGGGTAGACAAGGTCAAGTCACCCAACAAATACCATGATAAACAGGTTAAAAAATCTGTATATATCCGCGGATCAGGGAAACTTTCAGGTAAAATTTTTAAAAACTGGCATAACATTCAATCAAGTTCCAGAAAAGAGTATCTGAATAAAATCAGATTAATGGAAGAAATCAGACAGCGGAAATTAGATGAAAAAATAGTTAACTTCGTTTACGCCCCCAGGTATGCCTCTCCCATCAGTTCAGGAAGTAAATAAATTTAATTTTAGTATTCATTCCATAGTTAGTATGATCTTCAATTAACTTTCTGATTATCACGAACACATCTTTTATATCCCATTTTAATTTTTTTTATCCCATTTTAGAAATTGAAAAATAATATTAATCAGTTTACACTTGGATCCTGGATGGATACGCAGAACCGACACAGGGCGCTGGGAGTATCAAGCTGTTTCTGTCTCACTGGACATAGATATTGACCATCTATGAATTTTAACTTAAATCCACCCGGAAAAATGGTCCCTACAGGATGGACGGGTTCTTCCTTGATGAATGTACTATAGAGGGCTATTATCCTGGCTATCTTTAGAAAACACAGCTCATTAACGCTTTTCGCATCTGCCTTTTGCAACTCCAGAACATTTAGAAAGTCTTTAAGCTTAGCAACATCTACATTACCAGTATAATCCCCCTCATCATCCTTTACGTCCTTTATTTTGGTTAAATATGCCTTGGAAAATCTTTCTATGTAATCCTCTCTGTAAGGGGATTGCATATACTTAGCATCTTCCTTTAAAAAATCGGTTGCCTTCATTATCTTCCAGATATCAACCTCTGAAGCCTCAACTTTTATGATGGAAAGGAGATCTTCTTTACTCAATTCATCGTAATCATGAAGTTTGTTCAGTTCATCAAGTTCCTTTACTGTCAAAATTCTACCCCTGTTAAATCAGTTTATCCTGATAACTCCTGACTATACTATCTGCAATTTTTGGACCTATCCCTTCTACCCTTAGAAGTTCTTCCCTTGATACATGCCTTAAATCTGTGCCAAATACCTTGACCAGTGCCCGGGCTCTTTTCCGGCCCAGTCTCTTGATACCAACCACCAGAGGTATCAGCTCCTCCTTAACACCATAATATAAACGGGCTGAGAGGATTTCAAGATCCTGAGTATGATTATAGATGTTCAGAACCTCACACATCTCCTTGAAAAATTTCACCATCAAAGATGCATCGTAGGCTGTCCTACGGGTTCCTGCTGCGTAGACATGGAATGCATTTTCAATCTGGTACTCGGTGCGCTCCTCAACCCATTCCATCAGTGTGGCTGCTGTGGCTTCTGAGTTACCAATATCTACTACAAACACTCCTTTATTGTTGAGCTTCTCTCTAACCGGTTCTTTACTCTTCCTTCCCTTAAACGATACGGGTATTATGTCTGGTGTCTTGGATACCTCATATAGTAGGCTGTAAATATCCAGCTTTTCTATACTGGACAGGTACTCCTTGAGCCTCACTGCTGTCTCCACTGAATAATTAGTTTTAGCCACTAAATTCCCCAGGGGAGTGGTTTTCAATCCTTCAGGGGTGGGCCTTATGAGACCATGACCCATAAGAAATTCCAGTGCCTGGTTAATATCGTATTCCATGCTGTCTGCACTGAACACACTCAGGTACTGGTTGTTGCACATCTGGTATCCATAGAAAGTCTGTTTGAAGAATTCCTGTATCTCCTCAGGAGTTTTAGAAAGGGAAGATGCGATCTGAACTATGATCTGCTTGTAAACAGCATCTTTATTTTCCAGTAACTTGGAGTTGGTTGGTTCAATCTCCCCGTAAACATAATGTTCCTTTAGATTATAGGCTTCATCCAAATTCTTTGCAATTAAATATGAATATCCTTCCTTATCATATCCAGGACGACCAGCACGACCAGACATCTGCTCGTAATCAAACACCGGTATTGACTGTGGTCCCTGGGATGTCCAGCGGGTATAATCCCTTATTATAACACTTTTTGATGGGAGATTAACACCATACATTAAACTAGGAGTAGCGGTAATCATGTACAGGTTACCCTCACGGAATTCGTCTTCTATAATCTCTTTCTGTTTATCAAATAGCCCTGCATGGTGAAATGCTATTCCGTTCTCTACGCATTCCGCCAGTTTAAGACATACGCTGGTGGGTCTGGAACCCCTCCTTCTGGGGACATCCAGTATTTTCTCCGCCACTTCTTTAAAGACTTTTTTGCGTTCTGTAGGGATTACTTTCTTTATTTTCCCGGAGATGTAGTTTGCCAGGGACTCAGTGAATCTCCTGGTGGAGACAAATACCAGTATCTGGCTTGATTCTTCCATGGAAGTTTTTAAAACCCTTAATATCACGTCATTTTTATTTTTTAACTCCATTTCCTCTGTGCTGAGCACGTCTTTGTAGAGGGGAACTGGTCTGAAGACATGTTCCACCACATGGGCGTCCAACCAGTTGGCAATTTCTATCATATTCTTCAAAGTGGCGGAAAGAGCAATTATTCGCATGCCCTGGT
Organism: Methanobacterium sp. UBA294; assembly: GCA_002494495.1. Taxonomy (GTDB): domain Archaea; phylum Methanobacteriota; class Methanobacteria; order Methanobacteriales; family Methanobacteriaceae; genus Methanobacterium_A. Next base: position 148,137 of record DACB01000016.1, read on the forward strand.
TTATGATGTGTGATCGGGTAAGGGCGCATTCCATGGTCGGCCCCCTACTGTATTCTCCAAGCATGTGGAATTCATCCACTATGAGTAGGTCCACTTCTCTTAGTGTGTTCCAGCTGAAACGGGTTAGGACATCGAATGATTCAAACACCATCACCGCCAGATCAGAAGATCCAGGGTGTTTACCCACCTTATAACCGTGTGTTTCAAACTGTTTAAACTCCTTGAGTTTCTCGTTCTGGATGGATATAAGCGGGACAGCATAGACCACTTTACCCCCCTTTTGCAGGGTATCTAATGCAGCCATCACCCCCAGTAGAGTTTTTCCACTTGCAGTGGGAATGGCCAGTATATAGTTGTGGTCATCCTCCAGAAAACCTGCCTCTACCACTGCCTTCTGTGCAGGATTGAGCTCCTTTATCTGGGGATAGCTTTCCTTGATTATATTTCTTATTTGTGGTTTTACCGATTCCATGGGATTCCGTTTTTTTAATTTAATTAGAATAAATTCATATCTTATTATTGGATAAAATACATTTTTATTGGAGAAAATTTCGTTAAATCTTCTCTTTTTTAATTACCTTAATATCAGATATCCTGGTTGAGGGGTACTGCCCATCTTCATCCTTTTCTACGCTTTTTACCATATCCCATATGGTTAAAAGGGCCACGCTCACTCCGGTCAGGGCTTCCATCTCCACACCAGTCTTACCAGTGGACCGCACAGTTGCCGTGGCATCTATACTGTCTATAGCCACCTGGAAGTCTATGTCTATCCCGGTGATTTTCAGGGAATGGCATAGGGGAATGAGGTGGTGAGTTTTCTTTACCGCGGTTATGGCAGCTATCTGTGCCGTGGTAAGCACGTTACCCTTCTTAATTTCCTCTTTTTCTATGAGCTTAATTGTATTTTCCTTTAGGTGTATGGTGCCCTTTGCCTGGGCAGTCCTTTTCTGGATGGGTTTATCTCCCACTTCCACCATCTTAACACCCTTAGGTGTTAGGTGGGTTAAATCTTCTGAAGCCAATCTTGTTCCACCTTAGTTTTATGTTTAAATTTTAAATTTTCAAGGTTATATTAATTTACATAGAGCATTTTACAAGTACAACTAATTTTAAATTGAACTCTGAGTTGATGGAGGACTTTTATTTATCTAAGGATTTTTTAAAATATTGTCTAATAGGGTACTTCAAAATATCCATATTTCTGTGCTTTAAGAGGTGTATTTTCAGCCATTTTATGTCTTAAATCCTTGTTCTGATTTATTTTATCAAGAGCTTCCCCTAGGGCCACCGGATCTTCTGGTTCCACCAGTAAACCAACATCGGGTGTGACCAGTTCTATTACTCCACCCACATCAGTGGCCACTGCTGGTAATCCACAGGCAAACGCCTCAAGTAAGGTTATGGGGAATCCTTCAGATATGCTGGGAAGGACGAAAACATCCGCAGATGGCATGATCTGTTCTACATCCCTCCGGGCGCCTGTAAAGTGCACATCCTCTATTCTGTTTGTTTTAACAGTTTCCTGGAGCTCACCCATCAAATAGCCGTCGCCAACTATCACCAGCTCTGCCGGGGATTTCATCTGTTTTTTTGCCTCCAGGAGATATTTCAGTCCTTTCTGGGGCACCAAATTACCCACAAAGAGTATCAGATTTTTTTGCGGGTCTAGTGCGAGTTTTTCTCTAAAATCAGTTTTTATCTGGGGTTTGAATTTTTCCAGATCCACTGCATTGTGTGTGACTTTTATTTTACCATCAACACCATTTACATCCAGTTTAAATATCTGTTCCTTGATTGCTTCATCCACCACAGCTATGTAATCAGTTTTATTTAACACGTACTTTATTAGCGGCCTTAATAATGGATTTGAAGAGTGGACGAATATATCTGTTCCGTGTACAGTTACAGCAACCTTTTTCCGGGTGAGTCCTCCTACCAGGACGGCAATTAAACCCGGGGGGATCAGGAAGTGGGCATGTATCAGATCTATGTCGTACTTCCTTACCATGGAGATCAGTTTAAAAGTAGCAGATATTAAAAATAGTAATCCTCTTAAACCCCTGATATTTACTGTGGGCGCAGTTTCTACATGTATTCCATCTATATCTTTAATATCCTGGTGGGGATATGTTAGAACATGGACTTCATCTCCTCTTTTAACCAGTTCCCGGGATAAAAAGTAGGTGTGTGAGGATACACCGCCGATATGAGGTGGGAATTGACCTAAAATACAGATATTCATGTTTTTGGCCACCAGGTTTGAATAAAAATCAATTGGTAAATAAATAATTCAAGTTATGATAAATATATTAACTTTATGAGTAAAATTTCAGGTTATTGAAGTATTTTATAGTAAATAATTCAGGTTATGAAGTAACAATCCAAGTCATGGGATAACAATCCAATTATGATAATAATTTATTTTATAACGTTTATCAAGCTTATTTTGTAACGCTCATCAATCCCTTATTTCAACATGATGGTTGGTATTTAACACAGTGCCATCCATCTTAACCATAATCACTTCCAACTCTCCAGGAAACCGTTCCTGGCTCCTATCTTTAACTGACTGGGCAATGCTGTTAAATGTCTCTTCCAGTAGGTCTTCCCCTTCTAGTAAGCCCATCATCTCTTCTGTGGTGTTGGCATTGAAAATTTTACCAATTAAATTTTTATTTGCACCGTTCAGTGCCGCGTGTGCAGCTATGATTTCCCTCCGCCCATCTGCAACCTTATGTTCTGTGTTGAATATTCCTGCGGCGAGTTTTATTATTTTACCGGCATGTCCCAGTAGAATTATATGTTTTACATCCATCTCGGCAGCTTGCTGGAGCATGTACCCTGGGAAGTTGCCCATCTGAATGATCTGATCAGGATATGCAGTTAGTATCTGCTGTGCGATTTTTTCTCCGATGTTGCCGGGTACAAAAATAAGTTCCTGGTATCCTTCAGCAAGGGCCACGTCCATCTGGCATTTGAAGGATTTTTTATAGCTTTCCAGGTTCATGGAACGGGCGATGCCTGTGGTTCCCAGTATGGAAATACCCCCAATAATTCCTAATTTGGGGTTGATGGTTTTTTCTGCAAGTTTTCGTCCGGCAGGAACGGATATCTCCACACATGCACCTTTACCTTCAGGTATTAAATCAGAAAGATTTTCTTTAATCATCTTCTGAGGCGTGGGATTAATGGCCGGTTTACCTGGCGGCACCTGGAGTCCTGGTTTAGTTACCTGACCCACACCTTCACCGCCCTTGATAGATATCCCTTCTGTATCGGTGATCCATAGGTCGGCGATGATTTCAATGTTTACAGTCACATCTGGGTCGTTGTAGGGTCTTTTTATCACAGATGCCTGTCCGTGGGTATCAGTTAACTTCTTTGTTTTTTCAACTTCAATTTCCAGGTTGCCCATGGGGGTTTTGATGGTGATGATCTTTACATCCTCATCATTTAAAACCAGTAGTGCTGCCCGTGCAGCAGCAGTTGCCCCAGAGCCAGTGGTTATTCCGTATTTGATTTCCTCGACTGGCGTATCCGGGTTATTGTAAATAGTTTCCATGCCCAGTCATAATTTTACTTCAATTCTTCATTAATTGCACTTATCAATTCTTCTTTAGTTGGAGCTCCAACGAACTTTACTACACCATTTAATGCTATGGCAGGTACTGCCATGAGATTATATTCAATGGCTTTTTCACGGTCCTTCATTATGTCAATAATTTCTACATCTAGTTTATCAGGCATCTCTAATTTAACTTCTTCAACTAGATCTACAGCCATTGGGCAGTAGGGGCATGATGGGGACTTAAAAACTTCAAGTTTAACAACCATGTTTTATCACCTTTTTTTATAATTGTTCAATATTTTTCTGTCCATTAACCCTTATATACTATTTTATATGCGGGTATTTTTAACAGAATTTTTTAAACAGTAATAACCGGAGTTTATATAGTAAATATACATTTTTTAAATTTATTAGCCTCATTTTATTGATTTTTTTTGAAAATGTACATGGTTATTCTTATAAAAATTATACAGCTTAATTATTATCATATTTCTATGAATTACTAAAAATTTCTAATGAATTAATAAAAAAAATAAAAAAGCTGCATCTTAAAGAAAGTAGTAAGGATTTAATTTTTTTTACCTCTTACTATCTTTCTTTTATCTGGGTTTTTGCTTGTTATTTGCCCATATCTGTTTTTTCCTGAACTTCAGTTGCTGCTTCTTCGGCTTTTTCTGCCTTCTCCTTTATTTCTCCTTTTTTGCTTTCACCTTCTTCTGCCATTTTTCTCAGGTAGTCTCGAGCTACATCTTTACCCCCTAATCCAAAGGCCAGTCCCACAGCAATTGCTACGGCAATTCCTACTCCCCATGATAAGGGTACCAGGAATGTGTAGATAATCTGGGTGTCTATCTGTAGCTGGTCCAAGGCAATTACTATTACCACCAGAGAAAGTATGGCCTGTAGTCCAGTTGTTATGAGGTTTGCAAAGGCTACTTTTTGCGATTTCAACATATCCTTTATCCAGTTCATGATCCAGTTGATTCCAAGCAAACCAACCACCAGTATTAATATACCGGCAATTAAATTCGGTATGTATAGGACAATCTGATTCACGAAGTTGGTGAATACAGGAATGTTAAGCACACTTACTGCAGCTAAAATAAATATCAAGTAGATAAACCATTTCACCACTGCAGTAAATAAGTCGGTTGCTGACATGCCAGTTCCAGCTACTGCTTCACCAACACCAGTTTTTGATAGTGCTTGGTCCACTTTAGCCCTTACAAATAATCGGCGTACAACACTTCCTGCAACACGCCCTATAATCCAACCGATAATCAGGATTATAATTGCTGCGATAATAACTGGAACATAGAGCACAATCTCATTTACCATGTTTACAATAGGTCCAGTAATATCAACCATAATTTAAACCTCCTATTTTTTTAATCAGCTTATTTCAGCTTATATCATTATTATATATTAATTATTTAATACATTTTGTGTTATCAAGAAAGTGTAATCAAGAAATATATTTTAAAAAATCATTATACAATCCCGAAAAATCAGGAAAACAAAGTACACTAATCTGAGTAAAATGAGAATAACAGTATTATACCTATTCCATCCAAAGTATTAATGATCAAAAATTAGAAAAATTTAGAGATAAACAATGATAATAAAGGTAAGATCACCTGGTTCAGCAACTATAATAAACGCCATATCTACAGGATGCGGCTCCGCCTTCGGGATAGAACTTTATGTAGATGCAGAAGTCCGGTTAACAGGTGAGGAAGGTGTAACCTGCCTGACAGACCAGGAAGTGGACACCAGCTTAATGGAGATATGTGCTGGAAATGTACTGGAAAAGTTCGGTGTAAATACCGGGGTAGAAATAAAGACAACCTCAACTTTACCGGTTGCTTCCGGCCTTTCCAGCAGTAGCGCTGTTTCTAATGCAGTCACTGCAGCTTTAACCCGGGCTTTAAGTGATGAATACCATGTTGATGCTCAAAAGATAGGTCTTGATGATATCGGAATCTTAAACCTGGCAGTAAATTCATCCCTAGAAGCAGGGGTCACTGTTACCGGTGCCTATGACGATGCCAGCGCCTCCTACTTTGGGGGAGTCAGTATAACCAACAACTTAAGGCGTGAAATTATCAGGAATGAAAAATGGAACATACAAAACATATTAATATATATGCCTGATAAAAAATCACCTACTGCAGAAGCTGACGTGGCCCGGATGAAACTCTTAGCCCCATGGGTTAAACTAGCTTTTAAAGAAGTATTAAAGGGTAACATTCATCATGCCCTCACATTAAACGGACTTTTGTACTGTTCAGCCCTCCGCTTCGATCCAAATATTGCTCTGGATGCCTTAGAGGCAGGTGCACTTGCAGCAGGACTTTCAGGAACCGGCCCTTCATTTGTATCCATCACTAATAAGGGAAACTCATCTAAAGTGGAAGAAGCATGGGAATCCTATCCTGGAAGGGTGATTAAAACCAAAGTCGACAATCAGGGTACTCAGGTGATTGCAGGTGAATAAAAATAAAGCATTTGAATTGCTTTCCACTTCCAGGGAAAAAATCGACCAGATTGACAATCAAATCATTGATCTGATCATAGAGAGAACCTCCCTGGCAAAGGATATTAGCACCGCTAAAAAGGTGCTTAATACGGATATTGAAAACACCGAAAGGGAAGATTATATCCAGAGAAAGATTAAAAAGTTAGCTAAAGATAATGATATTGATGAAATCAGTCTTTTAGAAATAATGGACATATTGATGAAGTTAAACAAATCTGAACAAGAAAGAATATTAAAGAGGTAAATAATATGGGAAATATTAGAACATCATTCGTAAAGAGGATAGCTAAAGAATTAATTGAAACTTACAACGGTAAATTCACCAATGATTTCGAGGAAAACAAAAAACTGGTTGAAGAATACTCCTCAGTAAGTACCAAACATTTACGAAATAAAATTGCAGGTTACATAACCAGATTAGTTAGACAACACCCATAACTGGTGTATTTTACATTTGGTAATTTGGAATTCTTTTGAAATTAAAAACTGGAATTAATTTAATTAAAAAAGTATAGGTATGGATTTAGATTAAAAATTATTGGAGATGAACTTACATTTAAAAACTTGAGGATGGTTTAAATGGAAATAATCGTGGCCAAATTCGGAGGAACCTCCATTGGAAATGGAGAAAGAATTAAATTGGCAGCCCGATCAGTGGTTAAAGAATATATGAAGGGCAATAAGGTAGTAGTTGTTGTATCTGCCATTAATAAAACCACTGACGATATAACTAAGATGGTTGAAGATTCCATGGGAAAGTCTGTTACTGAAAAACAGATGGCAGACATAATATCCATGGGAGAAATTACCAGTATCAGATTATTTTCATCCACCATAGAATCCTTAGGCGTTAAATCCACCTACCTTGACCCTCATATGGAAAAATGGCCAATAATTACAGATAGCAACTATTTAAATGCTAAAATAGATTTTGTGGCCACAGAAGAAAATACCAAAGAAATATCCAATCTCCTTGACCAGGGAATCATACCAGTGCTCTGCGGATTCCTGGGAAAGGACAGTAACGGTGACGTCACCACCCTGGGAAGGGGCGGTAGCGATATAACCGCATTCCTTCTGGGACACTGTCTCAAGGCCAAGGAAGTTATCATAGTAACTGATGTTGTTGGTGTCATGTCCACCGATCCCAACAAACTCCAAAATGCCAAAAAACTGGATAAGATATCGGTAGAGGAGATGAGGGACCTGGCCACCTATGGAGCCAATGTACTACATCCCCGTGCACTTAAATATAAGGATCCCCAAATAAATGCCAAGATAATTGGCTTTGAACATGGAGACCTTTCTGCCATTGGAACGGAAATCATAGGTCCTTCTAAAAATCAAATGTTAAAAACTACCACCATAAATGAATCCCCTATTTCTGTACTGGCAGTGGTAGGAGAAGAAATATTGACCAAAACTGGTGTACTGGCCGCTCTGACCGATGCAATAGCCCAAAACAACATAAATATATATGGTATATCCACCGGTCAAAACAGTATAACACTGTTTATAGACAGATCAATGGCAGATGAAGCCCATAAAATACTGCACGAAGTGGTTGTTGAAAACAAATATCTAAGCTCCCTTTCGCTGGACAGGGAAATTGCCATGATAACTGTGGCAAGCCAGGATTTTATTGATACCCCTGGTATTATAGCCCAGATAACCGAACCTTTACAGAAAAATAATATCAATATCGTGGAGATATCTTCAAGTCAAACTTCTGTAGTGATATTTGTAGAATGGAATGATGGAAAGAAAGCTTATGAAATGGTAAGGAGTGTCTTGGAATGAAATTGAAAGGAACAACAGTCGCCATGATCACCCCCTTCAACTCGGAGGATGAGGTTGATCAGGAAGGCATGCGGGAAAACATAAACTATCTAATAGATAGAGGCGTAGAAGGTGTACTGGCCGCTGGAACAACCGGCGAATCAGCAACCATAACCCATCTCGAACAGAGGAAGATAATGGACATCCTGGTGGATGAAGTTGCAGGCAAGGTAAAGGCCATTGCTGGAGCAGGTAGCAACTCATCAAAGGAATCTCAAGGACTGGTAAAATACGCTGAAAGTGCCGGTGCAGACGCAGCATTAGTGATAACTCCCTACTACAACAAGCCACAACCCCATGGACTCTACAAGCACTACAAATTACTCACAGAAATAACAGATATTCCCATAATCGTTTATAACGTGCCTTCACGTACTGGAACAGATATAGACGTGGAAACCATCGGTAAAGTATCCCAATTAGATAATATAATTGGAATAAAAGAAGCAAACCCCGACCTGGACAAGGTCTCCCAGATTAGAAAAAAAATGGAAGAACTGGGAAACAGGGACGACTTCGCTATTATCAGTGGAAACGACGACCTGACCCTACCCATGATGTCTATGGGAGCTAAAGGAGTCATCAGTGTAGTGGCAAACGTGGACCCCCAGAGGATGGGCGACATGGTGAGATTCGCCCTTAAAGGTGATTATACTAAGGCAGAGGAACTCCACTATGAACTTTACCACCTTATGAAGGTTTTATTCATTGAATCCAACCCCGTACCAGCTAAAGAATCCCTTAATATGATGGGAAGACCAGCCGGACATGTAAGGATGCCCCTGGCGCCTTTAAAAGAGGATAACAGGGAAAAGCTAAGAGTAGTTTTACAGGATCTGGGTCTTATTTAAACTCCACCTAATTTTTTTTAAATAATTCCTTTAGATTCCGGATAACTTTACTGGGATTCAGACCTTAACAGGGATTCAGACCTTAACAGGGATTCAGACCTTAACAGGGATTCAGACCTTAACAGGGATTCAGACCTTTACAGATGTCTTTTTTTATTAATTTTTATAAATATTATAAAAGCAATCAAAAAGAGGTGCATAGAATATGATAAAAGTGGCAATAACAGGTGCCAGCGGTAGAATGGGCTCAAAGATCATTAAAGCAATCCTTGAACAGGAAGATATGGATATTGTGGCTGCTATTGAAGCACCTAATACGCCCTTTGTCGGTGAAGATGCCGGCGAAGTGATAGGTGCAGGAACCATGGGTGTGGAGATCACCCCGGCAACTGAACTTAATACAGTTTTAGAGAAAACCAAACCAGATATACTGGTGGACTTTACCATAGCTAATGCAGCAGTTGAAACCATTAAGACCAGTGCTGATTGTGGAGTTAACCTTGTTGTTGGAACCACTGGTTTTTCAGATGCCCAGTTAAGCTTGATAAATAAAGTAATTGAAGAAAATAATGTAAAAGCAGTTATAGCTCCTAACATGGCCGTGGGCGTGAATGTGTTCTTCAAGATACTTAAAGATCTAGCCCCCATCCTCGAGGATTATAATATTGAAATCATAGAAGCTCATCATAGACACAAGCAGGACGCCCCTTCTGGGACAGCAGTCAAGGCCTACGAGATCATGGCCATGGAACTTGGTAGAGAAAACTGCGGTGTTTATGGAAGAGAAGGCCAGGTTGGTGCAAGAACTCATGATGAGATAGGAATGCACGCAGTACGTGGAGGAGACATCGTAGGAGACCACACCGTCCTGTTTGCTGGTGACGGGGAAAGGCTGGAGATCATCCACCGAGCAAACAGCAGGCAAGCCTTTGTAAACGGAGTAATCAAGGCAATAAGATACATCCCAACTGCACCTAGTGGAAAGATAAGTGATATGGGTGATGTTTTAGGGTTGAAATAATTCAGGTGAATTAATTAAATAAATATAATAGAGGAATAATTCTAAATTAGGATTGTAGAATAAATTTGAGGAAGTGTAAGGAGAATAATTCTAATTAGAAATACGGTTTAAATTAAGAAAAGGTGAAAGTATGGTAAATGTAGGAATATTAGGAGCAACCGGAATGGTAGGTCAGCGCTTTATTGAACTTCTGGGAGAACACCCCAATTTTGAGATAACTGCACTTACCGCCTCAAAGAGATCAGCAGGTAAAAGATATGAAGATGCAACCACATGGTATCAGGATAGTCCTATCCCAGAGATCGCCAGGGATATCACAGTAGTTGACACTGACCCTGCCGAGGTAAAGGATGTTGATATTGTTTTTTCAGCATTACCTGCAGGTACAGCTTTAAATGTGGAGCCTAAATTTGCAGAGGCAGGTATGACCGTAGCTTCAAACGCTGCAGCCATGCGTATGGAACCAGACGTACCGTTAGTTATACCCGAGGTGAACCCGGAACACCTGGAACTCTTAGAAATCCAGAAGAAAAACCGGGGATGGGAAGGATCCATTGTTACCAACCCAAACTGTTCCACCATAGCACTTACCATGACTCTTAAACCATTATATGATGATTTTGATATAGAACGTGTCTACGTATCCACCATGCAAGCTGTATCCGGCGCAGGCTATGACGGTGTGCCCTCCATGGCCATCGTGGATAACCTGGTGCCTTTCATCGGCGGTGAGGAGGAGAAAATGGAGACCGAAACCCTGGAACTACTGGGCGACCTGGATGATGGTGTCCTCACCCCGGCCAGTTTCGGTTTGAGCACCTCCTGCCACCGGGTAGCAGTGGTGGACGGACATACAGAGGCCGTTTTCGTGGAGTTTTCCGATGACATCCAGGTGGAAGATGTGGAAAAATCCATGGGGGAATTCCAGGGATTACCCCAGAAACTGGATCTCTACTCAGCACCAAAACCGCCTATCATCGTCCGTGAGGAGGATGACCGGCCACAACCACGTATGGATAGGAACGCTCATGGCGGGATGGCCATTACCGTGGGGCGGATACGGGAAGATGCTGCATTTAAAAATAGTATAAGATATGTACTGGTGGGGCATAACACCATTAGGGGAGCGGCAGGCGCTTCTATACTAAATGCAGAATTAATCAATGAGATAATGTAAGGGTTGTTTCATTAACTCATCATATTTTTTTTTATCTACTTCACAAATACTTCAATTCATAAAAAAAATAAAAATCAATTTAAAATAGGGGGGATTGAATTATGGTAGTAATTAATTGGGTTAATGTGAGAAAGGGTTTAATCCTTTCATTAATACTTTGGCTTATTCTACAAGAAGTAGCTGGAGATGTTGGAGCTTGGATTGGATTCTTCCTAGCAACACTATATGTTGGTTATAAAGTTAATGAAAGTTATAAAAACGGCGCTATCCATGGAGCATTAGTCGGAATTGTTGGAGGTATTACTGGTTCTGTAATAATAGGAATATTATACCTAGTTGGATTAGGGGACTTGGCAAAACAGCTATGGCCAGTAACTAGCATATTAGTGGTAATAATTGCAATAATCATTTATGCAATTATTGGAGCTATTGCTGGTAGTATAGGTTCAAAGATTAAAAAATAACTACTTAAAAATTCATATTTTCCTTATTCCAATCATCCTATGCTGGTAAATAGAATTAAAAAATATTGTTTTTTTTACTAATTTTTTTTAGAGTTTTTTTTGACTAATTTTTTTTAGAGTTTTTTTGACTAATTTTTTTAGATATTAAATAAATTTTTTTAGATAATTTTATACATTCATTGTCACCAAAATACTATTTTCAAGTACATTAACAGTTTAATACCAAAGTTTAAAAGTTAATTATACATAATATTATTACAGTGATACTATGGGGCTCTTAAAAGACAATGATAATGAACAGTTGAGGCAGCTGGTAAAAGCCTGTCTTCTGGAGATAAGTAAACTTAAGATCGATCTGAAGAAATGCCAGAAGGAAGCATCCAACGTTGTTGATGAGAGCGCAATTTTAGAAATTAAAGAAAACGCCGAAAGTAAATTACAAGAAAAGGAGAAGGAGATCAACAACCTCCAGGAGTTACTGGAGAAAAAGGATCAGAAACTGGAAGAACTGGAAATAATCAAGTACCACTTCAACGCTCTTACAGCTAAACCCAAAAAGGATCTGACCTCCTTCCAGTCGCAGGTATATCAATTACTTCCCAAAGAGGAGGACACATTAGAAAACCTGTACACCCATATAACTGAAATTGGATTCAGTGAACTTTCCAATGATAACTTTGAACACGTGTTACGTAACCTGGAGAGGAAGGGTTACTTCGAATCCAGGGAAAAAGACAGTGAATTATACTGGAAGAAGATAGATAAGTGAACTAATTTTTTTTCATTTTTTAATATTTCATATTAGTTTTTTATATAAGGCCATAGAAATTACCATTTCCTGACTGTATTTGATGGTAACCATCGTTCTAAACTATTGAGTAGCAAAATAATATCGTATTCACAAACTATTTATATAACCTCAAACCCACCATTAAAATACTATACAAAAAAAGAGGTGATTAATTTGGCACAACTAGGAGGCCAAGGCCAACAAGTTTTAATTTTACCAGAAGGTACAAACAGATTTTTAGGAAGAGACGCACAGAGAATGAACATCTTAGCAGGAAAAGTATTAGCAGAAACTGTACGAACAACTTTAGGTCCTAAGGGAATGGACAAAATGCTCGTAGACAGTTTAGGTGACATAGTAGTTACCAACGACGGAGTAACTATCCTCAAAGAAATGGACATCGAACACCCAGCTGCAAAAATGCTGGTTGAAGTTGCAAAAACCCAGGAAGACGAAGTGGGAGACGGAACTACCACCGCAGTCATCATAGCTGGGGAACTCCTCAAAAAAGCTGAAAATCTCTTAGACCAGGATATACACCCAACCATTGTTTCCATGGGATACAGACAGGCAGCTGGAAAGGCATTAGAGATCTTAAACTCAATATCCATTGATGCTGATGACCGTGACACCCTACTTCAAGTGGCTATGACCGCTATGACAGGTAAAGGAACCGAAAAAGCCCGTGAACCACTGGCAAATCTCGTGGTTGACGCAGTTAAACAGGTAGAAGAAGACGGTGAAATTGACAAGGACAGCATAAAAATTGAGAAGAAAGACGGTGCACCCATAGACGAATCTGTACTGGTGCAGGGAGTAATCATAGATAAAGAAAGAGTACACCCTGGTATGCCTAAAAAAGTAGATGATGCAAAAATTGCCTTATTAAACAGTGCAATTGAAGTTAAAGAAACAGAAGTAGACGCTGAAATCAGGATAACAGACCCAGCACAGATGCAGGCCTTCATTGAACAGGAAGAAAATATGATCCGTGATATGGTGGAAAAAATCACCAACGCCGGAGCCAACGTTCTATTCTGTCAGAAAGGTATAGATGACCTTGCACAGCACTACCTGGCAAAATCTGGCGTATTAGCCGTCCGCAGAGTTAAAAAATCCGACATGGAAAAGCTCGCCAAAGCAACCCAGGCCAAAGTGGTAACCAACATCGAAGACCTATCCACAGACGATATGGGAGAAGCTGGAATAGTCCACGAGAAGAAAATATCTGGAGAAGACATGATCTTTGTAGAAGGATGTAAAGATGCAAAAGCAGTAACCTTACTGGTACGCGGTTCCACCGAACACGTGGTAGACGAAATCGAAAGGGCAGTAGAAGACGCCATAGGAGTAGTCGCAGCCACAGTAGAAGATGGAAAAGTAGTTGCCGGTGGAGGAGCAGCAGAAATCGCACTCGCAAAAGGTCTTAAAGAGTACGCTGACACCATCAGCGGCCGTGAACAGCTGGCAGTAGCAGCCTTTGCTGAAGCACTGGAAGTTGTACCCAAAACCCTGGCTGAAAATGCTGGACTAGACAGCATCGACTCATTAGTAGACCTCCGTGCTGCCCATGAAGACTCAATCTACACAGGACTGGACGTCTTTAAAGGCAAAGTACGGGACATGTACCAGGCCGGAGTAATTGAACCTCACAGGGTCAAAAAACAGGCAGTTCAAGCCGCAGCCGAAGCCGCAGAAATGATTCTAAGAATCGACGATGTAATAGCATCCACCGGATCAGGCAAACCAAGTCCAGAAGAAATGGAAATGGCTGGAATGGGCGGAATGGGCGGAATGCCGCCAATGATGTAAAATTAGGAAACAATTCCTGAATTTTACTTCTTTTTTTAATTTTTTTAACATCCAATTTTCATTTTTTTAAAATAAAAATTTTTAACACCATCGTATTACATAACATAATTTTAGGATATTTAATTTCAATATTAACAGGGGGAATAGATTTTAATGTCCATCTTTAAAAGAAGCTCAAAAAACGGTATAAAAGAATTAGAACCCAAAGAAGTATTTACTATAATTGAAAAGAATCATAATAACCCTGATATTGTGGTGCTGGATGCTCGCACACCTGCAGAATACCAGCAGGAACACCTGGAGAATGCTAAATTAATAGATGTTAAGTCCAGCAGCTTTGAAGAAGAAATAAAACAGCTTGATAAAGATAAGGAATACTACATCTACTGTAAGGGCGGAATAAGGGGATCTAAGGCAGCCAAGATAATGCAGCAGCATGGATTTAAAAATGTCACCCACATAGCTGGTGGAATAGATAAATGGAAATCCAAAAGACTGCCAGTAACCAGTGATTGATATTATTACTATTTTCTTTATAATTAAGTTACTGATTTTACTTTTTTTAATTAACTCCAGTTATTCAATTATAACCTAAATTAGCTACCAATTTAATTTTATAGCTTAATTAACTAATTATTCAATTTTAATAACTAAATTAACTAGTTTTCCAACTAATTACTGTTATTAATATCCTTTAAATTAACCTATAAAAAATAAATAAAAAAATAAATAATTTTAAAAAATAAATAAAAAATTAAAAAAAAATAAAATATTCTTAATTTTTTGAATTAGAGAATATATGAACGGCAGCTGTTCCGCCGGTTCCACCGATGTTATGGGTCAGTCCAATCTCAGCACCTTCAACCTGTCTTTTACCTGCATCGCCTCGTAACTGCCAGACAATCTCAGCGGTCTGTGCTATACCAGTTGCTCCCAGTGGGTGTCCCCTTGATTTCAGACCTCCAGATGTGTTGATTGGTATCTGTCCGTCACGCTGGGTTAAACCTTCTTCAACTGCTGGTCCGCCCTGTCCTTTTTCTACAAATCCGAGGTCTTCAACTGCGAGTAAACCATTTATACTGAAACAGTCATGCACTTCTGCCAGGTCTATGTCCTTTGGTCCTAATCCTGCCTGCTTATAGGCCCTCTTTGCAGCGTGAACCGTGGAGTCAATGGTGGTTATGTCCCTTCTCTCGTGAAGGGCCAATGTTCCTGAGGCCTGGCCTGAGCCTTTAACATATATGGGGGTATCTGTGTATTTTTTTGCGTCTTCTGCTGGGCAGAGTACCGCTGCTGCTGCACCATCAGTTACTGGTGAGCAATCCAGTAATCTTAATGGGTCTGCTACCATGGTTGAATTCAGGACCTGGTCCACTGTTATTTCCATTGGAAACTGGGCTAATGGGTTTAATGCCCCGTTTTTATGGTTTATGACACTAAACATGGCAAGTTGTTCCCTTGTGGTTCCGTATTCGTGCATGTGTCTTTTAGCCATCATGGCGTAGAGTGATGGGAATGTCGCTCCTTGCTGTACCTCCCATTCCTGATCAGCAGCTGTAGATATTACCGGTGTAGGGTCTACCACGTCAGTCATCTTCTCCACTCCGGCAGATACTACTATATCGTGGTATCCAGAGGCAACTGCCATTATACCACTCCTGAGGGCTAATCCTCCTGATGCACAGGCAGCCTCTACACGTGTGCAGGGTATGGGATTTAATCCTGCCTGGTCTGCTATCAGGGATGCTATGTGTTCCTGTTCTACGAAGAGTCCAGCGGACATATTACCCACAAACATAGCCTCTAGGTCTGCCCCCTCAATGCCTGCGTCTAATATGGATTTTAATCCAGCATCTGTTATTATATCCCTAAATGATACGTCCCAGAGTTCTCCGAATTTTGTCTGGGACACTCCTATAATTGCAACATCTCTCAAATCAATTCCTCCGCAAGAATTCCTTTATTAATCTTCGGTAAGTCCTGCCATTCGCAGTTTTCCCTTAAATTTAGCGTAAACCGCATAATCAACGTAATGTTTGTCTGCTACCATATCCTGGACTTTAGGTGCAAGTTCCCTCTTCTCTTCAATACTGTCATTGACTGTTATACTGAAGGCATCGCTTCCTGCACCGGAACCATAGCTAACTGCCATTATTCTATCACCTGGCTGTGCTATATCCAGTACTGCTGCTAAACCTAATGGTGTTGCACCACTGTAGGTGTTCCCAATAACTGGGGTTAAAAGTCCTGTCTTGTATTGTTCTTCTGTAAATCCTAATTTCCTGGCCGCGCGGATGTAAAATTTTCCGTTGGGCTGGTGGAAAATAGCATGATCATAATCTGATGCTTCAGTACCCATCTTTTCAAAGAGGCTTTTTGCACCGGATAGTACGTGTTTGAAGTAGGCGGGTTCACCAGTGAATCTTCCCCCGTGCTTGGGATATGGTTTCCCCTCTCTCCTGTAGAAATCCGGTGTGTCGGTGGTGTAACTGCATGTGCCCTCAATATCAGCTATGGTGTCTTCTTTTCCTATTAAGTAGGCTGCCCCACCTGCTGATGCTGTGTACTCCAGTGCATCGCTTGGTGCACCCTGTGCTGTGTCTGCCCCTACTGCTAAACCATACTCTACCTGACCAGAATCAACCAAACCCATGCATATCTGCATCCCTGCTGTTCCTGCTTTACATGCAAATTCAAGGTCTGCCGCAGTCAAGTTTGGTGTTGCATCCACTGCATCGGCCACTATGGTTGCAGTTGGTTTAACTGCATAGGGATGGGACTCTGATCCCACGTAGATTGCACCGATTTTCTTGGGGTCGATTCCAGCTCTACTAATTGCGTTTCTTGAGGCTTCAACTGATATCGTAGCTGTATCTTCATCTGGACCAGGTACGGATTTTTCCTGTACAACCAGTCCCCTTGAAATAGCTGCTGGGTTGTCTCCCCATATCTTGGCTATTTCTTCAACTTTTATTCTGTATGAAGGAATATAAATTCCATATCCTACAATTCCTGCCATTAAATCACTACTCTTTAGAATTAATTACTTAAATAATCTATTATACCTTTGTTATGTTATCTAAGGGATGTTTATTTTTAAAATCTAGAAAGAATATATATGTGTTATTAAATCTATTTTATCTTCTCCAACCATATAAAGATTGTGTGAACACTCCGTGATTAAATAAATTCCTGATTTGTATTCTCCTAGGCCAAACCAGACACGGAGGATAGTGTGTATATATGCCCATGGGATAAGGATTGATGATATTTAGAAGTATTAAAGTATATTAAAAGTATTCAAAACCAGAATTAAAAATTTCAAAATAGAATTAAAGAATTTTCCAAAGTAAAATTAAAAATTCAAAGTAAAATTAAAGAATTTCCAAAGGTAAAATTAAAAGTATTTCAGCAGTTCTGTTAAATCCAGATCCTGAATATCCTTAAATTTATCTAACCCGTACTTCGCCCGTAAGCTTGATGTATCCTGTTTATCCAGGATATCAATAAATGAGATTTCATCCTTGTGATTTTCTTTCTTAAGTTCCTCTACTTCCAGGATACATGTTTTAAGAAACTCCAGGGAATCATCCATATTTATCAGTTCTTCTATCATTTCATTTCTATATCTGTATGGTCTTTGGTGTTTTAAATCTTTAAAAAAGAATTTTTCATACATTTTTTCCTGTGAGACATACTTGTAGATGAGTATAAGTTTGTCCTGTAGTTCCTGCAGGTCTCTTTCTTTTCTTTCCATGATAAGCTCTTCTTTTAACCTGATTAAATCTATCTATTCAATTCTTTTTTTTAGTATAACAACCTAAATAAACTCATCAAGACTTTGCCTTTTCTGATAGGCCAACCCCTGAAATACTGCGACCAATTCCCCCTCATCATTGAAGATATCAATGGTATAGGTGGAAAGCTTGGGGTTTCTTGAAACCTCCCGAGCCACTGCAGTGACTTTCCCCTTTGTTACAGCAGTCATGTAGGTTATACTTACGTTAATGGCCATTGTGGCCATGCCGTATGAGTTAGCTGCAGCTCCAAAGGCTAAATCTGCCAGTGTAAACAGGGCTCCGCCATGGACAGTGTTTAAACCGTTTAAGTGTTCTTTTTTAACCATCATTTCTGCTTTGGCACTTCCTGGTGAGACATCCACCAGTTCCATGCCACAGTGCTCTGCAAACTTGTCTCTTTTAAAAAATTCTTTAATATCAACCATGAAAAACACCTGATTAAATGATCTACCATATTTTTATTAGAAAAACCCGCATGTTTTACGTCCACGCTTGGCCAGGTACTGCTGATGGTAATCCTCCGCCATATAAAACGTGGTTGCCAGTATTATCTGGGTAACTATATCCCTGTCGAACCTTTTTTGCACTTTATCTTTAGACTCTGTTGCCAGCTGCTTCTGTTGCTCATCATGGTAAAATATAACAGACCTGTACTGGCTCCCTATATCGGGTCCCTGCCGGTCAGTTGTGGTGGGGTCATGGTTATTCCAGAAAACAGCCAGGAGCTCGTTGTAGGATATCAGGGAAGGATCGTAGACCACCTCTACAGTCTCTGCATGGCCTGTCTCTCCGGTACAAACGTCCTCATAGGTAGGATTTTTGAAGTCACCACCCATATACCCAACCTTTGTGGATGCAACACCGTTAAGGCATCTGAATGCTTCTTCCACTCCCCAGAAGCACCCGGCCGCGAAACTCGCCTTTTTCAATTCTTTACTTTGCTCATCATCTGACAATCTACTCTACCTCACTTTATTCTTGTTATTTAAAAATAAATAATTTCCTAGAATTTTTTTTATAAATATTTTTCAGGTTCCAGTTTGATTTTCAATACATTCTATGAAGCCCCTTCAACATTGAGATGGCTTTTCTTCCTTCCATAGAAGTAGTAAATAACTAATCCAATTGCCAACCAGACCACAAATCTTAAATGGGTAACTGTGGGAAGCTCTGCCACCAGAAACAGGCAGAAGATTATGGACAAAATAGGTACGTATGGTACCAGGGGCGTTTTAAATGGTCTTTTTAGGTCCGGCCTCTGCCTTCTTAAAACGATGACTGAAGCAGACACTATGATGAATGCAGCCAGTGTTCCTATGTTAACCAGTTCTGCTATATCCTTTATGGGAAAAAAAGCTGCTATTACCATTGCAATTATCCCCACGAGAACTATGTTATTTACAGGGGTTTTGAAGTTTTTATGAAGCCTTGAAAAGAAGGGAGGAAGTAAACCGTCCCGGGACATGGCAAAAAACACCCGGGTCTGTCCAAAGTAACCCACTAAAAGGACAGAGGTAATTCCTGCTAAGGCGCCTACTGATATCACTATATTTGCCCATTCTATACCCACGCTCTGGAGTGCAAATGCCACTGGTGCTGCTGTTTCATTAAAAAGATAGTAAGGTACCATTCCGTTTAAAATAAATGTCACCACAATATAGAGAACGGTGCTTATAACCAGTGACCCGATTATGGCAATGGGAAAGGTTCTTTTTGGATTTTTAACTTCCTCAGCTGCGGTGGTTATGGCATCAAAACCTATGTAGGCGAAAAATATTATGGCCGCTCCCTGAAACACCCCGGTCCATCCATAGGGTAGGAAGGGCTGATAGTTTGCCGGGTTGATGTAGTTTATCCCTATGCTTATAAAGATAAGGATAACCGCGAGTTTAATCATCACGATAACCGTATTAAGCCTGGAACTTTCTTTAGTACCTTTAATCAGGAACAACGATAAAACCCCGATGATTATAATTGCTGGTATGTTAATAAAGCCTCCCTGTACTCCTGGAGGATTGATTAAGTAAGCTGGTAGGTTCAACCCCAGGGTGGTTAGTAAATTCACTATATAACCAGACCATCCCACTGCTATTGCAGCCACAATAACTAGATATTCCAGTATAAGGTCCCATCCTATGATCCAGGCCAGTAACTCCCCCAGAGTAACGTAGCTATAGGTGTAGGCGCTGCCTGCCACTGGCACCATGGATGCAAACTCCGCATAACAGAGGGCAGTAAATAGACAGGCTGTCCCAGCAATTGCAAAGGAAATAACCAGTGCAGGCCCTGAATAATTGGCAGAAGCAATTCCAGTAAGTATGAATATACCTGCCCCAATTATTACACCCAATCCCATTAAAAGCAGAGCTGGTGTTCCTAACACCTTTTTTAGGCCTTTTTCACCTTTACTTATCTCTAAAAGATGAGAAATTGGCTTTTTTCTGAAAATTTTTTCCCAACCCATGAAATCCACCCCCCAAGCTTAATAAAAAAAATTAAAGGACACAATATACCCTTATGTCTTTATGGAATTTTTAATTTTCTAAATATGGGCGGTGATCAGATCTTCATTTAATTTTGATAGTATACGGGCCAGAGTTATGATGTCTATTTTATTGTGCTCCACTATGGGAACTAGAGGCCCTACGTTACCCGTGTTCATATAAGTCCTATAAAAAGCTGGGACCTGACTGCTGGGTACGTCATCTTGCCGGTACAGGTCGAAAAAATGTTTTTCCAGTGTTTGCAAGCGGCAGTTTGGTAGAGCTCCTCCCCAAGTGCGTCTGGATAAATACAGCATGTCCATGTGATGGTTTCTCAACCTCCTGCTGATACCATGGTGATATGCCCTGCTCCTAATAAATGGCAGGTCGAACCCGCGGCCGTTGAAGGATACAAACACTGTTTCTTCATTTAAATCACTGAGGAAGTTTTGGATTATGGGTTTTTCATCATCCAACCCTGTTGCCAAATACTGGGTGACTTTCATATGGCTGTCCAGGATACGGGCCATGCCAATGAGGATTACTGGCTCATTTCTAAGTCCCAGTGTTTCTATATCAAAAAATAGGAAATCATTTAATTCTCTAAAGGAAGATGAATATACTTGTTTGGGATTAGAACCAGGGAAATATTCCCTTATACAATCCATAGGAGATTCATCAAGTTTGCATATGAATTCATCTGCTTTATGGGAGTAGGTGGGATGATTGCGTAGATCTTCTATGGTATTAAAGCCTTTTGTTTTAAGTTTGTGTTCTTTTGCTTCACCTATTCCCTGTAGGATTTTCAAGTCGCAGAGTATGGCTGATTTAGCTTTATCTACTTCTATGCGTTTGATTTTAAATTTCTCTCGATCTTCAATTTTATAGCAGGAACCCTGTGGTGTTTTACAGGTTTCTCCCTTGAAGACCTCCTCCAAATTCCTTCCTTCATACCTCTCCAGCAGCTCCCTTTGGAGTTTACTGGCATCGTCAACTTCATGGTACATGTGGTTTCAAGTTAGATTTTAAAATTATATAGTTTTATGGTTCTGAGAAAATTGTTAATAAAAATGTTTAAATGGTTTAATTTCTAAAATAATAGTCTAACGCGACGAAATAAAAAGATTTACTTATTAAAAGGAGGAATTCAATGAGAAAAACATACCTCTCTATATTTATTGTAGCTGTTCTGGCACTGGTTATATCCACATCTGGATGTATAAACCAAGAAGGCAACCAGACCAACCAGTCAGGTACTGGAACTTATTCAGTTAATGGATTGAGCTTTAATTACCCCCTTGATTGGGTTTTAGGCGGTCAGATCATTGGCAACACACATATAATCAACATAGCTGATCAAACAAATGTAGAATCAAACGGTACCCAGGGTAGTTCAGCTTTAATAAGCAGCATTCCAAAATCTGAAAATGTATCCTATGAAATTGCTAAAGAAAGCATAACCAACACTACAGGTATCGAATTTAATTCAACAGAAGAAACAGTTGACGTTGCAGGAGTAACCGCTAACATGACCACATTTACCGGTACAGATACTAGCGGAAACCAGACACAGGTAAAGTTGATATACTTTGAGAAGGATAACTTCGTTTACACCATACACTTCATAATCACTGGAGGAGAAGATATTCAGGCACAACAGCCAAACTTCAACATGATTAAAAACAGTTTACAGGTACCGTAAACAAAAAAATCCTTTATTTAAATTTTTTTTATTTAATCCAGCTCCGTTAGTGTAGTCCGGCCAATCATTCCAGCCTCTCGAGCTGGGGACTCGGGTTCGAATCCCGGACGGAGCATTTTTAAAATTATAGGATAAGATTTGTATGTTCCCTGGTGAAAACATATTACTTGGAATTTCTTTGGCCTTTTCAATTGTAGGGTCAATTGTAATTATCTACGGTGGAATCCTGGCAACTGTTAATACAATTATTGGTGAGGTAAAAAAGCATGATTACTATGTTAAAACCAGAATTGACTTCACCCGGAAAATCGCCTTAGGGCTGGAGTTCTTTATTGCAGGGGACTTAATCAGAACTATCCTGGAACCCACAATAGATGAAATCATTATTTTAATAATTGTGGTATCTATACGTACAATAATTGGTTATACCCTGAGTTTGGAAACTAAAGAGCTGGAGGAAATTGCTAAGGAGGAATAAGTTATTTTTTATTGCTTATTTTTCCTATAACCTCTTTCTTGTTTTAAAGCAAATTCATATTCCCTGATCTACTTCTAATACTTTTATTGGAGATTCTAAATACTTCTATTATTTGTTTTTAGGTGACAATAATCATACTCGAGTCTAAAAAATAATCATACTAGTCTTAAATATATTGAAAACTTAGATATATTGAACTTAGATTATTGAACCAAAATATATTAAAAAATCCAGACTTATTTAGATATTTACATGCATCGTAAAATTCTATGATTTTTTTAACTTTATCAAAATAACAATCAAAACTAGCTATTCTGGTTATTTCCATATTTTCCATTATTTTAATTCTGAAATATGCGATAGGTGATCTATAAAAATTATATGTCAGAAATCTGATGTTATCTTATAGCGAATACATCGACCCATCAT
>DACB01000016.1:176092-193798 GCA_002494495.1 Methanobacterium sp. UBA294
AAATTATTGAAAAATTAAGAGAATATAAAAAAGCATATTCAAATTTGGAACAATTAACTTCAGAATATTTATTAAAAACAGAGGAAAATGGGTGGGACATATCAAAAGATGAAATTAGTTATTATTTTACATTAGGACTTAATTTAGGTGGAATCTTTAAAGGTAAAGGTGATGAAAATGAGTGAAGTTGTTAAAAACAGATCTGAAATAATTTTTTTATACGACATCGAGAATGCTAATCCAAATGGAGATCCAATGGACGAAAATAGGCCTAGAATCGATGAAGAAACCGAAATAAATATAGTTACAGATGTAAGGCTTAAAAGAACTATTAGAGATTATTTATATAAATTTTTAAATGAAGAAATTTTTATAATAGAAGAAATTAATGCAGATGGAACACAAAAAACTCGAGAAGATCGTCTTAAAGATCTTAAAATAAAATCAAAAGAAGATGGAATTAAATTACTCGAAAAATATATTGATTTGAGGCTTTTTGGAGCTACAATTGCTGTTAAAAACCTGACTTCGACTTGGATAGGGCCCGTTCAGTTCAAATTTGGAAAATCTCTGCATAAAGTAGAACCAAAAACTATCAAAGGAACTAGTGTGATGCCCTCTAAAGAAAATGTTACAAGAGGAACTTTCATTGAAACTCAAATTCTCCCCTATTCCTTGATTTCATTTTATGGTATAATAAACGAAAATGCCGCTAAAAGTACAGGTCTATCTGAAGTTGATGTTGATTTACTTATGGATGGACTTTGGAATGGAACTAAAAACATAATTACAAGATCTAAAATTGGGCAAATGCCCAGATTGTTGTTAAGAGTAATTTATAAAGAAAATAATTTCCATATCGGAGATCTCGATAAAAAAATTAAACTTGTTCTGGCTGAAGATATTGGAGAAAAAAGTTTAAGAAGCATCTCCGAAGGTGAATTAAATATTTCTGAATTAGTAGAAACAATTAACTCAAATAAAGATAAAATTGAGCGAGTTGAATTTGAAGTTAATGGTTTGAAACTTAATTCAGACTTAAAAACTTCATTTGAAGTAGAAATAAAGGAATTAAATTTATAAGTGTGGTCTTTATGGCATTGAATAAAGCACTTGTATTTGATATTTGGGGAGACTATGGGCATTTTCGTAAAATGGAGACAACAACATCTCCCCTTACTTATTCTATTCCCACGGGTACAGCAATTAGTGGCTTGGTCGCAGCCATATTAGGATTGCAGAGAGACTTTTACTATGACACTCTCTCAAGAGAAAATTTTGAATTTTCGATTAGAATAATGAAACCAATAAAAAAAATTCGATTAAACATTAACATCATAAAAACGGATGCCGGATTTTATTTGTGGGATATAAAAGGCACTCCACGTTCTCCAACTCCCTATGAATTTCTAAAAACACCTCATTACAGAGTTTACCTCCGATTTAGAGAGACGAAAATGCATGAAAAACTTAAATATTATCTTGAAAGCCATAAAACAATATATACCCCGTATTTAGGCATCAGTGAACTGATTGCTAATTTTAATTATGTTGGAGAATTTGATATAATTGCTAAAGAAGCAAAAAATAGCCAAATAGATAGTGTAATAAGTAAAAATGATGTCAAAGTTAAAATTGATGATTTAAAAGAGGGAATGAGGTGGAGTAATGAAAATATACCATTATACATGAATTCAGAAAGATGTGTCAAAGAATATTCAAATGTCTTGTTGGAACAAACTGGAAGACCTATTACAATTGAAAATGGTTCTTTTTGGAGGATTGGAGAAGAAAATGTCATTTTCTTATAAATTGAAATCTCACCCTGAAAAGAGATTAGTAGACCATCTTTGTAATGTTGCCAAATTATCTAAAAATATTGTAAATTCAAAAATTATTGAAAATAAAGATTTAATATCCAAAATAGCTTACTTAAATGGCATTTCACATGATTTTGGAAAGTCTACTACTTTTTTTCAGATATATATCCATAACCATGAAAAAAATAGCAAATTTACATATCATAGTTTCGTTTCATCATTTTTTGGATATTATTTAGTAAAAGATTATTTAAAAAAAAACGGAGTATATGATGAATTTTGGTATTTACCTGCAATTTCGTGGATTGTTATAAACAAACATCATGGGAATATTAAAAACTTAAAGCATAATGAAATTCCTAAACTTAATGAGAATAATAAAATTGATGTGGTTGTTGAACAAATAAAAGATATAAATAAAAATCATTTAGACGAAATAAACCATATTTACGAAGATATATTGTCTTATTCTGAAATACAAGACTTCTTTCATGTATTAATAACTAAAAACCCAAAATTTACAGAAGATATACGTAGCAATGTTAAAAAGCTATTTAGAGAGAAAAAGTTAGAATATTACTTTTGGATTCTCTTTTTTTATTCTATTTTACTCGATGCAGATAAACTAGATGCTTCCGAAACTCCAATTCCTAAAAGAGTTGAAATACTAGAAAAAGATTTAGTAGATCAGTATAAAGCTGTTAAATTTAAAGATCACGAGAAAATCAATCAGATAAGAGAAATGGCTTATCAAGAAGTAAATTCGCAGCTTCCAGAAATAGATTTAAGAAAAGACAGAATATTTTCAATAAATCTTCCCACGGGGGTTGGGAAAACATTAACTAGTTTTTCATTTGCTTTAGGTCTTCAGGATAAAGTTCAGGACGAAAAAGGTTTTAATCCAAAAATAATATATTCATTGCCATTTTTAAGTATTATCGATCAAAACAGTTCAGTTATTTCTGAAATTTTAGCTGGAAGAGATGGTAAAGGGTGGGAACAATTATTTGAAATGGATAAAGAGGAAAAAGAGAAATATGTTGAAGAGAATACACCTTCAAATTTACTTTTAAAGCATCATCATTTAATTGATATCAAATATAAAGAAGAAAAAAATAATGAACTCAATGTTATTGAAAATATAAATAAATCATTGCTTCTAACTGAAGGTTGGCATTCTGAAGTAGTTATTACAACTTTTATCCAGTTTTTTCACAGTTTAATTACCAATAAGAATAGAGCGGCTAGAAAATTTCATAATATGATTAACTCTATAATTATTTTAGATGAGATACAGGCAATTCCAAATGAATACTGGCTTTTGTTAAATAACATGTTGAAATATCTTGCATCAAAATTTAATTGTTGGATCATATTAATAACAGCCACCAAAACACTTATTTTTGACAAAAAAGAAATCAAAGAACTTGTAAAAAATAGAGATATGTACTTTGAAGCCTTTGATAGAGTTAATTTTAATTTTGATTTAAATGAAAAAGATTTTGATGATTTTAAAGAAGAAATTTTCGACGAAATTATTGAAAAAAAAGACAATGACATTATGGTAGTGTTAAACACGATTAATTCTGCTAAAGAGTTATATAATCATTTAAAAGAAAGACTTTCTGAAGAATATAAACTAACTGATAAGGAAAGACTTTTAGATAACGATGGAATTTGTAAGTTCAATGGGTTTGAACTTATAAATATGACTACTCATGTTCTGCCGAGATATCGTCTAAAAAGGATTGATCGCATTAAACATGATAAAAAAAGGAAAATTATTATAACAACACAATTAGTAGAAGCAGGCGTAGATGTCAGCGTAGACATTATTTATCGTGATTTAGCACCTTTAGATTCAATAATCCAGACAGCAGGACGATGCAATAGAAATGATGAAGGGAAAAAAGGTGCAGTTAATACGATTGTATTGAAAGATGAAAACAAAAGATTTCATGAATATGTCTATGATTCTGTCCTCATTGATGCTACCAAAGAAATCATGACTAGAACGGGTGGAAGTATATCCGAAAAAGATTTCACTATGAATGCAGCTGATGAATACTACCGTTTAATTAAAGAAAGAGGTAGTTATGATGATTCTAGGCAGATTATGGAACATTTAATACGATTAGAATTTTCCGACGCTTCTAAATTCCAATTAATTAAAAACGACATACCAAAAACATCCGTTTTTATAGAAATTAATGAAGAATCTAAAAAAATCAGGGAATACATGGAAGAAATACAAACAGAATTGAAAAGATTCGAAAGAAAAAATAAGCTTTTAGAAATAAAAAAGGACATTAATTTATTTACACTATCAATTAGTTGTAATAAAAAAATGGAAGATGAAATAGGGCATTTACCTTACATTGGAAGAATTGAAGATTATAAATATGTTCCTAAAAAGGATTTAGAAGAATGGTACAGATTAGATGTGGGGTTTTGTCCACCCACAAATGATATTGACATGAGAATGATTTAAAAGTAGGATTGAACCATTTTTTTTCTTTAATAAATAGAAAAACGGCTTTTAGGCTGTTCCTATAATAATTAAAGAAAATTATGATATTTGGTTGAATTTTACTAACAAAGTTGAATAACTCTCTATAAAGACTTAATCAAAAAGTTGAGTGAAAAATCAGAAACCTTAAAAAGATTATCATTTGAAAAGTAGTTTCACTTTAAAAAAATAAATCCTTTGAAAACCAATATTTCAAATGGTGATAATATGACTTCAGAAACCAAAATCTCAAAGGGCTTTCAAACTGTAGTTCCTTCAGATATAAGAAAAATGTTTGATGTGGGGGCCTGGAGACATTTTAGAATGGAGACCTACTGAAAACGGAGTAGAAATCAAATTCCGTAAGAAAGTAACCTTTCAGGATATTGCCGGAATGGTCAAGGGCGAACCAACCGATGCTGTTGAACTTAAGAAGAAGTTCCAGAGGGGAGAAAAGATTTGATATTCGTTGATTCTTCTTTTTTTATTGCCCTTATCTTGGAAAATGACCAATGGCATGATAAAGCTCTGAAATTAATTCCTAAACTTGAAAAATCTCAAAAATGGTATCTGACCTTATAATCTCGGAGACTGTTACTATAATAGGGAGTAGAGCTGGTGGAAAAGCGGGTAAGATGATTTATGATAATATTAAGGATAATTGCAAGATATTCCATCAGGAACAATCTCTTTACGACCATGCCCATTTACACTTATCATCAGTATGATGGAACTCTTTCTTTGACTGATTCATTAACAATCGAAATTATGAAAAATGCAATATCCGAAAGATAGTTTCTTTTGATTCTGATTTTGATAAAGTTAAAGGAATTCAAAGGATACATTAAATGTTCTCAAACTCAGAAAAACAACTCAGAATAATTGGAACCCAAATCAATTACTATTTTATTTGTAAGACTAAATTATGGCTTTTTTCTCATCATATTCAGATGGAACAGGAGTCTGAACTTGTTTCACTGGGAAAGACACTCCACCAGGATTCCTATAAACGGGATAAAAGGGACCAAACCATTGATAATCTGATCAGTTTTGACTTCATACGTAAAGGAGATGTCCTGGAGATCCACGAGGTTAAAAAGAGCAAAAAGATGAGTAAAGCCCATCACTACCAGCTTCTCTATTACTTGTATTATCTAAAAAACAAGAAGGGAATTGAAAATGCCATAGGAATCATTGATTATCCTAAAATGAGACGAAGAGAAACCCTGAAACTTGATGATAGAAACCAACAGGAGATACAGAATATTACCAAAAGAATAGGGAATATGCTTAAAGAGGAAATGCCTGCACCCAGTAGGAGACCGGCATGTCGCAGTTGTGCTTACTTTGAGCTTTGTTTTGTGTAAAATTCAATAGGGGAGTGTAATATTGAAAAAAAATTACTACCTGATGTCGGATGGAATCTTAAAAAGAAAAGAGAACACCCTTTATTTTCATAACAAGGATAGTAAAAAACCCATACCCATTAGCAAGATATATTCGATCTACTCCTACGGTTCTCTGAGCTTCTCCTCCCAGGCAGTTCACCTTTTAGCCAAGGAAGGAGTGCCCATACACTTTTTTAACTATTACGGATTCTATGATGGTAGCTTTTACCCTCGAGAAACACTCTTATCTGGTGATCTACTCATTAAACAGGCTGAAAATTACCTGGATCATGAAAAACGAATTGTAATTGCTGGTAAATTTGTGGAAGGTGCAGCCCATAACATGCAGAAAGTTCTTTCCTACTATAAGATTGAGAATGGTATAGGTGAGATCTTAAATGATCTGGACTCCTGTAGGGAGATAACTGAATTCATGAATGTGGAGGGGAGGATACGCGCTCATTACTATGAAAAGATGGATTTAATATTGCCGGATTGTTATAAAATGGAGGGTCGCAGCAGAAGGCCTCCCGAGAATATGATCAATGCCCTAATGAGTTTCGGTAACTCCCTGATCTACTCCACCGTACTCAGTGAGATCTACAATACCCAACTGAATCCCACGATATCTTACCTTCACGAGCCATCCGAAAGAAGATATTCCCTGGCACTGGATTTAAGTGAAATATTCAAACCCATACTGGTGGATAGGCTGATATTTTATCTAATAAATAAGAAAATGCTGCAGGAGAAAGATTTTGAGCATGACCTCAATTACTGCCTTTTAAATGATCAGGGAAGGAAAAAATTCATCAAAGAATATGATGAACGCCTGAAGAAAACCATTAAACATCGTAAACTTAATAGAAAAGTTTCATACCGCCGATTAATACGATTAGAGGCTTATAAACTAATTAAACATTTGATAGGTAGTGAAGAGTACAAACCCTTTGTGATGTGGTGGTAATTATGTATGCCATTATTGTTTACGATATTAAGGTGGAAAGAGTCAATAAAGTCAAAGGATACCTCAGGAAACACCTTAACTGGATACAAAACTCGGTATTTGAGGGAGATATTACATTAAGTGAACTTGAAATAATCAAGAAGGGCTTAAAGGATATCATAAATAAGAATGAAGATTCTGTAATAATTTTTACAGTTAAAGTGAGAAAGCATTTAAAAGACAGGTATTGGGGATTGAAAAAGCACCTATAAGTGGAATATTATAATTTCTACCTATTAAATTCCATTTTAATTATTTAAATACCTCTTTTTCTCCTAAAAATTACTCTTTCACAGTCGTTTTTTGAACATATTTTTGGATTATAATAAACTTATTTTAAGTTACTTTAATAGAATAATGTAATAAAGAGCATTACATGAATCTTTAGGCAGCTCATTCTTATTACTACATCTCAATTTTAAATATTCTAAATAAATTTTCAGTATAAAAGTATAAAAGTTTATTAGAGAATGTCGTCTTACCATATAAAGGAAATTCCTAATTGAACACCAACAATTTAAGTATTGTGAATGAGTAAAGAATAGAATGAATTCGGCCAAATAGGGGAAATTCCCCCCCTGTTAAAATCAGACTATTTTAGGATTGAAATTTCACTCCATAAAGGGCGATGGCGGTGCATAAAACTGTTAAAATCAGACTATTTTAGGATTGAAATTTATTCTAATAACAAATAAAACTTTCTTTTTCTGTAGTTAAAATCAGACTATTTTAGGATTGAAATTTTTAAATGGAGATATAGACTGGATTAACGACACAAGTTAAAATCAGACTATTTTAGGATTGAAATCAATAAACATAAACAGTCACCGGAGTGGCTGGGATCGTTAAAATCAGACTATTTTAGGATTGAAATCATATTTACTAAAAGGAGAAACCTACACCTCGACTAGTTAAAATCAGACTATTTTAGGATTGAAATATCAGCTAATTAATAATCCTTTTCCATAAACTAGAATATTCGCCATCAATATGGCATATATTACAATTCCATCTGATAAATCATTTCGTTGTTTTTAAAATCATCATTTAGGATTTTTCTGATTTAAATTCTTTCTTAACCTTTCAATAAATGATAAAATGAATTCACTGCTTACAGTAACTGTATTAGTAGGTTTTGGCTTAATTGGCGGAATTATGGGATTGGCATCTGATAGTAGGGATTATGCTGCTATTAAAAATAAAACATCAAGGAGTTTAATAATTAAAGAGTACGAAAAGAAGATGCTATTAATTTATACAATCCATTAAAGATAAAATGCAGAATAATAAGATTAAAGATAAAAATACAGCATCTTCAGTTGAAGAAATTAAAATGACTTTATTTGATGATATGGTGCAATAACGGAAGAAGAATTCCAAATAATTAAAGATGATATTATGAATATGATATAAAGAAAAAATTAAAAAGAAAAGTAGATTAAATTTGTTTAATCTAGTTCTTTGATTGCAAGTTCTATGTCGGATGCGTTAACTGTTTTTCTTCCGGCATGTTTTGCAAGTTTAACTGCTCGTGTAGCGATATCTTCACCACATTCTTCTATTGCTTTTGCTAATGCTTCTTTTGCATCATCACTGATTCTTTGCGCACCGGCATTTTTTATTATTCTCCCCACTGGGGCTATTGGTAGTTCACTCATATTTATCACCTAAACATAAATTAATATTAACTGCTATTTAAATATACCGAATTTTAAGCTAGTTTTCAGTGCCATTATCTTATATTTGAACTTTAAAATTTAATATAAGCAATAATTTGTTGAGTTGAAAATTTTATTACAGGATGTAATATTACTCCAGAAAAATAAGGTTTCAAATAGTTATAAATGAGTATTAGGTTATTAGTTTTGCTAAAATAACAAGTCAGAGGATGGGCCTAGACAAATATTAATTATTATTTTTTGGGGTCCCATTCGATTCTTTTGTAATGTAATATTGTGATTGTAAAAAAAAAATTGGAATTTTGTAAGAAGTCAAATATTACTTATTTATCCATTATACTCCTTTAGGTTTATTTTTTTATGATTCTAGTTTTTTTTATAGTTCCCCCCTGTGTTCGTGAATTATTAGTCACATATAAATATCAGACTAATATAGACAAAATATTGATAAGGAATTTTTTTTTCATTGGGCATGAAGGGGGTGAAAAAGATTAGAAAACAAAATAACCTTAATCCTGAATTCATTGAGGCAAATAAATTATCATCAAAAAAGGTTTTAAAGTAGTTTTTGAATTCCATTGTAAATGATTCGATACATATGTGCCCTACAAACTAATGTGCTGGCATAATAAAGGAGCCTGAAGAAAAAGACTTTGTTGCAGAGACTTTTCCAATAAAACAAGGATTGAAACATGGCTCAAATGGGTCAGCAGTACGGCACTATGCCGTTGCAGAGACTTTTCCAATAAAACAAGGATTGAAACATCTGTACTGTTAGGTTTTCTAAGGAGTATATTAACAATAATCTGATTATCAATGATATTACGAAAAAATTATTTCTTTGGTTCGCAACAAAAATTTAGATATTATATTCGACTAGTTGTGAACCGGTTGATGAGCAAGAAGAATTTATGACTTTTTTAAAAAAATATATTTAATGGTCTTCTATATTCAGTTTAAGGAATGGAAGACCATCTTATTAATACAAATCATCTAGAGAATCAGCTGTTTCTCCATATCCGGTTATATGGATACAATTATAACTTTCACAGATATAACAATAAGCAGAATCACTTGACTGCCTTTCACTGGTGCTGGTGTCAGTATCGGTATTTACTGTGTCTGTTGTGCTGGTGTCAGTTTCACCGAATAAAATTCCACCTGGGAATTTTATGTTGCCCAAACCGTTTCTACCGGTTATAACCTCTAAGGTCTGGCCATTGGGTAATCTTATACTGATGGTAATTGTGCCGTCAGCATTTCTAGTACCCCTCACTGGTACCATTATATATCCATTTTGGGTGGGTATAACCGCGATGATCTTAGCATTGTTACCTCTATATATCACGGGCACTTTCCACTGGTCCCTTCCATTAACTTTAACTTTTTGTGGCTTGCCTACTTGAAAATTATTCGCTTCGTTGGGAAATTGTTTTTTAACATCATCGATGTACATATTAACAATGTTTGTTGCTCCTTCTTCACTTATATCATCACTTGCAAACACATCTGCACCTAATATAAGATAACCACTGACGCCTATTCCGATAATCATCACTATTAGACCTATAATTATAATGTTTCTGCCGTTTTTTTTGGCCTCAGTGTTATCCCTCGTATAAAGATAGGCACCTATGATGATACCAACGAGACTTATTAAAATAGCGGTTATATAACCCACAATTACCATTCCACTGTACTGTTTTTTTTCATCAGGATAAGAATCTTGTTGGGAAGGGGGTGTTACTTGTGTATCAGTACTATTTAACTTATATCCACAATTTTCGCAAAATTGGGCATTATCTACGTTTTCTATTCCACATTTTGGACAAAACATATCATAAACCTCTAAATGCTAGTAATATCTTAATACATATAATTTCTCTGAACAATATATTAAAATTTACTAAATCTATTACCATTCCATATTAATACGCAACAATTTAAAAACAAAATAACAGATATAACAATAGAAGGGGTGAGTACGTGAAAGTGAAATGTGTCAAGTGTGGTAAGGAATACGGTTTAGGTGAAGATGAAAAACCAACATTTTATCCTACTTGAGTTAGGGAGATGATTTAGCATGTTTTGTCCAAAATGCGGAGAAGAAAACCCGAATAATGCAGAATTTTGCGCTGCTTGTGGTGCAAATATAGGCAGATCCTCTGAAATGATTGAATCCTCTAATAAAGATATACAAGACACTGAAACATCAGGTTCAATAATTGATTAAAATAGAGTAGCCGATAAAAGTAATAACATTGTTTTTATAATACTTTTGCTGGGATTTTTCATCATCATAGCAAACTATTTCTTTTTCGGCAAAAATTTTGTAATTTACCTCACTGCAGCAATAATTATAATATTAGGGTCAGCTCTAACTCGGAGGTAAATTAATGAATGATAAGATTAAAGTAGTTATAGGAATTGTATTAGTCTTTTTTGCCATTATATTCTCTTAGTTTCCCAAGTATCAACCTCATTAGAAAATGTGGGAACCAATCTATTATTCATATTCTTAGCAATGGTCTTGGCCAACTTTTTTTATTAAAGATATGTCAAAATTGTAAGATAGGCATCGTTAAAAGTTACTCTTCAACTGAAAGGGGCTATTTTTTAATATATTTCTTAATTTACCATTTTTTTTATGTTGAATCGCTTAGAAAAGTGGTGTTAACATAGAGGTTCTCAGCAAACACACCCGGCACGGCTACAATAAATACCACAGTTGACAACGAAACAGTTTCAACATATTTAACCATTGATCCATCAGCAGGATTATACATGAACATCACTGTAAACAATACTAACCCTACGGTAGGTCAATCATTTATTATAACATATAAACTGGGTAATTATGGGCCGGACCCTGCAGAAAACGTAACCATCAACTTCCAGATACCCGAAGGACTGGAATTTGTAGACATAACCGTAGACAGTGGAACATGGAACTACAACCCAACCACCAGGACGGTAACCTGGACACTGGACAACGTACCAGTGGGAGACCCAAACCTCAAACTAACAGTTAAAGCATTACAAAGTGGACAGTACATCATAACACCAGAGGTCACCTCAGACACCTATAACTGGAACACAGACATACCCTCAATAACCATCAACGTAAAAGCATCATCCGATGGTGATGATCCAGAAAACGAAGCAAAAGCAGCAACAATACCCATGCAGAATACAGGAACACCATAAACTACATACTACTAGCCGCACTACTTATCATAAGTGGATTACTAATACCAAAAAGAAAATAAAAACCAATTTTCCCCCTTTTTTTCTTTTATTTTTGATCTTCTCGTATTTTAAATATAATTTAATGCATTCTAGAATCTATTTTTATTTCATATTGGAATAAACATCCCATTAATTTCTGATTCTGAAATACATACAATGACTAATTAATCCGGTGACTGACAATAGGCACCATCATGTTATAGGTTGATGGTGTTCATCTCCTCCCAGATGCATAGTTATTTAAAATTAAAATTAAACTTTCCTTAAAAGGAACTCGGCAATACCATACCCCTCTTTCCCATTCCAGTTGTATTTGGAGAGGGTTTCTATCAAATTCATGCGTTCGTCCACGGGGATCAGTCCAAATCGGATTACTTCACCTTCAACTTGGTACTGATTATCTTCATTATCCCCTAATTTCATGGTGAACTTGCTGGGAATCCAATTATCCAGTTTTAAATCCACATCAGATTTAATAATGGCCATGTTTCTATGGTTGGTGTGGAAATATCCGGCATCAACTTCACCCTCTTCCACTGATAGTTTGGTTACATTGAAGGCCTCATCTTCTGAAAAGGCGCTGTTTATCCACATCCACATTTTAGGCGAACTCCACGCCCTTACCCCGATGCTTTCATCTCTTTCCCCCATGCCAGAAACATGATATTCCTGATCATCTATTTTTATCTTTCCACTTGCTTTTCCAAACTGTTCTATATGTCCTGAAGCTACATTTTTAGATAGTTCCACACCTTTTTCATCCACACAGTCCATGTAATCCATGACTGGGTTTAAGGCCTGCCAGGTTACATCCATATTCACCTGGTATACTGTTTCATCAGATGGGTCTAACATGGGCCCCTTATAGGTTAACTTCCATTTATCCCCACCCATCTCCTGGTAATCTAAACCAGCAATGTTTAATGGCTTTCCACCGCAGGGTGCTTCCATCTTTACTCCGGCAGTTAATTTATCAGTCATTATGTAGAAGAACATCATCTTCTCGTTCTTGTTGACCTTGTTGCCTATGCGCATGAAGGCAGTCAGGTTATTTTCCGAGTCGTGGAAGTTGAAGTAGTAGCTTTCATTCCAGTCTTCATGCTTTTTCAGGGTTTCTATATCTTGAATCATTTTCTTCACGTACCAAAATTAAATATTAAATTCAATTAAAAATAAAAAATTAGTCTAATCATCTTCCCTATGCACAACACCCTGGTTCCCATCTAACAGTAATTTTTCACCGGTCTTAAATATTTCTGTAGCTCCTTTAACTGCGGTCACAGCAGGTATACGGTATTCGCGTGATATCACTGCACCATGGGATAATATTCCCCCTGTTTCTGTAACTAATCCCCCTATCTTGGAGAAAACAGCTGTCCATGCCGGATCTGTGTTGCTGGTTATTAATATCTCGTTGTCTTTAAGATTGGACAGGTCTTTGATATCCTCCACCACCCGGGCTATTCCAGAGTACATGCCAGGGCTGGCTGCTGCACCATACACTGAGTTCTGATGGTGTTCCAGTATGGTGTCATCGAATTCAATACCATTTTTCACGAATTTAGGCGGTAAGGTGGATTTATACCGGAAGAACTCCTTTTTTCTCATGGAAATACTGTCTTTAACATCGGCAAAACTTTTTTTATTGTTGAGCACATTTTTCTGGTTGGAAAAAATTTTAAATAATTCCTTTTCAAATAGGAAGAACACATCATCGGTTAAATCTATAATACCGGTTTCAGCCAGTCTCCTACCCATCTCAAGAAGCATCAATCTTTGACGGAAAAGCAGATGATCCAGATAGAATCTCTGATTCTCCCGGAAGATCAAGTAGGTTTGTGCTAAATTAAGGACAATTTTAAAAAGTCTAGCCTTTAAGAATCCTCCCCTGGTTTTTTTAATCTTTGCATAAACTTCTTTTTCAGTCTTCATCCGATGTTCTCTGCTTTCCAATTCTTTATGCTTTAAATCCAGATCTGATGAGGATAACGTTTTAACCACACCTAAAACATAGCCCTGATCCTCCCTCCATCGGGGGAAAAGTATTTCCCTGGTGTTGGATCGGTGCCCGTATTCATCAATAAAGGAATGAAACATCTCATTAAATTGGGGATTTGATGAAATTGTTTCACTGGTCAAGGTTTCAGTTTCATTTAGATGAGGATCTTCTTGTATTATTCTGGCCAGTTCTGATAATCGAATGTTCATCTCCACCGTCTTGTTATCATCCAGTCCAGAGATGAGTCCCGCGTAGAGCGAGCCATCCTGGTCATCCAGCCATTTAATAA
The DNA here is from genome assembly GCA_002494495.1 of Methanobacterium sp. UBA294. Classification (GTDB taxonomy): domain Archaea; phylum Methanobacteriota; class Methanobacteria; order Methanobacteriales; family Methanobacteriaceae; genus Methanobacterium_A. Next base: position 190,032 of record DACB01000016.1, read on the forward strand.
GCCAATTTTTGATCATTAAGTTGGTGGCAATGGAATGAGAAACCATACCATATCGGATAAGCTGGTAGTGTTTGATTCCTGCATTTTCTATATTATGATATAAGGATAGGAGTTCCTCATCACTCAACAGGGTTAAATCAGTCTCATCAAACTTTTCACACTCATCCATAAACCCGGCAGCCCACCTGCGGTAGGCCTTATCTGTACGGTTCATCATGCCATCCGGGTCCCTGATTGCAATTAATATCTGGGATTGAAGGGTTTTCATAAGATTTGATGGATACTGGGATATTCTCTCCTGGTCTTCCAGTGGGAAGTAGTTTAAAAGTTCCTTGGAACGGGCAAATTTCGGGTAATAGGAAAAGGCTTTTTCCAGCACCCAGCTGTTGAAGTATACTCTTGATTTATGAAGTTTCAAAAGTTTTGTGTCGGTTATATCAGTGTATCCCATTATCCTAGCGCCTTCATGGTTTACATAGTCGGTGAGCATCTTACCCATCACATTGTAGAAGAGTGGTGTGGTGGCATCTGCCCAGTATTCATCCCCGTAGGCCCGGGTCCATAATATATCGTCCTTTTCCTGCAGGGTGGTTATGGGTCGGGATTGGAGTATGTAAATTTCCGGATTTCCATCTTCAAGTTCAAGGGCCCACTCAATATCCTGGGCAACCTGAAAATATTCTTCCAGTTTAATTCCCATCTCCACCAATTCTTTAAGTATTTTATCATCAACACTCGGCTGATTCTTTTTATCTTCCGGAATATCTACTAAAACGTTATTCCCGTCAACCAGATAGTATCCCTTATCTTTTGATTTGATGATCTCTTCCAGGATCTGACTTTTCCTGTTTAAGATGTAAGAATCAGGGGTAACTAGGCCAGATACAATGGATTCTCCCAGTCCCCAGGTTGATTCAACAACTACAGTATCACTCCCATCCATTGGGTTGGATGTGAACATAACCCCGCTTGCATGGGCATCAACCATCTTCTGCACTACCACAGCTATCCCAGCGGCATTTTTATCGGTTCCTAAGTGGTCTATGCCTGTATCATGCCTGTACTTAACTGCCCTATCAGTCCAGTAGGATGCCCAGCATTCAACAACTTTTTTTAGTATATCATCTTTCTTTACGTTTAAGAAACTGTCAAGCTGTCCTGCGAAGCTAGCGTCGGGTAAATCTTCTGATATGGCACTGGAACGTACTGCATAGAATCCTTCTGATATCTGCCTATCTGAAAGGAGTGATCCTGGTAACTGGACTGTTTTAATTAATCCCCGGATTGTCTGGCAACCCTGGGATATTGATTGCTCATCTTCAAAATCTATCTGGTGAAGAACCTGTGATATTTCGTCTTGTAATGTTTTTTCTATGAAATCCTGATAGGCCTCTACTTTGATTACGAATGCCGAAGGAACGTTAAAACCAGATTGTATCATTAAATCAAGGTTAACAGCTTTTCCACCAATCTCCTCTATAGGGAGCTTATTTTTTCCCAGCTCTACAGTGTATTCAGTCATATTATCAACAAGTATGATTTGTTTTCCTTATTATAAAAATTTCTAAATCTGTGTAAAAAAGAATTTATTTATTATTGTTTTTCAGGATTTATAAAGCAGATTAAAACTAAAATATTTACTTCGTTATAGAGGAGTTTAACGAAGTAAATTCCAAATTATAAAAAAAAATCTCATGATAAAAAAAATAGTCATAAATTACAGATTGATATTAAAAAAGCACATATATTGAAATATTACTCGTAATTTGGCACAGACTTCGAGATCACCAGCACATTTAAAAAAAAAACCTACTTACTATCGAAAAAGACACACCTTTTCACAATTGTATCTGCTACTTCTTCTGCATTCTTAAATGGAAAATCCGTTTCTTTAATGAACTTTTCCGCTGCACCGGCTGTTAATACAATTCTATCAGCCGTATACATGGTATTAATTCCTTTTGGTAATGATTCTACTAGTTCATCGAAGGAATTTTTTGGAAAAATAGAGTTTTTAAGGGTTTGTACAATTTGTGAGTGAATTTCTTCCCGATCATACATAAATATCAAGACCATAAAATTGTTGATATAAAGATTAAAACAACTTAATTCATCGAATATTATATTGTTTCACTTAATCAATAAAGTTTTCGCAATGGAATACCGCCTGCATATTTGAGTATAGATAATATACAATGAATTTTCTTGTAATTACAATATAAATAATTTATCAAAAAAAGCCCGTAACTATGCACCAAAAAGGAATTCAAAAAAAATGAAAGGTTGAAGGGTGATTTGATATCACCACACTATTTAATAAAAGATGAATGTAATGTAATACGCATTGATCAACACATCATCTATATTTCCTACCTACCGAAAAAGCTCTTCCTTTAAATTCACCAATACCATAATAGGCTAATCCAATTGGATCGTACAGGATGGGATTTATCTTTTTAATATCCGGGTTTCCTTTTTCATCAGTTAACTCAGAATCAACCTTGACATCCAGTATCTCCCCAGTAAACTGGGTGTGTGCACCGAGATCCACGGTGTGAACCAGCTTACACTCCACAGTTAAGGGAAATTCATGGATGTAAGGGGCGTTAACCAGGTCACTTTTAACTGGTGTAAGTCTGGTGGTGGTGAGTTTATCTGCATCCCTGCCTGATATTATTCCAAAGTAGTCTGCTTCTACAACCTGTTCCTCTGATGGTATGCTTATGGTAAATGCTTTATTATTTACTATGTTATTGAAAGTGTACCTTGATTCCCTTATGGATACATAAACACAGGGCGGATCAGAACAGTTAATTCCACCCCAGGCTGCATTCATTACATTGGGTTTTCCAGCATCATCATATGTCCCCACAATCAAAACTGGCGTGGGATAGATAATTGTTTTTGCTCCAACAGATTTTTTCATCTATACATCTCCATTAACTTACCATTTATCATATTTTACCAGTTCTTCCCTGCTTTTCCTTCCAGTATTCCGAGGCCCGGCATCTGGATATCCTAAAGGAGTAAATATTAAGGGTAACCCATTATCAGGAATTTCAAGTACTTCTCGCGCAGCTGCCATATCAAATGCTGCTATCCAGCAAGTACCAAGACCCAGACTAGTAGCTGCAAGTATTAAGTGGTCAAATGCAATAGTAGTATCCACCTCTGCATAGTTCTTACCATCTTTCCTCACCCAGGCTTCATTGGGGAGTGTAACTGCACATATAACAATTGGTGCCTGCACAAACCAATCAGCTGGGTAAATACGCTTCAGCTCTTCCTCCCTGCCCCTGGTTTTTATAACTATTAATTTAAATGGCTGATTATTTACGGCAGTTGGTGCTAATCGAGCAGCTTCAAGCACAAAATTTAGTTTTTCTTCTTCAACTTCATCTGATTTATATCCGCGGATACTATACCTGTTTTTAATTACATCCAAAAATTCCATAAGCTTCTCTCCCCTTTATGATTTTGAATCTGAAAATTTCTACTTTATTATATATCTCATCACTTATTTGTAAATTTCAAAGGAATTTTCAATGTCCCAGGAGAAATCATGAGAAATTGCGGTAAATAAGTTGGTGGGTATAGGTTAAATGATTTATTTACAGCAACTTTGCAGATTTTAACCCAATCGAGATAATTTTATTAGTTAGATCCGAAAAAATTTGAAAAAATAATTCATGATCTAAAATTATAAACTAATTTTATTTCAATCAAATTCTCAGATCCAATTTCTCAAACCAAATTTTATCAAACTA
>DACB01000016.1:193876-323818 GCA_002494495.1 Methanobacterium sp. UBA294
CAAATTTTATCAAACCAAATTTTTCTTTGGATCAATTTTTAAAAAATATATTTTCCAAGTTGACTTCCCACCAGTTCAAAGTTTAGTAACTGGCAGATTCCTCAGCCATCCCAGGTCACTCTTGTACAGCATCCTGATATCGGTTATACCCAGCCTGATCATGGCTAATCTCTCAATTCCGAGTCCAAAAGCCGCAACTGGTGTTTCTACACCCAGGGGTTCTAAAACTTCTGGCCGGAACATTCCTGATCCACCCAGTTCTATCCAGCTTTCCTTTTCAGGCAGGTAAATCTCACATTCTGTGGATAGGTAGGTGTATGGGAAGTATGCTGGTCTGAACCTAACATCAAAGCCCAGTTTATGGTAGAATTCCTTGAGTATTCCCAGTAGATTTTCAAAATCAATATCTTCTGCAGCTATGATACCCTCTACCTGATGGAATTCGGGTAAATGCTTGTAGGTTATGGTTTCCCGTCTGAAGACTCTTCCCACAGAAAACATCTTGAGTGGTGGTTTATTATCTTCTAAAAAACGTGCAGATACGCAGGTGGTATGTGTACGGAGTACTGACTGCCGGGCTATCTCTTCATCCCATTGGTATCCCCAGCCCTCTGATCCTGTGGCTCCCCCGTCCTCATGGACACGTGCAACACTACTTACCAGTTCTTCTCCGGGTAACTTTGCCATTTGGGGTATCTTTATGTAGAATGTATCCTGCATCTCCCGGGCTGCATGATCCTGAGGTTGGAAGAGGCAGTCAAAATTCCAGAAGGCTGATTCCAGGATAGTGCCTGCAGACTCGGTGAATCCCAACTTAATGAATATACTCCTGATCTCCTCTATTGTCTTCTGCAGGGGGTGGATCTTACCCGGATATATATCCGGATAATCTGCCTGTATATCATATGGCCTGTACTCCAGTTCCTCCCACCTTCCAGTCATTAAATCAGTGTGTGTTAGCTGGGTGGCCTGGTCTTTAATTACAATACCCATATCCAGTATTTCTCGACCTTTATCTGTAAGTTCAAAATTAAATTCATGCTGTTTTTTTATTTTAATGATATTTTTTCTCTTTTTAAGAAGATTTAATCCCTCTTTTACTATTTTTGACGGATCTAATAGTAATTTTTGAGTTTCAAGGAGCGTGTTAAGTAACTGTTCATCTTCTGACTCCTTATGCAGGGAATCCTTCCCTTCAGGGGTTATTTTTATCTCACCCTTATTCATGGTGGCCCATTTCTTTTTAAAAAGCCACCCGATAGCAATGTTAACTTCTTTTGATTCTAATCCTGTTTTATCTGCTGCATCGCTGATACGAATTGAATCTTCCTTATCCAGGGCTTCCAATAATCTCCTCTCAGGCAAACCCTCAAGAGCGTAATGTTTACCTGTGCCACTTAGGCTCAGGACTTCCTTTATATCTTTATGTATCTTTATGATTCCTTTAGACTCTAATGAGTCTCCTGAACTCATAACCGCTTTGATGTCCATGTCCTGTATCTTTGAAATCTGCTCTGGTGTGGCTTTTCCCTTTTTCTTCTCCAAAGCCAAGAGAATTTTCTTCTCGTACAGGTGTAATTCTTCTATAAATTTTTTTAACATGAAATTTTCCTCATTTATAATTTTATCGGCATAAGAAATATATTATTCCCAGAATTCTTCAAGTAATGCTATCATCAGGGAAGATGCAGTTAAATCTGCTGTGGTACCGGGGTTATACTTATTCTTCATTAAATCCTGGTCAAATTTTTCGATCAGTGATCTACCCTCTTCAGTTAATATTCCCCCCTTATCTAATATAATTTTAGCATCCGCCTTAACCCTGGCAGATACTGACTGGTCATACTTACGGGAAATAAGGGTGTCTTGCTTGCTTGCCAGGATGGTTAAAAAGGTCTGCACCGTAGCCATGTTGTTTCCATGGGCCTTTTTTAACTTTTTATAGGTGGGATATCCCAGTGTAAAACTAACTGGCATCTTATGGGTGAGTTCATATGCCAACGCATCCCAGGAGGAAGATATTTCAAGAACATGGAACATGTTAATATTCTTTTCCATTAGTTCTTCCCTGGCATTCTCGCTTCCCACATCCAGATCTTCACGCTGGCCCATTCCCCCTGCATCAGCTATGTTTATAGCGTCATAGAGGTCAACAGCATCCTGTGAGGTGGTGGCAAGCATCATGTCGTGAACTTTGCCCCTTAAACCATGGAAATCATTAACATTCCCTGCTGCGGCGGATAATGGTGTTAATAACATTATGATACCTAGGTTGGTGTTATTTTCCACCCATCTGAACGTCTCCAGTACCGCTTCCTTTATTAATTTCCCAAGGTGGATTTTATGGAGTTGGTCCTGGTACTTTAGGCCCTGTCTTGCTGCCTTTTCCATGGTATTTCCTATGGCAATTCCGCTGATAAGAAAATCCTCAAATACCATATCCTCGAAGTCCTGTGTGCGGTGGACGTTTCCGGGTTTGGGATGTCCGCTTACCTCCAGGACCGATGCAAGCTGGGCAATTTTTGATGTTAAACTTGGATCCATGGACTTAAACTCCAGTAATTAAGTGATAAAGAAGCTCCGTAAAATCAACATTTAAATTCAGTGCCTTCCTCTAATATCTTGGGAGCAAAATGGGAGATTACCAGGTCTGCCCCTGCCCGTTTAATGGATATCAGGGATTCATGGATGGATTCATCCGTGAGGTAGCCGGCCTGTATACCTGCCATGAGCATTGAATACTCACCACTTACCTGATATGCTGCAGTAGGGAGTTTGAATTTATTTTTAACATCTTTAATTACATCCAGGTAGGGTAAGGCAGGTTTAATCAGTATCATATCTGCGCCCTCCATTATGTCAAGCTCCACCTCTCTTATGGCCTCGTTTATATTAGCAGGGCTCATCTGATGGGTTTTACGGTCACCAAATGATGGTGCTGAACATACTGCATCCCGGAAGGGTGCGTAGAATGATGATGCATACTTGGCTGCATAGGACATTATCAGGGTGTCCTGGAAGCCGTTTTTATCCAGAGCCTTCCTGATGGTCTCAACCCTTCCATCCATCATATCTGATGGGGCTACTATATCTGCCCCTGCTTCGGCGTGACTTAAGGCTATCCTGGACAGGTAGTTGAGGGTTTCATCGTTTACAATTTCACCACCCTCCACTATGCCGCAGTGGCCATGGGTGGTGTACTGGCACAGGCAGACATCGGTGATGACCACCAGTTGAGTTTCTTCCTTTAGTCTGTGTATGGCCTTCTGGATTATTCCATCTTCCTCATATGCAGATGATCCAGTTTCATCCTTTTTAATGGGGATTCCAAAGAGGATGACTGATGATAAACCTAATTTTTCGAGTCTTTTGGCTTCATCAACTGCTTCAGATAATGAATACCTGTACTGGCCAGGCATGGTGTCGATGTGTTCTTTTTGTCCTTCATCTAACTCTTCTTTAATGTATAGGGGGTAGATTAAATCTTCCGGATTTAATCGGGTCTCCTGGAGTATCCTCCTGATTTGGAAGTTTTTTCTAAGTCTGCGCATTCTGGTGGTGGGGAATTTCATGGCATCAACTGCTTTAATTATTTATATCTTATCTTTGTTCTAATAATAAATAATATTTTAGGTGATTCAGTAAAGAGTGAATGGATATTTTACAAGTTGGTTTAAATCATGGATATTTAAATAGACAGTCTACTTAAAGGGTCCCCTACTCCATGGGGCTTCTTATTATAATATCGCTTGGCATGCTCCACAATTAGGGCATGGTATTCCTGATACACCGGGACATCCCTGGGTAAACTGTTCTCGAAAAGGTTCTTGAGTTTCAGATAACTTATCTCCACATGTGACAAGCCTAGATGCGAAAATAATCTGCGGGTATAGGTATCCACCACAAACTCAGGCTGCTTGTAGGCGTAGAGGAGGATTGAATCAGCTGTCTCATTTCCCACCCCTTTAACTTCAAGTAATTCCTTCCTTGACGGTGTTTCACCATCTAACTCTATGAAAAACTGGGTTACTTTCTTTAAATAAATTGCTTTCTGGTTTAAAAATCCCGCAGGTCGGATGGCGGATTTTAAAATTTCATCATCTAATTTTAATAGTTTTTCAGGTACCAGAGCTTTTAAATCATTCAGGTTGTGTAGTGCAGTATTCGCCTGCAGCCAGGCTGTATTCTGGGTTAAGATAGTTCCTACAATTATTTCATAAATATGATTACGCTGTACTGGTAGATCATAATTTAATGGATGATACCCTTCTACTGCACCAGTTTTTACTGGTTTCGGTCCTTTACAGTCTATCAGGGGCCACCATCCCTGGGGACCATATAGCTGGTATAATTTTTGGTAGATGTCCCCTATTCTCTTGACAGTTCCACTCATAATTTTAATAATAAGGTAAATACTATATATCTTTACTTGGGTTAGAGGAGTACTTTTAGATATATTAAGGTGAGTAAAAATGAGTGACCAACAACCAGAAAAGTGGAGAATATTTGTAACTATCTGTATAGGATTGGGATGGCTGGTGGCCCTGGGTTTATGGCTTATTTTCTACGCAGGTAGCTTTGGTATCCTGGAGAACATCGGAGTATTCATACTGAGCATTGCGATTGTGGCCATACTTTGTGTTATGTTATGGGTTCCATGGGGTATGAGACAGGGTTTTAAAGGTAAACTGGATTAATTTAGGTAATTTGAGGAATATGAATGGTTAGCAGGGAAAAGCAGATTAAGATAGTCATAGACCGTTATATAAAGGCTTACAACGAATTTGATATTGATGGTATGCTTAAAAACATCCATCCTGATGTTGAATTTAAAAATATTGCGGGTGGAGAGATTAACGTCCATATACAGGGATCAAAAGATTTTAAAAAACAGGCTAAAGATTCGACCAGGCTTTTAAAGAAAAGGGAGATGCTCATCACTGAACAAAACATAAAGGGTAATGTGGTGGAAAATAAAATCGATTTCAAGGCTGTACTTAATATTGATATTCCAGACGGACCTAAGGCTGGTGAGTTGGTCAAATTTAAAGGCGAATCGAGATTTAAATTCAAGGGTGACCGGATAATCTCCATTGAAGATATCAGTTAGGGAAGATTTATATGGGTGAGGTACGTTTAATAAGAAAAGATGAGTTGAAATATCTTCTATCACTCTATGAACATTTAAATAAAGATGACCCGGTGATGGAGTTAGATGAAAAACTCCAAAAACATTGGGAAGAAATAATATCCCATCCTGATTACTTTTATCTGGTTGTGGAAGATGGTGGAAACATAGTCTCCACCTGTAACCTGACGGTCATCCGGAACCTCACCAGGGAAGCCAGGTCCTATGGACTAATAGAAAACGTGGTAACCCATCCAAACTACAGGAAGAGGGGTTATGGAACTGCTGTTTTAAAAAGGGCAGTAGATATTGCCAGGGAACATGGTTGTTATAAGGTGATGCTTTTAACCAGTCAAAAGGATGACGCAACGCTGAAATTCTATGAAAATGCAGGCTTTAGTCGGGGCGAGAAAACCGGGTTTATTGTGCGGATGTAAAATTTTTTTGAAATCTATAAATTGCAGCTAATTAATAATATTACTAAAGAAAATATGTTAAAACATCTGATGATGTTAAATAAATCTGATGATGTAATTTAAATCGAATAATGTTAACTTAATCTGATGATGCAATTTAAATCTGATTGTAGAATTTGAATTAAATAATGTAATCTGTCATATTATTAACGTAAATGTGAATCTGTATTGTTTAAGAGGTGACTTCATTGTCAGGAAACACCACTGGAAAGATATTCAAGGTTACCACCTTCGGCTCTAGCCATGGCGTGGCTCTGGGAGCTGTAATTGACGGCTGTCCTGCTGGAATTGAGTTATGTGAAGAGGATATTCAAAGGGAACTGGATAAAAGAAAGCCAGGAACCAGCCAAATAACCACCACCAGGAAGGAGAAGGACCAGGTACAGTTACTTTCCGGCGTATTCCAGGGTAAGACAGATGGTACACCAATTTCTGCTGTAGTTTACAACCGTGAATTCGATTCATCCGCTTATGAATCTCTTAAAAACACCCCCCGCCCTGGACACGGTGATTTAACCTGGAAAAGTAAATATCAAAACTACGATTATATGGGCGGCGGCCGTGGAAGTGGAAGAGTCACCATTGGCCATGTCATTGGCGGCGCAGTGGCTAAGCAGATATTAAATCAAATGGATATCAAAGTGGTGTCCCATGTGACCCAGATCGGGAATATTAAAGCTAACACTGTTAACATCAACCAGATAGAAGATAAAATAAAGGATAACCCCGTTCGATGCGCCGATTCTAAGGCCGCCAGGGAAATGGAAGAATTAATCATCAAAATGAAGTCTGACGGCGACTCCATAGGAGGTATTGTGGAGACTGTAGCCCTAAATGCCCCGGTTGGATTGGGTGAGCCGGTTTTTGATAAACTGGATGCTGATCTGGCCAAGGCCATGATGGGTATTGGCGCGGTTAAGGGTGTGGAGATTGGTGCCGGGTTTGAAGTGGCCGGCCTCACTGGATACGGTACCAATGATGAGTATTACATTGCAGCAGATGGTAAGATTAAAACCACCACAAACCAGGCAGGTGGAATTCTAGGCGGTATATCAAATGGTATGCCTATTGTGGTCAGGGTAGCTGTTAAACCAACACCATCAATTTCCCAAGTCCAGAAAACAGTTGATCTGGATAAGATGACCGAGGTGGAAATAGAGATAGAAGGAAGACATGACCCCTGTATCTGCCCCAGGATTACTGCTGTGACTGAATCTTCAATGGCCATGGTACTGGTGGATCATCTGTTAAGGGGAGGATTCATTCCCCTGTCTACTGTAGAAAAATCTGGTTAAATCAAGTAATTATTTCATAATCAATAATCTAGAAAACCAATAAAAATCCAAGGAGTTTTCCCTATGAACTGGTTTGTAATAGCCCGTTGCAACTTTTGCAAGGATGAAAAAGTAATTGAAGTCAATGGAAATCGTCCACCCTATAAAATTGGAGATCTGATTGAGGACTGCCCCTGCGGGGGGAAATATGTGGTGGAAGAGATAAGGGTAGTAAAGTAAAAATAAATCAATCCTGGGAATTAAAATTAAGCCCCGGGCGGGAATTGAACCCGCGACCTCAGGATTACGAATCCCGCGCTATACCGGACTAAGCCACCGGGGCATTATAAATTAAAATTAGTTTCCTTATAATTTAAACTCATCCAGAGTATGCTGTTTGGGCCGGAACACATCTAAATCTATTTCCATACCATCCCTGGCAGCTATTACCTTTTTACCCGTATTTTTACTTACTTTTTTTGCTTCCTGGTCTGGATTATTCATGATGATCTTCATACCCAAATGGGTCATGATGGCCATCTTAGGTGAAACTTCCTCTACCAACTTCTGAAAATCATCCACACAGAGATGCCCGCGCAGACGGTCGCCACCTGGCCTTATTACACTGGCAATAAGCAAATCTGCACCTTCATGATCACGTGCAAGTTCAGGTATATATCCAGTATCTGATGTGTAAGAAATAACAAAATCATCAAGCTCTAACCTGAATCCCACCGCCTTAGGGTCGCCATGTTTAGTGTGGGTGGCAGTCACCTTCAATTTATCTATTTTAGTTGATTCTCCCGCATCTAATGTATGAACCCGGGGAATACTCTTATGATACTCAGATATACAGGGCCCCCACCTTTCATATCCATCTATAACTGTCTTACTGCCCACCAGAAAGCCCTTTTTCCTGGTCATGCCCCTGGTCATGGCCTCAATTAAAACCTCTGCATCGGTATAATGGTCGGTGTGGCTGTGGGAAACGAATACTCCGTTTAATTTTAAGGGGCTCAGTCCAAACTGGTACGTTCTTACCAGTGCTCCGGGTCCGGGATCTACGTGGATGTTCATTCCATCGATATCATCGATTCTAAATCCGCCAGTCATCCTCTTCTGGGTTATTGTGGCGAACCGTCCACCACCACTTCCCAGGAATGTTAATTTCATTTATCTACCTTTTATCAACTTTAGTTATCTGTCATCAGCTTTGCACAAAATTACTTCACATTTAAGTCCACACTGGCTGGGCATTATACACAGGTTTTCATCCTTAATTACGGCCATATCACCCAGGGAAACCTTGTCCGGGCTGTCAACTTCCATGGTCACCACTTCTCCAGCTTCAGCCTGCAGATTCCATTCTAAGTCCAGTGCTTCTACCCCAGTAGCCAGGGTGATTTCAACCTGGTCACCTGTAATTTTACTTATTTTCCCTACCACACCTTGGTCCATGATTTTGTTGGACATTTCAATTCCTTTAGCAGCTTTTATCATCTGCTCTTTCAGTTGGCTACGCCATTTCTCTAAATCTTTAACATCCTGGATTATGGTTGTTCTAAGGATTTCTCTTGCCTGGTTTTTATTAAGCTCTGGATTTTTTACTATTATATCATAGTCCTGGCTCACTGATGGTGTTTGTCTGGAGACTTCCTCCATGGCTTTTTTGAAAATACCAGCTACATCCTTCAGGGATAGCTTCTTCTTCCAGTTCTCCTCGATTACCTGGTTTGCGATTTTTTTGGTGGATTTATTTCCAAAAACCACTATGGAGGTGGTTCCACCATCCATCTTCTCAATGCTTGAACCGGTTAGTTCCACCAGATTATAACTCCCTGTGGTTGCGTATATCCTTTTCCTTTTGGTTTCAAATGGTGTGGTATTTTTAACTTCCCCTACCACCACATCACCCAGTTCCCTTACTTTTTCTGCATCATCTGATATTTTAAGAGTTATCTCTAGTTCCGCTGCGCGTTTAAGCAGTTCATCCTGTGATTTGATTGATAATGAATAAAGCTCTTCTTCCAAAAGTTTTCTTTTCTTTTCATTACCTAAAAAACCTATTCTCCTTTTATCTCCAATAATAACGCTTCCGTTACTTCCTGTGTAACAAATTATAAGACTCAATTTTTCTCCACCTGTTGAATATTGAATTTTCTGATTAAAATTATTCTCAGTTTTTGTATTTATAAAAATATTCATTTAAATTTTTATTGTATCTAATACCTGCAAAAATTAGTAACTGGATTAAAAATAATAGATGAAAAAAATTAATGGACACTAACCCTGTTCTTCCAGAATAGTAGTTAATTCCTGGGTTATTTCTTTACTTTCATCATCAACTGGTATCAGGTTTATATCCAGGGCAGATGCAGCCCCAATATCCAGTTCCACTGCTCTTTTTATCTGTTCCTGAGCAAAGATGGGACCGTTAGTAACCTTATCTGTGGTGCCGTAGTGCCTTAGTACCGCAACCCCAACTGCATCAATGGCCACCCTATCTTTTGCAGCTATTAAAAGGTTTGGTTCAGCAGTTACACCTCTTTCCGGCCCTTTATTTAAGAATGCCTTCATTCCATCCATGAGAACCAGATCCACAGGGTAGTGGAGGTTTATCTCTGCAATCATCTTTCGTTGATGTGGGGATAAATGTAACTCGGCCATGTAGTCGTACATGTTGCCCGGGACTTTCTTAGCCACCAGTCCCACTGAATTTTTAAGGGAAAGGGTGAAATCACCCCCAAACCTGTGTGTTTTCAGGCAACAAGTCTGCACCACTTTTTCTGCATCTAAAAATATTTTTGAAACATAAAAACCTCGAAGCCAGTGGTTTCCTTCGCCCTTAATTTTAATCCATCCCTCTTTTTCTTCATCATCAAGGACCACCAATTTAAACCCCATCTCCTCAGCCAGCCTGGATACCCCCAATTTATCCAGTACATCGCGAGTTTTTCCCATACCACTTCTCTCGGCTGTTATAATTTCAGACGCCCCAGCCTTTTGGAGATTACGTGTCAATGCCTCCAGTGTCTGGAGGTGGGTGGATGCAGGGAATGGATCAGAACTGTTGAAGTTGGGTTTAACTGCTACACTCCTCCCTGAAAATTCTTCTAAATTAAATTTATCCAGTAAAAGATTGATTCCCTCAGTTCTATCCATGGTTTTAACGATATAAACATCGCTTTGTTCAACCATCTTCTTCTCTCCCAATTATCAAGTTAAAAAAATTTAGATTATTGAAAATCTTGATTGTTTATTATATTATGGGTCCAGAAATTTATTAAATCTTCTTAAAAATAAAAACTAAAATGATTTTTACTAAAACAAAAATTAATAATTAAAATATTTCTTAAAAAATAAAATTAATAAAAAGAATTTTCAAAAAAAATAAAAGAAAAAATAACAGTCATTCAATATTTAACTCTACTTATTATTATTCCCTGATTCTCCAGAGATAGCTTCACCTTCACTTTCATATTTTGATAACAGGGTTTCCTCATTTAAAACATGTTCCAGGAATTGGCCTGTGTATGTACCGCTTGCTGCTATCTCTTCTGGTGTTCCCTGAGCAATGACCTTTCCACCTTCATCACCACCTTCTGGACCAAGGTCTATGATGTAGTCAGCGGTTTTTATAACGTCCAGGTTGTGTTCTATGACAATTACCGTGTTTCCAGAATCACGAAGTCTCTCCAGGACATTTAATAATTTCTTGATATCAACGAAGTGCAGTCCTGTGGTGGGTTCATCAAGTATGTATACTGTTTTACCTGTGCTTTGACGGCTTAATTCCTTGGCCAGTTTTATTCTCTGGGCCTCCCCACCAGATAGTGTGGTGGCTGGCTGGCCTAATTTGATGTATCCAAGCCCCACATCATCTAAGGTCTGTAGCTTCTTTTTGATACGGGGGATGTTTTCGAAGAACTCCAAAGCCTCTTCAACTGTCATATCCAGTACTTCAGCTATGTTTTTACCTTTATAGCGGATTTCCAGTGTTTCATTATTGTATCTCTTGCCATTGCAGACTTCACATGGAACGTACACATCAGCCAGGAAGTGCATCTCAATTTTTATTATACCATCACCGGTACAGGCTTCACAGCGGCCCCCTTTAACATTGAAGCTAAACCTACCTGGTTTATATCCCCGCTGGTTGGCTGTTGGGGTTTGTGCAAAGAGTTCTCGGATATAGGTGAACACTCCGGTGTAGGTTGCTGAGTTTGACCGGGGAGTACGCCCTATTGGTGATTGGTCAATGATTATGGATTTATCTATCTGTTCTATCCCTTCTATGGACTGGTGTTTACCTGGATTGGTGTGTTTGTGATTTAAAACATCGTATAAACCTTTATAAAGAACGTCATTTATGAGTGTGCTTTTTCCTGAACCAGAAACCCCGGTTACGCAGGTGAAAACTCCCAGTGGGAAGTTAACATCGATGTTCTGCAGGTTGTGTTCCCGTGCTCCTTTAACTGTTAGAAAACTGTCATATCCCTTTCTCTCAGCAGGGATGGGTATGATTTCCTGTCTGGAGAGGTATCTGCCGGTGATTGACTCAGGATTATTGGAGATCTCCTGGGGAGTTCCTTCAGCAATTATCCGTCCTCCGTGCTCCCCTGCCCCAGGACCTATATCTATTACATGATCTGCTGAAACTATGGTTTCCTCATCATGTTCCACTATGATCAACGTGTTTCCTATGTCCCGTAATTTCTTTAAAGTTTCAATTAAACGGGTGTTGTCCCGCTGGTGCAGGCCTATACTGGGTTCATCTAATATATACAGTACACCCACCAGTCCTGACCCTATCTGGGTGGCCAGACGGATACGCTGGGCTTCTCCACCTGATAAACTGCCTGATGAACGGTCCAGTGTAATATAATTCAATCCCACATCTTTCAAGAACTTGAGTCTCTCTTTTATTTCCTTGAGTACTTCCTGAGCTATGTACTGCTCTCTATCAGATAGTTCCAGTTCATGGAAAAATTTATGGGATTCCTTAATTGGCCATTCCACCACTTCAGTTATGGATTTACCTCCCACAGTTACTGAACGGCTTTCCGGGCGCAGCCGGGTTCCATTACACACTGGACATTTACGGTCGCTCATGAAACGACCCATGTAGCTGCGCATGTAATTGGATTTAGTCTCCATATATATCCTTTCCATACGGGTTACAACCCCTTCAAACCTGCGTTTAACCCTATGAAGCCTGTTTTTCCTATGAAACTGGAATTCAATCCGTTCTGTTGAACCGTAGAGTATTATGTTCTGGTGTTCAGGTGACAGGTCATCAAATGGTGTGTCCATACTGAATCCGTAGTGGTCAGAGACTGCCTTTAACATCTGACCGTAGTAGTTGTTCCTGTGTTTTGATCGGCTCCATGGGAGTATGGCTCCATCATTTAAGGATAATCTGGGATCAGGGACCACCAGGTCTGCATCAATCTCCAGTTTACTTCCCAATCCATTACATTCTGGGCAGGCTCCGCGGGGATTGTTAAATGAGAACATACGGGGGCTGATCTCTTCGAAGTTTATTCCACAATCAGTACATGCGAAGTCTTCACTGAACACATTTTCATGACCATCTTCCCCATTACCGTACACCACTATTAGGAGGCCTTCTCCAAGTTCCAGGGCCGTTTCCACTGAATCTGCAAGTCTTGCTTCAAAGTCACGGTCGTAGCGTATCTTCAGCCTGTCGACTAACACTTCGATGGTGTGTTTAAAGTTCTTCTCCAGTTTTATCTCTGATTCCAGATTTTTTACTTCACCATCCACCCGGACACGAACGAATCCCTTGTTGCGCAGGTTTTCAAATACTTTCTGGTGTTCTCCTTTTCTATCCCGTACTATGGGTGCAAGTATCTGTATCCTGGTATCCTCCGCCTCCTGGAGGATGCTATCCACAATCTGGCCGGGTGTCTGCTGGCTTATTTCTTTACCACACTCATGGCAGTGTGCAATTCCAATACGTGCAAATAATAATCTTAAATAATCATATATCTCAGTTACTGTACCTACTGTGGAACGAGGGTTCATTCTAGTGGTTTTCTGTTCTATGGATATAGCAGGTGAGAGCCCTTCTATGTAGTCTACCTCTGGCTTTTTCATCTGCCCCAGAAATTGCCTGGCGTAAGCAGATAACGATTCCACGTAACGTCTTTGTCCTTCAGCGTAGATGGTATCGAATGCCAGGGAGGATTTACCAGAACCACTTATACCGGTTATTACCACCAGCTGGTCCCGGGGTATCTTCACGTCTATATTTCTAAGGTTGTGTTCCCGGGCCCCCTTTATTATGATGTTTTCTTTCTTATTCATCGGTTAGCTCCTCAAATATCAAAATTTTATCCCTGATTTTAGCTGCTTCTTCAAAGTCCAGCATCTGTGCTGCCTTTTTCATGTCTTTTCTTAATTCCTGCAGGAACAGGTGTAGCTCGTCTTTGGGCATGCTTATAATATCATCCCTCATGATCATGTCTTTCTTCTCTGTTTTCTTCTTTAAGGAACGTGAAGTACTTCTGGGGGTAATGTTGTGTTTTTTATTGTAATCCATCTGTAATTGTCTTCGGCGGTTGGTGGTTTCCACTGCTTTGCGGATGGATTCTGTTACCTCATCGGCATAGATCATTACCTGACCTTCCACGTTTCGAGCTGCTCGTCCTATGGTTTGTATGAGTGAGGATTCACTCCGTAGGAATCCTTCCTTATCAGCATCCAATATCCCTACCATACCTACCTCCGGAAGGTCCAGGCCTTCCCTTAACAGGTTTACTCCCACCAGGCAGTCGAATTCTCCCCGGCGGAGGTCATCGATTATGTCTATTCTTTCTAATGTCACAATTTCGGAGTGTAGGTAACGGACCTTCAGCCCAGACCGGGCGTAGTAATCAGTAAGGTCTTCAGCCATCTTCTTGGTCAGGGTGGTTACCAGGACCCTCTGATGGTTTTCCACCTTCTTGTTTATCTCTCCCAGGAGGTGTTCCACCTGCCCCTTAACTGGATGGATTTCAATCTCTGGATCCACCAGTCCAGTTGGCCTGATTATCTGTTCTACTATGTTAGGGCTGAGCCCCAGTTCATACTTTGCAGGGGTAGCTGATACGTAGATCACCTGATTCTGCAGGGCCTCGAATTCCTGGAAGTTCAGGGGCCTGTTTTCCCTGGCAGAGGGTAGTCTGAAACCATAATCCACCAGACTGTCCTTACGGGCTTTATCCCCCGCATACATTCCACCGATCTGGGGCACGGTTACGTGTGATTCATCTATAATGGTTAAATAATCCTCTGGGAAGTATTTGAGGAGTGTGTATGGTGTCTCCCCCCATTTTCTTCCAGAGAGGTGCATGGAGTAATTCTCGATACCAGGGCAGTAACCCATCTCACGGAGCATTTCCATATCATACCGGGTTCTCTGTTCTAATCTCTGAGCCTCTACCAGTTTATTCTGGGCATTCAGGATGGTAAGTCTGTCTTGCAGTTCTTCTTCAATGGCATTCAGTGCCTTCTGGAGTTTCCAATCAGCTATCACAAAGTGTTTTGCAGGGAAGATGGTTATCTGATCCATATCCCTCCTATGGGATCTTAGAAGTGGATCTATGGTGGAGATATTTTCTATATCATCTCCAAATAACTCTATTCGTAGAGCTACCTTTCCATGGGCAGGATATACGTCAATTACATCACCTCTCACCCGGAACGTGCCCCTGGTAAATTCGATGTCATTGCGATCGTACTGCATCTTAACCAGGCTGGCAAGTATAACTTCCCGGTCCATGGTGTCCCCTACCCTAAGGGCAAGCACCTGGTCACTGTAATCTTCAGGAGATCCTATACCATAGATACAGGAGACACTGGAGACCACTATAACATCATCTCGTGAAAGAAGGGATTGGGTGGTGGAGTGGCGCATCATATCGATTTCATCGTTGATGGATGCTTCTTTATCGATGTATGTATCTGAATGGGGGATGTAAGCCTCTGGCTGGTAGTAATCGTAGTAGCTTACAAAGTACTCCACTGCATTATCCGGGAAAAGCTCCCGAAATTCCTCGTATAACTGGGCAGCCAGTGTTTTATTATGGGACATAACCAGGGTGGGTTTTTGAACTTCCTTTATAACGTTGGCCATGGTAAAGGTCTTCCCAGAGCCAGTTACACCCAAAAGTGTTTGATGTTTAAGTCCCTTGCGTATACCATCTGATAATGATTTTATTGCCTTTGGTTGATCGCCTAAAGGCCTGTAGCTTGATTCAAGTTTAAATTCGCTCATCTCAAATCCTCATGGAGAAATAAAACGTGTAAAGTTGGAAAATAAAAAAATCCTAAAAATAGAATGTATATAATTATTCATGTCATCTATTATATAAAGACTGCTATATCCCAACTTTTTACCCCCTCAAATATATTATTATTATAGTTAAATATCTAAATAATCTGGCCTAGAGCAGTTGAGAAGTATTATGAACCAGAAAATGAATTTACATAAAAAAAGAATGTTCTAGATGAAGGTAATTTATGATCCACCATATACTTGAGACTCCACTATGGGGTGTTGTCAAATATAATTTTAATCAATTAAAAAAAACATGACAAAGTAAACATATAAAGGATGATTAAAGATATAGTTAAAATTGTTATTTTTTTTATTTTTCAGAGACCTACAATTTAACCAACCTAGAATTTTCAAAGATCATGACTCTAAACCACACCGAAAACCTGCCAAACAAACCAGGAGTATACATCTTCAAAGACCCAGCAGAGAAGATACTCTATGTAGGGAAGGCTAAAAATCTTAAAAAACGGGTTAAATCATACTTTAAAGATGAGTTGGACTCGGATAAGACCAGGATCATGATGAAACAGTTCCATAGTTTAGAGTATATCGTAACTGACACCGAGAAGGAAGCCCTTATTTTAGAGTCTAATTTAATAAAAAAGTACTTACCACGTTACAACATCCGTTTAAAGGACGATAAAAGGTACCCCTACGTCAAGATAACCAGTGAAGATTATCCCCGGGTAATAATCACTCGGAAAATTACAGAAGATAACTCCTATTACTATGGGCCATTCACAGATGTAACCGCCCTACGGAGGATGCTCCGGTTTATAAAGGCGCTTTTTAAAATTAGAGACTGTAAGAACATGGACGGACCCTGCCTTAACTCCCAGATGGAATTATGTGAGGCACCCTGTGAAGGACGGATAAGTAAAGAAGAATACAATAAACTTATAAACAAAACCAACCTGTTTTTCCAGGGAAAATACACTGAGATCATGGATATTCAGAAACAAAACATGGAGGAGGCTGCGCTTAACCATGAATATGAAAGGGCAGCAGTTTTAAGGGACCAGATAGCCTCCATCAAGGATATGGTGGAGAGACAGAAGATAGAATTCGACCGTAGTCTGGAACAGGATGTAATAGCCTGTTCACTGGAGGAGGAATTTGCATCTGTTGTGCTCTTCCGGGTGCGGGATGGTAAGATAATTGGTAAAGAAGAGTTTATCATGACCGGCACTGAAGGAGGGGTGGGCACACCACACTCAGTTTTATCCGCATTCCTGAAACAGTATTACAGCGGACCCCAGCAGGTACCCTCAGAGCTTGTCCTCCAGTACCATGTTGATGAGGAAGATCTAATTATTGAGTGGCTGAAAGAGAAATCAGGAAATGATGTGACCATCAAAGTACCAGATGATGGCCTGGAATACCGGCTGGTTAAGATGGTGGCTAAAAATGCCGATATAGCCCGTAATCAGCAGGAACAGGTCAAGGGGGCTCTTCTTGAAGTAAAGGATTACCTGGGAATTCCCAAGATACCCCGGTACATCGAGGCCTTCGACATCTCCAACATAAGCGGTAAATTAGCAGTGGGCTCCATGGTGGTCTTTGAAGATGGGGCACCGAAAAAGAGCAATTACCGGAGATATAAAATTGAAACCCCAGGGCCTGATGATTACGCCATGATGCGTGAGGTTTTAGCACGTAGATACGGAAAATTAGTAGATGCAGACAAAGATGAAGCCCGCCCAGATCTTATTGTTATAGATGGAGGTAAAGGGCAGCTTAACACTGCTTTAGGGGTTTTAAAATCGTTGAATCTTACCAGTATCCCAATCATAGGCCTGGCCAAGGAATTTGAGCATATTTTCATTCCAGGCTTTCAAACACCAATTATACTACCCGGCAACTCCAAAGCGTTGCACCTGCTTATGAGAGTGCGGGATGAAGCCCATCGATTTGCAGTTACTTACCATAAAAAACTCCGATCTAAAGAGATTGAAGGTTCTGCACTGGACAATATTCCAGGGGTGGGTTCTAAGAGGAAGTTAAAATTAATCAGACATTTCGGGAGTATGGAGAATATTCAGAAGGCCAGTCCTGAGGAAATTGCTGAAGTGGATGGCATCAGCCAGAAACTAGCCCAGACAATCCACCGAGAGCTACAGAATGTAAGTAAATAGTATCATCGTGCACAACCAACCCCAAAAAACTAATAAGAGGACTTACTAAAATCATATTGATGTTTTAAATCAAATTAATAAATGAATAGTTTATTAATAATATCGGTGCAATAAAAAAATAGTTTATAATAATAATTGTTAAATAATATTATTTTAATAATAAAAATATTTTTAATAATAAAAATTGGTTATTTAAAAAAATCTGTATTTATAAGTTAGTTATTAAATTTGATTCAGATGTCTAAAACCAAGATATTAGTTGTGGAAGATGAAAGTATAGTGGCCATGGATATCAAGCAAAGGGCAGAAGGCCTGGGATATGAGGTTATTGGTATCACTCCTTCAGGTGAAGAAGCTCTGGAAATTATCCGGGAAGATCCGCCTGATTTAATCCTGATGGACATAGTCTTAAAGGGAAAAATTGATGGAATAGAAGCGGCACAGAGAATCCACGATAATTATGATATACCTGTTTTGTATTTAACTGCTTATTCTGACGAGGAAACACTGAAAAGAGCTAAGATAACCGAGCCATTCGGTTACATAATCAAGCCCTTTGAGGATAGGGAACTGCACGGCTCAGTGGAAATAGCCATCTACAAGCATGAAATGGATCGTAAGCTTAAAGCAAGTGAAAAATGGCTCTCCACCACCCTGGAGAGTATGGGTGATGCAATGATAGCCACTGATAAAGAGGGTGTGATCATCTTCATGAATCCAGTTGCCCAGGAGGTAACTGGCTGGGATCTGGAAGAAGCCATTGGCAAATCTCTAACAGATGTATTGAAGATAATAAATGAAAACACCGGAATCCCTCTGGAAGACCCGGTAACAAAGGTCCTTAAAGAAAATGAAGTAATTGAAATTAAAGACTCTAATTTACTCATCACTAAAAATGGGACTAGAGTACCTATAGATGATAGCAGCGCCCCAATAAAAGATGAAAATGGAAACGTATTGGGAGTTACCCTTGTATTTCGAGATATAACAGAACGTAAAAAGGCTGAAAAAGAAAAAGAACAATTATTAAAGGATAAAGCAAGGGGAGAGCTTTCAAATTTTGTATTAAGCGCCTTACCGGTATTTGCATCCAACATACCTCCCCAGGTACGGAATAGCATGGCAAAAAGTTTCTCGGACCGTTTTGAGAAAAATATGAAGACAGATTTTATAAATCAACTTGACACCTGCCTTGAAACGGTGGCTGACACCTCAGAAAACATATTCCGCTGTTATATTTCGTGGCTTAAGGATTTCTTCTTCAATTTAGGAATTGAATCAGAATTTATTGATGAAAATGATATTAAACTATTTAAATTTCATAATTGTCCCTGGGTTGATGATGCAGAAACCAGTCCCATGTTCTGTATGATATGCCGTGTCATAGTACTGCGAAGTTTCACATGGACCCATTTAAATGGTAACGTAGCACAAATCCATTGCCTGGAAGATAGAGATAACATTTGCAGCTTCCAATTTGTGATTAATTATAATGAATAAGTTTTTAATACATAGTTGAAATATTAAATTCATAGAACTCAAATAAATCATCAGTTGATGGAGTGGAAATATTGAAAAGGATAATTACAGGAATAGAAAGTATAGATAAGTTCACAAACGGTTTTCCAGAAGGAAGAACTCTTCTTATAACTGGTGAAGCTGGATCTGGAAAGACCATCTTCGGGCTTCAGTTTGCCAATAGCTGCTGTCTTCAAAATCTTACAACCGCTTATATAACAACTGAAGAAGATTCTGAAGATTTATACTTACAGAGCAATGCATTTAACTGGGATCTTAAAGACTGCACAGAGAAAGGATTACTGAAATTCGTTGAACTAGCTCAAAAAAGAGCAGAGGTAACTGAGGCAGAGGTAAATGTTGAATTAGATTCCATGAAGGGAAACTTCACCAAACTCCTGGAAATAATCCCAGAAAACTGTCAGGCTCTGATTATAGATAATATCGGCAGCTACACTGCAAAACTGACCCCCTATGAATTCCGTAATCAACTGGATCTACTGGTCTATGAACTTAAAAAACGAAACATAACCACCTTACTTATCCTGGACAGTGCAACTTCAGATGAGTTTAATGAAATAGCATTATACTCTGTTTACGGAGCTATCAATTTAATGAAAAGGGAAAATCCATACACCGGCCGTAGAGAGAGGGTGATGGATATTATAAAGGTCAGGAGTACTAAAACACCCACCCAGTTTTTAACCTATGAGATAGGTTCAAATGGGATTGTGATAAACTCGGCAATTGATCTCCAGTGAGTTAAGCTGATCTTAAGTGAGGATTTATTAACTTCAGTAGGAGTATATCCTTGAAAACTATTTTTTGAAATGAAAATTTTTAATAAAAAAAATTTTCTTTAAACTTCCACTGAAACTGTTCCATCTTCTACTGAAACTGGGTAACTCTTTAAATCATGTGAGCCACCCCCAGTCAAAAGTCTCGTGAAAGCGGGCACATCCTTAACCAGTTTTCCAGTTGTAACATCGTACTGGGATCCATGTACCGCACACTTAATTATTTTCCCATCAAGCGTGCCTATGGGTAAGTATCCGCCCATATGTGGACATACAGCAGTTACGGCGTAAAAATTCCCATCCACATTAGCCAGGAGGATATAAGCCTGTTTAACTGTAAATCCCTTCATGGTTCCCATGGGGACATCTGAAACATTGCATACTTTTTCCATTTTTAAACCTCACAATCAATTTTTAAATGGAAGAGATAATTTCATGTTATATTTATTCTTTCCAATGGACAAGTAATTTACGATTTTAAAAAAAAATGGGTGATACCATTAAAAATGATAAAATTTCAAATAAAAAATAAGGAAATTAGAATAAAATTAGAATAAATTATAAAAAATTTTTTTAAAATTAGTAAAAATTTAGTAAAAAAATAGTAATAATTTAGAAAAAATTACTAAAAAAATTAGTAATTCTTAACAGTATCAAGCATTAAAGCTTCTTCAACACTGCTAAGATCAGCTTAACTGAGTTTTCCACATCATGCACATTAACCACACTTACCGGGGTGTGTATGTACCGGGATGGTGCTGAGATGACTCCGGTGGGTATTCCCGCCCGGGTGAGGTGTATTGATGTGGCATCAGTGGTACCCCCGTCACTGACTTCCACCTGATATGGTATCTCTTCTTCTTTAGCCGTGGATATCAGGAGATCTTTTACCTGTTTAGGAGTTATGATTCCCCGGCCACTTGCATCAGTGAGTATTATAGCCGGTCCTTTACCTGCAACTGCTGGTGCATCATCTTCCTTTATTCCGGGATGGTCACCCGAGATTGTCACATCCAGGGCCAGGGCCATGTCCGGGTTTATGCTGAATGCTGATGTTTTTGCTCCTTTAAGACCAACTTCTTCCTGGACAGTGCCTACACCATATAAAGTGGCATCTGTTTCTGCTTTTTTTAGTACTTCAATGAGCACTGCACATCCAACACGGTTGTCCAGTGCTTTACCCATAACCAGCTCGTTTCTTAGTTCCTCAAAGTCCTGTCTTATGATTATGGGATCTCCCACTCTCACCATTTCTTCTGCTTCTTCCCTATCCTTGGCACCAATATCAATGAACATGTTTTCAAATTTCATGATCTGCTTCTTTTCAGATTCCTTCATCTTATGTGGTGGCTTGGAGCCTATAACTCCAAGTATTGGTCCCTTGGATGTTTGGATGTAAACTGATTGGTTTAAAAGCATCTGATCATTGATACCCCCAATTTTTGAAAACTTAATGAAACCTTCCTTGTCAATGTACCTTACCATAAGCCCTATTTCATCCATATGGGCTGCTAACATTATCTTTTTACCGTCTGGTTTCCCATTCTTCTTAGCTATAAGGTTGCCTAGATTATCTATCTCAATTTCGTCTACATGGCCCTTTAACTCTGTTATAATTAGATCCCGTACTTCATCTTCAAAGCCTGATATTCCTGATGCATTTGAGAGTTTTCCCAGTAAATCTTTCATGTTTTAACCTCGATTTTTCTAAATAATCAATTTAAATAAAAATAATTAATTAAAAATAATAATTTGGTTACAATGATTTTATTAAAATTAAAATACCAAGTAACACGATTATTATTGGTCCAGCCTGCTCCTGTATAATGGAATATGGTATAATTCCCACATTCACACCGTACCATATGAGCCCCACAACTATCAGGAGTATGCTGATGTATATTCCCCACTTATTACTCTTTCTCTTGGGTTTGTTGTAAGTGGTTTCATCCACTTTCATGCCTGTATCTCCATTCATAATAAAACCCCTACATTTTTGTTTATAATTATTTATCAATTCTTATATTAATTATTAAAACTTTGATGTAGTGCAACTTATTAAACAAGCACTAAGGCTATCACAACTCATTAACAAGTTCTATGATGTAGTTGTGCCTGCCGGTTGCTAGATTTAACTTTGAACCATCGTTCGTCGCTGTATAACCATTATCTGCCAATGATTTTTCAATACTTTGTAATATAGTATCTTTGATGGAATCAACAGAACTAGAGAAGTGTACCTGGATAGTGATGTCATTTTCACCATTGGTATCAAGACTGGTTACCCTAACTGGTTGCATAGTTGGATTTAATGTAGATGCAAAGGTGGTACCATTTTCTGCCCCCATTTTAACTGCAGTAACTACTGAATTCACTTCACTTTCTTCAGCAATAACCCAACCAAATATGATAACAAACATCATCACTATTGCTGCTAAAAGAATGTATTCTACAGAAATTTGTCCTCTTTGATCCATTTTATCATTTTACCCTTTGTATAATCTTACTAATATAATTTTTTTGAATAATAAAAAAAATATCATACAAGTAGCTCAATAAGTAATACTATTTGCTCAAAACTTATATATATTAATATAAAAGAAAATAAATAACAATTATAAATATTTTAGATAATATAGGACTTGTTTGGGAAATTAAGAATGATAAATGCGTGGGAAAAAATGGGCATAAAAAAATATCATTCCGGTGATTAAGTATGGGATTTCTGGATGATGATTCAAAGGGATTTCTACTCTCCATGGACCTACTTATAGCAATTATCCCATTAACCATTGTCATGGGTATGATGGTCGCTGATATGGATAATATGCTTTATACTGTTCAAAGCAGTGTATATCAAACTTCACTGGAAAGAGTAGGAGCCGACACAGTGAATACCCTTATTAAGACTTCTGGTAGTCCGTATAACTGGGAAGAGATAGGTGAACCTCAAATTATTGGACTGGCTAAATATGATATTATGAAGAATGCATCTGAAGCTAATTATCTGTCGCCAGATAAATTGGCACGTGTAGATGAATCTCATGTCACAGATTTAACTGGTCCAGGTTATGGCTTTTATTTAACAATCAATACTGTGGAAGATAACCGGGAAATTTTACAACTAGGCACCGAACCTTCTGTACCAGAAGATATCCCCAACATTGTAAGGATCGAAAGAATAGTTTTAAGTTCTAATTTTAAGCAAATTGTCTCATTAAAGGACCTAATTAGAGATGCTGGTATTCCCAGGACTTATACCGCTGAATTCCCAACCAATCAATATTCAATTGAGGCTTATGATTACTGGGTTTTGGTAGATAACAGAGGATATAATTCCGCTACGGTAGATGTGAATAACAACAACGTTGTACCTTCCAATGATTTTAGTCAACATATTGATTTGATTAAAAGGAATATTAATGACACATATATGCATAATTCCACTTCTTATGAAAATAACATAGTTAACGTTAGAACCGAAAGTAATCCTGGAGCTTCTATGGATGTTTATATAATTGGAGTTCCTAAGGGGACCCCTGAAAGCGAAATAAATTTAGATAAAGCCAGATTAAAACCATCCAGATTTGTATTCTTCATATGGACAGTTTAATAAAATAAAACAAAAATAGGCGATGTAAATGGATGAACGAGGATTTATATTTACTTCAGATGCTACATTGGCACTGATAGTCATATTTATTGTTAGCGCCTCTATTACAGCCTATATTATGGCCCCCTACTTCATGGGACAGGAACAACAACATCTACAAGCACTGGCTTCAGATACTCTGGAAACCATGGAAAAGGATGGTACATTGACACTTGCTGCTGTTAAATATAATCAAAAGGATGTCACAAGCGCAAATCAAATATTAGACTCCCGTTTAAGCCTATTGATCCCGGAAGATACTGGTTATAAACTGAACATGTTGGGCTATGACGTGGGTAATAATAGTCGCATATTGATGGCCGACAATACAGCCACCGCAGTAAGGGTTATATCGGGACCCGATGAAGGTTACCTGGGCAGGGCATGGTATAAACAGGAAGAAGTTTTGTTTGAAGATAAAGAAATCAACGTCATCGGCACTGTATGGAATTTCCATAACTATTTAGCCAATTTTCAACCATGGAAGGATAATGGTTTATACAATCGACAATATTGGGGTGTGACTGGTTACAGTGGCCCTGGTACACCGCAAAACATACAATTCTCCATCCCTGAGGGTGCAGTTATTCACAACGCATTCTTCCTACAGGGAACAAATAACGTATCAGCAAGAAATTATATTCATTCATCATTTGGGACCCAACTTACCATAAATGGGCACAATTATGGAAATACCACCCCCTTTACCTTGTTATACCCCCGAGTAAGTTCGACGGGAACCATTACCCAAGGATTAGTATATAATTACAAAGGAGATATTGATGCTGCACATCTAAATCCCGGGGCTAATAATGAGTTCCATGTGTATTTCAACCATCAGAATTTACTACGTTCCAATTATGATTACAATATGCCCTGGTTTTCAATAATAGCTAATTATACTACAACCATACAGGTTCCTGCAGGTATTTTAAGTTTAGATGAAACTTTTCCAGATGCTGCAGGATTAGCTAAACCTGCAAATGCAGGGGGTTACTATGGTAAAATTTATAATTTAGCAACAGGAGAAGTCACTAACCTTACTGAACGCAGAGTAATGTCTTGGGCCAATTTTAAAGATAACAATAGAAATTTATTAGATGATTATGATGATGGAATACCCCTTGTTTTAGAAGATGTTGATGGTAGCGAAGATGGATCCGCTGTAAGTGTGGTTAAAGAATTTAACATACCAGAAAACGCCCGAATTTTTGACGGATACGTTAACATAAATGCTTATGGTGCTGTAGATAACGCGTTAGTCGAAGTTTGGGACGGTTCTCAATGGAGAGCAGTTTTTTGTTCATTCAATTTTAAAGAAACTCCATCTTCAGGTGCAACAGCTTATTCTGCTGGTGATGGTTACGGGAACACCCCGGGCATAATATACATTGGCGATAAATTACATACAGGTAATAACAAAGTAAGGATCACTGTGTGGGACAACGTACCCAGTAACGATTACGATCTGGTGGGATTAGTGGATTCCAAACTGTATGTAAGTTATTCATTTTTACCAATTAAATGGGACACCTATGCATTCCCTAGTTACCAAGCTAGAGCTAATCAAAAAGCTACATTTGGTGGAGACGTTAATAATCCTAGTAATGGCCGAACATTCACAATAGGTCCTGATGCTACGAAAGTGTATTTATTTACAGGTTTAGGTACAACCAGTCAACACATGACAGTTGAAGTTAGAAATTCTACCAGTGGATGGGCAACGCTCTACAATAGTGATACCATACCTTATATGATAGATCTAGCAGCTTTAGATGCAGAAAGTGCCCATAGATTTACCACTGGCACACCTTCAAATTATACATTAAAACAGGGTTCAAGTTACAGGGTTAGAGTAAACGTAACCGCCCCAGAAGCATGGAAATCAGGTGATGGTGCATCTAATCCCAGTACCTATGGAAATCCCACCATATTTTCCGGTACTAGAATTGCTGTAATTTACCCTAAATTTTTACAGAATAAATGGAGTACATCCTTTAACAGTACTGCTGAGGCAGCTAAAGCTCAGGCATTGGCCGATTTAATTGAAGAACTAAGTCAATCAGGTATAACTGTAGATCCAAATGTGATTCAAACAGAAGCAATTTATACTGGTAATCTTCCTGAAGCTATACCTGTAAGGTTAGATTTATGGAAATAATTATGTGTAGTGATAAAAATGGATGAAAAAGGATTTGCTTTCACACCACTTACGTATCTACTTATTATTCCAGTTCTGGTAATCGCCATATCATATGGGAACATAATTGATGAAGCAAGTTTGATTGGTAGTTTGATTATTGGTGGTGATGTGACATATAGTTCTGCAACTACCTTATTTTCGGCAATGGAAAAGGGTGCCAATGATGCTGGTAGAAATTCCGCTTATAATGCTACTAGGGCAGTTATTGATGATACTGGCTTCTTTACAAGTGGAACCAGTAAGAACTACATAAGAGATAAAGTGATAGACCAACTAAACAATCATACCGTAAAGACTGCCTTGGAAGTTGAAAAGCAGACAGGTCGCCAGGTATATATTAACAATATATCAATCAATAGCTACGTTGACAAACCCTTTAATTCTGGTAATGTGAATATAACACAGAGTGATCCTTTCGGATTTTATATTAATATAAAGGGCGGAATACCTATTAAAATCGTCCAGCAAGATCAAGTTTATGAATTAAAAACACCAGATATGTCTACATATGTTTCAATTGAAGGATTAGAAGACCCTTATATCTGGATATACAGTAAATATCGGACCAGTAATGTAATATATAAGTACGAGTATGCTACCATCATCGATGGTGAATATGATTTCTACTTCGATGTGAGTGAAGATTCAGATCAAAATCGATTGCATCATCTATGGGAGTGTTTAAATGGTACAGATAATCCCAGCACCATAACTCCCCGTCCAAATTATTTCCCTGATCCAGATGGATTGTCCTTTTTCGATAGATTAGAAGGTAAACATACATCTAACGAACCTGATGAAGTTAAAATGAGTACCTTTATTATTGGTGATCCTCTCATGGAAGATCATGGAGGAAGGGCAACCTCTATTGTAGATCATGAATATATAACTGGAATACCCGCCTATTACCAGCTTAAATTTGGTAATGACGAATTAAGAGACCCGTTAGGTTCTGTTATTTATTTTTCAAAAAATTATGCAGAATTTTTTAAATTCCAAAACAATTATCTAAGTAAAATTTAGAGGTAGTATCTTTGAACCTAGACAACAAAGGACAGGGAAGTGTAGAAGTACTGTTTGTTATCATCATAGTTTTCGTAATCACCGCAATCTTCGTTGGGACTATAACCAGCACAACTAATAAAACTGAAACTGGCAGTATGGCAGAGGCAAGGATGCAGGGTGAAAAAATAGCAACTGCAATTAACAATGTTTACAGCCATGGTCCTGGTTATTCTATAAATATAACCATTCCACCATCCCCCACCATGACTGCAATGGTTAATGAACCAGAAAATTATGTAACAGTAATCAGTGGGGGGCAGCATGTAGAGATAAAGGTAATACCCATAAATTTAACAGCATTTAATATAACCAGTGACCCGGCAGGATTAAATGATATCATATACACCATCTATAACCAAGATGGAAAAGTAAATATTAAGAAGAATTAAAGCTAATTTTGTATTAGAATTTGATGAAAACTGGTGATCTAAAATGGATTTACCTGAAGACTGGGAGAAAAAAGCACTACTAATAATAGGGGCTATTTTTATCCTCACTGTGATCTACTCCTTCAACCCCTTTGTGGGCAACCCAAACAACAACACCATGGAACAATCAACCAGTCAGCCCACCGTAGTTCCTTTCCCTTCAAGTGAAAAGAAAAATAAAACCGATAACTCCACCGACCAGACTGAAATAACCGAAGAAGATGCAAAAAGGATCGCAGGCCAGGCATACCCGGATTACACAATAGGTACCCCTTCACAGGGTAGTATAAATGTAAACAACACCGCATATTTTGTTTGGATCGTGCCCTTAACCAAAGATAATACAGCGTCCAAAACCATATATATAGATGTTGACAATGGAAATATTGTAAAGGAATACTAAAGGGTAAATTTTTTTAAATCTTTAAACCTCTTAACCATTCCACCAAACTTTTAAATCGTAATTTAACCTATCAAAGATGATACTATGGATGTACTTCTTGTAATTATAATGCTGGTGCTTTTTATTTTCTTAATGGTATTTATTTTTTCAACTGCACTTTTAACCCCCCTAATCGGTAAAAGAAACCTTATATTTGTATTGTCCTTGGGATTCATAGTGGGCCTGATTGGTGGAGCGTTTTTTATAGCACCATTATACGATGATATGCCAGATATGGCCCGAGCAGTGTTCACCATAAGCTCGGGAAGTCCCCAGGTAATAACGGTTAACATGTCCACCACCAGCAATGTGAATGCGTTTGTAGAAGAAACCAAGAAGTTAAACGGGGTTAAAGATGTAAATTGTGACAAAATAACCATAAAAACATCCCCCTTCAATTTATCTGACTGGAAGGAGTCCATTGAACAACGTTTACCCGTCCTTGATCCTAATATTAAAGAGGCCCAGATACCGTCCAACGATACCATGATCCTATATTTAAACGATAACAGTAACCCCACTGAGTTGGTAAAAAAGGTTGATGAATGGTTGGGCATGATTGGTGGCATAGATGTTGTAAGCAATCTTGCTGAAGTATCTATAACAGTTGAGCCATCACAGGTAGATGCAGTTATCAATCAGTTACCAACAGACGAAGTGGTAGTTGACAATATAAGTGGTGATGTAGAAGACCAGATCAGTGCATTTAAAAGGAATCTTCCTGATCCAAATGGCATCATCATAATCTGTGGCTTTATAGGATTAATTGTAGGTGCAATCGGCCTATTTATAGATAGCATAAGTCAGTTGTGGGATAAAATCAACCTATGGTTGGCATTAAAGTACAGGGAAAATAAGAAGAATAAAAAGAATAGGAAGAAACTGAAGTAATTCATTTTATAAAGAAATTCCTGAAAATTAAATATGAAAGCTGCTGTACTATTTTCTGGAGGTAAAGACAGTACAATGGCCGCCTATAAGGCCATTGAACAAGGTTTGGAAGTAAAATACCTGATCTCCATGATATCAAGTAATTCAGAATCCTATATGTTCCACACCAGCAATATCCACATGACAGAACTCGCTGCCCAGGCTATGGACATGCCACTTTCATGTTACAATACACCCGGTATTAAGGAAAAAGAATTAGATGATCTGAAAATGGTTTTAACTGACATGAAAAACAGGGGAGTGGAGGCAATCTTCTCTGGTGCCATGTACTCCAGCTACCAGAAATCCAGGATAGATAAATTGTGCCAGGACCTTTCCCTGAAATCAGTAAGCCCCCTGTGGCACAAAGACCCCTATGAGTACATGATGGAACTGGTAGATCTTGATTTCAAGATCATACTGGTCAGTGTATCTGCAGCTGGCCTGGATGAATCCTGGCTTGGCAGGGAAATAGATAGGGAATTTTTAGAAGATCTACTAAAAATTCACGAGAAACACGGTGTTCACATGTCATTTGAAGGTGGTGAGGCTGAAACCCTTGTTTTGGATTGTCCCCTCTTTAAAAAGAGGATTAAAATCAAGGAAATGGATAAGGTATGGGATAAGGACAGTGGACATGTAAATATTAAAAAAGCCGTCTTAGTGGATAAATGATCTTTTTAAATAAAATGATCTTTTTAAAGAATAAAATGAATTTTTTAAAAGCTAATAATCCAGTTTTCTATGATATTTAACTCCTATTTCTACAGTAGAAAAATAGTGATTTTTACTTCTGTAAAGGGGCCAACCAGTCAATAAATCCCTCAACATCGTCGGTTTCTATTTTTACCCTTATCTCTCCCAGTGGTGAGTCACCTTCTGTAAAATTTACAGTACCAGAAAAGGCAGCCTGTTTATTCAGTTTAAAATAAATCACACCATCGTATGATCCATTAATCAGCATCTTACGGGCTGTATTCCTGATCCTGCGAACTTCTAGGGCATCTTTTAACTTTAAAAGGGAATCCATCCCCCCATTAACTGAAATGTAATCACCAGCCATCACCACCTCATCATAGTCAAACATATTGGAAAGTGTTTTCATGACTTTATCAGTGTCTTCTGTGGGATTGATGGGAGTTTGAGCCGTAAATTCACATTTCATTGGTAAGTATGCTCCTTATAATGTTTTTAAATCGTTTCATGGAACCTTCATTGACCACCATGAAATCTGCTTGGGCAATAACTTCCCCAATACCAAATTTAAGCTCCCTTTTATCTCTACTTTCAAATTTGGGTTTATCAAGGGAATCATCGATACGTTTTCTATTTAACAACCTCTTAAACCTGGTCTCTGGTGAGGAATAAACAGATAAAATCTTAAAACCCGGAAAATTCTCCTGGAACATCTCTACCTCAAAGGGGCTTCTTATGCCTTCGATGATAAAATGATGAGATGAATTACCAGGGTCACTGGATAAATCCTTAATTTTCTGGATGCATCTTTCTGCAACCACAAAATCGCCATGTTCTTTTCGGATCTGGACTGCCGTCTCCCCAATATTTGTATTTCTTTTACGGGCTTCCTCCCGGATAACATCGCCCATCCTAATTATCTCGAAACCCAAATTTCTGGCCACACCAGCAACAATTCCCTTCCCAGACCCGGGCATTCCTGTAACTCCAATTACTTTCATGTTTATCTATACCATTCTTTTGTTTAGAGATAATTAATTTTTATTTATTTTTACAGAGATTAATCATATTTATTTACAGGGAATATGATTCCTGCATTAGTTAAGAACAATTCATCAGGATAATGACTCCAACATCAACTTCAGTGAATCCTGCAGATTCTGCTGGTTATCAAATCCATCCA
Source organism: Methanobacterium sp. UBA294 (assembly GCA_002494495.1). Classification (GTDB taxonomy): domain Archaea; phylum Methanobacteriota; class Methanobacteria; order Methanobacteriales; family Methanobacteriaceae; genus Methanobacterium_A. The sequence continues at coordinate 224,148 of DACB01000016.1, forward strand.
CTATATCCTGAAGGGTAGATGTACCCATCAACTGAAGCCTTTTTACTTCCTGGATAAGTTGGGGCATGACCCTCACCAGATTATCAACAATAGTTACGGTGGCTGTTTTAGCTGTCCTGGAAAGTGGATTAAGGTCAACAGTTACTACCTTTTTTCCATTTGATACTAAAGCTTGGGCCCGGTCCCCATCTTCCAATGGTACCAATACAACATCTGCCCTATATATACCTTCCCTGCTTACCCTTGATCGGGGGCTCTCCAGTCCTGTTATATGCTTGGGGTCATCCTCATCACCCAGCACTTCTGCGGCACCAGCATCATTTAAAACCTTCTTTATTGCCTGTACTCTTTCAGGTGTGCGGTAGAATAGGTTAATCTCAATTTTAGCATCTAATGTACTGGCCAGTTCAACTACCTTCTCAGGCACCAGTGCAGCGGTGTTCCCGTTAACTGATATAACCGGGTTTTCTGCAAGTAAAAGGGTGGCTGCTGCTGTTTCAATAGCCTTTTTTGCAACTGATGATGTTTCCTCACCCAACAGGTAGTCGAATGCTTCTCCCCTACCATAGGCTATTAATCCTGAATCTGCAAGGACTCCTGACTTATAGGCATCTACTACTTTGGCCCTGAGTTTCAAAGACTCATATCGGGGATGATCAGGGGGTATGTCATGTGAATCTTTCGAGTTCATAATTTGAAACCTTTAAAAGTCGATTAAATTAAAAATTTGGGAATTTGCTAAAATAAAAAGTCTAGATCTTCTCGTATACTGCCATGATTTCCAGGGGTTTATTACCACCTGTGCTTATGATTTTCTCTTCAATTTTGAGTTTCACTGTGTCTCCAGTCACAGCCCCTGATCTATTCTCCACCAGATAAATATCTGGTTTGACGTTGGATCTGATGTCGTATTCCACTTTCACATGGGCTGTGTTTTCACCGGCTTCTAGAACAGTCCCATAAGTATAGTTACGGTAATACCTGATTCTGAATATAAGGAATACCGCAGCTACCGCTATTATGGTATAAATAAGTACTGAAAGGGATGGTAACGTTTGGAAGGAGAAAGCCATTACTAAGGAGGGGATACTGCTTACCAGTACAATTATAACACCCACTGCCAGGTACATAATGAAGAAATCACGATAGGCATTGAAATCTCGCCGATACATCTTCTTTACCCGGTCATACAGCATATAAATCACGAAGGCACCAATGAGCACCCCCAGTATTATGTATATGAGGGTTGATAGGAAATTGAATACATAAAAAATTGAAATTATAATAAAAGCTATTGATGCAATTTGCAGGATTAAAATTGTTCTTTCCTTTTCTTCAGAAGTATAAGATCCTGAAATTAATATTACACCCTGATCTTTAAGATGTTCTTCCGATTCTGTTGATGTGCTAGTATATTCCTGTTTTAAATGACGTTCTCCAGAATAGCTGTCCTTAACACCATCAACTTCCTTTTTGATCCGGGATATGTTGTCCTTCATGGATTCAGTATCAATTTTATCCCGGATCCCACTGGTATTTAAATTCCTAATTTTCTCAGGAATTTTAGGTATGGATAAAATGAGCATTCCGATGAAGGAAAATGCTCTGATAATTAAATCTCCGAATTTAGTGAATATACTCAACTTGAAATCTCCATAAATTTTGCATTGAATAAAATTACTGCACACTATTTGAATAATAATTATAATGCACTATAATATAAATTATTGGTATTTAAACCTTGTTTATTAGTTAACACATAGATCAAGATTTATAAACCAGACTCTTAAAATAATCACACAATTTATTGATTTAAATGAATTGAATAGTTTAAAAAACAGGCATTACTGTACGGTGACAGTTATAAATTTATCTCCCACATCCCAGGTGATTACCACATCATGCCAGCCCTTGGTAACAGTTTCATCAACATTAACAGTGTAGGGCACACTAGCCTGGACATTTCCCTTTTGATCACCACTTGGATCACTGGCACTTACAGGTATATCTTGAAGACCTAAAGTTAAAGCCTTATTGGTACCATCATATGCTAGCCGGGCATCTTGTGGAAAATACACATTAACCGTCCTTTTTGCACCGGGCCCGTTGGAATAGACCACATTTACGGCATTTGTTATGGCTGAAAGGGCTACTTTAGCATCTGAAGCTACGGAGACATTTTGGCTCGAGGTTATGGCATCTCCTGCAAAAGGAACAGTAACTGTCGCTAATACTATCAGAAAAATCAAAATAAGAAATATATACTCTGCAGATACTTGTCCCCTACTATCCATAAGTCCTCACTTCAATTATGATATTAACTTGTTACCTTATAAATTTTGGTATCAAGCGAGTTTGTTTACTGCAGCAACAATCCCACTATATTGAAAAGTATAATGACCAGATCCCCAATAAAAAGTGAGATCAAAAGCCCAATTAAAATAGAAGGTGCAAATGGAACACCCTTCTTCACTTTAAAGGTATCTGGGATTTTCCCTTCCTGTTGAAGTTTTTTTAAGAGTTCTATATCCTTATCTTCAAGTCCCGCAGCCAGTGTGCCCACCAGTAATTTACCCCGGGGTGCAGTCAATAGGAAGATGTTACCACTTTTTACAGCTTCCCTTATTTTACCTGTAAAACTCTTATCATCATAGTATATCTCATCTCCCTTCTGATAAAGGTTGTAAGCAGATATCATGCCTTTTTCAAGCTCAGAAATTTTATAATCATCCTGTAGGGCTTCCTTATTAGCTTTACTAAGTAATTTTCTAATAATTCCAATAACAGTGATGGTTATAAGTAAAATTATAAATCCATAGATGGTAACTTCTAAGTTCTGTATTAAAGACAGAATCATGATGCCAGATATAACAAGTGCCTTAACTAGTTTAGGTAATTTAGAAATAATCAGGGACAAGATAACTATGAAAATGAATATCATTATGATATTTCTAATGGGCAGTTGGAAGGTGATGAACACTGCAATGTAAGCAGCAGTGGAAACCACCAGGGCTGAGACCAGGGTCTTCTTATAGTTTCTTACTGGTTCGGTGAGTTCCTTAAGTACCTGTGGTTTTCTGGTAAATCCTATGTATATCACATAAATTAAGAGGAAAGGTAACATGGAAAGTATGCTGTTTAAAATCAATGAAAATGGGAATGGATAAACAGCATATACAGGCATCTCATAATTTAAAATGTTGTAATTTATTATTGGTGGATATATAGCCAGTAATGCAGCCATAGCTGTAAATAACTTAACATCCCCACCAGCCCAGGCACCCATCTTCCAGAACAGGTATCCTAAAGCAAATATCATCCCAGTGATGATTGTTGCACTTATAAAAAGCAGTAAATTACCAATTAAAACTGCATAAACAACATTTAAAAATAATCCCACTGCAATCAATGGAAAGGTAAGTTTGTTGGGTATGATACCCCTCTTGAAATCAGTATAGCTTGCATATAAACAGGCAGCAAATGCTATAATTCCTGCAATTAAAGGTATATAATTAAAGACCATGTTAAGAATTGAACTTATCAAATATATAAATACATATCCCTAAACTTAGCAAATGTATAGATACACATCCCTAAACTTAGCAAATGTATAGACACACACTCCATCTTAAATCTATTAGATGAATGCAGGTAAAAATTAAAGAATTAAGAAAAAATCAGGAAAGAATAAAAAAATTAATTGCTTTTACTTTTCCTATTATTAATTGCAGCCTGTACAAATGATACAAACAGAGGATGAGCCTTGTTTGGTCGTGATTTAAACTCAGGATGGAACTGACAGCCTAAAAGCCAGGGATGATCCTTAAGTTCCACCATTTCAACCAGGACGTCGTCTGGTGAGATACCAGCAATTATTAAACCTTTATCTTCTAACTCCTCACGGTACTTATTGTTATACTCGTACCTGTGCCTGTGTCTCTCGCTTATTAATTCCTGTTTATAGGCTTCCCTGGCCAGGGTTCCCTCCTTGACTTTACAGGGATATGCTCCCAGTCTCATGGTTCCACCCATATTCTTGGTATCCTTTTGCTCCAGCATCAAATCTATAACCGGATGCTTAGCGTTGGTATCAAATTCCGTGCTATCTGCCTCTTTATATCCATTCATCCGGGCAAACTCAATGACTATGGCATGCATTCCCAGGCAGATACCAAAAAGTGGGATGTTATTTTCAATGGCGTAACGCACGGCATTGAGTTTACCACTTATTCCCCGTTCACCAAATCCTCCAGGTATGAGCATGGCATCGAAGTCACGGATCCTCTCCATATTTATGGTTTCTTCAGCATGCACCCATTCAATATCCACTTTAATACCCAATTGAGCGGCGGCATGTATCAATGCTTCCCTTATACTCATGTAAGCATCCTCAAGTTCCACATACTTGCCTATGATGCCGATTGTAACCCTTGAGCTGTACGTTTTAAGGGAATCAACAATTCTACTCCAGCCATATAAATCAGGTTTATGTGCATTTATCTTAAGACGATTAAGAACATATTCCCCCAGATCTTCACTGTTTAAAATGAGTGGTAACTCGTAGATGGAGTTGACATCAGGAGCATTTATCACTGCATTTCTTTCCACATCACAGAAATGAGCAATCTTATCCTTGATATGGCTGTCGATAGGCAGTTCACTACGGCATATTATAACATCAGGATTTATACCAGTGCTTCTTAACTCTTTAGTACTGTGCTGTGTTGGTTTGGTCTTAAACTCGCCAGCTGCCTTAAGGTATGGTACGTAAGTCACATGAATAAACATCAGATTGTCATGACCTTCCTCATTACGCAGCTGTCTTAAAGCCTCCAGGAAAGGCTGACTTTCAATGTCACCAACTGTTCCACCCACTTCAACCAAGACCACATCATCCTGGGTTTTCTTTGAAATTTTCCTGATATTATACTTAATTTCATCTGTGATATGTGGTATGATCTGTACACAGGCCCCAAGGAAATCCCCCTTCCTCTCCTGATTTATAACAGCCGAATAGACTTTCCCTGTGGTTATGTTGGATTCACCAGAAAGTTCAACATCCAGGAACCTCTCGTAATGACCCAGATCGAGATCAGTTTCCATACCATCATCAGTTACAAATACCTCTCCATGTTCATAGGGGTTTAATGTCCCGGAATCCCAATTCAGGTAAGGGTCAATTTTTATGGCAGTTACATCCACACCATAAGACCTTAAAATTCTACCAATGGATGCAGCGGTTATTCCTTTACCAATGGAACTCACTACACCTCCAGTTACCACTATATATTTTGTCAGATTAATCAACTCCTAATTAAGCATAATAAAATAATGTATAGAATAATTTATTAATTAATATTTTCTATTAAACTGGAACCTTTTGTATTAAACCAGAATTCAATAAAGATAACGGTATTATTAATTTTAGTATATAAAGATGTTGAAACTCATGAAGATATGGAGATTGAAAGTTATGGAATAAAGAATTAAGGGTTGGAATATCGAAAAAGGTTAGAAATAAACTTGTATCCTTCTTTTAATCCCTGTGAACCATGTTTAGCCTTAAATTCATCATATGCACCAACATCATCTTTACCGCCCTTTGTAGAATACATGGCATAGGGTACTGGGTCCTTGACATGAGTTTTAATGGTAATTGGAGTAGGGTGGTCCGGTAATATGCTGATGGAGTAGTCTTCATACTCAGGAAGTTCATCCATTAATTTACCTAGTATCCTTCTATCTATCCTTTCTATGGCCATTATCTTCTCCTCTACATCCCCGGCATGGGCTGCTTCATCAGGTGCTTCCACGTGGATGAATACCAGGTCATGGCCTTCCAGGGATTTAAGGGCATACTTTGCCTTACCACAGTAATCAGTATCATAATAACCAGTAGCTCCTGGTACAAAAACATTAGTTAAACCCATATAAACACCCAATCCCTTTATTAGGTCCACACCAGTGATGGTCGCTGCTTTAAGTCCGTATTTATCGAAGAAGGTGTTCATCCGTGGTTTAGGCCCCTGGCCCCAGAGCCAGATCATGTTAGCGGGTTTTTTACCTTTCTCCACTCTTTTTTTGTTTACAGGATGGTTTTCCAATATTTTACGGGATTCTTCCATTAATCTGTTTATTATCTGTGCCTTTTTATTATTTTTTGGTTTTAAGGTGTATTCCTTTATAGGTTCTCCCACTATATCATGTGGGGGTGTGGATTTTAGGGTTGCAGTTTCATTGTCCCCGCTTACGAATAGGTTTCGGTAGCTTATTCCTAAGTAGAATTTCCCATAATCCCCGAACTTACTGTTCAACATTTCTATCAGTTCTGAGGATTCCTCGGTGGATATATGATCGGCGTTGAAGTCAGCCAGCAATCCATCGTCCTGGAATATTAAGTTGCAGCGGAAGGCAACATCATCGTCTTCCATTTCTGCACCGATACTTGCTGCTTCCAGGGGTCCTCGCCCTGTGTAATATTTCTGGGGGTTGTAACCCATGATGGACATGTTGGCCACATCAGAACCAGGTTCCATGTCAGGAGGAATGGTGATAAGCTGACCATTAACACCATTTGATGCTATACTATCCATATTTGGTATATGGGCTATTTGTAAGGGTGTTTTTCCCTTTAACTCTTCCAATGGATAGTCAGCCATTCCATCCCCTATCAGTATGATGTGTTTCATTTCTAATTCACCAAATTAAGTTGTTATATTAAAATCATTGTCTTATAGAAATAATCTTTATAGAAATAAAATTGTATCTTCATAGATAAAAAAGTAAGTTTATCTGATGATGAGATAGTTTCTCAGATAACAGTAAGTTTCAAGATTTTAATATCATTTAGTTTTCCAGATGCTTATCAAATCACTTAAAATAGCTGATGCTGTTTCAATAGAACCAGCTCCCTTACCTACCACGGTCACATCATCTGCCAGGTCTGTTTTAAGGGTTGCCACGTTAAGTGTTCCCTCCACAGCAAATGGAGAACCTTCCTTTACCAATCGTGGGGATACTTCCAGTGATTCAGGTGAGACTTCACCAATGAGTTTAATAAGATATCCTTCCTTTTTTGCCAGGGCAATTGACTCTGGGGTTATCTGTGATATGCCTGTCACTTCCACGTCATCGTATGTAACGTCCATTTTGAGTATGGAATTTGCAAGTATAACCACTTTACAGGCGGCATCTTCACCTTCAACATCTTGAGTAGGGTCAGTTTCTGCAATTCCCATCGCCTGAGCTTCATTTAGGGTTTGTTCATAGGATGATCCTTCCTTGACCATTCTGGAAAGGATATAATTGGTGGTACCGTTTAAAATTCCGTAGATTGATTCAATTTTTGATGCAGAGAGGTTTTCATGGGCGAAGTTTATGATGGGCATGGCTCCACCTACTGATGCTTCATACTTAAATTGAACTCCGTTATCCCTGGCTGCCTGGGCAATTTCTTTGAACTTCAAGGCCAAAGGACCTTTATTGGATGTTACAACATCTTTACCATCCTTCATGGCCTTCAGAATGTGTGATAGTGCTGGTTCTCCATCTTCTATGTTGGTGGGTGTTACCTCAATCAAGCAGTGGTATTCTACTTTATCCATGAGGACTTCCAGTCCAGATACTCCCTCTTCACCATATTCAGGGTATTCGGATACTTTGCCTGTGAGTTTTTTAGTCACTAACAGTTGCTTTATATCCAGTCCTTCTGGATTTATTGCTGCACCACTCCTGTCCAGAGCGGCGACCAGTTCAAGGTCCAGTCCATATTCTTTCTGTAACTCGTCCTTTTTCATTTCCATTACACGGGCAACTCCCTGTCCTACGGAACCAAATCCCACGATACATACTTTCAAAAAAATTCCTCCAGTTTAAAATTAACATAATAAATTAATCTGGTTATCAAACTTCGTTTATAACCAGAAACCCTTTTAAATTACCAATATCCTTTATTTTAGTCAGTACTTCCTTTCTTCTACCCTGTTCAGCTTCGATAACAATTCTGGAGGCTGATTTTTCCGGATGATCTGACATCTTAAGGTCTAAATCCGCTACCATCACGCCATCAATCTTATTTAACTGATTAACTGTGTCCTTGAGATCCTGATCAATTATGTTCCCCAGCATTATGGTGGTTATCTTCTCCTTGCGCAGGATCCCGTCCACTTCCATGATCCCGATCCCTGTTTCTTCAATCAGGTTTAAAACTTCGTTGAGCGTATCCTTATCCCCTTCTATTGTTATCTGTACGGGTATAGTGCCTCTTTCTGTTTTAACATCCCTTTGGTGGATTACTGCTACTATATTAGCACCTAATCTTCCAATGGGATTTAATGCATCCAGTAGCTGGCCCGGGACGTCTAGAAGTTCTAATACCAGTTTCAATCTCATCTTATCTGACCCATTTTCCTTTCTCTGCTATGAGATTTCCATCCTCATCAATGTTGGAATTTCTAAGTATTTTCTCAGGATCTTTCTCCTCTGCCTTATCTTCTCGGGTTAGATTTATATTGTCCACTATGTAATGGGTTTCTTCAAGTTCTGAAATGTTCTCCAGTGCCTTGGAGAATTTTTCCAAGATTATTTCTGCTTCTTTTTCAATCTTCAATTTCCAACACTCCCCTGAAATTTGGGAATTATTTATGAATGTAAACTTAATTTATTTGTAAAACTTAATCTTCTTATTATTTAATATAAAACTTAATACCTTCTTGCTTAATTACATCATCTTCTTTAAGTATTCGGCGAAGCATCTTATCTATTCCAGAACCATACTGGGTTGCCTTTTTGGGTCTTTTTACAGTCTCCTCTGGAACTCCCAGATCCCGGGCAACTTCCCTCAGGATGCACTTCCGGAGATGGTCGTCTTCACCGTTGATCTTATACTTCATAGGTATATTCATGGATATATTTATAACATCCAGATCAAGGTAGGGTACCCGTTGTTCCACTCCATTGGCCATGGTCACTGCATCATCCCTCTGCAGGTTAACCTGATACAGATTATCTATATCTTTGTTGAGGTTCTCCTGGGCATCTTCTCCCTGTTCCTGGTAGAATTTCAGGTATCGGTGGTATCCGGCGAAGAGTTCATCAGCGCCCTGGCCAGATAGCATAACCTTAATTCCATCTTCACTGGCCATCTCTGCTGCTATGTATAATGGCATTCCCACCCCTAATTTCATGAGGTTGAACTCTTCTATTGCATTTAATACAGGTGATAGGTAATTCCTGACATCGTCCATGGTTACCTTTCTTAATCGGATTGGAAGATCCATATCCCTGGCAGTTTTTTGGGCAAATTTGAAGTCCGGGGAGTTTTCATGTCCTACACAGTAAAGAGTTGTTTCAGTTCCCATTTCCCTGGAGAGGTATGCCAGTATAGTGCTGTCTATCCCTCCTGAAAACATGATCCCCACACAGGGAAGGTCTCTTAACCTTTTTTTCACTGATTCTATCAGTTTAATTTCAAGATGTTTTTTTAAATAGGTTTTAGAATCAGGTTCACCCTTTAAACCCTGGTTGAATTTAATGTTGAACTTATCTTTAATGGTTTTTAAGTTCTCATCAAGTTCCACCAGTTCCCAGTTATGGAGCATGTATCCAGGGGGTAAGGTTCGAGCATCCTGGATGCCTATCTCCCATAATGCTTTCCTTTCAGAGGCAAATGCCTGCATGCTTTGATCTGTTCCATAATAGACTGGTTTTACACCTATTGGATCTCTTATCACTGCCATATCTATCCCATCATATACGGCGAAGGCATAGTCACCATCCAGGTACTTTATGGTTTCATTTAGAGCTTCTTTAAGTGATCCAGTGTAGAATTTGCGGATTAAATCCAGTATTACTTCATTGCTTGAATCTGATGAGTCAAGATGGAATTCTTCTTTAAGTTCTCTGAAGTTGTATATTTCCCCGTTACAAACCAGGACAAATTTACCCATTCCTACGGGTTGTAACCCATCTGTACCATTCACGGATAAGAGATTATGTCCCAGTGCAAAAGTTCCATCCAGAATTTCTAGCTTATCCAGATCTCCATTTGAAATCTTACCACCGGAATAGACTCCGCTTCCATTGATTCCACGATGTTTTAACTTTTCAAGCATCCTGAGTATGTCAGTGGTTAAGTTTTCAGACTGTATTCCTGCAATAGCACTCATTGTAACCAGTTTATATCTAAAAATAGGCTTTCATTAATTATAGGATTTAATTTATGATTCCGATTATAGAATTCTAATCATAGAATTCCAATAACAGAATTCCAATTAATAGATTTAAATCTAAATAATTGATTTTTAATATATTATTTAAAAGGAGTTTAAAATATTTGAGGTTTAAAAAAAATTGAAAAAAAATAAAAAATATGGGAATTTAACCCTTATTTTTTACTGCCATTTCAATGTCAGATGCTTTAACTGTTTTTCGTCCAGCGTGTTTTGCAAATTTAACTGCTTGCATGGAGACATCTTCTGCCCATTGTTCTAATGCTTTGTCTAATGCCTCTTCAGCATCCATACTAACTCGTTGTGCACCTGCATTTTTTATTAATCTCCCAACTGGAGCTTTTGGTAGTTCACCCATTTAATCACCTATAATAATATTATACCCTATTATATTTATATGTAATGATTTTTATTAGTCTATTTATAAAATTAACCAGTTAAAATATGTAAATCTCAGGACTAATATGAAATATATATGATAACCAGATTTACATTTAATTCCATTGTGATTTTAAACATTAGGTTCCACATCTAACTGAATAAAAAAATATTATTAAATAAATATATTTTAGATTTTAATTAAAAATTAGACCCATTACACAGTATCTGCATGTGAACCCATACACGCATGACAGTCAATTGGTATATTATCTTTTTCTTTATGTATCTGGCATACTACTTCTTCTGCCTTGATTTTTTTGCAAATTTCACACATCTTTGGTATGATATCTGTCTGACCAGCTTCTCCCTTCGCCATTTTAACAGCAAAATCTTTGATCATGGCCTGAATTTCAGATTCGAACCTGATGCCATGACCCCTCTTGTCACTTATATATTGGGAGACTGCTGGCTGGGTTATGTCCAGTATTTCTGAAATTTCCTTCTGTTTCATGCCTAAATTCAAGAGTTCTTTGGCTAATTCTGATCTTATGCTGGGTATTACATACCAGACTACTATTTCACAAGGTGGTCGCACTTTACATCACTTCTAATCCTTTTTTTAATAATCTAATCCTTTATAATATCAAATCTTTTTTTTAAATAATCTAATCCATTTAATAAAAATTCATTACCTTTGGGGCTGTATTTGATTCAACCATTTATTCTATTATTTGTTGTATTCGTGTCCTTCAGCAAATATCTCTTCATTTTGTGTTTTTTTCTCCTGGATTTTATTCATTTCAAGCATATCTGCAGATATTCCCAGTTCTCTTATTTGTTTTTCTATTTCATTCTGTCTTTCCAGTATCATTTGTATGGCTTCTGCCATGGGGTCTGGTAGTTTCCCATGTTCCAGGTCAATGGCACATTTACGTATCTCCTGTACTATTTTTCCGGGTATTCCTACCACGGTTGATCCAGGGGGGGCTGATTTTAACACTACTGAGCCTGCTCCTATCTTGGAGCAGTTACCTATGGTAATGTTACCAATTATTTTTGCTCCGGAGCCAATTACCACACCACTTCCTATGGTGGGGTGTCTTTTAATTTTCTCCAGGCTGGTACCTCCTAGAACAACACCCTGATAAATAACTACATCATCCCCTATTTCTGCAGTCTCATCTATAACCACTCCCATTCCATGGTCAATAAACATCCTTCTTCCAATAATTGCACCAGGGTGTATTTCAATTCCAGTAAGCAACCGATTTAAGGATGAAAAGAATCGTCCAGCAAACAGGTGATTATGGGTCCAAAACCAGCTGGCCAGTCTATGGAACCATATGGCATGTAATCCAGGGTAAAGAAAGAATATTTCCAGTGTGCTTTTCGCTGCTGGATCTCTGGCATGTACAGTCTGTATATCCTCTTTTACTCTTTCAAACATGTGTAAATTCTCCTGTGAATTTATTAATCCCTTATTTTTAAAATGTAATGAAATTAATTTAATATTTAATATCGTTGATTTATGAGTATTTAATTTATATCCCAGGTAGCATGTCTGAATTGGCCTTGTAAATCTCTTCAAATACCCAGTTAACACTTAAGTACCTTTCACCAGTATCAGGGAGTATTGCTACTATGAGTTTACCCTCGTTTTCAGGTCTTTTACCTAACTGAAGTGCCGCATAGGTTGCTGCTCCTGAAGATATACCTGCGAGTATTCCTTCTTCTCTGGCGAGCTTAAGTAATGTGTGGCCGGCATCTTCATCTGCCACTGGGAAGATCTCATCAATTAATTCTAGTCTGAAAATGTCGGGTACAAATCCGGCACCAATACCCTGAATTTTGTGGGGTCCTTTTTCTTTTCCAACCAGTACTTGTGAAGCTTTAGGTTCTACAGCAACTGCTTTAAACTCGGGTTTTTTTGCTTTTATAGCTTCGGCGACACCGATGATTGTTCCACCAGTACCAACACCAGCTACGAAGATGTCAATTTCCCCATCTGTGTCTCTCCAGAGTTCTTCTGCAGTGGTTTCCCTGTGAATCTTTGGATTTGCAGGGTTCTGGAATTGTTGTGTTAATACAGCGTTTGGTGTTGATTCTACAAGCTTCTGTGCCTCTGCAATTGCACCAGGCATACCCTTTGCACTAGGTGTAAGGACTATTTCTGCTCCTAAGGTCGCCAGTAGCTTTCTTCTTTCCATGGACATGGTTTCCGGCATGGTTAATACTAACTTGTATCCTTTGATAGCGGCGACAAATGCCAAGGCAATTCCAGTGTTTCCGCTGGTTGGTTCAATTATTATGGATCCTTCATCTAATGTTCCGGATTCTTCTGCAGCTTCAATCATAGCTACTCCAACCCGGTCCTTTACACTTCCCAACGGATTGAATGATTCTAATTTTACCACGATATCTGCATTTACTCCTTCTGTTAATTGGTTAAGTCTTACAAGAGGAGTGTTTCCAATGAGTTCTGTGGAATCATTTGCAATTCCCCGTTTTAATTCTGATATTTTGACCATAGTCCTCACTTAATATTTTATTTATTAACTACTATTTATAACTATAGTTATATAAGGCAGTTATTAGTTAAATCAATTAACAAAGCTCTGTATCTCTAATGTGAACCATCTATCCAGAACATGATTTAAATCCCCGAATAAAAAAACCAAACACAAGGATTAAAGTAGGAAAAACTTTATTTCAAAAATAACTGGATGAAAATAACATATTTTTAAGAAAGCTTACCCACTATTATTCCTCAACTCATAATAACTATATGGTGCAGTTTTTAGATTTAAACCATTGTCATTGTAAAGCGTCTGATGTTGTTCTGAATTGAAAAGCTCGTAAGATGCATAAGGGCTATTGTAATAAGGGAACAGCATTCCAAAAAGTAGATAATAATAAGCAGCCAGTCTACCATGTCTTAACCAGACCATCTCAAAGAAAACTGGAATTCCATCCCCTAACATTATATTTGGATTTCCTCCCCGGGCTGTTCCATGGTATAGAACTACAATTTTACCATCCTGCCCATACTGGGCAGCAACTTGATCTAAATAGTCCAGTGCATCCTCCAGGTTATAGAAGATGTGTCCATTGGAAACATACCTGAATCTGTCATTGGGAACTCCGAACATGAACATGGTAAATGTACTATGCTTGAGCCAATCCTCTGAGTTGTTTAATTTATAGTCTGTGGCACCGTCCTGAAATCCGAGTTCCAGTACCAGAACATCACCCTCAAGGTAGTTGGGGTAACTCTGACCACTGGTGTGGCCTGCAAAATGGAGAAGTAAAACTGTATTTGAACCCCTATCCTTAGCATACTGGGCAGCGAGTTTTGAATGAGGACTTCCCTCAAATATATCTGGATTTGATATTTTAACAAACCCCAGCCTGCCTAAAAATTCATATTTATCATCAGAAGCCGCGCTACTCATGTACATATATGATGATACCATTATCGCAGCCAGGAAAACAATGATTATTGGCCATTTCCATTTCATACCCACATGACTCCTGATTTAATGTAAATATTATTGATGAATATTTGTTTTATTCTTATATTATCATATTACATTTATTTTTTTATAATACAAATTTGTTGTAATTATATACATATTTTGTTGATATTTCAACCTTCAAACATCGGATCATCTTTGAACATGGAGTGTACATTCAATGGGCTTCTTAGGATTCAAATCAAATTGTTGTACAACCAGCTTTAAATATTTGAAATGCATTAAAGGGCAAGGGAAAAGTGGCGCATTTACTGAATTTAATATTCAACCCGGGAGGTGAAGATGCATCTAAATCACCGTCTAAAGTTCTGGAAGAGCAGCAAAAAATTTAAAGCTTTAAATAAAACACTTGCACAACAGGCTAAATAATCTAATTTTAACTTTTTTATTTTTACCCTTGTATGGGAAGAAAAGTGGTACTTTACGCTTGTATGCCCTGTATTTTTTACCATACTTCTGTTCCAATTGTTTTTCCTCTAACTTGGCAACTATAAAGAATACTAATAAAAATAGTACAGTGCTTATTAATATGAAGGTGAACGCGGAAACAAGGAACAATCCCAGCATCATCAAGATTGCACCGAAGTACATGGGGTTTCTGGTGTAGGCAAAAATTCCAGTGGTTACCAAAGTATCTCCCTGGTTGATTCCTGCAAATCCATGACTTAGCCTTAGAACCTTAATCCCCCTAGAAATAATCCATACACCTGTAATTATCAGAATAACTCCAGGTAAGATTCCGTAGGGGAATATAGATGATAGACTCCATGATAATTGGAATAAATAAACTATCCCTATGGGTATCACAAAAAATAGCAGTATAAAAACCGCTATTATTGGGAGTAGTAATAAAATTGACTTGCCCAATTTATCTCTACCAGATTTATCTGATTTATCTCTACCAGATTTATCTCTACCATTTTCCTCTTTATCACTTCTTATTACAATCATGATAAATCTTCCTCAATTAAAATCTTTTACAACCATTTAAATAAATATTTGTAAATTTTTAATCTCATCTTTATTTTAACTCCAGATTAGATTAATCTAGTAACTTATTAGCAAATTTAACTTAACTTAGCAATTACAGTGCATGGGGCGCTGTCAATTCCTTTAATCTGCCAGGGAACTACCATCACCCAGTCAAGTTCTTCAGTTTTTATGCTGCCCAGTTTCATATCCTCAATTAGAAGTAAGGGTTTTCCCAACTTTTCATCATCCATAAAAGCATTTAGATGCGCCTGTCTGCCGGGTTCCGGATTTTGATAACTAGACATGGATATTGTATCTATTCCCAAACAGTGTATCCCCTGGAAATTCTGTCTTATCCAGTACACGGCTTCTGGTGAAATTCCCGGGTTTTGGGTGAGATACTTCTCCGGATGTTCATCATGGTATACTTCAAACCCAGTTCGAAATAACAAACAATCCACATGATTTAAATTTATCTCATTAATATCTTGGAGTTCTATTATTTCATTTGGACCTTTCCTGACATCCAATATTAAGGGATTGCCGTATATGAGTTCATAAGGTTGGTACTCAGAGATGGTCTTACCTCCTTCTATGAAATGACCTGGAGCATCTATGTGGGTTCCAGAATGATTTTCTGCAGTTATTATAAAGCTGTTGTACCCATCTCCCTTTGTAATCTGGGAATTAGGAACTATTTTTGGTTTTCTTAGATTAAAATGAACTGGAGAATTCTCTTCAAGTTGGTGTGAAAGTGTTATGTACTGCATATTTTCACCTCCGATTTGCTTGTTAAAATTTATTCTTTCTTAGTATTCTTCCTCATGGATGCAAGTTCTTTTAATGCTTCATCAATAAAGGTAGGAGCCATGTAGGGATCAATCCCTTTTTCTATAAGTACATCTATTGCTCCTGGCCCGATCTGGCTTGCTAGAATTGCATCACAATCAGAAATCAATTTTATAGTTTGTGTCATGGCATCTTCGGTGTGTCCTTCAACACTACATGCGGGGTCATTCTTCCTTAACTCCAGGAACTTATAATCCCCCTCATCGTCAATCTCGAATATCAGAAACTGCTGTGCCCTTCCAAAATGTTGATTTATAAATTTACCATCGCTACTTGTAACTGCCACCTTATAAGCCATACTATACCTCATTTTTATTATGTATAATTTTGTTTAACATATTCTCCAACTCAAGTAAGCAGATTTACCATGGCTGCTTGCATCTCTAACTTTAAACGACATTCATTACCTCTTGTTTACAGCTGCTTCAATCCTTTGCAGTGCTTCCTCTAGGATTAGGCGGGGGCAGGCTATATTCATTCTCATAAAGCCATTTCCAGTTTCACCAAATATGAACCCATCCTCTAAGGCTACTTTTGCATCATCAAGCATGAATCGCCCTAATTCTGCTGGACCCATTCCTAATCCACGACAATCAAGCCAGACAAGGTAAGTACCCTGGGGCTCAATTACTTCTATCCCTGGAATATTCTCCTTAATGTATTCCATTAGTAAATCAAGGTTTCCCTGAAGGTAATCCAGAACCTGGTCAAGCCATTCATCACCATATCGATATGCCGCTTCCAAAGCAGTGTAACCAAATAAATTTGGTCCTGACACTATAACTGATCCTATTTCATTAAAACCATCCCTTAACTTTTTGTTAGGGATGATTATGGAACTGACTGCGATTCCTGGTATATTGAAAGTCTTGGTGGGTGCCATGCAGGTTATTGAATTTTGTTCAAACTCCTCTGATATTGATGCAAACGGAACATGTTTATTACCTTTAAATAGAAGTTCACAGTGTATTTCATCGGAAATGACTGTCATATTATTATCCAGGGCTATTTCTCCAACCTGGGTTATTCCATCAACATTCCACAGACGCCCCACCGGGTTGTGGGGGTTACAAAATAAGATGGTTTTTATACGTGGAGGGCTGTGTAGTCTTGTTTGTGGAAGGAATTTCGATTCAAGATCATCATAGTCTTGATAATATCGGCCATTTAGGAGTTTCAGGTTGTTTTTAACTATTTGACAGCCACTTTCAGTGATTGCAGGGAAAAATGGGTGGTACGTTGGTTCCTGTAGTATAACTCCATCTCCCGGATGGGTTAAACTTCGGATGGCAGAATGCAGGGCAGGGACCACACCCGGGGTGAAAACTATCCAGTCTGGTTCAATCTGCCAGTTGAACTTCTTCTTCATGCGTTCCACTACAGAATCCACTACAGTGGGTCCTGGGTGTGTGTATCCATAGAAAGGATGCTCAGCACGTTGAGTTAAAGCATACACCATGGGTTGTGCTGCTGGAAAGTCCATATCAGCCACCCACATAGGGATAATATCTTCATGTCCGAATATATGTGGAGCTAAGTCCCATTTGTAGCAGTCTGTATTTTTTCTATCACAAATCTCATCAAAGTTATATTTCACGTTGCAAATCTCCTTTGAATACACTCATTATTAGGTAAAAAGAGGAATTTAGTTTGAAAGTTTATTAAATCTCTAACTTTTTCCAATCCTAGAACATTGAAATTACTGATTCATAAAGATATTACCATCAATTAATTATATTCTTGATTCCTAAAATATTTAATACAAATAATAAAAAAAAACTGGAGAATTAAAGGATGGATGAGGAGCTTAAACTTTATCGTAACTTTCTAAAGGACAGTATACGAAAAAAAATTGATTTTTCAAAGACAGATCAAAGCATGGGAGTTCCACCGCCAGCCATTGAAAAACCTTACAGTCCTGATTCGCCGCTTGTTAATCTTGTAATTGCTGATTGGAAGGAAATTTATCCAATTAAACTGGCCCAGTCCATTGAGGAAAGGGAGAGCCGAAGGAGCTATAGCAACGAACCCTTGGATCTAAATGAGCTTTCCTTCCTTTTATGGTCTGTACAGGGAGTTAGATACGTAGCCGGTGGCCATGCCTTTCGTACTGTACCATCAGCAGGTTGCAGACATGCTCTGGAAACTTATCTGGCGGTTTTCAATGTAGAGGGAGTTGAACCTGGCATGTACCGCTACCTCCCCTTGAGCCACCAGCTTGTACTGGAATTTAAACAAGAACAGATGGGAGAAAAACTGGTTAAAGCCTCATTTGGCCAGATTTTTGCTGGCCAATCTGCAGTTACCTTTATCTGGACTGCAATTCCCTACAGAATGGAATGGAGATACGGTCTGGACTCCCATAAGGTAATAGCAATGGATGCTGGGCATGCTGTCCAGAACCTTTATCTGGCGTGTGAAGCAATTGGAGCAGGAACTTGTGCCATTGGAGCGTACGATCAGGAATACTATGATGAACTTCTCCGTGTAGATGGGGAGGAAGAATTCGTGATCTACTCGGCACCAGTGGGTAAGATAAATCATATATAAAAAAATTGGTGTACAAAAAAATGAGCCAAATACAAGTTGAAAGGATCAAACTGCTCAACCAGGAAAAAGAATCACAGGGAGATTATGTAGTGTATTGGATGCAGGCTTCCTGCCGCACTCATTACAACCATGCCCTGGAATATGCCATAGAAATTGCTAACAAGCAGGGCAAACCATTAATCACGTATTTCGGTTTAACAGAAAAGTATCCAGAGGCCAATCTAAGACACTACTCTTTCCTATTGGAAGGTCTCCAGGAGGTGAAAAATTCTCTTCAGGAGATGAATGTCCAACTAGTAGTTGATATATATTCTCCAGAGGAGGGCATTGTTGAAGTGGGTAGAAATGCTACAGCCGTGGTAACAGATGAGGGATACCTTGATTTTCAGAGAAAATGGAAGCAAGAAGCAGCAAATAGATTAAATTGTCCTTTCATCCAGGTGGAAACAGATGTAATAGTGCCTGTAGAGACAGCTAGTGATAAAGAGGAATATACAGCTTCCACCATACGCAGGAAAATAAATAATAACCTGGACAGATTCATGATTCCCATTAAAAGTAAAAAGCCGGATAAAAGCTCACTAGGACTTGATTTTGAAAAAGAATCACTGGATAACCTATTAAATAAATTAAAAATAGACAGAACAGTTTCTGAAGTTGAATTTTTGTATGGAGGCACATTAGAAGCCCAGAAACACCTCAAACATTTCATTAAATTTAAGCTGGAACGTTTTGCAGATCTGCGAAACGACCCAACTAAGGATTATCTTTCTAATATGAGCCCATATCTACATTTTGGTCAAATATCACCCCTCTACTTAGCCCTTTGTATATCAGGTGCTGATAGTCCTGGTGCAGATTCCTACCTGGAAGAACTGATAATCAGGAGAGAGTTATCAATGAATTTTGTATACTATAATTCTCATTATGAGACCATTGACTGTCTTCCCGAATGGGCGTTAAAAACTTTGAAACAGCATGAAAATGACCCCCGTAAATACATCTATTCCCTGGAGGAATTAGAGAATGGGAAAACTCATGATCCTTACTGGAATGCAGCGCAGAAGGAGATGGTTTACACTGGTAAAATGCACGGATACATGCGGATGTACTGGGGTAAAAAAATATTGGAATGGATGGAAAATCCGCGAGAAGCTTATCAGATAGCCCTATATCTTAATAACAAGTATGAATTGGATGGAAGAGATCCAAATGGTTATACTGGTGTGGCCTGGTGTTTCGGAAAACATGACCGGGCCTGGAAAGAGAGAGAAATATTTGGAAAAGTACGCTACATGAATGATAAAGGTCTTAAAAGAAAATTTAAGATAGACCAGTATTTGGATAGGGTAGATGGGATTATAGAACTTGTGGAGAATGGTTTTAAGTTATGAATCAAATTTTATTTTATTCTTTGTGATGTTATTTTTTTTGTTCTTTTCACTTTCCTGATTCTCCACAAAATCCCCCAAACATTAACATCCGACTACTTCAAACAACACAATCCCTAACTATAAATAGAATATTCAAAACAATACAAAGATTCAAGTATTTTTAACACTACCCCAAAAATGGAAAATCCATAAAAATAATCAAAACAAAAAATAGACAAAACTAAAAAAAATTAGAATCAAAAAACCCTGTTTCCAGCATCAGGACCGGGTTGTACTGAATATATCTCATCTACCTTAAACAGGATAGCTGCTTTAGGAGAAAGTTTACTCATGACACTGGTCGCCCAATCAACAGCCTCATCAAATAGTTCACCAGAAGTAATAATCTCCACAGATCCTTTAAACTGATAGGGGCATTTTGAAGCATCTCTTATTACCAGTGATGCTCTGGGGTTTTTTTCCAGGTTTTCACGGGTCTTCTTCATGTAGTTATCAACCAGAAGGATTTTCTCATCATCTAAGGGTCTTGCAAATCCAATGGGGACCACATTGGGCTCGTCATTGGAACAGGTAGATAAGAACACCACATTATCCTTTTCAATTGCATCCATCATATCTTCGTTCATGATCAAAACAATCACCACATATTAATAAGAATCATTAAACTAATATATGTAGGTTGGCGACTTTATATTATTATGTTAAGTAGTTAAGAAAAATTGCTCCCTTTTAAAGAATATTAAATTTATTGAAAATGAACTGTGACCTAAGGAGATTATTTATATGGTGAATATAAAATTTCTAGCACGTTTTAAAGAAATAACAGGAGAAAAAACCCTAGAAATAGATTATACTGGAAGTTTATCAGATTTAATTGATTTATTGATAAATAAATACGGAAACAATTTTAAAGAAGCATTACTAGGAAAAAATGGGGAAATTAAAGATTATATTAAAATTTTAGTAAACGGCCAAGATGTTAATTCCCTTGAATCTGATGATATCATAGAAAATGAGGATGAAATCATGATATTCCAGGCAATTGCCGGCGGTTAATCATAATGCAATTTAATTAATTTAATTATTGGAAACATAAAATATTAAAGAAATACATTTCTTAACAAAACTAAATTTTTTTAAAATGATTTAAAATTTTTATAATTTTGAAGGGGGTTTCATTTCGATTAATTGGATAATTCTTCCAACTATTCTTAAAGACCTTTCTTTGACTCTTGAATATTGTTATATTTATTTAATAGGACATTGAATATTAAAATATTTATTTTTATAAATGGAAAGATGGATAAAATGAAGATTAAATACTTAAATATTGAAGATAGACGGTCATTAATTGCATTTATTCTATGCTTAGGCATAATTATAGGCATTCCAGTATACTGGTTTGTTTTATTGCCACAGGCATTAGAAGTACAGGAAATCCATCAAGGTCCCTTCACTGCAACTGGCTACTTTGCCCCGGGAGGGTATTTCAACGTAGAATTGAACCTGGGTAAAGACTCCATCCAGGGCCTGCATAACGGGGCTTTATTTGTAATCCCCCGTATTACTAATTCTCAAAATATATCCCTTTGGCAGCCAACAGATGAGAAGGTGGACCAATGGCCTGGTAGCAAATCAGAGATCAAGTACAGCACTAGTGATCCCATAAATAAAAGGATGATCTTAACCATTGACCAGATTAATATCTCCAACAACACTGAGCTTAAAGGTAAGTCAGTACCCATCACCATTCAGTACACTGTTAACTATCCAGTTCAAATAGGTTTAACTGAGATTTTAGGCGGAACAATAACTAATTTTGATGTTAGAACAGAGGTTATAGAGAGAAATCTAACTGTTGAGTTGAGTAACACAGTTATAACCTCCAAAGACAGGGACACAATTGTTGCCAACCAATTATGGAAAAAAATTGCCTCCCTTGTTGTATGGATCAGCACTCTCCTAATTATCCTTCTAGCATTTACAAATTTTAAATTCGTTGTAAATTTCAAAAGAAACATCCGTATATTGTTTAAGAGAATTGTCAGTATGATTAAGAAGGTAATTGAGCGTTTAAACATAGACTTTTAATTAAAAATATTAAAAAAATCTATTTCTCAAAATAAAAAAATAATAATCTATTTCTTCCTAAATATCTTTGGAAGATGCTTTAGACAGAATAGTCTCATATTTATCCAGGGACATATCCACCTGCTTGTCGAATTCATCGAACTTGGCTGCTAATCCCCTGAAGTAAGGTGCGTAAACATTATAGTACATCAGTCTATCTGGATCTATACCGTTTTTTATTAATTCTGCTTTAAATTCACGTACTTTCTCCTTGGTTTCTGATGATACCATGTCATCAGGATATGCACCTAAAAATATTCCATCAGCACCATTTTCAAGGGCATAAAGGATGTGTTTAAACATCAAACGGTTGATGGATGTGACTCTTATAATTCGGATGGATTCTGGATAGGATATCCTGTTTATTCCAATGTTATCCGCGGCCACGTAACCAATATAATCCAAGAAGGCCAGTATCCTCTTTTCACCATCCTTTTTATCCTTCAACATACCAGAGATCATGGCAAATATCTGGCTGTCTGTCTGGCCCATGATCTCAATTGCACCCTCTGGGCAGCTGGAAACACATATTCCACATCCATTACAAGCAATGGGGTCAACAGATACACGTCCATCGTACGCATATATGGCCTTATATTTACATGCGTTTATACATTTTCCACACATATCACACTTGGAATGGTCAACTTCAGCTATTATGGGCTCTATTTCCAGTCCACCATTCATAATCTCAGATACCTTAGAAGCTGCTGCGTTTGCCTGAGAAACACTGTCAGTGATATCTTTAGGCCCCTGTGCAGTTCCACAGACATAGATACCCTCCACATCTGTATTGACTGGTTTAATCTTGGGGTGTTTTTCCTTGACAAACAAGTCCTCGTTAAGTCCCACATTCAATTTGTCAGCAACCTTCAAAGTTCCTTCTGATGGTTCCATTGCCTCAGACAACACCACCAGATCCGTTTCTATCTCTAATTGTTCACTGCGGAGTGTATCCTCTACTCTGACCACTAATTTGCCGTCTTTATCTATTACCTCTCCAGGTCTACCCCTTATAAGCTTTATTCCCTTTGATTGTCCGTATCTGAAGTAGTTTTCATACATTCCAGGGGTTCTCATGTCAGTGTAGCAGATTATTACTTCAGTATCTGGATAATATCGTTTAATGAAATTTGCGTGTTTCATTGCCACCATACAACAAACTTTAGAACAATATCTTTTGCCTTCGGGTTTTTCATCCCTGGAACCTGCACACTGAATCATCACCACTCTATCAGGAACTTTTCCAGTGGAGGGTGTAAGTAATTTACCCTTGGTAGGTCCGTTTACTCCCATTATCCTGGCAAGTTCCATCTGAGTTATAACATCTTCATACTTCTCGTGGCCATACTCTGGTCTGTGTTTAAAGTCAAAGCCTTTATGTCCCGTGGCCATGACTATGGAGCCCACAGTGAGTGGAATAATTTCCTTCTTCATATTCAAGTCAACGGCATTCATTGGACAAGTATCTGCACATTTTCCGCATTTTATACAGTTCTCCTCGTCTATGGTATAAACGTCAGGGACAGACTGGGGGAATGGTTTGTAAATAGATTTTCTATACATTAAATTTTCATTCCACTGATCTGGAACTACCACCGGGCAAACATCTGCACATTTACCACATGCTATGCATTTATCTTCCTTCACATACCTGGGTTTCTTCTCAATCAGGAGGTCGAAGTTTCCTGCCCTTCTCTCCGATGCCATGAGTTCGGCGGATGTGATGATGTCGATATTTTTATGGTCTAATGCTTCATTAATCAGGGGGTTGAAGAGACATAGGGCACATTCCTCCACCATTTTCTCTGGGGAGAAAAGTTTTCCGATTTTAATCATGTTCCCACCTACAGTGGGTTTTTCTTCGATTATATAAACTTTGATTCCCTGGTTTGCCAGGGAAAGGGCAGCAGTTATTCCAGAAATGCCCCCGCCTATTACAGCCGCGGTTTTTTTGATCTTCCTAACCACGGTTTCCAGGGGCTGGGCATATTTAACCCTTTCAACAGCGGCATTGGTGAGTGCTATGGCCTTATCTGTGGCCTTATCACCATCAGAATGCACCCAGGAACATTGTTCCCTTAAATTTGCCATCTCTAAAAGGTAGGGATTCAGGGGGGCCACTTGGTTTTGGAAGTCCTTCTTATGAGTAATGGGTGAGCAGGCTGCTATAACCACCCGGTCTAAGTTTTCTTCCAGTACTATGTCCCGGATAGTTTTATGACATTTTATAGAGCATAGATTCTCAAATTCCTTAACTACCTTAGCATCTATGCTATTTTTGAGTTTTTCAATGTCTACTGTGTCAGAGATATTACCTCCGCAGCGACATAGGAATACACCTATATCTATACTACTTTTGGGGGCGTATCTTGAGAATTGGGAACTTTTCACTGGTTATACCTCAATTTGAATTATATTACAAATGTTATATTATTACTCAATTTGAAATTATATTATAAATGTTATCTCATCCTCTTACTATACAGCAACAGGAGAAGCTTGTTTTATCTTTTCTAAAACTTTGTCTGGGGAAACTGTGTGGGTTTGGATTCCCACCACCTTGTAGGGATCTGCTCCCATGGCCAGTGCCAGGAACTGGGCTATGTTAAGGTGTGCCAGGTTAAATTTTGTGTTTAGATTCTTCTCTATAACCGGCTGGTATCTATCGAACTGCATCTGACAGTTTGGGCACATATGTAGCAGGGTATCCACATCATTTTCCTTCAGGCTCATTAATTTATCTGCAGTCACTGACAGGGAGAGGTCTAAGTTAGCATAACGTTGCCTGAATCCGGCACCACAGGTGGTTTTTTTATGATCGTACCAGCCTATAGTCTCTGTTCCACATGCATTGGCCAGATCATCTAATAGCAGGGGGTTTCTCTTATTTCCTATGCTATCTTCTTTGTAATGTACCTTAAAGTAGTGGCATGCGTGGTGTGTGGCTATTTTTAATTCAGATAAGTCTATCATGGGTAAGTCCTTGATTTCTGCTTTTTTACTCCATAGTACCTCAGCAACATGGAATATATTACCCTCAGAATCCATATCACCTGGAGAATATATCAGATTATCCAGTTTAGAATCTTTAAATATCTGGTTTATCTTATTTCTTACCTTATCATTCTCGTTGAGTATGTTACAGGATTTTTTGAGTATTGCGTAGCAGGTTGAACACATGGTTGCTATATTCTTATGGCCAATTTCCCTTGCAATGGCAAAGTTTCGAGCCGCCAGAGCTGTAGTTGAGTATTGATCAAATAAATCATAATAATAGCCCAGCCCAGTACAGCATGATTGTCTGTCTTCCACTACATACTCTACACCTAGCTTATCAAATAGGTACTTGGTGGATGATTCCACTCCCGGGTATTCACCACTTATCAGGCAACTTTTAAAGATTAAAATATCTTTATCTGGTATCTTTTTCATAAATGATAATCCCCATTATTTATTGTTCACTATTAATTGATTTTTTATAGGCCCTTATTTTCTCCAGTCTATCTTTAAAGCCTGTTTTCTCCAGGATATTGCCTATGTCTTTTACATCTTCATCAGGTAAATTTAGAGACCCCAGCCCTAATTCTTCCCTGATTTCATCCAGTTTATTCTTAAATTCCGGGTAATCATTACCTATAACTTCTATCAATTCACTGTAATATTCAATTGGGATTGATCCTATCCCTAACTCTAGTAAACTCTCACCAAAAGCCAGAAATGTGACTATTTGTTCAAATTCTTCATTTATAATTGCTTTTTGTCTTAATACCTGAATTATTTCAGAAACACTGTTACCCACGGGACATACGCTGTGACAGGTGTAGCAGTAGAAGCAATTCCAAATAATATCATCATATATTAAGCTTTCATCTTCCTCAAGTACTCTTTTTGATATTTCTCGGGAATCATATTCTGAATGTCTTGACGCAGGACAAACGGACGTGCACATTCCACATTGAATGCATTTAAGGACACCAATATCTTTTGATGTCTTTAAATCTTTTATTATACTGTCTGTGAGTTTGTTGTTGTTTTTTCCTATTTTTATTGTTTTAAACTCCATGATATCCATAATCCCAAGGATTTATTTAAGTCCCTACGTACCTAGCATACAAAGATTGGGCCGCTTTTTCATTGCTGGTTCCTTTGATAATGGCCCTTCCATCTTTAAAGAGAAATATTTCCTCATTCTCTGTTTTAAATATTAATATGAATGATGTGTTTTTTACTTCACCCAGTGATTCAAGCTTATCCGCCATTTCATCTAATGAAAGTTCTTTAGGATCAGCAGGGGTTATCTGGATGGCGCTTCTTCCGCACGATGATGTGATTAGTTCCCTATCATCTGTTTCCAGGTACTCGTAGTTCTTCTCCATGCAACAGGGGCATTCCTCGTTTTTATGGACAACCACTTCGTCCAAGGAGTTGCTCCAGGCATCGTATATTCTTAAGCTGCTGTCTGTACCCTCCGGGATATTACCCAGCAATATTTTCAGGGCTTCTGTGGTTTCCATGGACCCCATGATTGTAGTTATGGTATTTAAAATTCCCAGGGTATCACAAGTAGGGGGTGATCCTGTCTTAGGGATGGTAGGATACAGGCACCTCATACATGCCTTGCCAGGTAGGATGTTCATGGTCATGCCCGATGTACCAACCGCCCCAGTGTAAATCCATGGTGTCTCCTGCTTATCGCATACATCATTTACCAGCATTCTGGTGAGGATGTTGTCAGTTCCGTCCATTACCAGATCAGCCTTTCCCAGGACGTTTTCCACGTTGGTGTGGTTTAGATCCATTACAACAGGTTCTATCTCTATATCAGAGTTTATTTTCTCCAGTTTCCCACAGGCGGCAATGGCTTTTGGTTTGTCCACATCATCTTCATCAAATAGCATCTGTCTCTGTAAATTGCTGAGTTCTACAAAGTCACGGTCAATGATTATTAGTTTACCCACACCTGCCCGGGCCAGATTGTTTGATACTGTTGATCCCAGTGCTCCGCAGCCCACAACAGCAACACTACTTTTGGTGAGTTTTTCCTGACCTTCTTCACCTATGTTCTGCAGTATGGTCTGTCGGGAATACCTGTTGTACACTTTTATTCTCCTTAATTATTTGTTTAATTCGGGGATGTTAACATATAGTTTGGATCATGAATAAGTCATGAATATAACCATGAATGTGACATAAATGATTATCGATGTACATGGTATATTATCCATGAACCTTGGTATATTATCGATGCACTCTTGGGATAATTTTAATGTACCATTGAATTTTATGAAATTTAACAGACTGATTATAAAAAAAATCTAACCTTTCATCTGCTTCACAATATTTTCTGCCGCTTTTTTAGCCAGGGAGTTTATATTTAATATAGGTGGTTTTCCTGGTGCCCGTTGAATTACACTGGCATCAGCAATGTATAAACCTTTAATCTCAGTTTCCAGTGATTTATCTACCACCCTTCCTACGGCTGCTGTACCTCCAGGATGTGCTCCTCTTATTGGAGTGCTGACTATGCTGGACTCATCAACCCCTGCCTCCAGAAGTATCTCTGCAGCTTTATCATATCCATCCATTAAATATTTTGCATCGTTGATGGTCAGTTTTTTTTCAATTGATCCATCTTCCAGGATTTTTCCATTGGATTCATCGGCAATTTTCACCATTATTCCCAAAACATCCTCATTTTTCGCAGGATATCCCTTCTCCTGTAATAACTGTACCAGTTGGGCGGAGAAGTGCGGTGATAGGAAATAATGTTCGAATTCTGATTTTATTCCCATGGGCAGTTCAGTGTTTAAGCCGGCGTTGTTCATGTATCCACCCACAGTTATAAACAGATCCACAAAGAGTCCTTCACCTACACCACTTGTTATTCCTGTATTGCGTAGTATATGCGGCGTATTAAGCGAACCGGCAGATAATACTACATTTTTAGCTTTAAATTCCTTTATCTGCCCATCTGCTGTTTTTCCTTCTACTCCTGTCACCTTACTGTTTTGATGAAGAACCTTTGTAACCTCAAAATCTTCAATTAATGTGGCCCCCTTTGTTACTGCTTCATTAATAAAATGGCTGGCTTCCCATTTAGCATCTAAAGGACAGCCGTTTATGCATAAACCGCAGTTGTTACATTTTTCGAAGTCAATAAACTTGGGCATGGCCTCAACCATGTACCCCAGTTTCTCAGCGGCTTTAGCTATCTTTATAGTAGCAGGACCGATGAATTTGCGGGGGATATAACTGACCTCTATATCGCTGTTGTTTTCCATTAGTTCTTCTAATTGGTTTAGATCACGGGGTTTTTGATAGGAAATATCAGAGTTATGATTGCTTTCTGAATCATGATTTCTAACAGAATCATGGTTGCTATCAGAATCATGGTCACATGCGCTGTAGGAATAGCATGCATTGGCCAGGGTTACAGTTGTGGTACCACCCATACCTTCCACATGCATTAATTCTGCAGGAAAATTAAAAAATTCATAATTAGCCTTAGTTTTAGGATTTTTATCCCTTGATATTTTATTAAAATCTATATTATTTGATTTTAAATCAATGCTGGTTGTTATTATATGGTTTGTTGCTGTTCCAGCCTTGTATGATGTGCCCTTTTCCAGTATAAGGACATTCAATCCTTTATTTGAAAGTTCTTTAGATACTGTAGAACCACCAGCACCAGTGCCTATAACTATTGCATCATATATCATGGGTTTTCACTTAAAGAACTGATTTTTCGCGATTTTTATGTTTTTGGCTATCAATGATTACTAATTATTCTATTTTTTAGAGTGGTTTTGTTGGTATATATATTTGTTACCCATACTTAATAAAGTAACCTATGGTTAATAAAATTGAAATTCAATTGTTTAGTTTTTTTAGTGTTATTTATCTTCTAATATAATATCTAATTCTTTTAATTTACTTCTAATTAAATCTGAGAGTTCCCAGTCTTTCTTTTCTCTGAGCTTATTTCTTACTTCCACTATAACATCAAGTAAATCTTCGCTTTTATCATCGGTGTAAACCTTCCCTGAAAAATCAACACCCAATATGGATCCTGTCTCGATTAAAAAGTTTTTAATAGTTTTTAACATAGATTTAGAGATGTTATCTATATCTAATTCTCGATTTACATCCCGTATGTAATTGAAGATTATAGATAATGCTTCCGGGGTATTGAAATCATTGTCCATTGCCTCTATAAATTGATTTTTTGTCTCAGTCAATTTATCATTTAATTCATTGTCATTGTTAATTGTTTCGGGTATATCTGATTCTATTGCATCATCAATGGTTTTTATCACTTTATATATCCTTTCTATACTGTTTTTTGCTTGTTCCAGTGTAGTTTTACTGAAATCAATTGGACTGCGGTAGTGGGTGGATAGCACGAAAAATCGGAAAGTTTCTGGATCATGATTTTTTAGCATGTCCCGAATGGTTATGAAGTTGCCCAGGGACTTGGACATCTTCTCCCCACTAACATTTAGAAATCCGGTGTGCATCCAATACCGTACCAGGGGTGATTTTCCAGATGCTGATTCCATCTGGGCAATTTCTGCCTCGTGATGAGGGAAGATCAGGTCTAACCCACCACCGTGGATATCATATTGCTGCCCTAAATATTCCTCAGTGATGGCAGTGTCTTCTATGTGCCAGCCCGGCCTACCTTTACCCCATGGAGAATCCCAGTATGGTTCTACATCCTTCTTCTTCCACAATGCAAAATCTCCTGGATTTCTTTTTTTACTGTCCGGACTCACCCGGTGTATGTTTAAATCCTCTACATTACGATGGGATAAGTTTCCAAATTCAGGAAACTTTGATTCATTGAAATAAACCCCTGTTTCTGTTTCATATGCAAATCCTTTATCCATTAAAGTTTCAATTTGAACAATTATCTCAGATAT
This sequence comes from Methanobacterium sp. UBA294, assembly GCA_002494495.1. GTDB lineage: Archaea > Methanobacteriota > Methanobacteria > Methanobacteriales > Methanobacteriaceae > Methanobacterium_A. The sequence goes on from DACB01000016.1 coordinate 254,111, forward strand.
GTGCTCAGTTGCCCGAGCATATAGATTCACACGATCCACACCTAAAGCTTGCATATCTTCCAGGTATCTCCTCTCAAAATAGCGTGCTAAATCAATTGGAAAGACATCCAGTTCAGATGCCCTGTTGATGATTTTATCTTCAATGTCAGTGATGTTCTGCAGGTAGAACACAGAATATCCTTTGTATTCTAAATAGCGGGCAATTATATCGAAGGATATATAAGTCCGGGCATGGCCTATATGGGAATCATCGTAAACTGTAGGTCCGCATACAAATAATTTAATCCTGTTTCCCTGAATAGGCTGGAATTTTTCCTTTTTCCTACTCATGGTGTTATAAATTTTTAACATGTTTATCTGGTAGTGTTTAAAATGAATCAATTTTACTTACAAGGCCGAGATTGGGATTTGAACCCAAGTATCGTGGTCTGCAGCCACGCACCTAGCCACTCGGTCATCTCGGCATGAATGTATATATTAACGATTGTTATTTTATTTAACAATTGTTATATAAATATTTTACTTTAAGTAAATTCTGTTAAATATGGTTAATCTCTTAAATAATATTATGTAACTGAATTATGATGTAACTGAATTATGCATTTTATGTTTTAATAATGGAATAAAAATTTATTTAATTAACCTAATAGAATAAATTTTAAATATTAAATCATTAAAGGATTTAGAATTATAATTAAGGAATTAAAACGATTTAAAATTATAATTAATGAATCAATTAATAGTTTAGAATTTTAGATGTTGATTTATAGCATTATTAAGAATTCACGAATAAATTATATATAACTATCGTTATAATATTATAATTAAAAAAACTTTCCTACAGTTTATTATTAATATAGAAGTTTAAGAGAGAGTCTGGAAGTTTTTACGATAGGGATACATTTATAAAGTTAACTATATAACAATTGTTATATTTTTTATGTGGTTTAACTAACCCCAAAAGAAATAGAGGAGACGAAGTACCCTGCTTGCTTGAAATTATAAATGATAATCTTGTACAATTAATTTATATTATAACCTAAATTTAGGATATGGAGATATTTTTAAAAACCTTAATCTAGGGAAAACAAGATAATATATGGTTGAATTATTTTTATTAAAAAAAATAGAGGTATTAAAATGATTTACTTGGATCATTCCGCCACATCCCCAGTTGACCCGAAAGTATTTAAAGCTATGGAACCCTACTTTGTGGATTCCTTTGGAAATGCATCAACCCTGTACTCCTTAGGTAGGGAAGCCAGGAAAGTTATGGAAGAAAACAGGAAAATGGTAGCTTCTTTAATAGGGGCTAATCCCGATGAGATAATATTCACCAGCGGTGGTACAGAATCAGATAACATAGCCATTAAAGGCACAGCCTACCGTTTAAAAGATAAGGGCAACCATATAATAACCAGCAATATAGAACATCCCGCAGTTGATGAGACCTGTAAATATCTAGAGAAAAAAGGTTTTAATGTCACTTATCTGTCTGCTGGAGAAGATGGAATTGTATCTGTTTCGGACCTACAAGATGCAATCACAGATGAGACAATCCTAATTACCATAATGCATGCCAACAATGAAATTGGTACTATTCAACCAATTAATGAGATCGGAGAAATAGCACGAGAGCATAAGATAATTTTCCATACCGATGCCGTGCAGAGTGTGGGTAAAATCCCGGTAGATGTTAACCAATTGAATGTGGACATGCTATCGCTGTCAGCCCATAAACTCTACGGACCTAAAGGCATAGGTGCTCTGTACGTTAAAAGGGGCGTAAGGTTGGAACCTATACTTCACGGAGGAGGCCATGAAAAGGGAATCAGGCCGGGCACAGAAAATGTAGCCGGTATAGTGGGACTGGGTAAAGCATGCCAGATAGCAAAGGAAAACCTGGAGGAAACAGAGCAGTATGTGACCTCCATCAGGGATGAGATTATAGAAAAGGTGTTATCTGAGGTTGAACAATCCTATCTTAATGGACACTCCACAAAAAGACTGCCCAACAATATAAACTTCAGATTCAAAAGCATAGAAGGAGAATCACTTGTTTTACATTTAGATGCTAAGGGGATAGCTTCGTCCACTGGATCTGCCTGCTCATCTAAAAAGCTGGAGCCGTCGCATGTGCTATTGGCCCTGGGGCTCGAGGAAGTGGACGCCCATGGATCACTGCGTTTAACTCTGGGGAAAGAAAATAAGAAAGAAGAAATAGATTATATAGTGAAATCCATAAAAGACGCCGTTGAAACACTTAGAAAGTTATCACCATTATGGTGTCAAGTGGAGCAATAAATTTTTTAATTTTATCCGGACAGTCAGATAAAAAAAGGGTGTATGTAACATGTATAGTGAGAAAGTAATGGATCATTTTTCAAATCCTCGGAATGTAGGAGAAATCGAAGAAGCTGATGGAATAGGAACCGTTGGAAATCCAACGTGTGGAGACCTGATGACCATCTACATCAAGGTTAAAGATAACATCATTGAAGATATAAAATTTAAAACCTTTGGATGTGGTGCGGCTATTGCAACCAGCAGCATGGTAACCGAGCTGGCCATGGGTAAGACCATTGAAGAAGCCTTAGAAATTACCAGGAACGATGTGGCCAATGAACTGGAAGGCCTGCCTCCAGTTAAGATGCACTGTTCCAACCTTGCAGCAGATGCGCTGCATGCAGCTATAGATGATTATAAGAAAAAATTAGCTGAAAAATAAACTTAAATTTCTTTATTTTTAATTATTACTAACCCATATTCTTTATCTTATAATATTTTCAAATTTATTTTCTATTTAATCCCTAAATCTCTTTTTAACCCTGCTCTAATCGTCTTATAGCTTCATCAAATAAAATAATTGATTTTTCTAATATTAACATAACCGAATAATTACAGGAATGGCGTAGATTAATTATATTACGGGTCTTACCTCCAGAATCAATAAGCACTAGAGGATAGCTTCTGCAGACCTGAGGCCTGGAATCATATATTCCGCAGCGGTTGGTTTCTGGATCAATGTATTTACATGGTTTAATGTCTTTTAGCTCATAATGTCCCGGGTACTGCTTGTTAGGAATAATTCCATCTTTAAGATCTGGATTGAATGTTAGAAGTACGTTCAATTCATCTTTATGAATAAATATCGATTCCGATTCCCTGCAGCATCTGCCACAGATAGTGCACCATTCCTGATGTTCCTGTGCAATCTCATAATTTGAAGGACCATCCAGTACATCTAAGCCAAGGATGTCTGCCAGTTCAATTATTTCCTTAAGGTCGGCTTTAGTAACCCCCAACTTTTTATACTTTTTAATGGATCTCTTCTTCTTCAACCTCTTAAAAACAGCTTTTTCCAGGAGTTCAATCTCTTCAGCAGAATTTTCATCCGAATCAATGGCCTTTCTGCGTATGTCTAAAAACACGTCCCTGTCTATCAGTAAATCTCTTAACATAATCATCACGAAGTAAATATGGAATTGTAATCCTTCACTTAAACATTTTTATATTCCTTGACCCTACTAAATAACTTCAAGAATTAGGAGTTCAAATTTTGTTGTACAGAAAACTAGGAAAAACAGGTGAAAAAGTATCCATACTTGGTTTTGGATGCATGCGGCTTCCAGTAATTGATGGTAACCCTGAAAAAATAGATCCACATGCCACAGAGATGCTCCATTACGCCCTTGAGCATGGTGTTAATCTTTTTGACACCGGTTATTCGTACCACAGCTCCTCTGCATCTCAAAGTGGGCAAAGTGAAGTCTGGCTGGGGAATGCACTTAAAGATGGGTATCGGGAAGATGTGTACATATCCACCAAGTTGCCCAGCTGGCTCATCAAAAAAAGGGAAGATCTAAACTATTACTTGGATAAACAGCTTGAAAAGCTTCAAACCAAATATATTGATTTCTATCTCCTGCATGGCCTGGGGCAGAGTACGTGGTCAAACCTGGAAAGCAGGGGTGTCCTGGAGTTCCTGGACTCTGCTCTTGAAGAGGGCAAAATAAGATATGCTGGTTTCTCATTCCACGATAAAATCGGCCTTTTCAAGAAAATCGTGGACTCCTATAACTGGGACTTATCCTTGATCCAGTACAACTACATGGATCAAAACTTCCAGGCTGGGAAGGAAGGACTCCATTACCTTGCAGAGCGAAATATGGGCACCATCATCATGGAACCCCTCCGTGGGGGTTGCCTCACCAACAACATACCTCAGGATATTCAGGCCATATGGGATAAAGCAGTGCCTAAAAGAAGCCTCTCAGAATGGGCTTTGCGTTTCCTATGGGACCAAGGAGAAATAAACACCGTTTTAAGTGGTATGAGTACCATAGAGCAAATGATTGAGAATATTATGATGGCAGAAAAAGGCTATGCCAACAGCCTCACCCGTGATGAAAAAACTCTGATTGAAGAGGTTATAGATGCATATAGTGAAAGGATGCATGTTATGTGTACCAGATGTGGCTATTGCATGCCATGTCCTGCTGGTGTGGATATTCCGCTGAATTTAAGCCTCTTAAATGACTTATACGTCTACCAGAATATGGAAAAACCATTGGGAAGTTACAAATTCTTAACTGCCAAAAAAGAAAGCGCAAGTTTCTGCACCCAGTGTGGTGAATGTGAAGAGAGTTGTACACAAAAATTACCAATCAAAAAACTAATTATGGAATCATCGGATATCTTTGACGCAGAATTGAAAAAGAAAAAAAGTTAAAAAATATAATAGATTAAGAAAAAAATTTAAAAAATAATAGTTTAAGAAAAAGTTAAAAAAAAATAAGAGATAAAAAAAGTTAATAAAGATACCAGAGTTTTATTAAATTATCTGGTCTGTAGTATCTCGTTTTCAGGTATTTGGCCTATTTCCAGTCCAGGCATTGCTTTACCCAGGTCCCTGCTTACATCAGCAATGACATCAGGTTCATTGTAGTGTTGAGTTGCTTCTACAATAGCTTTTGCCACGATTTCAGGGTTTTCAGACTTGAATATTCCTGATCCCACAAAGACACCATCAGCTCCAAGCTGCATCATAAGTGCAGCATCTGCAGGTGTTGCTACTCCACCGGCAGCGAAGTTTAAAACTGGAAGTTTCTGTAATTTTGCAGTTTCTTTAACCAGTTCTAGTGGTGATTCAAGCTCCCTGGCCACTGCCCATAGCTCTTCTTCATCCTTGGTTTTGATTTCCCTTATGGTTCCCTGGATTCTCCTCATATGCCTGACAGCTTCAACTATGTTACCGGTTCCAGCTTCACCCTTGGTCCTGATCATGGCTGCACCTTCATCTATACGACGTAATGCTTCCCCTAGGTCTCTGGCCCCGCATACAAATGGTGTTGTGAAGTTTTTCTTGTCGATGTGGAATTTTTCATCGGCAGGGGTGAGTACTTCACTTTCATCGATCATATCCACTCCCAGTGTTTCTAAGACCTGTGCTTCTACAAAATGACCGATTCTTACTTTAGCCATTACTGTGATGGACACGGCGTCTATTATTTCCGTTACTTTGGAAGGATCTGCCATTCTAGCCACTCCACCAGTAGCCCTTATATCTGCAGGGACTTTTTCCAAAGCCATAACTGATACTGCTCCTGCTTCTTCAGCTATAACTGCCTGGTCAGCGTTTACTACATCCATGATCACTCCGCCATTGGTCATCTTGACGAAGTCTTTCTTTAATACTTCAGTTCCATGTAATACCATTTTTTTACTATCTCCTACAATTGTTATATCCTTCCCATGTGTATTATTTAATATCCTTCAATATGTTCATAAATGCAACTAATTTATTTACTTTTTATTTTATCTCCTGATTTTACTTCCCCGCCCTTTATGACCCGGGCAAATATGCCTTCAATGGGCATGACACACGTCCCTACTTGTCGACCTATTTCACAGGGCTCGAGACATTCTTTTCCTATCTGCGTGACCTCCAGAATAACATCATCCCCAATAAAAAGTCGGGTGCCCATCGGAAGTGAGGGGATATCTATTCCTTTAGTGGTGATATTCTCTCCAAAATCTCCGGGATTCACGTTCAGTCCTAAGTCACGCATTTTCTCTATACTTTCTATACTTAAAAGACTGATTTGACGGTGGGTGCTGCTATCAGCATGTGAGTCACCGATAATCCCGAAATTTTCCTTTAAAATTCCTTTATCTATGTTGATCTTTTTTTGGTGCTTCACTTCACTTGTGGAAACTGCTATTACTTGTACCGAAGGGGTCATAGAAATCACTATTGAAATATTTTACCCTTTAAAAATAAAAATTTTTCTCTAGATAATCCTTTAAGAAGGGAATATGATAATCCTTTATAAGGAAATTTGAAATTCATTAATAAATAAATTTGAAAATTTTTATTTAAACCTTATCAAAATGCTCATTCCTAAATAAAATTTTTTATTGAAATTAATTATTTTTTTTCAGAGTTTGGAAAATTTTTTCAAGTTCATCTTCCATGCCAATTTTCTTCTGTGTCTCCAGAACTTTCTCTAAAACTGCGTTGGTTTCTGGATGTTTAGGTGCTGCCCTGCAACCACTTTCAGGTAATATTGAAATGGCAAGTGTGCCTATTTGTTCACCTATATTCTGTATTTCCACCTTATCCAGACCAATAAGGGGACTTAATATTGGCATGTTTGTACTGTAACGGGTGGCCAGGATGTTGGGTAATGTCTGGGATGCCACCTGCCCCAGGCTGCTGCCATCGATTATGGCCATTGCACTCTCTTTTTGGGCCAGTTTTTCAGCTAACTGGTACATTCCACTTTTACACAACACACAGGTCATCCGTGGTGGGGCTTCATCCACAATTTTGTGCAGGTAATCACCATAGTTAACGGTGTAGAAGTTCACCTTAGACCCGGAAGAATATTCTTTGAGTTTTTCAACTATTTTGGTTATCTTATCCAGCGACTCTCCTGTGAAGGGGTGGTTGTTGAAGTGAAGAAGGGTAACTGAACATCCCCTCTTCATCATGAGAAAGGTGGCTACTGGTGAGTCCTGACCTCCAGATAACAGGGCTATCACTCTTCCCTGGGTTCCAATGGGCAAACCACCTAATCCCTTTTTTTTCTCGTGGAATATGTAGGTTTTATCATCTCTTACTTCTACAAATATTGTAAAATCAGGTTCTGAGAGGTTTACTGGTGAACCAGTTTCATCAACCACCACTGCACCACAGTAGGCAGCCATCTCCTGACTGGTGAACTTATGTTCACCAACTCTACGGCAACGGATGGCAAAGCTTTGTTCTCCGGAGAATATTTGGTCCTTCACTAGTTTCTTAACGTAATTCTTCAAGGTTTCTTTAATGGAGTTATAATCTGTAGTTGTCTGTACAGTGGGGCTGTATGAAACCACACCAAATATCTTTCCTAAAGATTCCAACGCTTCTGAATAGTTTTCCGGGAATAGGAATATTCTTCCCTGTTTTATCTGTATATCTCCTGGAATGATATTTTTAATATTGGAGATGAGTTTCTTTTCGAATCTGCTCCTAACTCGGGGACTTTTAACTCCTATTTCTCCATATCTTATTATGATGGGTTTTGAGGCTGTTTCAGTCATTACATGCTTCCATTAACTTAAATTAATTGTATGGTGTTTGGTACCTGAACTAGTTTTTGTATATCAAATTAAATAACCATAAAAATAGGATAATCAGGAATTAAATTCTATTTCCTGGCCCTTGCAACTTTTTTAGCAGTTACCATTTGTCCTATAGCAATGAGTCCTACAAAGAATTTTTCAAGGCCACCTGTTGCCCAGATTGCCTCTCCAAAGGTTGCATTTTTAATCCGTAATTCATATTCTTCAGCAGTAACATGTTCTCCTGTGCGTCTGGTGGTGATTATGGCAGATGCTTCCATGAGTTCATCCCAGCTTACTCCTTTAAGTTCCTTCTCAAGGGCCTTAAAGATCTTATATACTTTTATCTCATAGAGATGGGATAGGGTTTTCACTATATCAACAGAACGGACAACACCAACAAGTACTTCCTCATCATTAAGAACTGGGACGTTTACAAGTTTATTGTGGGTTATCTTCAGAACAGCCAATCTGGCAGGATCATTTTCATTGACGTGAACTACGCTGTCTGTGGAATGCATCACTTCACTTATTTTCTTTTTACCATCCCGTAACCCCTGGGTTATGTTAAATGATGTAATCCACCCTACAAGACGTATGTCTTTATCTACCACTGGTGTGGTAAATTTTTTACCTTTTTCCATGATTATTGATACTTCATCAATATTCTGATCCGGTGATACGTATATAAATTCTTCATCCATTATCTCTTTAACTTTCAATTTATATCCCCTCCAGTTTCAATGCTCCAACAGGGCATTTGGTTGAACATACGTTACATAAAATACATTTATCCTCAGATAACACTACTTCGTCGCCTTCAAGTTGGATTGCTTCCACTGGGCAGTTTTCTTCACATACCATGCATTGGACGCAGGTTTCCTGATCCACCAGGAGCTTTTTGGTTTTAATTATTGATCCTAAGTCCCGTTCTAGAACAATTGCATTTTCGGGACAGACATTAGCACATGCACCACATCCTATGCATAAACTGGTATCTACTACTGCTTTTCCTTTTTTCATGGATATGGCACTGGTTGGGCAGAATTTAACACATTCTCCTGATCCTTCACACTTCTCTTCATCTACAGTTATATTTTTGAGCTTTAATTTCCGGTGAGGTACCTTTTCCTCTTTCACGTGGAATTTAACTTCCTCATTTACATCAGATGTGGTTTCTAATATTTTAACAGCACCAATTGGACAAGTTTCTGCACATATATCGCATTTAACACACTTATCAGTTATTCTTGGCTGTTTATCTGATTTAGCCTCTGTTATTGCATCAACTGGACACTCTTCTACGCAAAGATTGCATCTTACACATTCTGGGGAGATGGTTATGAATTTCTGTTTCAAGGAACATTCTTCAATTTCAGGTTGGAAATCCTCATCTATATGCTCGATTTCCATTGATTTAATCTTAACTTCTCCCTGAAGTTCTTTTCTATCTTTTTTAAAGGTTACATCCATAATAAACCCATCTTTCATATCTGATTTTGTTAATGATCAATTAATTTTCTTTGTTTAAATTCTCTAATATACTCTTTTAATTTTGAAGCGTCTGGTAAATTCCCGGTTCCACCAAAGTATTCCACACTGCATGCAGCCACATAATTCCCAATAACACAGGAATCTTCCAAATTTTCCCCATTTAAATATCCAAATAAAAATCCAGCGTTAAAGGCATCTCCTGCTCCGGTGGTATCCTTGCATTTAGCTGGAAAAGTTTCCACAAAATAGGAGGACTCACCATCTGTAGCGTAGCACCCATCCTCTCCTAGTTTAACCACCACCATATCCATATGGAAGTCTTTCAGGGATTCTATTTCTTCTTCAATTGTTTTATATTTATTCCGGGTTAACAGTTTAAGTTCAGCACTATTTATCAGTAGTATATTTGTTTTTTTAAGGATTTTCCCAATTTTTTCAGAACCATATTCTGCGTAGATCCTTCCGGGGTCCAGGCTTACCTTTACATCAGGAGGTAGCTGGTCTAAAAGATCTTCTTGGGTATGGATGGAATCACCAACAAAGGATGTAATATGTAGAACCCTTGTATCAGATATCATATCTAGATAAACTTCCTCGGACTTTATCTCATCATTTACACCGGAATCAACGTATAATGCTCTTTCTCCCCTATCATCTACAAAGCCCATTACATTACCGCTTCTTCCGTGGGCTGATGTTATTACTCCATTGGTATTTACTCCTTCATTTTTGAGATTTTCAAGTAAAATTTCGCCTTCAGAATCCTGGGCAACTTTACCAATGAACGCCGTCCTTAAGTTAAGTTTTGATAGCCCTATGATGGTGTTGGCTGCGCTTCCACCGCATGATATGTTAAAATCCTTTATAAATGATTCATCATCCTTACCGGCTATTTTATTAACCAGATAGAGTTTATCCAGGTTCAATGCACCGAATCCCACTACATCGAAGGTCATGTAAATCTCCCTAACTAAACAATGCCCGTAAGTAAATTTTATGATCACCCAACTGGCCTTCATAGTTACCAGCTGAAACCATTAAAACATCTTCATCCTCAAGTACTGCCAGGATCCCCTCTCTCATTGCTTCTTCAAGTGCTTCAGCATTTATCCCATTTATTACAATTTCAGGTACGTAACCCACATTATCTGGAATTTTTGACTCTTCCTTCAATACTGATTTAAGGGATGGACAGTATGGATGGTTAGTTGTAGGACCTATCCATGGATAATTGGTTTCGGGCTTTGATGCTGCAGAACAGATATCAAATGGCGTTATAACTCCTTCTACTTTTTCAATGACTTTTAATGCCTTTCTACCGGCATTTAAAACTGAATCCTTAGTCCTGCACATGTACCAGAAATTAGCACCCATTATTCCTTTAGAGTAGCCTAGCTTGCGTTGGATAATGAAATCAGGTATGGCTATAGGCACCACGATCATGTCCCTGCCATATAATTTTTCCTCCCATTCAAAACCATCACCACAATGGCCTACCTGTTTCATGGTGTCTATGTATCCCTCCGGATTTATAGACGCATCAAATACCCTGGTGAATGGTTTAACCAGTACGTCCTGCCGAATGCGGTAGGATAATTCCACATCAAATTTTTCAATGTCTTCATTATCGTACCAGAACTGAACAATCACACCCATCCTACCGTCAGGAGTTTCCTTTTCATCAAGCCAGGATTCTATTCCCCCTTCTACCCTACCAATAACCGTGCCTGGTGTGGCGGTTGCATCATATGCTGCTCTTTTAAGGGTTTCCCCATCGTCTGCCGTGATAATCACCCGACAGCAGATGCCAGTGAATGCTTCAGCATAGGTGTCATCCAGCTTTGATTTTAATACTGATAATTTTTGTAGTGACATTATTATCCTAAACCCCCTATTGATTCTCCCCGCACATTCTTACGGTATTTAAGGCTTTCTTCTTTAATCTTCTCCCTGTTTTGATCATCCACAATATCTATCTGGATATTGGATAGGGAGGGATATTTAAGGGTTAACTGTGAATCCACAGGATAATCCTCTAAAGCACGTAGTGGTCCATCTTTAAATTGGTCAATAAATTCCATTATTTCTTCCCTACCTCCCTTGTTAAAGAGGTCGGCCAATATGGATATGGGAAGTGTATTATCCGCCATAATTGCTATTTCTGTCTCCTCAATTGAGTATTCATTACCATTAAATGCCACTGACAGTCCACCTTGTTCAAGTGCATATTTTAATGGCTGGACATCGGTTATACTATCCCCTACATACATCAGATCAGATCCCTTAAACTGGAATCTTTTAATGATATCCAGTACCGATTCCTTTTTACCTTCTCCTCCCACTGGGTCTACTTCTTCTATTATTTTGCCAATGTGCATTTGGGGGATTATTTCCCAGAATATTTTCTCTAGGTTTTCGAAGCTTGGATCATTTAAGACATCTTCCCGGAGTTCCATGAGCCTTGTTTTTTCTGTAGAGGTTAAAGAATATTTATCTATGTCCAATATAGTAGAATAGGTATTTTGAAATGGAAATCCAGTTATATTACACAGGGCCTGTATATACTGCTGGTAACTGGTACTTACAATAAATGAGGGCATGGTACAGTACACAAACTGGAGGGTGTCCCGTGCACCAGGGACCAGGCAAACAGTTTCCTCTGAAAACTCAGTTATATCCTTGTTGGTAGCATCATATGCCTTCAAGAAGGGAAGAATTAGCTTTAAAGTTCCCCCGGCATTATATCCTGGCCTTTTAATTTCATCCGCCAGAATATCATCGTATCTGCTGACTATCTGGAAAAATCTTTCCCCATCTTCTATGTATTTGCCTGAAAGTTCAAAAGCATTATCATTTATAGTTAGGGGACCTTCACAGTCAGAAACAAAAAATCTTCTGTTCAATTTTTGATCCTCCCATGTAGAAAATTAAATTTTTGTATAGGACCAGTTTTCTATTTTTAAGAAATACTAGTTTTCTGCCTTAAATTTGATGGCATGTAATGGACATACTCCTTCACATTCTGCACATCGAATACATCTATCTGTATCAACTGTTAATTTATCATCTTGGAAACTTAACGCATCTTCCGGACATCTATTAACACATACCTCGCACTGCTGGCAGGAATCATAATCTACTACTATTTCTCCTTTTCTAGGGCCTTTGATCTTTTCCCTGGAGAAGTATATCCTTCCATCCCTGGTTGCGAAATGTTCTTCAGTTATACTTACAGCATCAAATGGACAGGCTTCTACACAGCGTCCACAGAAAACACATCCCTCTGTTATATGAATGGGAAGTGGTGCTTGAAGCTTTATACAGTTTACTGGGCATTGGTCAACACAGACACCACAGGCTATACAGTTTTCATCAATAACTGTTTTTTCCCGTTTAGGATTGGTTTTCTCTATTATTTCACCAATATCATCTATTTCCAGTCCACCATCCACCATGCCTTTGATCTCATCTTCTAACAGTCCAGTTACATCTTCTTCAAACTCATCTTCCTCATGGCTGGCACTCACATCTCGGGATATTTTATTAAAGATGGAGTTGATTCGACTGGCATTTTTTGAGAGTTTGCTAGCGTCTTTTTCCAGGATCTCAGATAAAATTTCCATGGTTTTAATTTTATTATAATCTTTATATGCCCTTTTCCTGGAAGAATATCTAATTGCTGTACTGGGACAGACATCCATACATTCTTCGCATCTTGCACAGTACGCGGGGTTTATATAGGGTAATTTACTTACTTCGCCCACATTTATAGCTCCTCTGGACGGGCATACCCTGGTGCAGGTCATACAACCAATACATTTTTTCTGGTTTACCACTACCGCCTTACCGCCAGCCACGGATCTGGGCAGTATTTCACCATATTTTATGGCTTCTGTGGGGCATACACGAGCACAGTATCCGCACCGGACACATGTATCCTCATTTATTACACTATGTGCTTCCTCAGAACCAGTTGATTCCAGGTGAATAGATCCAGTTTTGCAGGCATGTACACATGCCCCGCATTGTCTGCAGAGTTTTTTGTTTATATTAGGTACATTTTCCCGTATGGGTTCTGCCATGGTAGTTTTCATTGTTATGGCATCGTAGGGGCAGACTTCCCTGCATAACACACATCCCACACACTTTTCGTTGATTTCGATATGGTTATCTGGCGGTACCTGGTTTATGGCATCTACTGGACATGAAAGTAAACATGGTCGTTCTTCGCACTGCTCACACTTACTTGAATCTATTTCATATTCAACATCCACTTCTCTGAGTGGTTTGTTCAGTTTTTTGGAAGTTGTGTTTTTTGAGCTTTCAGTTTCTGGAATTTTAATCTACTCCTTTACTGGGTTGGTAGTTTTGAAGGTTTTATTGTGATCTGGATCAATCCCTCATCTAGGGGGTCATCAGTTAACTGGAATCTGGCTAAATAATAGCCGGGTACATCGAATGGGCATGTCTGGTAGCATATACTACATCTTAGACATTTATCCGGATCTCTTTTAACTCCTTCTTCTTCATCATATGTTATAGCTCCGGAAGGACATTCACTGACACATAAGCGGCAGTCTGTACACTTTTCTTCATTCCAGGTTAATATTCTAAGCTTGAGGCGGTCGGTTATCTTCTCGAAAGTGTCCCTTATCAGATCTTCCTGAGGGATTATCTCCCTGGCCTTTTGAGCCAGTTCATAGGTGGGATAATCTATCTTGTATACTTCTGGTGGTTCCAGAAACATTATCTTGTCCTGGTCTTCATCTATCCGGGATTCTAGGGTATTAACCACCAGGTTGATTATAGATTTCTGCTCCTCTACATGGTCAACATATATGGCCTTTACAGCCCCTTTTACCGGGCAGTTTTTGACACAGTCCCCACAGCCTATGCATTTGGACTGATCTATAACCATTTTTTTATCCACCTCTGATATGGCACCTGCCACATTTTTACAGGTTTCTAAACACTTTTTACAGCGTATGCAGAGGTAATCATCAATTACATACAACTTCTCTTGGGGGAATATGGTGAATTTCTCCCGGATATGGTGGTTTTCGCCACAGAGTAAGGTTTTTGGTTCGGTGGGACATACTTCGGCACAGAAACCGCACCTTATACATCCTCTGTTGTTTATAATGGGATAGGTGATACCCTTTTCATGGGTGTTGTCCTTAGTTCTCACCAGTTTAATAGCCATGGGCGCAGGACAGGCAGCTGTACAGGCCCCACATGCTATACAGTACTCTTTTCTGACTTCGGGGAAGTCCCTAAATCGGGATGGGGTTTCCATAATTTCCTGGTCAGTTTTTGCATCAGCAAATTTTTCTGCCCATGATTTTCTGGCAAATTCGTATAGATACCATATTACTGAAGACATAAGACATCATTCGGGAATATTCATTTATTTTACTGTTATTTTCAATCTAATTTTCATCATTCATTGTAAGGAATATTATAATCAGGATAAACATATTCCTGGCTCTTACCAGTTTCATCCATTATCACTACCCTCTCTGTACAGGCGATGCATGGATCTACACTGGCATAAGTGGCTAGTGCATCAGGGACAGTTGCCACATCCTTCATCATGTACTTGGCACAGGCATCTATGTTCATTATACTTGGTGTTCTGATGGAGGCGTTTTTTATGAGGTTTCCGTTGGTTTCTATCATATAGGTCACCTCTCCTCTTGGTGCTTCGTTTCTCCATTCACCGTATCCTGCAGGGATAGTTATCTGTTTTCTAATCTCTCCTGGAGGTAAGTTTTCAATTGCCTGTTTTATTATTTTTATTGATTCTGTTACCTCATCGAATCTGTTCATTGTTCTGGCGTAGTTATCCTGTTCCTTTCTCCATATCACCTTGAAGTCAAAGTGATCATGGTAAGTGTGATGTTGTTCTCGCAGATCATGTTTCAGCCCAGAAGCTCTTCCTATAGGCCCAACTGCCCTTGCTTTAATGGCTTCTTCCCGGGTCATTTTTCCCACGTCATGGGATCTAATGCCTACCAATGGTCCATGATTGAACATCTCCACGTATCGGTCGTACTGATCCTCTAATTCCAGGATTATCTTCATTATACTGTCCAGGTGTGACTGATTTACATCCATCTTCACTCCACCGACTATGTTCCATCCCATGTTAACTCTGTTTCCAGTTAATAGTTCGATAGCGTCCATGATGGGTTCTCTCAGGTGTAACATGTACATAAAGAGGGTTTCATGTTCTAATGCTTTGAAATAGGTTGAATTGGCCAGTAGGTGACTCTGAATTCTATCGAGTTCATTGGTAAGCACTCTCAGGAATTGGGCACGTAGTGGTACTTGTTCTCCTGCTATACTTTCAAAGGTTTCTGCGAAGGTCTGGGTGTGGATGTATGAACAGATTCCACAGACTCTCTCTGATAAAAATATGCCTTTTTGCCATGTTTTACCCCTCATAACCCTTTCTATACCACGGTGAACATATCCATAGTCAATTTCTGCTTCTAAAACTTTCTCACCCTGGGTTTTTAGTTTTAATCGTAGAGGTTCTTTGAGAGCGGGGTGAATTGGTCCTATGGGCAATATCATACTTTTTCCCCTCCTTCTGCTTTCTCCTCTACTGTGTGCCCTCCTTTAGCTTGCCTTCCTTTAGTTGCTATTGCATCTGGTCCCACGGCTAAAATTGCTGCCAGTATTTCTGATGGCCTTGGTGGACATCCGGAGATTTCTGCATCTACCGGTATGAAATCACTGGCCGGTGCGTAAACACTGCCACCTTCCTGATTAAATACATCACCAGATAAGGGACAGTTTCCAACGGCAACTACTACTTTAGGTTCTGGGGCTTTAGCATATATTCTCTGCAATTTTTCTCTCCATTGTTCGGTTACTGCACCTGCAATAAGTATAACATCCGCTTCTCTAGGGTTGTTATGTACATAAATTCCGTACTGTTCCAGGTCGTATCTGGGGGAAAGCAGGGCCACTACTTCGATGTCACAGCCGTTACACCCTCCGGTACTTACTAAACAGACATGAATAGAACTTTTTCGTATAACGTCTTTAAGGGAATCCAACATTTCTTTTACCTTGATCTATTTTTTTCTTCTTGTACCAGATCTATATTCCAATGATTAAATGTAATTTTTTATGAGAATTTTTTTTTTGAGAATTTTAAAATTTTTATATGCAATAATTTTTTTTACATTTCGCAAATAATCCAGTTAATTTAACGTTTTAAATATTCCACTAGTTCTTTTTTACCTTCTTCCAGAAATTTTTCGTAAGATTTTTCGTCTTTTATAATTTTAATGGCTGTCCTAGTTTTGATATCCTCTGATTCTTCTTTTGTTAAAAGATTCATAACATCTGCCAGTACGCAAAGCCTTAAATCAGAATGAACTCTCTCTTTAATGCATCTTAACTTGGCTGATTCAAATCGGGGGTGTACGGCTTCTAAACTGGACATGTCCAGTCTTCTGATCATTATTTCTTCCAGTTCTTCTGTTTTAATCTTGAGCTCCTTTGAGAAGGGAATTATTATATCTTCCTGCCACCTGTAACTTGCAAGTATCCTTTTTTTCATCCTTAAGCGAAGATCTTCTTCGCTGGTTGCTGGTGCTTCTTTCTGGAATTTAATATCTTCTTCAAATTCTTCATCTATATTTGAGAGGGGAATTATATCATCTGATGAATCTATTTCTTCTTCTAGTATGTTTTCTTCCTCAGGAGTATTAGTTTCTTCTCCTGAAGTTTTTGTTTCCTCATCAGTTGTTTTTGTTTCCTCATCATTGGCATTCATAATAACACCGTCCTTAATATCCAGATAATCCCTGCCACTGCAAACCCAATTACAGTTTCATACCTTCCATAGCCGGGTCTCATCCCAAATACCATGGCAAACAGGAACACTCCCACTGTGACTGTGATGAACTCTGGAATTGCTGGTATGAGTTGTGCATTTAATGCCAGAACCCATCCAATTATTGCCATTATAAGGGCTAGAACATCTATTTTATTTATTATAAACGGTTCTGAATACTTTTTATAACTTAATAGGAGCCCTAATATGGATCCTATTACAAATGAAAGTATGTAAATTAGATATAAATGATTATCCATTGATTTTCACCTATGCTGGTCTGAAAAGATATATAAATGAAAAGATGAATGCTAAAAGAGCCACTATCATGGCCAAATTTTCAATTTTTTCAGCTAATTGTAAACCTTTCTTTTTGTTAAGTAGTACAGTGAGGATTAAGATGAAAAAAATGGATATTGTCAGTGGCAATACTACTGTCCTCTGTAAAATTACAGCTAAACTACTGGCCAGAATCGCCCCAATTACGGTTAACGCCATAAAGAACAACAAATCGTTTTCCCGTTCCATTTCCCAGTTCTCCTTGTTTATTTTTTAATATAATATCATTGAATTATTTTTTATTTGATGTAATATTTTTTTAAATTTTGATCATGTTTTAAATGTAGATCATTGCAATGGATCCCACTATACCTATGAAAGCCAGTGTGACCTCTGCCATAACAGAATGGTTTGGGTTAAGTATGGGTGTGATGGCATTTATCAGTCCAATCACAGCGGTGACAATAACCATTCCAATAAGGTAGCCAATAGGACTCAGGCCACCAATAAATACTGTTAAAAATATCCATACCAGCATGTACCAGGTTATGGATTCTGACATCATTATAAATCCACGTAAAGTACCGAAGTGCTCTGTTTCAAATCCGGATATTATATCTTTGGCCAAAGTAATGTTAAATGGGGAGAAATAATAGGATTTAGAGATAATCAGTACAATGAACATCAAGGCTGTCAGGGGTATGCTTAGTAACAGGGCTCCGTGTGCATCCTGGTAGGCAATTATACCCGCCAGGTCCATGGTTCCTGTTTTTAGGTATATGATAATTAAAACTGCAAATAGAGGCAGTTCTGCTGCTGCTGAAAATACAGCTCTTACACAGCTAAGTTTACCATAGGGCGATCCTGAACTGGATCCAGCATTATGCTCCACAATCTTGTGAATTGCAAATATGGCAAAGAGCAGTAGAAGCGGCCCATGTGTTACAGGACCTATGATTACTGCAGCAACCCATATTGCCATGAGTATTAGAGTTATAACTACGTAAAATGGCATGGCTGCCGTTTTCGGAAATACTGTTTCCTTTATGAAAAATTTAAGGGTGTGCAGTAGGTGCTGTATTATTGGTGGTCCGGGCCTCATCTGTATCCTGGCCATTACCTTTCTTTGGAGCCCGAATAGCAAGCTGCCTATAAAGAACGCAATTAAAACGTTCAACAGGATTTCTGCCATTAAATTCATTTCTTTTCACCAGTTAAATTATAATATGTCTATTTTATCTTTTTATTTGATTATAGGATGTTTAGTGTCAAATTATTGATTATAGGATGTTTAGTGTCAAATTATTTGATGTTATGATGTTAAATTAGTACCCAATAAATGGTTCCTTAGTCTTATCTTCTTCATCCTCCTTAGTACCCTGGGCCATGGAGATTAACCCCAGAGAAAGGACGGATAATGGTATAAATACCAGGGAAATTGCATAAACTATCCAGTCTGCGGGATTGAAGATCAAAGCATATATTATGGCAAATACTGAAATTATGAATATTATCCAGCTGACACCTTTTAATTTGTCCATTTATTTTCACCTGATTATATATTTCTCTTACTAGAATGGTTTGTTAATTATTAAAAGTATTTCTATAGCCCTTACAATTACCAGTAAGGAGCTTAGATGTATTATCACTAAAAATGGAGAACCTGCGGTCCTGAACATCTCCGCCTTGGTGGCGAAAAATGGAGCAACACCAGACTCGCCAGCCACACCAATGAATAATAATATTGAGCCAAAGAGCATCATGGCCGTGGTTGGTATGTTTACAATCTCAAGCATGCTGAGTGTTCCTGTTGTACCTAATATTAAGGCGGCACCTCCAAACAGGGGTAATGTGGCCAGCATAGCAATTATACCATATTGGAATGCAGAGTCTAAAACATCTACTTCTTTTACAGCTGAAACTATGCCTATGTTGACTATTCCAATCAAAGTAACGAAGAGTGTGAAATTGAAGAGATCCCCAGTTATCATGGCCCCAGCAGTAGCAATCCCGCATATTATGGATAGGAACCTGCGGATTTTAAATTCATCCTTACTAACCTTTTTTTCTCTATCATTAAGAGTTCCAAACTGGGCCTCTACCTGTTTTTCTGTTCTGCTCATGGCGATGAGGACTGTGAATACCAGTGCAGCTACGGACATGAAAAGGTTGAAAGTGGTTACGTACAAAACGATATCTCCCAGGGGGATGATACCTAGAAGCTGTCCACCTAATGTTGTTAAATCCATTTAATCTACTCCTTACCCCTTTTGAACTCTTCTCGACCTATTACACCGATTAACCCTGCTTTATACGCGACTTCTATAAACAGTCCAAATGCAGCCAGGAACAATCCCAGAAGCCAGTAGTCAGGAGCCGCGAAGAATAATAAGAATCCAATCAACCATAGACACCATACAACAACCGCTGTTGCAGATATACCTTCCCAAATATCGGAAGGAACTCCCCGATATATCTTTGAAATCAAATAAAAGAGTATACCTGCTCCTGCAACAGCTCCTCCTGTAAATCCACTGAGAAATGCGCCGTAGGCAACCAATATTACTGCAAAAAATACTGGTGCTGTTTCAAAAATTTCCATATTCAGATTTAATGGAACTGGTATGAGATCCACTTTTTTATCCATTTTTCTCATCTCCCTACTCATGAGCAACTCGGAAATTGCCAGGATTTCAGCCAGCTCAACCACCAGTCCAGGAAGTATTAACGCTTCAGCCAGATCCGTTCCAACTGCCGCCACTATGATAAGCATTCCCAGACCTACGATATCGGTAAGAATCAATACATGAATATCCCTTTTCTGAAAGGCTATACCCAAAAGCCCAATCAATCCCACGAGTAACCCAGTAAAAATAGCTGGGATGTAAAGGGATACAACAACTGGCGACACTACATCAGGAACAGGAACAACCAATTTATTCCTCCTCCTTCCTTCTCATGGTGAAGTGTAATGCCACCCAGGAGGCTATAATTGTTGCCATCAGCATAATGCTGGATTCCAGTATGGTGTCAAATCCCCTACTATAGTAAAGTATCTCATCAATCACCCCACCAGGGGAGGATAAGATTGATGTACCAAAGTACAGTGTGGTTTGACTGACACCAATGGCTATGGGAGATAAGTAGCTTGTAATGAATCCTGCTTTTTCTGCAAACTGCGGATATTGTGATATATATGTAGCAGGCTCCTCCAATACTGATCCTCCACGATTGTATGGTGCAAATGGATCTTTATCATCCACCTGTGCTTGTGGTGCTGGTTTTAGGTATAATTGATTGACATCATAGGTTAAAGGTACAACAAAACCCGCCATCAAAGCAATGGCTAGTATGACTGAAAAAACCTTGGGTATATTTTTAGGAGTAGCAAGTGAATTCCATAGACGGCCTAACCTCATACATCTGCCTCCAATTCTTCCAATCTTACTACGGCCCTAAGTAATATCATCATGATTATAAGAGATGCTGCTATATAGGTTAAAAGTGCAACTGTATGATTATAGGTCAATAAAATTAATGAAATGCCAATAGCCGGTACTTCAGTGTTGATGGTCCTTATTATGGGGTCTTTAACTCCAGGACCAATGACAGTTGCTATACTACCAACTATAAGGAGCAGTACACCAGTGTAAAAACATGCGTAAACATCAAACAATGAATCCTTCCTCCTGGGATTTTTGTTGCTGTTTTTTCTTTCTGATTTCATCAAGTTTAATTATGGCAATCAAGAGGATGATTGTGGATATTGGATCAAATATGGCGGCGGCCATGGCCACATCCAGATACTTTGCTGCTGCAATCATGCCTACAAAACCGCCCTGGAGTAATCCAAACATTATAACCTTGTCAATTGGTTTAGAAAGTACAATGATACCTATAGAGCCTATGATGATGATGGCAACTGAAACATAGGTTAAATTTATGAAATCTGTTATTAGCATTGATTTTACACCTTCATCTTATGGTTTTGTGCCTTTTCTTTTTAAAAATCAAGGGCTGTTATATCTGTTAATCTTTAGCATATTCTAGCTTATTCACTCATCTAAAATAATTTCATCCTTTACCCTACCAATGGAGTAGGCAATTGCATTGGAACTCAATGTTGACATTACAAAGTAAGTTATGGCTATAATTGCCCCAAAGGATGTTTGAATGTAAAGGGCGATGAGTGCAGACATACCAAAACCTATTACATTTAAATAAACCATCCGTTCAGTTCTGTCTTGGGCAAGAAGCATTCTTACTGCAGCAAATAATATTATTATGCCCACAATTTCCATTATCATTATATTTACCCTGGATCTTCTATCTTTAAGTTATTTTTTGAACTTTATTTGACTTTGAATAATTATCTTTTTATTTAATTTCGGTATATCTTCCCATTTTCTTGGCTATTTTACCGAGTAATTTTGATGATGAAGGATGATGTAATCCCTGGATAGTGAGTATTGCTATCATCATCCCTGCAATAAACATTTCTGGAGTTAAACCAATGTATGATGTGGCGGCAATTATGACTGTAATGGTCAATGCCCCTGTTGTACCGGCATACCCTGGATCAGCACAAATCCGGTTACCAAAGAAAACTAATATTGCTGCCACAAATCCTCCTTCAGGAATTCCAATTGCAAAACAGCCTATGGCTGCCAGCAGAGTCCCTGCTGATGCATCTGGAGAGCAGACAATGTTACCCTGGAAAAATCCGCCTGCTAAGTCTCCACCCCTTTTCTGGATTCCTCGGCCTATGACTTCGGCACCCTTTACCCCAGGGGCTTCAGGCAGTCCCATCCATGTGTCAATAAGTACGAAGTTGAGCCAGGAGATTACTGCTGCTATGATTATTCCAATTATTTCATTCATGGAGATGCCTCCTGGGATTCATCTGAGGATTCTTCTGAATTTTGTGGTGGAAGAAATCTCTCCAGCATGTATTTGGAAAAAATAGCTGTCAGCACACCTATGGCCAGTGCTATTAAATAGTCCATATTTGTGGATGTCAGGTATCCTAATTTGGAAACCATAGCAGTAAATCCCAGTGCAAGCACTGCTGTTGGAAATACAACACTAGTAGTCCAGGATTTTCTAATTGGCTGTTCAGGAAGTAAAGGAAGCTTTAAGATTAAACCCAATACCATTGCAGACACTATAGCTATGATATAAACAATATAAATCATCACATATTACACCTTTAGCATGAATAATCATGATAGATCGAACTTGATATTTAAACATTTTCCCATCAAGTTCTCAAAGTGACTTTAACTTAACAAGGATAAAATATTTATGATTATTTGTAAATGATTAACTATAAAGATATTACTATTTATTGGGTATATAAGAATAGGTAAAATAGGATAAATATCATTTTATAAGGATTATCCAAAAAAAAAGAAGGTATTTATTAAAATATAACTAAAATGATATTTTACAGAGGGTCCATGAAAAAAGTTACTCGGTGCTTGAATTGAAAATTGATAAAATTGTATCTTACCTACTACTCATTGCAGTGGTTGTTGGTGTTGCAGCCGTTGTTTATATAACCATCAACCCCTCACCAAGTGAAACCTTCACTGAATTCTACATAGTGGGGCCTGAAGGGAAAGCAGGTAATTATCCCACAAATTTAACTGTTGATGAAGAGGGAACAGTGATTATCGGCGTTGTAAACCATGAGGGCAACACTGCAAACTATGAAGTAGTTGTTCAATTAAATAACGTAACCCTCAAAAATGAAACAATTAAATTAGCAAATAAAGAAGAAAAAAGAATACCTTTTACTTTTAATCCCTATCAAAGTGGTAATGATCAAAAAATAAAATTTTTCTTGTATAAGTTACCTGATAACCAGCAGCCTTACAGATCCCTTGATTTGATGATAAATGTAAATTAACTGGCAAATTCATTTGAGTCAAATAAGGGATAATGAATAGTAAATCAATCAATTGATTTTCCAGTAATTTCAATAAATTATAATTTCTTAATGATTTCTTAGTAAACACATCGGATTAAGGTTAACACATGAGTGATGCACGTACAATAGCTAAAAATACAACAGTTCTTTACATTGCACAGATGATTACCCTAGCCTTAGGTTTTTTCATCACCATTTACACGGTCCGATATTTATCAGTAGATAGTTTTGGAATCTTATCTGCAGCATTGGCCCTAACTGGAATATATGTAGTCTTTGGAGACCTTGGGCTAAGTACTCTGACTGTCAGAGAAGTATCCAGGGATAAATCATCCACAAAGAAGTACGTGGGTAACACTACCATAATGAAATTATTTTTAAGCATATTCACATTCTTACTCACGGTTTTAACCGTTTATTTCATTGGTTATGATGATATTACTGTTACTGTAATCTTAATTTTAACTGTTGCCTTTATTTTTAACGCTTTTTCCAGCATATTCTATTCCATATTCCAAGCCTACCAGAAAATGGAGTTTCAATCGATTGCAACTATATTAAACAGTGTAGTGATGCTTATTGGAACTTTCCTTGCTATCTACCTTGGTTTAGATGTGGTTGCCTTCGCATTAGTTTACCTGGCTGCCAATGCAATTAACTTCATTTACATACTGGGTGCCTATGTATGGAAATTCTACCTACCCAACGTAGAGATGGACTTTAAGTTCTGGAAACCTACCATAAAGCAATCACTGCCCTTAGCCATCACAAGCATATTTAACGTGTTGGTATTCAGGTTAGATTCTGTTTTACTCTCAATAATGAGTGGTATGGAGGCAGTAGGATTCTACAACGCAGCATTCAGATTAATGGAGGCACTTATAGTTTTTCCAGCAGTATATACCACTGCCATATTCCCTGTTTTCTCAATTCTACATAGTTCATCCAAAAAACCATTGAAAACAGCCTATGTTAAATCCTTTAAATACCTCACCATCTTGAGCTTACCCATTGCAGTGGGAATCACCTTACTGGCCGAACCAATAATTCTACTATTATACAAGACCGCATATATGCCCTCTATATTAACATTGCAAATAGTTGTATGGGTTCTTCCCTTCATATTCATCAATTATATACAGGGTTCCTTACTTACTGCTATGAATAGACAGGTCACATTCCTTAAAATAACCGCTGTATCCTTGGTTTTAAATGTGGCAATGAACATAGTACTCATACCCATGTACAGCTTTTTAGGAGCTGCAATCGCCACTGTAATTACTGAGGCCATATCTATGACCTTATGCTTTTATGTGCTCTCTAAACTGGTTGCAAAAGTTAAAATACGCGAAATTCTATTTAAACCAGTTATTGCCTGTTTAGTGATGGCATTATTTATTTTACTGGTTGAAACAAACCTATTTGTGGTTATAGGTATTTCAATAGTCATTTACTTCGCTGTTCTAATTGCACTGAAGGGTTTTTCAGAGGATGATTACGATCTATTCCGAGAAATATTAAAAATAAAAAGAGAATAAAAAGCCGGTTATGGGAATAAAAAGACGTTATTTATCTTTATATTTTGATATGATATCTTCTGCTATTTTATCGTATTCTTCTCGGATTTTTATGGACGGATTATCTGATTTATATTCCCTCATAAGCTTTAATTTGGCATAAATAGCCAGGCGATAGACGCTCATTAAAAAACTCAGTGAAAAACCTCTGAATCCTTCCTTACGTCCCTGGAGTTTGAAGTATCTTTTTCTAAATTCACTGAAGATCTGCCACAACACAGACTTGAATTTTATATCTTCACCTGCTTGAAACAATGCCCTTGCTTCTATGGATGTGTAGCGGTTTAATTTATCCAGAAAATGCTCCACATCCAGATAGTTGAAGTGTATGAAACCCTCTTTTTCATCTATCACCTCATAGTATCGGGCGTCCTCTCTTTCGATGTAAGTTGAATGTATTTTATCAGGAATAAACAGGTATTCCTTCTTAAAGAGACGGTGATGAGTATCCTGCAGTGGTCCCCATCCGGTATATCTCATTAACTTTCCAAAGAAGTAGTTGTTGTGGGGTATGGAAATTATATCCCCCAGATCTTCAACAATTATGTTTTCTATCTTTTCCTTGAGTCTGAAGGGTACCATTTCATCAGCATCCAGGATAAGTACCCACCTATTAGACGCCTTTTCCAAGCCGAACTGTCTGGCCGGATCAGCAAAATCCATTCTTTCATGGTAAAAAATCTTATCAGTATATTCAGAGGCTATTTCAGTGGTTTTATCATCACTGTACATATCTATGATTACAATTTCACTTGCCCACTTCACTGTTTCCAGACAGTGCCTTATATTTTTCTCCTCATTGAGGGTGTGAACCAATACAGACACTGGTAATTTATCCATAAAAATCCTCCACAAAATATTTCAAATTTAATTTCATAGCCATAATTGTTTTACGTTTATTATCAATAAGTCGTTTTACTTTTAATAGTCATAATTGTTCCTATTGCTAACAAACTTGTCTTCTCTTGTTATACCCAGTTATATTTATCCTAAGGGTTTCCCTGCTTGAGAGTATAAGCTGCTGGTATCTTTTTTCATCCGCATATAATTTCCGGTGAGTTCAAAAACATGATTCCACTTTTCATTAATCCATTAATTGCACTATTTAATATATTTGATATTACTAATATTAAATTTAACAATCAAAATACTTAATTAGAGGCCAGAATGAACCCCGAAGTTTGTATCATAATTTTAAACTGGAACGGATGGAAGGACACAGTAGAATGCTTGGAATCACTTTATCAGAATAAATATGATAACTATAAAGTTATTCTTGTAGATAACGCATCAGAAGATGAGTCATTGGAAAAAATAGCTGAATACTGCCAGGGAAGAATAGAATTATCCTCAACCTGTGTTGAATATCAAAGGGATAATAAACCATTAAGTTTTATTCAGATTGATGGAGAAGAAGTGAACAGAAAATTTAACACCCTCGACTACAAGTTGTTACTGATTAAAAACAGAGAAAACCAGGGTTTTGCAATAGGTAACAACATTGGAATGAGATTTGCATTAAATAACTTCAATCCAGATTATTTTCTACTATTAAATAATGACACTGTCTTGGGCCCTGAATTTCTAATTGAACTGGTGAACACCGGAGAATCATCTAAAGAAATAGGATTTGTAGGCCCTAAAACCTACCTGTATAATGATGAAGATGTTATTCAGGCAGCGGGTGGGGGAAATATAGATTTTTCACGTGGTGAATCCCATGAGGTAGCCTTCATGAAAAAGGATACTGGAAAATTTGATAAGAATATGGAACTTGATTATGTAGGAGGATCATGCTTGCTTGTTAAAAAGGAAGTTACCGATAGAATCGGCTTCCTGGATGAGGAATTTTATATGTACTGGGAAGATGTTGACTGGTGCTTCACTGGAAGAGAAGCGGGTTACAAATCAATTTATTCCTATAAATCAAGAATATGGCATAAATATGGAACATCCAGCCAGGATCACTTTAAAACATATTACCATAACCGGAACAGGTTGTATTTCATGAAAAAACATGCCCCATCCGGATATTATCAAAAATTCATGGCCCATTATCTGCCGGAAATTTTAAGAGAAAGTGGATATCAATTACTTTATAAGAGAAACTGGAAATTATTTAAATCCCTAATAAAAGGGGCTGTTGATGGGATTAAACTAAAAAATTAAGGATATTTAAGAGCTTAAATACAGTAGGCGGCTTACTAAATGAAAATTGCAGTTTTCCATAATTTACCATCGGGCGGAGCAAAAAGAGCCTTACATAACTACGTGGACTACCTTAGTAGGCATGATCACACTGTGGATGTATTTGTACCCTCCACTGCCAATGAAGAATTCTTACCCCTTGAGGAAGTATCAAGCAGTTTAAATGTTTTTCCAGTGGGAAAAACATTAAAAGGTTCACTATATTCAACTTTCAAATATGTATCACCCCTTATTAAAACAATATCACTGCGAGATCTGGAACTAACCCAGAAAGAGATAGCTGAAACTATAAACTCAAAAAATTATGATGTGGTGTTCAGTGAACAGGACCAGTTCACCATGGCACCCTTCTTTTTAAAATATATCCATCATCCAACTGTTTACTACTGTCCACAGCCCCCACGGAACGAGGCCATATTGAAATCTTTAGAAAATAATGATGATGTAAACCCACTTAAAAGGCTGGTTTTTAATCAGGCGGATAATAAGGATTTGAAAATCGATGCTGAAAATATATCCTATGCAAAAAATATCTTAACCAACTCTTACTTCACCCGTGAATCAATATTAAGGGTTTACGGTCTTAATTCTTATGTATCTTATCTGGGCATTGATACCAGCTTGTTCCGGTACCTTGAAGTACCAGAAGAGAACTTCGTTCTATCCGTGGGGAGTTGCAGGCCATCCAAGGGGTATGAATTTATCATAAAGTCATTAGCACTGATTGAGCCCGATATACGCCCAAAGCTAGTGATAGTTTCCAACTTCTCCCTTCCAGAGTGGAGAGAATATCTGCAGAAACTCTCCATCCAGCTGGATGTTGTTCTGGAAATACTCGAATTGATAGACGATGAAAAACTGGTTCTCCTCTACAATCAGGCTAAACTAGTCGTATACGCCCCATATATGGAACCATTTGGTCTGGTACCCCTGGAGGCCATGGGGTGCGGTACTCCAGTGGTGGGGGTGAAGGAAGGAGGTATTAGGGAAACTGTAATCCACAAAAAAACAGGATTACACACTGAACGTGATGAAGTTCTCTTTGCAGAATCCATTACCCGACTCCTAACCAGTGAAATGGAAAGACATAAAATGTGTAAAAACTCCATTAACACAATTGAAGGATACTGGACCCATGATCATGCAGGGGAAAGGTTATCATGGCATCTAAATAGGGTAATCAATGCCAGTGATGGGGATTAAATTATTATTGCGGTTATCTGGTGATAAACTTGAATCCTTTAGTATCTATTATTATTCTTAACTGGAACGGCTGGCAAGACACCCTGGAATGCCTGGAATCCGTTTTCCAAATAGATTACCCTAATTACCAGGTTATTTTGGTGGACAACAACTCCCAGGACCAGTCCCTAGAGAAAATCAGGAAATACACCCAGGGAAAAATAACTGTTAAATCCCCATTCTTTATATATAACCCCAACAACAAACCGATGAAAATCACCGAACTAACCAAACAGGAAACAGAACAACCAACAGACAACATCCCCGAAGCAAATAATCATCTTGGCTCAAATGACCAATTAATACTCATAATTAACGATACAAACTACGGTTTTGCAGAGGGAAACAACATCGCCATTAAATACACCCAGCAAACTCACAACCCAGATTATATCCTACTTTTAAACAACGACACACTGGTAACACCAGAATTTTTAACTCAAATGGTCAAAGTAGCTGAAATAGATGGGAAAGTGGGTATGGTAGGATGTAAATTGTTAAATGCAGATAATCCCCGGATAATTGATTCCACAGGACATGTGATTAGTTGGGGAAGGATTGTTGACCGTGGCCATGGTGAAGTTGATAATGGACAGTATGACAATGAATTAATAGTAATGGGTGCTATGGCTGCCTGTGCACTCTATAAGAAAGAAATGCTCATGGAAGTAGGACTGCTGGACACCAGTTATGTCATACTTGGCGAAGACGCCGACTTCTCCTGGAGAGCCCATAACCATGGTTGGAATGCATTATACGCTCCAGATGCAGTTGTATACCATAAAAGAGGAAGGTCAATTACTAAAAAATCTATAATCCCAAAAATGACAGTTTTAAGTTTGAAAAATACGGTTAAATATGTTACCCGGTACGGAAATTTCTATAATAAACTCTTATTTTTATTAATAATAACCAAAGAAGGATTATTTGTATTGATAGGGAGCTTAATAAAAAGGAATGAAATAAATAAAGGTGAATACTTCCATACATTGATGGAATCATATGCCAAGATTTTTAAAAGCTTATAAATTTGATTCTTTAATATTATGATAGGAGAAAATAATGAATCCATCAGTTTCTATTATAATCCTTAACTGGAACGGCTGGCAAGACACCCTGGAATGCCTGGAATCTATTTACCAAATAGATTACCCTAATTACCAGGTTATACTGGTGGACAACAACTCCCAGGACCAGTCCCTAGAGAAAATCAGGAAATACACCCAGGGAAAAATAACTGTTAAATCCCCATTCTTCAAATATAACCCCAACAACAATCCAATAAAAATCACCGAACTAACCAAACAGGAAACAGAACAACCAACAGACAACATCAAAACAACAGATAACCTATTAACACTTATCAAAAACGATGAAAACTACGGTTTCGCAGCAGGAAATAACATCGCAATAAAATACACCCTGAAAGCGCATGATCCAGATTATATCCTGCTATTAAACAACGATACAGTTGTAAACCCTGATTTTTTAACAAAATTGATCCAAACCACTGAAAAAGACCCCTGTCTTGGTATATCCGGCCCGCTGATATACTATTATGGTGTCAATGGAGAAAGAGATGTGGTGGCCAATTTAGGTGGAAAAGTAAATCTGGGCAAATATCCGGGTTATTATGATTTATCTGAATATCATAGCCTAAATGATTATTCTGGAGAATTATTAGAGTGTGACTGGGTTTCAGGAGCAGCATTACTCTTAAAAGCTAAGGATCTTCCCATAATGTTGTTAAATGAAGATCTTTCCTTTGGATGTGAGGATATAGATCTTGCTCTTAATCTCAAAGAATACGGTTATAAATCCGCAGTGATTCTTGATTCATTTATATGGCATAAAGAAGGAGTATCCCGAAAAAAAAGAAGCCCAGAAAGGATTAACAGGGCATTACTCGAAATTAGATCCAATTTAACCTTCCTAAAAGCTCACAAGAATCATTTTTACTGGTATTTACCAGTTTATCTCTTCCAGATATTCGTGTTATACGTGAAAATAATTATTAAACGAAATTAGTTTTAATTTTTTGATTCGAACCTATTTTTTACAACCAATTTTTTTGATTCGAACCTATTTTTTACGACTGTAACCTATTATTAGATTCAAACTTTTGTAAAAATCCCCTATTATAGATTGTAACCTATTTTTTAGATTGTAATCTACTTTTTATAAGATTTATGGCCTGATTGAACCCATCAATCATATTTTCATAGGTGAATCCCTGTTCAATCACTTTTTTAGATACAATACCCATCTTTTCTTCAAGTTCAGGATCTTTTAATATCTTATATATTGCCTCGTAGAGAGCATCATAATCTTTTTCGGGTACAACAAAGCCGTTAACCCCCTCATCAATCATGAAAGTAGTACCAACAGCATCACTGGTCACCACAGGAGTTCCAAAGTACATGGCCTCATTAACTACCAGAGGACAGGCATCTGCATGGTGAGTGGTGATTGAAGGCAATACAAACACATTAGAAAGAAGATAGTAAGCTCCCAACATATCATTGGATACGTTGCCCTGAAAGTATACATGATGATTCAGATTTAAATCATGCACCATTTCCTCCAGTTTCAAACGGTACTCACCATCACCTAATATAACAAGCCTTACATCCTCCATTTTACCTAAGAGTTTCTTGAAGGCTTTAAGTAGGTACTGAACTCCCTTTAATTTAATGAGCCTCCCCACAAATAAAACAGTTTTCTTACCTTCAAGATCAAGCTTTTCAATGATTTTATCCTGATTGGTGTAATCTTCTTGTTTTAAGACTAAATTACTGACGTTAGGCATGATAAAAATTTTCTCTGGTGACACTCCTAACCCGGTAAAGAATTCCCTGTGTTTAGTTCCAGGAACTAGCACAGCATCTGCATTGCGGGAGAAGAATCCAGCTAAAAACTTGGCAAATTTTCTCTTTGTTGTTTTTACATTCCAGTCCCAGTCTTCTCTCCAGAGGATAAAGGGTTTACCCTTCAATTTTACAATTAAAAAGTATAGTAGGGTTTCAAATGCATCAGTTGGAGTATCCCAGCTACCACCAACAAATACATCATATTTGCCCATGGCCTTTCTTACAGCACCCCAAGCTACTCCCAGCTTATTAGGGATTACACAATAATCAATACCCTCCATCCCAGGAATTTCCCGGACTAAATCAGTGCCATATGTTCGGTTGTAGCCTTCTACATTGGTAAATAAAAATTCCACATCATATATCTCGCTTAATCTGCGGAAAAATGGTTTACGGTACCACATGGCAGTATGGTGTACAAATAATATCTTAATTTCCCTATTTACCTTCTGGGATGGAGAATCATTTACCGTAACTTTATCATTAGTTACCATAGTATGCGGCTTCCTCCATTATCGTAGATTCTGCTTTTTCCATCTAAAAGGAAAAGGTACGGTCCCATATCCACACGGATAAAGTCGTCCCCCATATCGATGATTTTCATGTTATGTACGTTTACATACCCCAGATAGATATAACCATCATCTATGGTTTGATTCCAGGCAAAAAATGAGCTATTAATATTTTCATTGGTAACCCAAGGACCATATGCGGTTAAGAATCTGGCAACTTCCCTTCCATCCGAATATACTGTCAGGTTGTTTATTTTGTTTTTAGAGATCCACTGGGCAGATATGATTTCACTATCATGGATGTAGTTGCCCTGTCGGACAATGCTGTTATTTTCATAGACTGCTGAATAGGGCTGGCCCAGGGCGCTGTACTGAAGATAAGTTACGCAGGAAAACAGGAATATTAGGAGGACTAACAGGATGTAAACATCCCATTTTGGCTTTTTAATAAGCCTAGCAATGTATATGCCTCCGATGATAAAGACTGGTGCTAAAAATATTAACAACTGGAAAAACAATCTGGCAACATCGTATGCAATTGAGATATAGGGCAGTACTACAAATAATACTAGTAAACCAAGGGATACAACAATACCCAGTATAAATTCTGTGGTGAATTTTTCCCGATAATACCGGAATTTCCGAATTATTGCAAATAAACCAACCAGTATGGTGGCGAATATCAAATTATGTGCAATGATACTTACCATGTTGGGAAGGGATTTAAACACCACTCCCAGGATGCCTAAAACATAAGCCCCCCTAGTTGATAATAGTGCAGAGGTTAATCCTGTGCCTGCTGTAGCTTGAATCGTTTTATCCAGGGCATTAGCCCCGCTTGCAAACTGGACTTTGGCCACAAATAAGTACCAGATGGCAATGAGTATAAGTGAGATAATTAAGACGTCGAAGTTGGTAAAATTCAGCTTCCTTTCCTTTATTAGACTCTTGAAAAATGGGTAGAGTAGTATGAGTAGTATGACCAGAAATGCCACATAAGCTGTAGCATAATGTGATATCAATACAGAGAATATGAAAAGAATTATGAGTGCCTTACGGAACCATCTGTCCATTTTAATATCAAATAAAACCATTATAGTGAGGAAAAAGAATATTATGGCTATCTCCTGTCTAACCGCTCCCAGGAGGTTTATAAAGAACAACTGGAATATAAAGAGCAAAGCAGCTAAAAAGGCATATTTAGCAGCGATATATTTTTTCGTAACTATGTAAACGATTAATGGTAATATGGAACCAATTATAGCCATGAATAATTTAAATATGTATTCACCAGCCATCCCTGATAAGACGTGGTAGATTATGGGGAGGATGGTTATACTAATACAGGCGTTGTAAGCATTGTAGTAAGTATTTATATCCCAGTGATAGCCTAATTGGGTGAGTTGGAAACTGTAATATTCCAGGTGAACATCTATTCCAAGTAGGTGGTTGGAAGTTAGTCCGTGCATCAGTAGCAGACTTAAACCAATAAGCCACAGCGCCAGGGGATAAGTAGCAGAGTGCATTCTGTTCCTTAAATAAACCACAACCACCAGATACAAGGGGATAAGAAGGAGCATGGTTAAAAGTATGATGTTATTCTGAGTGGCGTTCATCAGGTAAGTCCCTAATATCGCCAGGAGAGGGAATAATAAGGGAAATATCATAGGGGCCCTTAATTTATCCTTTAAATCAATTTTAAATCCAAAATTATCGGTTAAAACCTGTTTGTTATGCCAGTAGGCAACTGCTATTAATATAATGGTGAAGAGGTTTAAAGTTATGAAAACTGGGATAAAGGATAATGGCTGATTTAAGAATGGATATAAACTGTTTAAAGCAAGTCCAATGATCATCAAAAAGGAAATACTCATTCCAACCGATAAAACAATCTTTTTAACTGGATTCATCCCTTTAAAATTAAATATGAGAAGGACTAAAAAGCCAGGAACTATTGAAAAGAATATGAAGGATAGTGCCTCTCTAAAAAAAGGTATATTCAAAATTATAGACAGATCAGTCAATGTTAGAAAGATTATAACTGTGAATATCCAGTTTTTAATGTTAAAATCCTTCATTATGTTGTTTATCTTCAAATTCAAACCTTCTAAAACTTCTAAAACTTCATATTATTGTTTCCAAATTTTACTTAATCAGAATAAGATTAATATGAATTTAAGATTTTAAGAGTATTTCCTTATATACTTTCTCCATACTACTGGCCACCCCTTTCCAGGTGTATTTCTCTACCACTAACTTCCTTCCTCTGTGACCCATCTCCTTTTGCATTTCAGGATCACCGAGTATCTGAGTTACAGCATTGGCCAGCTTCTTGATATCCCCGGGAGGTGTTACTATTCCTGCTTCAACCTTTTTTAGATCCTGGGCCACACCCACAATATCAGTGGTTACCACTGGTGTTTCGCAGGCCAGGGACTCCAATGCCACTATCCCAAATCCTTCCTGAAGGGATGATACGGATGGTAAGACGAAAACGTTTGCCTGGTTGTAATAATCTGCTATTTCCTCATCAGGGATAAACCCAACAAACTCCACATTTTCCTTCAATCCTAGTGAAGCGGCCATATCCTGATAATAATCCAGTAAAACTCCTTTTCCTCCCACAATTAATTTAACTTCAGGTATTTTATTTTTAATTATTTTAAGGGCTTCTAATAGATAATCCAATCCTTTATACTTATGAAATTCATCCAAGACACTCAAGAAAAAAATAATATTATCATCATCGTTGTCTGAAGCTTTTTTTGGCTGAAATTTTTCCACATCCACGCCGTTGGGGATTACTTCTATTTTATCCTTGTATTTTGTTAAATAAGATGAAGATTGCAGGTAGTTAGGCTGGGTTATTATGATCCTGGCTGCATTTTTTAACACAAATTTAAGGCCAAGCAGGTTGTATACACGGGCTATTATGCTTGCAAATCCATTTCCTATTATGTCGTTGTGATATGTAACCACCAATGGGTTGTCTTTAACGCTGGAATATAAAGCACTCCAATCAGCGCTCCAAGGGGTGGGGATATGGGTGTGTATTATGTCAGAATCATCGTTAGACAGCACTCCAGGAAGTCCGGTGGTGATGTTAGTATTGGCGATTTTACTAATATAGGGCAGTCTTTCTACTTCAATGCCTTCCACTGTCATTTTACTCTCTATATCTGGTTCGTTGGCACACACCACCTTTACCTGGTTGCCTGACTTCACTAACTCCCGGGATAGATAGTAAACGTAGTTTTCCACTCCTCCAGTAAATGGGTAAAACCTCACTGGTGTCTGTAATATCTTCATGTTAATTGTCCTTTATTTAGTAAAAACTCTTATTTAAGTAAAAACTCCCAGTATGTTACTTCCAACTTGGTGATGATTTCCTTCCAGTCATAATCCTTTGCATATTCTTTAGAGCTTTTTATCAGTTTTTCCTTTGATTTTATTGCTTCAACTATCTTATTTGAAATGGAGTCACTG
The DNA here is from genome assembly GCA_002494495.1 of Methanobacterium sp. UBA294. Lineage (GTDB taxonomy): Archaea > Methanobacteriota > Methanobacteria > Methanobacteriales > Methanobacteriaceae > Methanobacterium_A. The sequence goes on from DACB01000016.1 coordinate 289,171, forward strand.
GATAAATCCGCTATATATCCATTTTCACCCTCTTTTACCAGGTCTTTTGCCGCGTTCATAGGATGATCCACCACCACCACAGGTACTCCACAGGCATTGGCCTCCAGGACCACCATACCAAAGCCTTCCCTTACCGATGGAAGGACCAGTACTTTAGATGATTTCATATGGGCAATTACGTCCTGGTAATCCTCCAGGAATCCAGTAAATTCAACGTTACCTTTAAGGTCCAATTCGTTGGTTAATTTTTTCAATTGAACTTTTTCCGGACCTTCGCCAATGATGGTACATTTTATATTGGGATATGTTTTTTTTACTGTAGTCAGTGATTTTATGAGGAGATCGGCCTTTTTTTCTTTAATCAGCCTTCCTACAAAGATGATATCAGACTTATTTGATGAAGTTTCTATATGGTTAATTTCCTCTATGTCAATTCCATTAGGTATGACCGCAACTTCTTGCTGTCTTTTTATGTTCCATAAATCAGATTTTGTCTTCTCAGACACGGTTATAATCTTATCTGTCAATCGAACCATTAGTTGTTCAGTCAACCTACCAAAAAAACCCGCTTTTCCCAGATATTCATACCAGTAATCATTCCATACTTCATGTAGGGTGAGTACAAATGTGGATCTTACAAAAAAAGATTTGAATTTAGCTGTAAAACTTGAAAAAAAGGGAAATCCCTGGCAGTCTATGATATCATATTTTCCAGCCCTTAATTTAAATAGTAACATCACAGCAAAGTATATAGCTTCTTTAATGGATCTTCTATTGTCATGGTAAAGTTCTACTGGTTTACATACCCCATGTAACTTTATACCATCAAGTTCCATGTCCTTTTTGCCTGATTCGGGCCACCACCATCCCACACTGTACCAGTGTACGTCATGGCCTTTATCTACTAATCCTTTGGCCAGTTGGTAAATTCGTTTTTCCGCCCCTCCCTTTATCCAAGGGTAGGCTGCATCGTAAATGAAGGCTATCTTCATCTTTTCCCCATAAAAATAAATTTAGATAGTTTATGCATAATATGTTTAATCTTCAGACTCAGGACTGCTTAAAAGCATGAGACTTATGAATATCCCTGAAAATATGGTCTGAAATCCGAGAATAAAGAATATCAGTGCCATCATTGCATTGAGGGTTTGAAACAGTCCACCGAATCCTGCAGCAGACCAGTTATAGATTACATTGATACCTATGATCAGGCCCACCAGCAGTAGAACCACGCCCAGTAAGAGCTCTCTTCCTAGGGAATGATAACTTAAATATTTATTCACTGTCCCTGAACTTTTATTAACCCCATACATCTCTCCAAAGGCACCAAATTGCATCCAAGCCAGGAGCATCTGGTATCCAATTATAACAAGGAGACTTCCCAGGATAAGGGAGTGCATTCTGGATTGTCCTAGCAGAGTAACTATTGTCACCAGGGATACTCCCAACAGTAACACAATCAAACCTGGTCCCAAGAGAAATGGTGTGGGCCGGTAGAGCATCATGAATCTCAGGTGTCTCCATCCATCAGAAAATGAACTGAGTTTAGAATCACCTATCCTTGGATAATAGGTTATGGGGATCTCTGCAATCTTCAGATTCTCTCGAGCTGCTTCTATGATCATCTCTGAAGCAAACTCCATTCCTGTGCTATGGAGATTTAATTTATCCAGGGCTTCCCTTCGGATTGCTCTCATTCCACAGTGGGCATCTGAAATTCCTGCTTTAAACAGAGCATTAAGTAACCAAGTGAGGAATGGGTTACCCACGTATCTGTGCAGGGCAGGCATGGCTCCCTTCTTTATTTCTCCCTTTAACCTGGAGCCCATAACCATATCATAGTCTCCAGTTAAAAGTGGTTGGACAAATTCATAAGTGGTGTTCAGTGGATATGTACCGTCTGCATCACCCATTACAATTATATCTCCTTTTGATTCTTTAAATCCCCTTAGGTATGCATTTCCATACCCTCTATTATCCTCACGTACCACTCTTGCCCCTGCATCAGTAGCTTCCTTGGCAGTGTTATCGGTTGATGCATTGTCAACCACCACTACCTCTACATCCATCCCTTTTTCCTTTAGTTCAGTAAGTGGTATTGATTTAACTGTTTTACCTACTATCCCTTCTTCGTTAAGTGCTGGAATAACAATTGAAATATCCATTTAATCATCACTTCTATAATTTTTAGTTTTATGACTATGTAATGTAAAAATTCAGTAAATCCATCTGGTTAAATCTTATTAAGTGCTATTATTTAATCTATTATATTTAGTTATGCCCAATTCATAAGTAAAATAAGTATTAATCAGTTAAAAATGAATTTATGTTTTGAAATCCCAATGAATTTATGTTTTGAAATCCCATTTATTAGTATTCTATCGCGTATCCGTTTATGCAAATCTTTTAATAGGTTACTTTAATAATTCCATTAAATATTGTCTTAGATCATATTTTACGTTATCATCCGTCAAAGCTATTTCAATGGAGCTTTTCAACCATTCAAATGTATTTCCAATGTCGTAGATTTTACCTTCGAATACGTATCCGTAAGATTCATCCAGTGATTTCATAGCATCGGTGAGCTGTATTTCTCCACCCACCCCGGGTTCAACTTCCTTTATGTGATCAAAAATTTCCGGAACTAATATATATCTGCCAGTTATGGCTAGATTGGATGGCGCCTGGCTAATAGACGGTTTTTCCACCATGTCCTCTATTTTATAGACAGAATCTGAAATACATGACCCTTTGATAATACCGTATCTTTCTATTTTTTCCTCAGGAACCTTTTCGACTGCTATTGTGGTAGCTTCATATTTATAGAAGATGTCCATGAGTTGTTTAGTGCAAGGTACATTGGATTGGGCTATGGTATCTCCCAGAAGAACTGCAAATGGTTCGCCGTCGATATGATTTTTGGCTGTTGAAATGGCATCTCCCAGGCCTTTTTGCTTTTTTTGCCTTACATAGTAAATATCAGCCATATCAGAGATGGCTTCTATTTCCTTCAAGGCTTCTATTTTTCCACTGTTACGCAGGGATAATTCTAGTTCAAACGACCGGTCAAAATGGTCTTCAATGGTTCTTTTGCCCTTTCCAGTTATAATCAGTATATCATCTATTCCAGAAGAAACCGCTTCTTCCACCACATACTGTATTGTTGGTTTGTTAAATACAGGGAGCATTTCCTTGGGTTGTGCCTTGGTAGCAGGTAAAAATCTGGTTCCAAGACCCGCAGCAGGTATAACAGCTTTCATTTTATTATTCATCACCTTTTAATCATTTGCACTAAATTAGTATTACAATATTAGTATTTATACTTCATTAATTAACATTTCATTAATTAAAATAAAAGTAATTTATTAAAATTATAAATACACCACTGAATTTTCCCCAACAATGAATCTGAGGCCTTTAGGTAAACTATTTTCCTTAGATTCTACACGTGAATGGTTACCAATCAGACTATCAACGATTCTCTCGTTACATTTTATGACTGCATCACCCACCACTATGGAGGATTCTATTTCTCCCCCAATTATTGTACTATTATCACCGATAGATGTATATGGGCCAATGTATGCTTCTATCACGCAGTTTTCACCAATGATTACCGGTCCTCGAATCACACTGTTCTTTTTAACAATAGTTCCTTCGCCAATATAAACTCTACCGTTGATTTTGGTGCCATCTTCAACTTCTCCATTATTCTGTGATTTCAATACATCCAGTATTAAATGGTTGGCGTCCAATACATCTTCTGGTTTACCTGTGTCTTTCCACCATCCTTTTACAATATGTGAATCCACCTTAAGGTCTTTATTTAAAAGTTCTTGAATTGCATCGGTAATCTCGAGTTCATCCCTCCAAGATGGTTTGATCTTGGAAATTGCATCAAAAATTGATGGTTTGAAGAGGTATATACCAACCAGGGCCAGGTTGCTTTTTGGATGTTCTGGTTTTTCCACCAGGTTCATAACATGTCCTTCACTGTCCAGCTCGGCTACTCCAAACTGTCGAGGATTTTCCACATACTGCAAGAGTATTCTAGCCTGGTAATCTGATTTCTCGAAACCATCTACAAATTCTTTTATACCTGATTTAAGGATGTTATCCCCAAGATACATAATGAACGGGTCTTCTCCTACAAAATCCTTGGCAACAGCAACTGCATGGGCTAAGCCCTTGGGCTCTCCCTGGTTTATATAGGTAATATTTACACCAAATTGGGAACCATCTCCTACTGCCTCTTTAACCTTTTCTGGCATGTTGGTTCCTAATATAAGTCCAATGTCTGTTACATCTGCGTTTTTTAGATCTTCGATTGCGTAGAAAAGTACTGGTTTGTTTGCTATGGGAATAAGTTGTTTTGGGCCTGTATGTGTTAAAGGCCGTAAGCGGGTGCCATGGCCTCCGGATAAAATTAATCCCTTCATTCAATCACCTTTTTCATTTCTTTTAATCCTTCTTTCGTATTCAATAATTTTATATCCAGATGATTTTGAGCTTTTTCCACTGATAATGATGAATCCATGGGTCTTGGAGCTTTTCTAATTAACTCTTCGCTTAATATTGGGTTTATCAGGGTTTCATCCAGTTCAAATACCTGAGCAATGTTCTTTGCAAAATCAAACCGGTTTATCCTCTCATCCCCTGCAATATGATATAAACCCCCTCTATCCTTAGAATAAATATTTAAAATTGCTTCTGCAGCATTATCCGCGTATGTAGGGGAATTATATTCATCAGTTACGATGTTGATCTGATTACCAGCTTTAAGTTCATTTATAACCCATGTCACGAAGTTGAAATTAGTATGCCAACCATATAATACACTCACCCGCGCAATTAAATAGTTTAAATCAGAATTTTGAATGTATTCTTCTCCTTTAAGTTTACTTTTAGCATAATAATTTAATGGATTTGTTTTTTCAACTTCTTTATACATTCCCTTTTTTCCGTCAAAAACAAAATCCGTGGAAACATAGATAAACTTTGCATCTATTTTCTGGCATGCTTTTACCAGATTTAACGTGCCCTGTGCATTTATTCTATCTGCTTCTTCATGGTGATCCTCACAGTAATCCACGTTGGTGAGAGCTGCCGAATGAATAATCAGATCAGGATTTAAAGATTCAATTATACCCAGCACATCCTTTTCATTAGTTATATCGAGCTTTACTGCATTATCTTTAGGATTTTCATTATAGGTGGTAATTATTTCATAATCATGGGTAATGGTGGGGAATTTGCTCCCTAACAGTCCGCTTCCACCGGTTATAAATATTCGTTCCATGGTAATGTTTAATTATGCATGAAATATATAAATTTTTAGAAATTAATTTTAAATTAGGTGTTTGTTATGATTGATGGTGTTAAAACGAAAAATCTCAGGGTCATTCCTGATGAAAGGGGCTGGCTCATGGAAATATTAAGAAATGATGATGATATTTATCAAGAATTTGGTCAGGTCTACATAACCACTGCTTATCCTGGAGTGACGAAAGCATGGCACATGCACAAAAAGCAAACTGATAACTTCACCTGCATCCACGGGATGATGAAAGTCGCACTCTACGATGCCCGGAAAGATTCATCTACCTATGGAGAGCTGAATGAGTTCTTTGTGGGGGGGAAAAATCCCCTACTTATAAGCGTCCCACCATTGGTTTATCATGGCTTTAAAGGTGTTGGTACTGAGATAGCTTACTTTATCAGCGTTCCAACCCTGCCATATAACTATGAAGAGCCTGATGAATTCCGGTTACCTCCGGATACTGATGAAATACCTTATGACTGGCTTTTAGAACCAGGGAAAAGCCATGGGTAAATATTTATTAATATTAATTTTGAAAATTAAAAGTGATATAAAATGAAAATGCTAATAACCGGCGGGGCAGGGTTTATTGGAACTAACTTCGTGCACTATATCCATAAAAATTACGATTATGAAATTGTGGTGCTGGATAAACTAACCTATGCTGGAAATAAAGATAATATAAGGGATATACTGGCAGATATTCAGTTTATTAAGGGGGATATTGGCTGTGAGGAAGATGTGAAAACTGCCATGTATGATTGTGATCTGGTGGTTAATTTTGCTGCTGAAACTCATGTGGATAGATCAATTACAGACCCCAGCATATTTGTTAAAACTGATGTACTTGGCACATACAATCTGTTGGAATGCGTTAGAAAGTATGATGTGGAGAAGTACCTACAGATCTCAACAGATGAGGTGTATGGTAGTATAGATAATGGTTCCTTCACAGAAGAAAGTAACCTAGATCCAAGTAGCCCTTACTCAGCCAGTAAAGCTGGGGGAGATGTACTAGTTAATTCCTATTTCAAAACATATGGCACTCCTGTTTTAATTACCAGGAGTAGTAATAACTACGGACCGTACCAGTACCCAGAAAAGTTGATACCCCTGTTTATCATGAAGGCAATGCAAGATAAACCATTACCAGTTTATGGTAAAGGAAAAAATGTAAGGGACTGGATATATGTAATGGACAACTGTAAAGGTATTGATACCGTTCTAAACAAAGGTAAATTAGGTGAAGTCTACAACATCGGTGGTGGCAATGAAAAATCCAATATCGAGATCACCCACATGATACTGGATCTTCTTGAGAAACCAGAAAGTCTGATAACCTATGTGGAAGACAGATTAGGTCACGATCTAAGATACTCACTGGACTCAACTAAAACTAAAAAACTGGGCTGGAAGCCTGAATGGGCCTTTGAAGATGGTTTAAAGGAGACTGTAGAGTGGTATAAGGAAAATAAAGATATGTATATCTAATTTTTTTCTCTTTTATTTATTCTTTAGATAATCTTTTATTATATCTTCAAATTCTTTTTTACTAATTTTATAAAACTTCAGGGTTTTATGCTTGCTTTTCTGGCCAGAGACAATCTCCACATTACAATTGGTGAGATTAGATAATTCCTTAATTAACTCCTGATTTGCCTTTCCCTTCTGTGGAACAGATTTAATATTAATTTTAATTTCGTCTCTCCACTCATTGTAACCTGAAATCGTGAAATGGGATGAATTTGGGGATACTTCAATATCAACTATTATTCCATCTAATGTATTTTTCACGGCTTCCAAATGAAATCACCTTGAATTGTTAAAATATATTAATTAATTTTCGATAATAATACAGTGGTAGATTTTGTTAAGTAGGTTTTACAATAATTAGGTGTAAGTTTTACAAAAATCAAGGTTAGTTTTTATCAAATTATGTATCATAGAAATATATTTATTTTGATGTGAACATTGCTAAAATACCTGTATAAACTTAAAACCCTTTGTCAATCAGATTTTAATTTTGGAAGATCAAGACATAAATTTGAATAAATTAGTATGCATCTTGATGAATTTTTTTAAACATATGGGGACAAGGTTTAAATATGGAGAGATAAAGAAGTCTGTATGCTCAAACCGTAATATTCAAATGCTTCGAACAACCAGCAGGGGTGGTCGAGCGGTCAAAGGCGCTAGGTTGAGGGCCTAGTGGGGTAGTCCCTTCGCGGGTTCGATTCCCGTCCCCTGCACTTAATCAGGCTATATATGTTAATTATTACTGAATTCTTCAACAATTAAACTATGATACTTACCTTCAAAACCTTACCATCCCTCAAATCTTCAATTAATTCTTTTTTCAAATCAACCGCAGCTTTATCAGCCTTTATCATCAAGGTCCGGCTACACATGTAATTACTTTTTCTGCAGACCATATCAGTAGGATGTTTTAACGTTAAATTTTCATGTCCGTAACCCTTTATGGTGTCTTCAGCGTTTTCTGTTTCGAGCTTAATTGTTATGATAGTGTTGTTGTTTCTGATGGCATCCTTCATTTCATCGGGGAGATCATCAAGTACACTTTCAGATCCTACACCAATTATACAGTCAGCAGTTTTTCCTATTTCTTTATCCCTGGTTACCTCAAAGGTGGTTTTATGAAGAGAGGTAACGTTCTTATGTCCTTTGGCATGAAAACAGTATTCCATTGTTTATTCTCCTAAAATATTTTAATAATCTAACTATAAATGATAACAATTAAATTAATTAGAACCAGTTTATAAAATTTTTAAGTAACCCATGACTAATAAAACCACCCTGAAAGGAACATATTGTATTTTAATGGATTTAATATCAAATCAGTCCATATCCATTGGTAAATTGGGAGAAATAGAATTTAAGAAAGGCTATTATGTATACGTTGGTTCTGCCCTTAACTCGCTCATGCCCCGTATTAAAAGACATCTATCACAAAATAAGAAGTTGCATTGGCATATAGACTACTTATTAAACCACAAGGATGTGGAGGTAGTGAATGTTCTATATGCTGTTGATGTTAATAGATGGGAATGCAAATTAGCCCTAGAAATAGCGGGAACCACATCAGCAATAACAGATTTTGGTTGTTCAGACTGTACTTGTAGTTCTCACTTATTTTTTTCCACATATTATGATGATTTATTATATTATTCTCTAAATGCTTTTAAAAAGTTAAAATTAAATCCAAAAAGATACATAATCCAGTAAATTAATCAATCCAGTAAATTAATCAAATAAATTCCTTAATAAATGAATCAAACTCCTCAACATCCATGGGATTTGGTGTGGTGAAGTCATTATTTTCGTATATGTTCCTGGCAAGTTCACGATACAGTTCAGCCTGTTCTGAATCCGAAAATTGCTCTATCACAGTTTTAGCATTGATTTCGCTCTGCTGCACCAGTTTACTGCGGGGTATTACTCCAATTACCTTGGTTCCAATCCTCTCTGCAAATGCATTCACAATTTCTAGTTCATTTTCTATGCCCCGACAGTTACAGATAATACCACCTAAGTTACTTTTAAGCTTCTGAATTCCTTTACATATGTTATTAGCAGCATAAAGGGACATATATTCCCCTGAGGTTACAATATAAACTTCATCTGCAAAGTCTTCCCTGAGGGGGACTGCAAATCCTCCACAGACCACATCACCCAGCACATCGTAGATTATAACATCCAGATCAGTGGAGAAGGTTTCCAATTTCTCCAGGAGGTTCATGGCCACAATGACTCCCCGACCAGCACATCCTACTCCGGGTTCAGGACCACCACTTTCAACACATTTAACCTGATTAAAACCACTATAAAGTATTTCATCAGAAGATATATCCTTTTTTTCTCGGATGACATCCAGAATAGTGGGTATTCGGTTACCAACCAGTGTACGGGTGGTGTCTGCCTTTGGGTCGCAACCTATTACTAAAACCTGGAATTCATTAGAATAAGCAGCTGCAATATTGGAAACAATGGTGGATTTCCCTATACCGCCTTTACCGTAGATGGCGATGCGCTTTGTTTTATTCATTACATTCTCACCATGGCGCTTACAAGGTCGGCCCGGGTGATTATGCCTATCAATTTACCATCATCATCAACTACAGGGAGTCTATTAACGCTGTGTGTGTCCATGAACTTTGCGGCATCAGATATATCATCATCTTCCTTAACTGTGTACACATTCTTAGTCATTATCTCTCCAATATGTAAAGATGCTGCCCGGTTCATATCCTCAGCAATCTCGTCCAGTTCATGTTTCATGCGTATTGGAAGTTCGATAACATCGAGTGGTGCTGGTAATATTAGATTCAGGCGTGGTGAGTGAACCTCGAGGAGTCTCATTATATCTCCTTCACTTACTATACCAATTACCCTTGAGTCATCGTCTACAATGGGCGCTCCGCTGATCTTGTTATCTCTTAGTTTCTGTGCTACATCGCTTATTTTATCATCTGCATGAAATTTAATAACATTTTTCTCCATTGCATCTTTGACATTTATCATTTTACCACCTGTTTGTGTGTTATCCTTACACTAGTTTGTGTTATTCTCCAATAACTGCTTGTTTCCAATTAAGGCCATTCTAACCTAATTTATATCTACTTATCTCTATGATAATTTATTTAAGAATACTGATTTAAACTTTTAAAATTTTATCCCTTTCAATTCTTTTATAAACAATATCATTATACCGGACCTTATTTTCAACTAATACTGCCACGTTTTGATCTTTACCTGCTTTATCTATATTTTTACCATGGATCTGTAAGGATTCAACCTTCTGAATTAGACTACCGGTTGTTTTGCCCTGGATTATGATTTCATCTCCAATCTTGAGGTCGTCCCAGAGTTTTATTTCTGCTGCAGAGACTTTCCCATAGTAGTTAAGTATAACTCCAATATCCTTTTTTATATAATTTGATTCATTGGATTTACTTGTTTCGTGGGGTCTCTTATAGTAGAATCCTGTGTCAAATCCCCTGTTGAACACTTTCCGCAGTTCTTCCATCCATTGCGGATTGAATTTCCATTCACCCCATCTATACAGGTTGATTGCTTCCCGGTATGTACGAGTCACCGTTGCTACATAATCAGCTGCTCTGGCCCTTCCCTCGATTTTAAATGCATCAATACCGGCATCTACTAATTCTGGTATGTGTTCAATCATGCACAGGTCCTTTGGACTTAATAGGTTGGTGCCATTGTTTTCCTGGGTGAGTATCAGTTCTTTATCAATATCATCTTGTTCTTCCCCCACTAATCTCCAGTCTTCCCGGCAGGGCTGTATGCATTCCCCGCAGTTAGCACTCTTACCGTAGAGATGGGAGCTTAAAAAGCAACGCCCGGACAGAGCCATGCACATGGCCCCATGCACGAACACTTCAATTTCCAGTGGACTATTTACCTTTATTCTTTTAATCTCATCCAGGGAAAGATCACGAGAAAGTATAACCCGGGTTACACCCAGTTCTTCCAAGAGTTTTATAGATTCTATGTTGGATATGTTTGCCTGGACACTCATATGCACCTTTAAATCATTCCCCCGGGCCATGGCAAGAACTCCCAGATCAGAAGCTATGATGGCATCTGCACCTGCGGATTTGATAGTGGGCAGTATTTTCTTCAGGGATTCCAGGTCATCATCCTTCATAATGGTATTGGTAGATACATAGAGTTTCACATTATTAGTATGACAGGTTCCTACTGCATCTTCTAAATCTTCCAGAAGAAACTGACTGGTGTGGGCCCTTAAATTGTATCCAGGAATACCAAGATAAACTGAGTCTGCACCATTGTTGATGGCGGCGTTCAGGGATGCGAAGTCCCTGGCGGGAGATAGTAATTCCACAATTTTAATCACCTTTGCCTAAAAACTAGATTCAATCAAATGATTGAATTAAAAAGAGATATTTCATTAACAGCGGCTTGATTCATATTTTTCAATATTTTTAGGTAAAGAGGTAGGATATTCACCAGTGAAGCAGCCAGTACATAACTGGTCTTTATCTATTCCTATACATTTAATCAGGGATTCTATACTCAGATATCCTAAGGAGTCTACTCCAAGTATATTTTTTATTTCTTTAACTTCCTTATCTGAGGCTATTAATTCCTTCTTAGAAGCCATTGCTATTCCATAATAACAGGGAGATATTATTGGCGGGCATCCAACCCTTAAATGTATTTCACTGGCACCAGCTTCCTTTAAAACATCCATAAGTGCTTTGGAAGTGGTCCCCCTCACTACACTGTCATCCACCATAACTATCTTTTTTCCTTCAAGTTCTGATTTAATTGGATTCATTTTAAGCCTTACAGAATTTTCCCTATCTTCCTGGGTGGGCATGATAAAGGTTCGACCGACATAACGATTTTTTATAAGTCCTTCACCATAGGGTAAGCCTGATTCCCGTGAATATCCTATCGCAGCAGTTATGGCTGAATCTGGTACAGGTATGACCATATCTGCTTCAACTGCATGTTCTTGATGTAAAGCCCTTCCAATGTTCAGTCTAACATCGTAAACATTTTTCCCATCTATTATGCTATCTGGGCGTGCAAAGTAAATATATTCAAACATACAATAGGATCTGGGAATTTTTCCCTTCCCTGGCAGGCTGAAACTTTTTAATTCATCATTTATAAGTAGTATTTCGCCAGGTTCTACATCCCGTATCTTTTCTGCTCCAATTACATCAAAAGCCACGGATTCTGATGCGACTATAATTAAATCATCTTTTTTGCCCAGCGAAAGGGGTTTTATTCCCCCGGGATCTCTTACCACAATTAAATCATTATTCATAAGTATGGCCAGAGAATATGAGCCAATAAGATCCTTAGAAACATTTTGTATGGCCTTAATTATATCCCCTGACTTATTATATTCCTTGATCAGTAGATGGCATAACACTTCAGAGTCAGTGGTTGAATAAAAAATCCGACCTTCACTTTCAAGTTCCTTTCTAATCTCCGTTGAATTTATGATATCCCCATTATGAGCTATGGCAATATAACCATCTTCATACTCACTTACAAATGGTGATGAATTTTCAATTAAAGATTTACCAGAGGTTGAATATCTTACATGGCCTATTCCTTTGTTTCCTTTAAGGGCTTCAAAATTATCTTCTTTGAAAACATCAACAACCAAGCCCATACCCTTATGGGTGAACATCATCCCACCGTCATAGGTTGAAATACCTGCTGACTCCTGTCCTCTGTGCTGCAATGCGTACAGGCTATAATATATTTTTCTTGAAACTTCTCCTGATTTGGAATAAATACCTACAATACCACATTTATCCTTCAATTACGATTCTCCTCTAAATGTATCCATAGAGTTAAAAATAGGAATTATAATACTTAATTGGAATTTTCTATGGTAAGCTTACTATCTTAGTTAATAAATTTTTTAAATTAGAAATTTATTAATCATATTAAAATTTCTTAATTATTAAAAGTTTTAATTTTAAGATTTTTCATTCAAAGTTACGATTATTTAAATTAATTATTATTTAAGCAAGATTATCCTTTAAGTAAGCTGGAACTGATCCCTTCATTATCTATTTCTTCCTTTAAAACGTCAATTTTGGAATCATAGAAAATTAGGACAGCTCTAATAATTTTTAACCAATCAACAGCATCCTTTCTGTTGGGTGCAGCAATATAACCCTGACCAGTGATGATGTTGTCTGGTTTAAATTCATTGGTTATAAAATAAACATGTTCCTCTTCAACTAAATCTTCATTAAATGTATCTTTCCATAAATCTGTAAGATGAAAAGTTTCAAACATGTTTTTGTTCTTTAAAAGTTCATATTCATTTTTGATAGCGGCGTATCTCTGTTTTATTCGTCTTATTTCATCGTTGAGTTCTGAAATTTTCTTGTTTACTGTTTCTCTTTCATCTTGAATATGCTGATTTTCTGAGACGAGTTGTTCATTTAATGCGGAATTTTTCTCAAGATCCAGTAGAAGATCTTTAATTTCCTCTTCCTGTCCTGCCAATTTCAATTCCCTTTCCCGGAATTTCTTTATATTGGCTATGGACACAAGTCCAGAACGGATTATGGCATTTTTTATTTCAGACCTAATTATCGATGGATCCAAGTATTCCACGTCATGACCAAAGGGAAGTTTCACGCGCTCGATATGACCTACTTCATCTTTTAAAATATTAGTAAACTTTTCAGCTAATTCTCGGCCAGGAGCATCCACATCTGTGGCAATTAAAATAATGTCAGCTCCCCTGGTTACTTTTTTAGCTATCTCAGTATTGGTGGTTGGTATAATGGATGATATGGTAATGTGGTATTCTGCACCCAGGGCAATATTTTGCATGGCCCTGGAGATGTTTTCCACATCAGATGCTCCTTCAACGATAATCCGTACATCGATGGGACCTTTAACCTCCATTATCAATCTCACCTATTATCTCAATCTAAAGCCGTTAATCTTTTTATTCTGCCAGTTGTAGGTTCGGATTCGTTTTGATCTTCCAAATCCACAGGCAGCACAGTATTTTTTTCTGGCATTGTAAGAATTCTTTCCACATCTTCTACATCGAATGTGGGTTTTCTTATTACGTTTACCAAATGATGGTGTACCCTTACTCATTAATATCCTCCTTATAAAATTGAATTCAATGTTATTTAATCAAAAATCTAGCCGGGAGAAATGTAAACTATATTATCTCCTCTTATAAGAACAATACCTAATCTTCGAGCGGTTTCCCCGCCTTCTAATTCTTCGGCATCGTTTAAAACTAAATTCATATGCATGTCAAAACTTTTCAGGCTTCCTCTAAATTCTCTTCCACCTTTGAGTTTTATCAGTACTTGGGAATCCAATGCTTTACCTAATACATCCAATGGTCGTGATGTATTCACATTCTTCTGTGTATTCAAATTATCACCTTTCCTATAACTTTTTTGTTGGTGTGATTTATATTTAAATGTATGGTTATATCCTAACTCCTCTAAGCTTACCAGAAAGTTTAATTGGCCAATGGAATATATTTAATGGACCAATGGAATTTATGAAGAAAAGAGTTATGGATGTTTATGGATGGAATAAGATATAACAATATTGATTTTAATCGAAGATTCATGTATTGAATTTCTTGCTTGAATTTCTATTGAAAATATTACTTTTATTCCCTTTTTATTTATACATTGATTGTGATATATAATGTTATTTATCAATTGGTTTTTTAGCATTATTTTAAAATTAATGTTTCACATGAAATTCCAAAAAAAACTAAGGTGATTTTTATTAAAGTCAAGAAAAGGTACCATCTAAAAAAGAAGAATATCCGAAAAGTTCAGGAAGAACTGGGTGATTTTTCCCATTTAATACCGCCAGGTTCATCTGTAGAAATAATTAAAAGTGATCTCCCTGATATGATACTGGTGGATAACGAGCCACTCTTGATGTTCGTGGATGAAACCCCCTTCCCTACTCTTAATGGGGCTTTGAAGGCAAATATTAAATCAAAGTATGTGGTGGTGGATATGGGTGCCGTTAAGTTCATGGCCAAGGGAGCAGATGCCATGTCTCCTGGAATAACTGAAGCAGATCCCAATATCAAGGAGGGAGATCTGGTTGTTATTCTGGATGAAAACCACCATAAACCACTGGCCGTAGGGAGAAGTTTAATTTCGGGTCCTGAAATGGTTGAAAACAACCAGGGAAAAGCAGTTAAAACTATACACTTCATTGGCGATGAGATATGGAATTTTGAGATTTAGTTAAATCATGTAATATACTGTTAATTGTAAGGCGTGACCATGATACAGCTGAGATATTCTTCTGGTAAAATAATAACCGAAAATGTGCATAAAGTGGGGTTGCTTGCCCTGGGATCTCACCTGGAAAATCACGGAGCTGCCCTACCTATAGACACTGACTCGAAAATAGCAGCCCACCTGGCCTTACAGGCATCTTTAAGAACCGGTGCTAAATTTTTAGGGATACTGTATGCAGCTGCAGAATACAGCTATGTGAAACATGGGAAGCATGTTGCAGCTCCTATTCTAGTGGAGAAGAGACTTAAACCCACACTAGAGGCCGCTAAAAAATGCTTGGATTTGAAAACAATCGTGCTGGTAAACGGCCATGGAGGTAACGTACCTATAAAAGAGTATCTTCCTGCCCTTGAAGAAGAACTAAGCCTTAAAATATTATTCAACAATAAAATCGTAGAGATAGAAGGACCCCATGCCGGTACTGGGGAGCTATCCATAGGGGCTGTTCTGGGCATATTAGATGATACGAAGCTGGAAGAACACTGCAAATTCAAGGAATATCCTGAAGTAGGTATGGTTGGTCTTGATGAAGCCCGGGAGAAATCTGAGGGAATAGACGCCGGAGCCCGTGAAATCTTAAAAAATGGTGTGTGTGTCGATGAAGAATTAGGATCATATCTGCTGGAAGAAGCAATTGAAGACGTTGTTGGTAATGTTATTAAAATTTTAGATGAAGATTATAAAGGTAAATCAAATTGATGTTGTAGGAAGTAATTTATCTACTGTTTTTTGGAAAAGATTTATTAAATCAGTAATTTAAGGCATAATTTGTAATTAATCACAGGTGTTCTGGTTATGTGGAAATTTATATGGTTCATACTGGTTGTCATCTCCATCGTCATTCTAGGGGCCATGGTGTTTGGAATTTATTATAATCTGGCCAGGCTCAGGAAGAAAGTAGAAGATTCCTGGTCACATATAGAAGATGAACTCCAAGTGAGAATCATACTGGCTGATAAACTGATTGACGCAACTAAAAGAGATGTTGGACAGGAAAACTCCATCTTACAGAATGTGGTTGAAGCTCAATCCTGGTTAGAATATTCAGAAACAGTGCATGAAACTGTGCAAGCTAATAATATGTTGATTGTAGCGCTTGAAGAGCTTTTTATTTTATTAGAGGATCCAGATATTGCCATCAGCAAAAGACTTAAAAAATTATCTGAAGAATTGGAAGAAAATGAATATCTACTTTCCCAATACTGTTCCATCTACAATGAAGCGGCATACATGTACAACAGCAAACTCCAAATATTTCCCAACAACATGGTGGCAAACTACTTTGGTTTGAAAGATGCTGAATACTTTGAACCAGAATTCAATGATGATAAGAATTTAGATTTTGATCCAGCCAGGCGTGAAGAATAGGTTACAATTTTTTTACTCTAATTTTTAATTCTCTAATTTTCAATTTCTTTAATTAATTGTTTAAACTCTCCTGCGAGTTTTTTCTTATTAAATGCAAAGGCTATCCTCCTCATGGCCTCCAGCATCCTTATCACTGAATCCAACCAGGTGAATATATCCCCCGGGTAAATGTGAATATCATAATCCCTGAGGAGTCTTCTGCTTATCTCCACAGGATCCTTCTTCTGCAATCGATATTTTAAAATCTTACGAGATAAGCCCGCCTGAAAACATGTACAGAATGGTTTTTCCTTACATTTACAGGTGAAAAATTCCATCTGAATATTTACGATCTTTTCCTGGAAGGCTGGGTCAAACTTCACCAGATTATCTGAACTGGATAGAATGTCCAGGGTTGAATCTGCAAATAAACGGGGTGAAATATTAATTTTAAGGACCTTACTCATATGGGCACTTAACCTCGCAGATAAATAGGCATTTTCCAGGGGTTGTAGGTTAAGTACTAGTTCCAATGGATTCCTTCGAGATATGTTCTTACGGATGTAATCAGCATCCTCGTGGTGTAGGAAAGATACAGAAACTGCCCTTCCATAGGGAGTGGCTTTAATGTCTTCTCCCTGTGTTTCGTTAAGGTTTTCTTCTACATCCTCTACCAATTTATAATCAGTTATTATATTCAGGGCCGTATCAATTTCCATTGGCAGATCCTGATTTTTATATGCATCTTTAAGTTGGTTAACCCTTCTAATCCCGCCAGAACATACATCGGCCAGGAACTGTTCAACCAGTTCATCTCCCCTGTAATTCACATTTATTGTTTCCACGTCACTTTCCAGTAGATCTAGGGCTACGGTTTCCTCAGTTTCATCTTCAAATTGGCGCCCCACTTCAGGTAGAAGGTAAACTTTGCCAATATCATGATATGAAGGTCGGCCTGCTCTTCCAAGCATTTGGTGGAATTCATTGGAAGTTA
Source organism: Methanobacterium sp. UBA294 (assembly GCA_002494495.1). Taxonomy (GTDB): domain Archaea; phylum Methanobacteriota; class Methanobacteria; order Methanobacteriales; family Methanobacteriaceae; genus Methanobacterium_A. The sequence goes on from DACB01000016.1 coordinate 306,674, forward strand.
ACCATTTATTTCCCATGGTAAGGCTTTCAAAAATAACCTGTGATGCTGGGAAATCAACTCCAGCTGCTAATGCTGCGGTGGTTACCACAGTTGATATTTCCTGGTTTAAAAATTTATTCTCTATTTGTAACTTCCTGGAATAGGAGAGCCCTGCATGATAGGCAGATGCTTTAACCTTTTTTTGGTTCAAATAGGAGGCTATTTCATGGGTTTTTCTCCTGGAGTTAGTGAATATTATAGTGGAGCCATGGAATCCCTTCTGGGAGATGTTCCGATGTTCATTTCTGCATATTTTAGCCATTAAATCATTTTTATCATACTCAGATCTGACGAAGACCAGATGACGATCCAAAGGCACTGGTCGCTGGTTGTACTCCACCAGTTTCATCTGGAATTCCTCTGCAATTTCCCGGGGATTTTTAACAGTGGCAGATAATCCAATCATTTGTACATCCGGAAATAACATTTCTAATCTTTTAATCAGACCATTTAATCGGGACCCACGTTCAGGGTTGTCCAGAGTGTGTATTTCATCTATCACTACCGTACCTATTTCACCTAGTTCTGCTGACCTGCCAGAGCGCAGGATAAAATCCAATCCCTCATAGGTACCTACTATGATATCTGCATCCTGAAAAGATTCATCTTTTATTATTAACTCCTCTTTTGCCTTAATTCTACTCATACCCACCCTTATGGATACTTTAAGTCCTAACTGTTCATATCGCTTTTTGAAGTCACGATACTTCTGGTTAGCCAAAGCCACCAGGGGTGTTAAGTAAATAAATTTACGGCCATTTAATGCCCTTGGAATTCCAGCCAGCTCCCCAATAAGGGTCTTACCACTGGCAGTGGCTGCCACAACTAACTGGCTTTCTCCCTTTAAAATCCCGGCTTTTATGGATAAAATCTGAACTGGTAGCAGTTTTTCAGCTTGTTTATTTAGTATTTCTCTAAATCCAGGATGGATTTTAAGATTTCTAACTTTAACTTCAGGCAGGTTGAGTTTATCTCTGGTGGTTATCCTATCAAAAAGAGTTAATTCTGGATTACTGACTGGGTTGAATCGAGGATTGAATATCTTCAATACCTCTTCCAGGTTACCTGTTCTTTCTAAGAGTTTTTTAAAGTTTTTAAAGCTGTTTGAATCAAATCCTCTACTTTTAAGCTCTCTTTTAATTTCTTCTTCAGCGCAGAGGCGACAGATATACTCTTTGTGGAGTAGATAGGATTTGTCCCTTTTAATTAATGTAATGTAACCTTCAAAGGTGCAGTGCCTGCAGATCCTGGTTTTACGGTATTTGATATTAAGAGAATCCAGCATTTCCTCTGTTTCCGGGTCATCACCCACCAGAAACACCTGCTGCTTCCTTAAAATCTTGATTGCTTCACCGGGCGGTAGGAGGCTTTCCTTATCATCCTGTTTTACTATGAATTTATACGGTCTGATCTGGTCTTCTGTGGCTTTAATTTTGAGGTAACCATAAAAAATAGGTTTTCTACGTTGATTTACCGCGTTTTTAGAACTGCCTATGGGATATAGTTCCAGGATCTTTTTATTTTTTCTTAAAATTATCATTTCTTAATTTATATTTGATTTTTAGATGTAAAAAAAATTTGTTATAAAAAAAAAGATTAAATGTTTTCGTCGGCATCTTTTTCTGCTTCCAAAAGTTTTACCGCATGATCTCTCAGTTTAAATTTCTGGATCTTACCACTGGCAGTTAAGGGGAATTCATCTATAAAGAAAACCTTTTTTGGAACTTTATATCGGGCTATCTTAGTTGATGAGTAGTCCCGGACATCTTCTTCACATATATCTACGCCTTCTTCTAGGATAATGAATGCACCCACGATTTCCCCATACTTATCATCGGGTATACCTATTACCTGCACATCCCGGATTCCAGGCATGGTGTAAAGAAATTCTTCAATTTCACGGGGGTATATATTTTCCCCACCTCTAATTATCATATCCTTTATCCGGCCCACGATGGAGTAGTATCCTTCCTCATCTATGGTGGCCAGATCACCGCTGTGCAGCCAGCCATCTTTATCTATAACTTCCTGTGTTTTTTCAGGCATTTTATAGTAGCCCTTCATTACATTGTACCCTTTACAGCATATTTCTCCAGTTTCGTTGGGCCCCAGGGTTTCTCCTGTCTCCGGGTCAACGATTTTAACTTCACACTCGGGTAATGGTTTGCCCACAGTTTCCACCCTTTTTATCAGTGGGTCATCAACCCCGGTCTGGGTGAATCCTGGTGAACCTTCTGTTAAGCCGTATACACTGGTTATTTCCGTCATGTGCATGTCTTTAACTACTCTTTTCATAGCCTCGATGGGAGGGGTAGAACCAGCCATGATCCCAGTGCGTAAGGTTGTAAGATCGAACATTTCAAACATGGGATGGCTGTATTCAGCAATGAACATGGTGGGCACTCCGTGGAGTGCTGTGCAGCGTTCCTTTTGTACTGCAGCAAGGACCATAAGTGGGTCAAATACTTCAACCATAACCATAGTAGCACCATGGCTGTAAGTGGCCATCACTGCGAGTACAATACCAAAACAGTGGAAAAGTGGTACTGTAATACATAACCTGTCATTTTCTGTGAATTTTTGCCGTTCTCCTATGTAGTATCCGTTGTTCAGGATGTTTATATGGGTTAACATTACACCTTTGGGAAATCCTGTAGTTCCTGATGTGTACTGCATGTTAACCACATCATCGCTTTTAACCGACGCTTTAATCTCCTGGAATTTTTCTTCATTTCCATGTTTTCCTAAGAGAAGGATTTCGTTGGTGTTGTACATGCCCCGATGTTTTTCCTGACCCAGATAGATGATGCTTTCTAAAAAGGGGAACTTGTCACTCTTTAATTTACTTCTTTCATGGGTTTTTAATTCAGGAATGAGTTCATAAACAGTTTGAATATAATCAACATCTTGGAATCCATCAATTATTGCCAGTGCCTTCATATCTGACTGTTCCAATACATATGCAAGTTCATGACTTTTATAGGCTGTATTAACAGTGACCAGCACCACCCCTATTTTGGCAGTGGCAAACATGTAGGTAAGCCAATCAGGTACATTTTTTGCCCATATACCTACATGATCTCCCTTCTTTATCCCAATCTCCAGAAGACCCTTGGCCATTTGGTTCACCCTATTATCAAACTCCTCATAGGTGAAACGGAGATCCCGATCGGGGTATACCATGAATTCCTGGTTGGGATCCTTTTTCACCATCTTTTCCAGGAAATTTCCCAGAGTTTCCTTAGTAAAAACCATGTTAAAACCTCTATATTCATTTAATAGTTACAATTAATTCTTTTTTTAAAAAAAGTCTTGTCTTCCAATTTAAGTCACTTGCATACTTTATCTTTAGGCGTTTCTCCTGTAAATTCATCCACTTTAATCAGGTGTTTTTCCAAGGATTTTCGGATGGAATCTGAAATGGGTTTAGATTTCCCCTCTATAAAGTCGTAGTGGACAATTACTGCCTTTCCACGTGCCTTTAATTCCCCGTGTTGCCAGGCTTCATGTCCAATGGTGAAGGAAGTGTTACCTATTCTGGTTATGTAACTTCTGATCTCCACATCTTCACCATAGTACATCTGGCCGATGTAATCAAATTCTGTCCTAACCAGTATCAACTTCCATTTTTCATAGCTTAAATCAAGATCTGGAGTAAATAGACGGAATATTGGATTTCTACCTACTTCAAACCATTCTACCAGTGCTATGTTATTGATGTGGCGTAGACCGTCTGCATCTCCAAATCTCGGTGTGACTTTTATAGTGAACATTTTATTCCTCATTAATTATGCTTTATTTCCTAATTTTATTATATGGAATTCACTTTAGCTATTATAAAGGCGCGTAAACAACTGCTAGTATCCTGGCTTCATCTTGATGGGCATGTAGATCGTGAGGTATAACTGAATCGTAGTATATACTATCACCAGCACTTAAAACATATTTTTCCTGGCCGTAACAAAGTTCTACATCTCCATCCATGACGTATATAAATTCTTCACCTTCATGTGATGTTAGCTCGCAATTATTGACTTTTTTTGGATGTAAATCCACTATGAATGGTTCCATGTGCCGGTCACTTTTTCCATAGGCCAGTGAATAAAGTTCAAGTGAGCTTTCTTCCAGATTACTTATACTCCCTGTGAAATGGATTACTTCCTGAAATTGTCCTGATTTCGATACAAAAGGCCCTGTTTGTGACACGTCATCCAGTAATGTTCCTAAACGTACCCCTAATGCCCTTGCTATTTTAAAAAGCGGGGCCATTGAAGGAATGTATGCTCCTTCTTCCAGGCTTTCTATTAGTTCTGCACTGTTTCCACTGTCCTTTGCCAGATCTTCTACTGACATTTCCTTATTTTCTCTTAATTGGCGAATTTTCTCACCAATTTTATTATCCTCTGCCATAAAATCACTATTTAATTTTTTTTAATTATTTTTTTAATATTTATTAAAAATAATAACTGATAATCCCATTTAACTATTAACTGATAATCCAAATGACTGATAATCCCATTAACACTATAAATCGGCCTAGATCTAATAAAACCTATACTTCTAATAAAATATATTAAAAAAATATTTGATTGGTATTATTAGTGGAGTTATTACCATTGTCCGTTTGATTGGTCTGGTTTTCTACAACGTGAGTGATTAAATGCACTGGTTTAAAAGAGGCATCGTCAATCTGAATTATCTGCTGCTGGCTCATTGAGGTAAAATTTGTTGGGATTAAATTCACTATGGCATCACCACCTAAATTAAGGGCGTCAGCAATGGACCCTGACCCGAATGCAACCAGAGAGATCATGAGCACGATGAAAATTGTTCCTCTTTTTTCAGGATTCAAACAAATCACCACATCAATTAATTGTATTATGTATAATTGATATTTGTAAATTTTTGATATTATGTAAATTTTAATTAGATTATTTGTCTAATTAATTAAATTATATGCCTAATATACTTTTTTGTATTGTAATTTCCATTAAAAATTGTAACACTTTGATATAATAGCCAATTATTCCACAGTGACACATTTTGCCAGGTTTTTAGGTTTATCTGGGTCGAGGCCCCTTTCAACACTGATATAATAAGATAAAAGTTGCATAGGAATCACGTATGGTAGGGGTGAGAACATCTCATTGATTTCATTGGGTAAACCAATAAATTCGTCTGACTCGGACTTCAATGTTTCATCAGCACTGGAACCCAGGGCGATTACATGCGCATTCCTGGCTTTAACTTCTTCCATGTTGCTTAGTGTTTTATCACGGCTGATACCCGGTGGAATAACTGCCACAACCGGCACATCATCATCAATCAAGGCCAAGGGCCCATGTTTTAGTTCTCCTGCTGCGTAGCCCTCAGCGTGAATGTAAGTTATTTCCTTTAGTTTAAGAGCCCCTTCGATTGCTGTAGGATATGAGTAACCTCTGCCAATGAAGAAGAAATCAGTTTTTTTACTATATTTTCCAGCGATTTCCTTTATTTGATCCTCAGTCTTGAGAGCTTCCTCCATGTAGTCTGGCATATTTTCAAGTGTTTTCAGGAGATCATCATTACCACCCATTAGTATCGCCATGAGATAAATCACAGTTAACTGACTTACATAGGTTTTTGTAGCTGCCACACCAATTTCAGGGCCTGCTCTTGTGATAATTACATCATCTGCTTCTCGGGTAGCGGTGCTTCCCACTACATTTACTATGACCAGGGTATGTGATTTTTTATTAGCAATTCTAAGGGCTTTGAGGGTGTCAGCAGTTTCACCTGATTGAGAGATGAGTATTACCAACGTATTCTCATTTAACGTACTTGCTGAATATTCAAACTCCGATGCAAGTATCACATCGGTGGGTACGCCGGTTAGTGTTTCAAAGAGATATTTACCAACCAGTGAAGCATGATAGGATGTTCCACAAGCAACAAAGCTTATCTTATTGAATTTAGGGAACTTCTTAATGATGTTATTGATTTCATCTGCTTCCATGAGAGTCTGTTTCACAGCATTCGGTTGTTCATGTATCTCTTTAAGCATGAAATGATCAAATCCCTGTTTTTCAGCCATCTCTGCCGACCATTCAATGGTGTGTATCTCTTTAGTGATGCTATCTCCATCTAAATTTTTAATGGTAACACCATTACCGTCCAGAATTGCCATTTCCATATTATCTAAGTAAATTACTTGATCAGTATGGCTTAAAATTGCAGAAACATCAGATGTTAAGAAATTTTCACCATTTCCTTTTCCCACAATTAGCGGACTTTCTTTCCTAATACCTATTATCTTATTTGGTTCATCTACGAACATGATTGCCAGAGCATAAGCCCCTTTTAATTTCTGGGTGGTAGAATAAATTGCTTCCTCTAAATTCTGCCCCTCATCTAAATATTTCTCTATCAAATGAGGTATAACCTCTGTATCAGTATTAGAAGTAAATGTATGGCCGGAATTTTGGAGTTCCACCCTTAATTCCTTGAAGTTTTCAATGATCCCATTATGTACCACAGCTATTCTGTTATTACAGTCTGTATGAGGGTGTGCGTTTTCCTTAATGGGTGTGCCATGGGTAGCCCACCTGACATGGGCAATACCAGATTTTCCAGATAGTTCATTTAAATCGGGGTTTTTTGCAAATTGATGAATTTTACTTTGATCCTTTATAACTTTAATTCCGTTGGCTGAAATGGCTATACCCACCGAATCATAGCCTCTATATTCCAATTTTCCTAAACATTCTAAAAGTACTGGTACAGCTTCATCATCCTTAAGTACACATCCTATGATACCACACATATTTCTCACCTCGCCAAATGATACAACATAAATTTAAACAAATAAAATAATATTCATATTTTCAATCTAATAAGTCAATTAAGTAATTTAAATTAAAAGTATATAAATATTTGATAATGAGTAAATTAATATGGAGTAAATTGGATTATTGTAATTTAAAGTTCGTGATTATTTAGTGGCTAATAGATTAGTCTCAAATAAAAATTCTTACCGCGAATAATTGGAGTATCCATCAAAATGAACACCAAAAATCATGCATTATTGTACCATGGAAAAGCAAAAAGTGTGTATAAAACAGACGACCCAGAAATTGTTATTGTTAAATTCAGAGATGATATAACAGCTGGAGATGGTGAAAAAAAGGATACCCTGTCGGCTAAAGGTCATCTCAATTCCATAATTTCTGCTAAGTTCTTCGAAATCCTGGAAGCTGCAGATATAAAAACCCAGTACATTAAACTATTAGAACCAGGGGTTATGCTCTCGCACCGCCTGGATATGATTCCGCTCGAAGTTATAACCAGGAACATCGCGGCTGGAAGCCTATTGAGAAAGTTCCCCTTTAAGGATAAGCAGGAATTCGATCCACCCATTATACAGATGGATTATAAAAGTGATGAATTCCACGATCCCATGATAAACGACGACATAGCTGTAGCCTTGGGCTTTGTAACCAGAGAAGAACTGAACGAAATCCGGAGGATAACCTTGAAGATTAACCAGGTGCTTAAAATCTTCTTACTGGAAAAGGGAATCATCTTCCCTGACTTTAAAATCGAGTTCGGCAAGAATCACAAGGGTGAAATAATCCTTGGTGATGAGATCAGTCCTGATTCCTGCAGATTCTGGGACAGTAAAACCTGTGAAGTACTGGATAAGGACTTATTTAGAAAGGGAGAAACAGGTGTGATGGACGCCTACCTGGAAGTAGCATCTCGAATACTGGATGATAATGAAAAGGAAAAATGGGATATAAAATTGGTTTAAATTAATTAATTAAAGATTAGATGATTATCTGTCAATAATAACAGGTGAAAAAATGAGATACGATGCAGAGGTCAAAATAAGTTTAAAAAAAGGCATGTTGAACCCGGAAGCAACCACGATAGAAAAGGCCCTGGCACTCCTTAAGTACCAGGTTGAAAACACAAAAACTCTCCAGATAATTAAATTCTCCATAGAGGGAGAGAGTGAAGATATAGTCCGCCAGGAAGTGGATGAAATGTGTCAAAGACTACTCTGCAACCCGGTGATCCAAAACTATGAGATAGGAATTACCCCGGAGGAATAAAATGAAAGTTGCGATAATAAGGTTTCCAGGTTCAAACTGTGACCGGGACGTATATCACACCTTTAAACTCGCAGGTGGCGAAGCTGATTATGTCTGGTGGAGCAAAAGGGACCTTTCATCATTTGATGGTATAATAATCCCTGGAGGATTCTCATACGGTGATTATTTAAGGGCAGGAGCTATTGCAGCCATTACCCCAGTTATTGAAGGCATTAAAGACGCTGTCAAAGACGAGAAACCTGTCCTGGGAATATGTAACGGAGCCCAGATTCTAGCTGAGATAGGCCTGGTCCCGGGAGTGTTCACCAACAACATCAACGCGAAATTCATGTGCAAATGGACAGAATTGAAGGTTAAAACAACCAGAACACCCTTCACTAACATGTACAGTGCGGGTGATATCATAAAAATGCCCATAGCCCATGGTGAAGGACGATACTATAACGACGAAATAGAAAAACTTAAGGACCAGGATCAGATAGTACTGTCCTACGAAGGAGAAAACCCCAGTGGCTCCATGGAAGCAATAGCAGGAGTTTGTGATGAAAATGGTTTGGTATGTGCAGTAATGCCACATCCAGAGAGATCATCTGAATCTATTCTTGGCTCAGATGATGGTTTGAAGTTCTTCAAGGGAATGGTTAATTATTAAACCAGCCTCTTTTTTTTATTAAGTTAAACAGGAGAAAAAATGACAGTATATCTCGTAGGTGCCGGACCTGGTGATCCAGATCTCCTCACCTTAAAAGCAGTAGAAATCCTCAAAAAGGCTGATGTAGTTTTATACGACTACCTATCCAATGAAAAAATTCTCAAACATGCCCCTGATGCGGAATTAATCTACGTTGGTAAAAAGGCAGGTCAACACTACAAAAAACAGGATGAAATAAACCAGATTCTGATTGATAAAGCTAAAAACAACGACCTTGTGGTAAGGCTTAAAGGAGGAGACCCCTTTGTATTTGGAAGAGGTGGAGAGGAGATGCTAGCACTTCTGGAAGAAGGCATCTCTTTCGAAATAATCCCTGGTGTAACCGCAGCAATAGGTGTCCCCACAACCATAGGACTACCCGTAACCCATAGGGGAGTTGCCACATCACTGACCATAGTAACTGGACATGAAGACCCGACAAAAAATGAACAACAGGTCAAATGGGATTTCAAGGCAGACACCATTGTGATCTTGATGGGTGTGGGGAAACTGGAGGATAATACCAGGGAATTAATGAAACATAAAGACCCCAATACTCCGGTGTGCGTGATAGAAAGTGGAACTCTACCAGAACAGAGAATCATAACTGGAACCTTGGAAAATATACATAAAAAAGTAATCAAACCACCCGCCCTGATTGTGATAGGGCATGTGGTGGATATATACAAGAAGGCACATTCATGAATGATTTTAGAGGGAAAAAAATTGCAATTACCAGGCCAATTGAGAGGAGCCCCGAGGCAATTAAGATAATTGAAGACAACGGGGGAACAGTCCTGGTAGCACCAACACTGGAACTGGTGATCATCAACACCAAACCACTGAAGGACTTATGCCGAAGGGCAGATGAACTGGACTGGCTGATCTTCACATCGCCCACGGCAATTTTATCTCTGTTTAAACACTGCAGTGATCTTAAAGACCGTTTAAATCCCAGTTGTAGGATCGCAGTTATCGGACCCCGTACCGGGAAATACTTAAGTGAACATGGCTTGGAAGCTGATATTATCCCTGAGGACTATACTGCAGAGGGTCTTCTTGAAATATTTGAAGATATTGATGTTGAAAATCAGAATATAGGACTACCACGAACTTTAGCAGCTCGTGACATGTTACCCGAAGGTTTAAAAAATAAGGGAGCTAATGTTTTCCTGGTGGAAGCCTATAAATCAGACCTCCCCCAGGACCGGAGTAAGGTTAATGAAATGGTTCAGGCCATCATAAACAGAGAAGTGGATGCAGTCACCTTCACCAGTACTCTCACTGCCAGCAACCTCTTTGAAATGGCTGATGGGAAAGATAAGGAGAGATTATTGGAGCCACTCTTGAGTGGTGAGGTTCTGGTGGCCGCGATAGGCCCTGTAACTGCAAGAGCCCTGGAAAAATATGGTATAACCACCATAACCCCCGATGAGTACACTGTTAAAGCTATGTTAGATAAGTTGATGGAAAAAATGGATTGATGATTGAAGAAGGGATTGAAAAATTAAAGATGGATTTAAAATTAAAATATCACTGATAAATACCATGATAAACGTTCTCTGGTGAAATTATGAAAGTTACTATCTGGCCGGCCAATATCGACTCTACCAAGACAGTAAAAGAAGGTAGAAAAATTCCCAAAAACAATGCAGTAAACATTCCTAAACTCAGGGAAATTTCCCGGGCAGCTACTAAACTGGGCCTCAACCCTGAAGTGGAAAAGGATAAGTCCTATCCTAAATCCTGGTGGGAAAGTTCAGGAAGGGTGATGGTTGATAAAAAACAGCCCAAAAGGGAAATTCTTATTAAAATAAGCAACACCATTAAGGGATTTCGTAAATAATCCTTATTAACTGATAAGTTTGTTGATTTTCCCATATGTTTTATCCCATTGTTATTACATTTTAGAGCTAATTAACCCTCTTCAGAAAGTTATTTAAGATAATAAAAAGAATATAAACTTAAATTAATCCTTAAAAGATTTATTTTATGGTAAGATCTTTATTATACTAGGAGCTTGTTAATGGTAAAAAATCCAAAATCCACGATGATGCAAGGATTCCAAAAAGCGCATGATATGGTTAAAACCGCAGAAGACGTAAAGATATATAGTCACATTGATTGTGACGGTTTATCAGCTGGGGCAATTCTATCATCAACACTTGATGAGCTTGAAATCGACCATGAAGTTGAGTTTATAAGTTTAGACCGGATTGAGGAGTTACGTCCGGAAAACGAGCTTACCATCTTTTCTGATCTGGCATCAGGACAGGATTTGGATAAATTTGTGACATCCAACTCTAAAGTTCTGATTTTAGACCACCACCCTCCCGTTAGGAGCCATAACCAGTATAATGGAGGTTTCCTGGAACTTAACCCCCATCATTATGGTATCGATGGATCTTACCAGATATCCGGGGGTGGAATGTCCTATCTACTTGCTAAAACCTTTGGACTCCTCAGATTAAGCTGGATGGGTGTTTTAAGTGCTGTGGGTGATATGCAGGACAGTCACAACGGCAAATTACAGGGTTTAAATCAGGAAATACTTCAAGATGCAATAACCAGTGATCTGGTGAATTCCTGCTACGATCTTTCCATCTATGGAAGGCAGACCAGGCCCCTATTCATTGCCCTTTCCTATTTTGGAGATGTTAATCTCCCCATAACCAACAACCGTAATGAGTGTATATTACTTTTAAATAAGCTGGAAATCCCAACTAAAAATGGTAGCGGTAAACAACGAACTCTCTATGACTTAAGCATTGAAGAAAAGCAGAGGATATTCTCTGAACTAGTCAGGATGCTGAGCAAAGAGGTCCCCCAGAGGTATGTCAAACACATACCCAAACTTGTCTCTGGAGATACCTATGAATTCTTAAACGAAGAGATGTATACTCCATTAAGGGATGCCAGTGAATTTTCCACTGCTGTAAACGCTTGCAGCAGGAACAAACAACACGAAATCGCCCTCAAAGTATTAAAAGGTGATAGAGATGGTGCCCTAAAGAATATGCAAAAACTGACCAGGAAGCATCGAAGATACCTCGCCCAGAATATGGAAATATTGAGGGAAGAAGGGATGATTAACAAACTGGACAACCTGCAGTACTTTGAAGGTAATGGAATAAAAAGTGAGGTAATTGGAACCATAACCGGGATGCTTTTAAGTCACGCTGACTGGAAAAAGCCCATAATAGGTTTTACTGATGTAAGCAACCAGAAAAATGGAATAAAGGTGTCACTTCGTTGTTCGAGACTCTTAACCTATGACGGCATTCATTTCGGAAATTTGATCAAGAAAGTGGCTGAAAAAGTAGGAGGTAGTGGCGGTGGGCATTCAGTAGCCTGCGGAGCTTATATCCCAGAATCAAAAATGGATGATTTCCTGAAAAAATTTGATAACTCCCTGGAGGGTGTGGTTTAATTTCAAGCTCCAATTTTTTTATAAGACTTTAATTTTAATAGAAAAACAGTTTAATTGAGCCTACATCAATAGAACTTGAGCCTACATCAATAGAACTCTACTTTATTGTAAACCCAAATGTGTACAATATTTAAATTAAAAAAATTAAAATTATTATTAACTGGTTTTGAGATTAGTTGGTTACCATGAAGGTCTTTAAAAAGAAAGGTGAACTTACCCGTTTCCAAATACTGGCAGAAATAGCCAAGCAGGAACCTCATCTGCGTCAGAAGGACATTGCAGGGAAACTTGGAATAACAGTCCAGGCAGTCTCAGAAAATATCAAAAGTTTAACTGATGATGGCTTGGTTGAAACTGGTAAAGGACACGTCCACTACAAGATCACCAAAAGAGGTATTGAAAGGGTTAAACGTGAAGCAATGAACCTTAGAAAATTTTCTGACCAGGTCCTGGACACCATGAATGCATATAAATCTGTATGGCCCGCCATAGCTCGTGAAGAGTATAAGTCTGGTGATAAGGTTTGGCTTGAGATGGAAGAGGGTATATTATACGCCACCACAAAAAAAACATCTGCACATGCAGAAGTGCTCACCGACTCTGAAAAAGATGGAGATGTGGCATTAATCAAATTAAATGGACTTATAGAACTTGAACCCGGATACATAATTATAATCAAGCTTCCAACCATCAATCAGGGCGGTTCAAGAGCCACCGACCTTGAAAAAATTCAGGGCATCTTAAAGGATAGAACCTATGATATTGACAGAATAGGAATCATGGGAACCGTATCTCGGGTGGTTGCAGGAAAATTAAATATACAACCTGATTTTGAATTTGCAACCCCAGAGGCAGCCATGGCCGCTGCAAAAAGGGGCCTCAACGTACTGGTCTTTGCCGTAGGGAAGATGACCAACATCATCACCAGTAAACTGGACAATGAGGATATTAAATACATTGTTGAGGATGTTAGGTAGTAAACATCTTTTTAGATGTTTAAAATAAGATTAGAGGAATCTACAACCAAAATCATCTATTCTTGAAACTATAACATTATCTAAACTCGTATCGCATGTTTCTGAAAGTGCAAATGCCGTGTTTCCCAGCATGGCCATACTAGCCCCCAATGTCTCATCTTCCAGTATATCAACTATTTCCTTCAACTCGGGACCCATGAGTGAGGTTTCTTCTGCAAATCTTCGGGATAATTTAAAAAAGTTCTGGATATCTGGTTTATCTAGAAGTTCACTCAATAGAGATTTCCCTGTCTGGTTAATTTTCTTCTGCCAGAATGGGTCTTCAATGATAGATGATGTTTCTATCTCTCCCAGGGTCTTGCTGATGATGTAATAATCATCTTTCCCTGTGGTCAGACCAGGGACGATCCTATCTACTCTACCATATCCTGGAGCGCCTTCTTTAAGCCTCAACACCAGGCCTCCAGTGAACTCAGCTATGACATCGCCTAACCCACTTTTCATCTCAATTTCAGCCAGGTGCGCTATAGATGCTGCCCGATTATAGGTTAGATGAAGTTTAAGGGCTTTGGCAATTGCAAGGGATGTTCCCAGGGCACAGGCAGCCGAAACCCCGAATCCACTGCCAATGGGTATTTCGAATTCATGATTTATGGTAATTTTTTTACCATCTACTTGGAACCGCTCATTAATTAAATCAATAGTTTTAAAGGTTATAGAAGAAAGTTTTGAATCATTTTGACCATTTATTATAACATCAACACCCTCACCATCCTCAATGAGTACGTCAGTTATAACTCCTTTGTCCAATACTATTCCCGCCCCCCTTGAACCCTTTCTCAGTGGATCTAAATCAGGGATAATCTGGAAAAACCCGGTTATATGGCAGGGAACAAATATGGAACTGTTAATTAGAATCACCATTATTATTTATGCCAAGAATACCATATAACCATAAGCATAATTATTGTATATTAGTTGAAAATAAATAGAATTAATGAATTTTAAGGGTTGATTTCTTTGGAAAAAAGGATAGATCTACATACTCACAGTATATTCAGTGACGGTGAATTATTACCATCAGAAATAGCTAGACGAGCTCATGTTCTGGACCATGAAGCCGTGGCCATAACAGACCACGTGGATGCATCCAACATCGAGAGTGTGGGAAAAATAATAAACACGGTTAACGATCTCCGGGATAACTGGGATATCTCAATTATTCCTGGTGCGGAAATAACCCATGCCCCGGTGGAAGTAATACATAAACTAGCAGTTAAGGCCAGGAAATTAGGTGCAGAGATCATAGTGGTCCACGGGGAGACCATTGTTGAACCCGTTATTGAAGGTACTAATTTCACTGCAGTTAACAGTTCTGAAGTTGATATACTGGCACACCCGGGACTTATAACAGTTGAAGAGGTTGAAATTGCCAAGGACAATGATATTGCATTGGAGATAACCTCCAGGAGGGGTCACTCCCTTACAAACGGACATGTGGCGAAGCTGGCCCTGGAAGTTGGGACTAACCTGGTTATGGACACTGATACACACTCACCCCAGGATCTGATTTCTTACGAAACTGCCTGTAGAATTCTAAGTGGTGCCGGAATACCCGATGATGAGTTTAATAAAATTTTAAGGACCAACCCCAGTAGAATCTTGGCCAAGCATGGACTATTGAATTAAATACAATACAGATAGATTAATTAATTAAATTTCACATAAATTAATAATTAAGGTGTTAAAAATGAACGACAAGTTAACTGGTATAATATATTTGATTATTGGAATATTGATATTGGTAGTGTGGTTTGTTGCCCGTGAGATCTACGTCTATTTGGTATGGATAATAGCCATCGGATTGATAATAGCTGGAATTTATTTTCTGTTCTTTAAAAAAGGATATTAAACCAGCTAAATCAGGAATTATTATTATTTGAGGACTTCATATTCCAGTATGAAATCTTTCCCCAATTTATAACTTTTTTTAAGCTCCAATTTAAATGCATCCTTCATATAATCTACACCCTCACCATCAGCCAGGGTTTTTGCCTTCACGCCTCCAGCTATCATGGGGGCTATGCAGACTCGTATTTCATCAACCAGACCATCCTTGAGCATGGAATAATTCAGTGTAGAACCACCCTCCAGTAATATTGACCTTATTCCCCTCTGGGCCAGTTCATCCATCAAGATAGTTAAATCCACACGTGTTTCACCAGCCAGTATCACATCTACATTATCACCTTTATCCATCAATAATTTAACTCTTTCTCGGGGTGCATCTTGGGAGACAGCTATTAATGTCTCTGCTTCCTCATTCAGCACGCGGGAATTTATAGGAGTTATGGCTTTACTATCAGTTACAACTCTTAATGGATTATCTGACTCCTCAGATGAGAATTTATGAACAGTTAATCTGGGATCATCTTCTAAGACTGTGTTAATCCCCACCATTATGGCATCTAGTTCTTTTCTAATCTGATGTACCCTTTGAAGATCTTCCGGGCCGGAAATTTCTGAACTACCTGTCCTGGTGGCTATTTTACCGTCGAGTGTCATGGCAGAATTTAAAATTATGTAGGGTTTCATTTATCTAACCTTAAATTATAGGGTGCTGATTTTAATGGTGTTTTATTTTTAATGGCCATCTTTTATTAAAAATATTTATTAGCATAATTCCTATTATAATTAGTTAAACTTAAGTTTTTATTGTTTTAAGTAGTATCAATTAAGGAGAACATATAAATGGATAATGAACGTTACCAGAAGGGTTTAAAACATTTAGAAGAATATAACAGCGGAAATTATGGAAAATTAAAGGAAAAATTAGCGGATATTGCACCAGATTTAGCGCGTTTTGTGGCTGAATTTGCATACGGGGATGTCTACAGCAGGCCTGGTCTCGATGTTAAGTCCCGGGAGATAGCCACAGTAGCTGCACTTACTGCACTGGGTTACGCACCCCTAGAACTCAAGAGTCATATAGAAGGTGCTTTAAACAGTGGATGTAGCCGCGAAGAGATTGTTGAAGTAATAATACAGATGGCTGTTTATGCTGGTTTCCCTGCAGCGATAAATGGTATAGCCTGTGCCAAAGAAGTTTTCAACAGGATGGATGAGAAATAAAGATGTTTTTTTTAAATTTTAAACTTGTTTCTTAAATTAAAAACTTTTTCTGCATTCTTTTGAGTTACCCTATCAACTTCATCCATGGGAATGTCCTTTACATGGGCTACAGTCTTTAACACTTCTTCCACATATGCTGGTTCATTCCTACCTTTAAATGGGGACAGATATGGGCTGTCAGTTTCTGTGAGTATGTTGGTGAGTGGTAGTTCCCTTGCTAGATCCTGATGATGTTCTGAAAAGCTAATGATGGTTGATAGAGATATATAGTAACCTTCATCTACTATTGCACTTGCTGTCTGGATGTCACCACCGTAACAATGGAATATTACACCAGGGATATCATGTTTCTTCACCATCTCCAGCGCCTCTTGCTCTGCAGCCCGGGCATGAATAACTAAAGGTTTTTCATAATCCACAGCCAGATCAATAAATCGGTTAAATAGATTTATCTGTCTTTTTTTATGCCCATCACTTTTTATTTCATGATAATCAAGGCCTGTCTCACCTAAAGCTACCGATTTATCAATATTGGTAATGATCTCAGTTAATGCCTTTTCTATAATGTTTGAATCTGCTTTAACAGCGTTGTGTGGATGAAATCCGAGTGTAGGATATATAAATTCAGGGTATTCTTCATTTAATTTTAATGTTCGCCGGTTACCACCTAAACTTGCACCGGAGTTGATGATTGCACATAATTTTTCCTGGGCTCTTTCTAGAACTTCTTCTCTGTTTTTGTTATACTCTTTGAAATCAACATGACAGTGAGCATCGATCATT
>DACB01000007.1:0-27500 GCA_002494495.1 Methanobacterium sp. UBA294
CCCAAACTAAACTCCAGAAAAAATTAAAAAACGGATCTACAAAA
Organism: Methanobacterium sp. UBA294; assembly: GCA_002494495.1. Classification (GTDB taxonomy): domain Archaea; phylum Methanobacteriota; class Methanobacteria; order Methanobacteriales; family Methanobacteriaceae; genus Methanobacterium_A. The sequence continues at coordinate 45 of DACB01000007.1, forward strand.
TGAGGTATTAATAAGTATTCAAATACCTTATTTTTTTTTAATTTATTTTCTGGGTTCATTCAAATAACCATGTTGTTCCCCATAAAAAATCGATTGATACCTATATTTTCCAGTATCTGACAAGCTTTACATACACGTAAGGATGATGGTTCTCCACAGCGTTCACATTCCATCAATTTAACCGGGATTTCCTGATTTTTAAAGGTTTTTTGGAAGGATTCTAAGATAGCCATCTTCGAACCAGAATGATCCTCTTCTAGTTGGTTCAGGTAATTTTTTATTTTAGCCCTCAACGAGTGATGGGCGTAGGGACACTCGGCAAAATGCACCGGAATCTCATTTAGAACAGCCCAGATTCCCACATCCTTCTCTGGGATTTTCCATAAGGGTTTTATCCGGGGTATTAATCGGGGGTGTATCTGTTCCAGTTTCGGTCCGAATTTAGAAAATCGCCGTAAATCCGCACGGGCGAAACTCATAAGAAACGACTGGATTTCATCATCAAGATTATGACCGGTGGCCACCTTATCTGCACCTAACTCATAAGCAGTCTTGTTTAATAGGTACCTCCTGAAAACACCACAAGGGATGCAGGCACTCTTATACTCATCCACCACCATATCCAGATTAACACCAAATTCATCTATAAATGACCTTTCAACCAGTTCTATCCCCAGTTTATGGGTGTTTTCCCTGGCAATCTCAATGCCGTCCTTCCTATATCCTTCAATCCCTTCATCTACTGATATTGCCACCAGTTCGAGGTTAAATTCATATTCAAATTCATTTAACAGGTGTAAGGTTAAAATACTGTCTTTTCCACCCGATAAGGCAATAGCTATTTTCTCCCCATCTTCAAATAGTTCGTATTCATCCACTAAGCTTTTAACCCTCTGGATAATGCTCTGGTTGAATTTTTCTCTCGTCAAAGGTTCCATAAAAATTATATGAAAACAGGAACATATATATCATTCATGATATCTGCAGAACTCACCATAATACCTATAGGAACCTCAGAAACCAGCATAAGTCCCTATATAGCTGCTGCACTAACAGCTCTGGATAAAACCGGTATTAAATATGAGATTAACGGTATGGGTACCATGTTAGAATCAAATGATCCAGGAAAAATCTTCGCTGCAATTGAACTAGCACATGAAGCTGTTTTTGCTCTTGGTGCTGACCGTGTGGCTACCAGCGTAAAAATTGATGACCGAAGGGATAAAGAAGCGGGTTTAAAAGAAAAAGTAGTTAGTGTAAAGGAAAAATTATCCTGAACACTATTTTATTAGTTCTCCTTGTTGAAGAATTTTTCTGACACCTCTTCCAGTAGGTTAACAATCTCGGCCAAGTCTTCCACCGACAGTCCAGGGTGTACTGGTAATGAAAGTACCTCGGATGCTGCCTTTTCTGCTTGAGGGCAGTTTCCTACAATACCCATATCTTGGTATAGTTTCTGGCTGTAGATGGTCCTGGGATAGTGCACTCCTGTTCCTACACCCAGTCCACCCAGGAAATCCTTAACATCATCTCTTTTTCCATTTTCCACTCTGACTGTGTACTGGTGAAATACGTGTTTCACCTGATCCATTACAAATGGGGATTTGATGCCTCCTATGGTGTCTATATGGGTGGTGAGGTATTCTGCATTTTCAATCCTGCTTTTTGTAAATTTATCCAGACGTTTAAGCTGGACTAATCCTATGGCTGCGGCTATGTCTGTCATGCGGAAATTATAACCAAGGATTGTGTGGTTGTATCTTTCACCTTCACCATGGGACCTTAACATGCGGGCTGTTTCTGCAAGTTCTTCATTGTCTGTAGTTATCATACCACCTTCTCCGGTGGTCATATTCTTGGTGGGATAGAAACTGAAACAGGCGATTTCACCAAATGATCCTGCCATTTGGCCATGATACTGTGCTCCATGGGCCTGTGCTGCGTCTTCTATTATCCAGAGTTCGTTTTCTTCTCCTATCTTCCTTATGGGATCCATGTCTGCTGGCTGTCCATAGAGATGGACCGGCATTATTGCCTTGGTTTTATCGGTTATTGCGTTATTAATTTTATCTGGATCTAAATTATAGGTTTCCGGGTCAATATCTACAAAGACTGGCTTTGCACCGATGAATAAAATTGAGTTTGCTGTGGCTGCAAAACTGAAGGGAGTGGTTATTACCTCATCACCCTTTTCTATTCCAAGGGCCATGAGGGCCAAGTGTAATGCTGTGGTCCCGGAAGTGGTGGCCACCGCATAATCCACTCCAATATATTCTGCGAATTTTTCTTCAAACTCGGCTACTTTAGGCCCCTGTGCAATGAATCCTGATTTTAAAACCTTAACAACTTCATCTATCTCCTCATCCGATATAAGGGGTTGTGCAATTGGTATCAATACTTATCACCTGAAAAAATTTTATTAATCTATTTTTGAGTTGGAATTGAAATTAATACATTAATTCACTTCTATCCCATATATATAATTAAACCAAATCAAAATTTGTAAATAAAAATATCTAAAATTTATGCAACGAATGATTTTAGTGGTGAATTATGAACAACATTACCGTAGATGAAGGGTTGGTCAGGATAGAAATTCCTGTTTTTGATAAAGTTTCAGCCAAAGCCCCTGTTTTTTATAATCCAGTGATGGAGTTAAATAGGGACTTATCAGTGACTGTATTACAGGTCTACCAGGAAAAACTCGGCAGGGATATCCGGATCTGCGACGCCTTCGGTGGCAGCGGGATCAGGGGGATCAGGTACTCCAAGGAATTAACCGGGGTAGAGTGTGTGGTTGTAAATGATTTAAATCCCCTGGCTGTGGAATTTACCAATGATAATATCCGGAAAAATGGGGTTGAAAACATCCGAACTTCCAAAGAGGATGCCAACATAATTTTGCGCAAATGCAGGGGTAAGTTCGATGTGGTGGATATAGACCCCTTTGGAACACCGGCTCCATTTATTGAATCAGCAGCCACCACATTAAGATCCGGGGGATTGTTATGTGTTACAGCGACCGATACTTCAGCACTATGTGGGACTTATAAAGAACCTTGTATCCGGAAATACGGCGCAATGCCCCTTAAAACGGAGTACTGTCATGAAAACGGTTTAAGGATACTGGCTGGTTTCATCTCCCGCACATTCGCCAAATATAAGAAATATACAACACCAGTCTTTTCCCATAGTACAGAGCATTACCTGCGGATATACCTTGAAGTTGGTAAGGGTGCTAAAAAAACTGATGATTCCCTTAAAAATATTGGATACATCGCCCATTGTTCTAAATGTCTTCACAGGATGACCATCCCTGGAATAGCTCCCTATATACCTTCAGAATGCCCCAACTGTAATGGTTATTTAAAGGTTGGTGGTCCTTTATGGCTCGGGAAACTGTTGGATAGTGATTATATTAAAAGAATGCTACATCTACTACCATCCAACATCAATACATATAACAAAGTCTTAAAGTTGTTGGAAAGGTGTTATAAAGAATCCTTTGGTCCGGCAACCTTTTATGACCTCCATAAAATCTGTAAGGTATTGAAAACAAGATCACCCCCCATTACAGATGTCTTGGAAAAGCTTAAGGAAGATGGGTATTTTGCCTCCCGTACCCATATTAAACCTACAGGAATTAAAACCAACGCTACAGTGGAAACCATAAAGGAAAGCATTTTAAGCCTACTTGAATAAATAGAAAGATAAGACAAATTCAGGATGTGTGTACCATCGAAATAAGAGAGATTGTACTGGATGCAGTGAAATATCCAGCTGAAGATTGGATGAAAGTTATTATCCTGGGTTTTTTAACCTTACTATCCTTCATCGGCATCCTCACTGAAATTAATATATTTACGTTGTTATTCCTGATACTACTGCCATTACCGTTAGGTTATCTGTTTAAAATAATTAAATCATCATTTAAAGGATTTGATAAACTTCCTGACTTTAATCACTGGAGATATATGTACACAGATGGTCTCAGGCTAATTTTAGTCCTTCTAATCTACGCTATACCCATTGTAGCTGTTTTTTTGTTCTTCAACTATGAATTGTTATTCAACCTTAACATTCCAGGTTTTTCCCTGTACCTTTTATTTTCCTGGCTTCTTGGATCAACCTTGCAGATAATAATTTTCTTATTGATTGGACTGGTTGAATATATTGGTATTGCTAATATGGCCCTGTATGATGGTGAAATCAGCGCAGCATTCAGGTTCAGGGAGATTCTTAAAAGAATTTCCATGATTGGGTGGAAAGAATATTTGGTATTCTATGCTATTATTTGGATCTTGGGTATTTTTGTAGTTTTAATTTCCATTCTTACGCTATCAGTGTTGATAGGTATCATAGTTATACCTCTTCTAATTGGACCTTATTTTTTGGCTATAAATGCCAGATATAGTGCATTAGTTTTTGCATCTAGTGAATCATAATCGAAATTTTTATATGAAACCGGATCGTAAAATGTTAATATTAACAAAATGGAGGTGAAAATGTGGATATTGGAGAAATAGTATCAGACGCAATAAAATACCCATCACAAAAATGGGGCAAAATCATAATTCTCGGTATTATATTAATTATTCCAATTGTAAATTTTATTGGCCTAGGATATCTTTTTAGAGTCCTTAAAGCAACGTTCGCAGGTATTGACGACGTACCGGAATTTGATGAAGCTGGTGAGTTATTTATTGATGGTCTGAAAATATTAGTTGTAGGTATTGTCTATGCCATTCCAGTGTTTATAATTGGAGCAATAATTTCGTTGATCTTCGGTGTTAGTGCTGGCTCAACAGTTAGTTCATTTGATATGTTTGCAATTTTAGCTGGATCATTAGTATACGTGATTTTAGCCATCATAATCGGACTTATCGAGTCAATTGCCATTGCAAACATGGCATTGTATGAAGGTGAACTTGGAGCGGCCTTTAAATTCAGTGAAGTAATGGATAGAATATCTGCAATCGGATGGGGCAAATATATCATATGGTACATTGTCATGATTCTGATAGGCATTATAGCATATTTAGTTGCAGCCGGAATCAGCATATTAACATTTGGTATTGGTATAATATTAGTTATTTTAGTAATAGCGCCATACATATCAGTGTTCGGTGCAAGATCCCTTGCTCTTTTATTTGCATCCAGTGAAGAAGATCAACAAGCACCATAAATCTAAATTCCCCCCTTTTTTTTCTTTTTATTAACTTTTTTATGCGAATTTTTAAATATCAATTCGTGACATATCCCTCTAATAAGGTGAAAGTATGGACGCTGGTGAAATAACTTCAAACGCATTAAAATATCCATTAACTAATTTTAAAAAAGTCCTGATCCTGGGAATATTGATCATCTTATCTACTCTAATCATCCCCGGGTTCCTGGTACTGGGATATATCTTTAAAATCATCAAATCCACCATAGAAGATTCATCTGAGCTTCCTGAATTTGAAGATTGGAAAACCATGTTTGTAGATGGATTAAAAGTATTCACCGTCCTCTTCATATATTCATTTATTCCCTGGATTTTAATAATCTTAGGTATTTGGGGTGCCATCCTACCCCTGCTCACCGTCCCTGGGGCTGGTTCTCTAATGGATTCCTCTTTATCACTGAACCTGATAAGTGGAATATCAGTAGTCGGTTTAGGTCTGCTGTTGGTAATCAATTTCATTGTTCCTGTAGCAATGGCAAACATGATCCATCATAACAGATTAAGGTCTGCATTCAATTTTAAAGAAATTATTGGGAAAATAAAAAAAATAGGAGGGGTTAGTTACCTTATCTGGTACGTTATAATGCTCATCATAATCTGGGGAATGATCTACGTTTCAACTTTTTTAATATTCCCTCTGTTAATTGGGATAATAATCGTGCCTTTGATTATTTTACCCTACCTGATCATCACCCTTGCTAGATCCCTAGGCCTACTTTATATATATGAAGATTCAGGCCATGAATACTACAGGCACAGTAAACAGATTAAATAAAAAATTGATAAATAAAAAAAACAAACTACTTTTAGTAACCTATCAATTTTAACCCGGTTATTTCTGCCGTATCCATATTTAATGCCCTGAGATCATCTGGAGTAAAATCCCTTACATCAGTATGGCCTGCTAACATGGTGAGCATCTTGGTCTCTTCAGTCATGGATTTTATATAGTTTGCAACACGCATGGATGCCAGATCTACATCCAATCTTTCACATAATAGTGGATCCTGAGTTGCCACTCCCACCGGACATTTTCCAGTGTAGCACATACGACAAGCTCTGCAACCCATGGCAATCATGGCTCCTGTTCCAATGTAGACTGCATCTGCACCCAGGGCTATGACTTTAGCCACGTCTGCACCACTTCTAATACCCCCAGTGATGATGAGCTGGACTGTGTCATTCATACCCATTTCATCCAAGGTTCTTACAGCTTGGACAAGTGAAGCCATGGTAGGTATACCTGTGTGTTCGATAACCACTCTTGGGGCTGCTCCAGTACCCCCTTCCATTCCATCTATTGATATCACATCTGCACCTGATTCCACTGCTATTCGTACATCTTCATCAACCCTTCCTGGGCCTAACTTCACTATGATAGGTTTCTGCCAGTCAGTAACTTCGCGCAGTAGTTCTATGTGTTTGGCCAAGTCTCCATCCTGGGTTGCGTCCAGGAATCGGCAGGGGCTGAGGGCATCCGTTCCTACAGGCAATCCCCTTATCTCGGCTACTTTAGGGCTTACCTTTTCTGCCAGGAGGTGGCCTCCCATTCCTGGCTTGGCTCCCTGCCCTATTTTAACTTCTATGGCATCAGCACTGTTAAGGTAGTCTGCGGAGACTCCGAATCTTCCTGATGAATACTGTACTGTAAGGTTTTTTGCGAGTTTTCTTTCTCCGGGTAGCATTCCTCCTTCTCCTGTGTTGGCCAGTGACCCTACCAATGATGTTCCCTTGGCCAGGGCGAGTTTACACTCTTCACTTAAAGAACCGAATGACATTCCTGCTATGAGAACCGGTGTTGAAAGTTCCAATGGTTTTTCAGCGAATCTGGTACCCAGGACAAAGTGGGTATTACAGACCTCCCGGTACTTATCCACAGGAGCAACTGAGGACTGTGCCGGTAATATGATGATATCATCGAAGTTAGGTAGTTTTCTTTCTGAACCAAACCCTCGTAATGCGTATTTTCCTGCTTTGGAGTTGAATCGTATATTAGCTATGGTATTGGGGTCCCATATACTTCCTGCTCCAGTTGGTATGAGTACTGGGCAGGCAGCTGTACATGATCCGCACATTATGCATTTGCTATTATCTATTTCAGGGCGGTTGTTGATTATCTCTATTGCATCAGTGGGACAAACCACTTCACATAAACCGCAGAAAACACATAACCCCTGTGTTGATGTTACAAGCTGTGCTGATGGGGATAATGGTCTAGTTGATGATCCAGTGGCTGAGTTGTTCATGTCCATATCCTGTTGAAGTCCAGATGCGAATTCTTTTACATTTACCATTTCCAAACAGTTAGATTCACATGAATTAACACATGCAGGGATTTCTTCTCCATTCTTCATGCACTGTCGTTCACATTTAAGCATCTGTTCTTCAGTATATGTAATACTGCCAATGGGACACATAAGCATGCATAGTCTGCATCCAATACAGCGTTCCTGGTCTATTTTAACCACTCCATCCTCCCGGTAGATTGCATCCCTGAAGCATCCTTTAATACAAGAGGGGTTTATGCACTGCTGACAGACTATTGCATGGTATCCGCTGTCCATTTTATGCAAGAATATGCTGCTTTCCTGATTTATATATTCGCACGCCTGAACACAGTCGTTACATCCATCGCATTTTTCAGGATCGATTAAAAGAATCTGTTTCATTGCATCACCTCATTTCCATAGAATGGCCTTAAATCCTTTGGTTTCAGCTTGATAAAATCATCAATAGTTGCTGTTATCTCATATTTTTTAAATATTTCAGCTAATTTTCTTTTATCTGCAGTATCCAGTCCATGTATCTCTAAATTGGATCCAGTATGGTATTTTCCACCTACGTAGATGGTGCCCCCTATCATCCAATTGCCGGTATCTTCACCAGAATCTCCAGTGACTATTATGTCACCACTGAGCATGTATAAACCAGCCAGGTCGCCCATGTTTCCATTGATGAGGATTGTTCCTCCCTTATTTAGCTGGCCAACACCATCACCTGCATCACCATAAACAACTATTATACCGTTATAAATGCCGAATCCCACCCCATCCTGGGCTGATCCTTTAACTATGATCTCTCCACTGGTCATGTTGTCTCCAACGTAACGTCCTGCGTTTCCCTGAATTTTTATATGTGCCCCGTTATTGAGGGAACCTACAAAATCCCCCACATCTCCATCGAGAATTATATTCACCTTTTTATCTAATCCCACAGCAATAGAATCTAGTTTGCTTGTTTTTTCTAGTATAATATTGTTTTTTTCCTCAGACAATGCTTTTCTCACTTGTTTGTTCAATTGCCGAGTTGAAAATGTTTTTGCATTAATGGTTTCTGATATAGTCGTGTAAATACCTCCAGTTTATCTCGAATTTTGCTATGATGATAACATTATTTATAAGTTGTTCTCCATATAACTTTCAATGTATACAATTATATATTGAAGTGAGACAAGAAGTTAGGTGATCCAATCATGAGGACCTTAATCAGTGATTTAAGGGGTAAATGTCTATTCGATGCCTCGGTTAAAATACAAGCAGATGGGATAATAAGTTTACATGGTGAAAAATATCATAAAACAGAAATCAACTCATTCCTGAAGGGTGGGGATATTTTAATTGAAACTGAGGATCCAAAAGAAGCCTGTGAAATAATATCAGAAGTGATTGAAGGCGCTAAAAAACATGGTGAAGTATTTGTTGCATCAAGTAATGGAGGGTTAGGTTCTTTAATAAGTTTCGTGGCCAATAAAAATGGGGTTGATGGCATATTTACCTGTTACCAGGAAAAAGTCATCAGAATACCCCGACTTAAACTGGACATCTCCAAGAGTAAACTGAAGATCATGAAATCCTTATATAAAGACGATTTAACTGCGGTTGAAATAAAGGAAAAAGTAGGTATATCACGGGCAATGGTGTATAAACACTTGAATGGTTTGATTGAAATGGGACTGGTGAAAAGATCGAAGTTTTTTGAAAAATATAGCATTACTAATGCGGGAATTTTAGCGATAATTTGATTTTTGATGGTGAAAATTATCTGAAATTAAAAAAAAATTGTATAAATATTATAAAAATTGTATGAAATTATAAAAATTGTATGAAATTATAAAAAAAATTATTTGATATATAAAATTATTCAGTGAATATTTAGAATAAAAGAAGTGTAATATAGAAAGAATTGGATTGTAAATGAAAACTAACAAATAATATCAACAATGAATAAATTAGGGCTGTTAATGTTGATTAAATGATTATTCCATGGGATATTCTACTCGTAACTTATAGCTGGCTTTGTTACTCAATAAAACCGTACCAGGAACAAAACTATCTTCAAATTCTTCGACTTTTCTTCTGACACATGAATCTATATCCATCTTGTTAGTGTAGGATTTACATTCATCATCTACAATTACACCCTTCTTTACCAGTGCAATATATCTCATTTTGATAGCTTCATCATTTAAACTCATAACAATCACAAAATACTGTAAATACAAAGTTGTATTTAAATTATTCCCATAGTTAAAAGTTAAATGTATAATTATTTACGTAAGAAAAATCATTAAAATAAACATTGTTCAATAAGAGGTGAGAGGGTATGAAAACGGAGACGGTTGAAAATGAAGAAAAAAGTAAAAATATCATCGATGACATTGACCAGAAGATGATTCAGATATTCCATGAAGATGGTAGAAAATCATATAGGAGCATTGCCAAACAACTTAACATATCTGTTGGAACCGTCCATAATCGAATTGAAAAACTCATGAAAACCGGAGCCATAAAGCGATTCTCCCTGGTAATAGATCATGAAAAACTGGGTTACTCCATGACTACTGTAATCGGGGTGAAGGTCAAAGGCGGAGTACTGAAAAACTGGGAAGATAGAACTTCCTACCATAAAAACGTATTATGCATGTACGATGTAACTGGAGAATTCGACGCCATAATCATCGCCAGATTCAAAGACACTAAAGAACTGGACAGTTTCATAAAATCCCTGCTTAAGGAAACAGATGTCCAGAGAACCTATACACAAACAGTTTTAAACATTGTAAAAGAAGATTTAAATGATATAAATATGCTTTAAAGTATTTAAACTGAAATGAGCATGTTTTATTTTTAACAGATTTTAACCCATGGAGGATCCTACAAACCAATAGAACTTATTTTTTCAATTATCCTCTCACTTAAGAATTCATGGGTAATATATTTTGGATAAACTGGAAGCCTTTCTACGAGCTTGAAGCCTAGCTCCTCAGTAAGGGATTTTAACTTACTTAATTCTGGCCAAGGTGCCTCAGGATTAACATAATCCCCAGTAACTGGAGAAACACCACCCCAATCATCTGCACCAGCAAGTAAAAACATCTGGGCACTGTCTATATTTAGATTAGGCGGTACTTGGACACTGACATGAGGGAATAGCAGTTTTGTAACAGCCACCACCTTAATCATCTCCATGAGGGAAGGTTCTAGTTGATTTTCCATGGGAATGCCTGGTTTCGGTTTGAAGTTCTGGATGATGATCTCCTGTATATGCCCGTACTTATCATGGAGTTTCTTGATTTCCAATAATGAATCTACCCTTTCTTCAACCGTCTCTCCAACACCAATCAATAAGCCGGTGGTGAAGGGTATCTTAAGTTTACCCGCATCTTCTATGGTTTTAAGTCTCAACTTTGGATCTTTACCAGGGCTTTTTGAATGTACAGTGGTCTCCATCAACCTGGAGCTGGAATTTTCAAGCATCAAGCCCATGGAAGCGTTTACTTCCCCTAAAAGTTTTAAATCTTTCTTCTTAAGTATTCCCGGGTTACTATGGGGTAACAGGTTTGTTTTATCAAGCGTCTCACTGCATAGGTGGTATAAATAATCCACCATACTACTGTAACCCTGCTTATCCAGGGCCTGCCTTACCTCAAAAAACTCATCTGCCCCTTCTCCAAAGGTAAAAAGAGCTTCATGGCAGGAATACTTATTTGCTTCCATCAACATGGCCAGTACTTCATCTGATTCCATGAGAATTGTAGCGTCGAAGCTTTCTGGGCTTCTGCGGTAGATACAGTATCCACACTCATTTCTACAGATATTGGTGATGGGAAGAAAAATATTCTTAGAATAAGTTATTTGGGGATCTTTAAGTGAATTTAACTCATCCATTAAGGATGTAATTTCCTTGTACCCAGAATTCATGTAGTCTACTATATCATTTTTTGAAAGTTCAGACATTCCATTTTTCCTTTTCTATAATTTTTTTATGAGATGAAAAAAATTCAACAGTGCAAAAATTGTTTCTATTTACAGGTTAGGTTTTAAATTTTCAGATCCACAACCACCAATTCAACGAATTTAGGTCCGAATCCACTTTTATCCATCCCTAAAACCATGAAAATGGCAAAATTATCAAGTAAACCCAATGCATACTCAGTGTGACAGTTCATGGCTTCAAAGGATTCTTTAAGTCTGTATATTCCGTAAATATCAGTTTCTCCCTGTATTTCCACCTGATCCCTGATATTTTCATCCATCACACCTAGTACGCCCTTGGCTTCCTCAGAAAATACGTCAATGGTTCGCGCCTCAATTTCATCAAAAATATCATTGATTATTTTTTTCAAATCTTCAGCTTCCATTTCCTTCCGGGACATTCCCCGGACAATGAGCATTTGTGGCGTGTCCATTGCTTGCCTTGAACCCTTGAAAGCATCCATCTTGTGCATTATATTACCGGCAACCTCATGAATCTTCATCTATTCATCTCCTTGATTATCTCTTTTTTAAGATCAGCAAGGGTGGCTACTTTTTCTGCAAATGCGTTATGACGATGAATACTTTCTTCGTTTATCTGCCTCACCGTTACCATAGTATCATCTGGCAGGTAGGAATATTTATTAACGATCTTATGTATCATGGTCCGCACACAATCTTCAACAAATTTAGGGTTCTGGTGCGCCTTAACCACCACCGCGTTTTCATCCACTCTCTTAAGCAGTTCACAAACTGGAGAGCTCATAGAGTCTTCGATTATACTGATTAAGTCTTCACCGCGAATTACGTTCTGTTCAGGAACTTCAATCATGATCATGCCCTTACCCCTCTGGTTGTGTGAGGCAAAGGGGACTTTATCCAGGACTTTCTGGGTTGTTTCTTCATCCAGGAATTCTAATAATTCCTGTTTTGTTGATTCGCGTGTTGTTTCCTGTGCACATGGGCAGACTGTCATTCCTATTACCTCTGCTCCGATCATCTTTCTTATAGTCACATCATCACCATTGCGCACACCGCTTGCATCGGCCATTACCTTGGTCGTCTCTTGTGTGTTGTGCCGTGTTACTGGAGACTCCTTCATGATGATGAAATCGGTTTCCATGCGTACCTCTGCATTTTTTGCATACATATGTTTTGTTAAAAGACGATTAACAATTTCAGCACATAAATTTTCAATTTCAACAGCTGATTCTTCCTCAAGCACTTCTTCCAAAACTTCACTGATAGCTTCGGGGTTCCGTGACATGTGTATGCCCCTCTTGGTGCTGGGCAAATCAACGAATGCATCGAATGTAGGGATGAGTACTATCGGTCTTTTTCCAATTCTTTCAATTTCTAAGAGCTTTTTTACACCTGTAACTCCTACGCGAGTTAAATGTACAGGTATTGAAGGCGTATTATCCTGGGTGTCAGGAAAACATGTTCGGTCCATAATTTTCACCACATGGTAAATCTACGAAAAAATCTAATTCTGATTAAAACTTAGTCTAGAAAAAATTTCATAAAAAAATAAAGGCAATTCATGCTTTTTTGATTTTTCAAGTGCCATTGCATCATATCCTAATAATTAATTAACAAGGATAATATAGATTGTCAATTCTATTCTCACAATATATAATACTTGTTATTTAAGTTCACTAAAGAAATTTTTTAATCTTTTTTCAAGAATGTAAAATTATCCATATAAACCAGTTAATCGGATTTTAACTCATATTAAAGTCCTGATAAGATTTTCAAAAATTCATCGGAGGTTAAATCTTTCAAACTTCCTAAGGATACAGTTTTGGCATTGTATAATTCTCTGGCCCTCTCAGCAAGTATTTCACCAGAATCATCTTCCTCCACCATTACCAGGACATTTTCCAGGTTAAACTGCCCCATTTTCCTATTGATATCGTTTTTAACATGAGATATCTTCTTTTCAATAGATTTTAGTGCGGCATCTGGTAGGTGGGGGTTTAACTTCTTCATGTCTTCGATTTCCAGCGGCACCCCTGTAACCACTATCTTTTGAGGATCCACGGTGAATTTGGTTAATACCTTTTTAAAATTACTCTTAGGGATTAATATTAAGTATTTATCCGATAACGTCTTGATTTCCCCTTCTACATCTGGTTTTTCCAGGACTCCAAAGTCGCCAAGTAAGACATCCAGCTGCCCCCTGATGGTGATAATCTGCTGGCAGAACTCCTGGGCCTTTTCCTTTTTAAGGTAATGTGTGGGCCTACTTTCAAGAATATAGTCCTCTAAATCCATCATATCATTTAAAATCTCACCAAATAGTTTGCTATCAATTATACCTTCCTGAGGCTTTTTTAAAACTTCTCTATTTCCTGTAAATTTTCCTGCTTCATTTATAAGCTTCTGGGCCTGTTTGTAACGGATTTTATCCATTTTATCACCGATTAATACGTATATATTGCATTTAAATTTATATATCGAAGTAAGGGGAGAAGATTTCCTTGAGACATTCATAAATCACACGGGTTTCCTGGTGTACTTGGGTGCGGTCTATGCTTTCCTTATTATGCTCATATTCTTCTTTCAAAGTTTTATAATTTTCGAGCCCATGGATTAATTCCACATTACAGCTAGCCAGAGTATCCAAATCATATCCACCTTCAAGTATCAGGGTTAAGGATTGGGCCAAATCCATCATCTCCACACCTATCCACTTAAAAAACTCATCATCCAGGAGGATGCCTGAAAGCGGGTCATCACGATGCCCATCGAAACCCACATCCACCAGATAAAATTCAGGGGCAAAACTTAAAGCAACTGTTTGTAGTATTTTCTCGAGGATGTATCTATAATCATGACCATTTGATGCACGGGGCATTGGTATGCATAAATTCATGCCCTCTCCTTCTTCATTTCCCATATTATTTATATTTCCTATCCCTGGAAATAATGTCCGGGGTTCCTGGTGGATGGAAATATACATTACATCGGGATCTTCATAGAATATTTCTGCCGTTCCATTTCCATAATGGACATCAAAATCAAATATCAGGAAACGTTTGATTTTTTTTATTTCCCTCAAATATTCCAATGTGATGGCCAGATTATTGAAGATACAAAATCCCATGGCCCTGTCACGGGTGGCATGATGTCCTGGAGGCCTTCCAACAGAATAAGCACTATCATGCCCATCTAAAACCAGTTCAGCCGCCTTTATAGCACCTCCAACTGCTAATTTAGCAGTTTCATATGATCCTGCTGATGCTACAGTATCAAAATCTATATTCCCTCCGCCTTTCTGGCAGAATTTACGGATATATTCAACATATTCACTGGTATGAACTCTAAGTATATCCTCTTCGGTAGCTTGTTCCGGCTGATAAATATTCTCCTTACCAATTAAATCGCTCTGTGTGAGGACGTGCATTATAGCCTTAACTCTGCCCTGGTTTTCCACATGCATTCCGGTGTCGTGCTCCTTATATTCATCTGTATAGACAACAGCTGTCAAAAAATCCCCCCATTCTTTTTAACAAAGACACTCATGAATATTAAGAAGAATATTATTCAATGAAGATTGATTAATTCATGGCAAATATTGATTGATTAAAATTTAATTGAATTTTATAAACCAAATATTTTATAAACCAAATATTAATTTATGACTCCTTAATTATATGAGTTTTATAACCAAATATCTATAGTATTATTCTTTATCAAAATTATAGGTCGATATAAAATTTAAAAAAATTTATTTAAACTATCTTAGCATCCACCACTACATGAAATACTCCCGGCGAATACGTTTTTATGATTTTTTTATTTAATACTTCAACCTGCCGGCCTTCTGCTGCTTTTTTAATTCGCTCTACTGGTCTTATAAATTTGAGTTTATCAGGAACAGATTCGTGGTAATGAATTATTCCACCCTCTTCTTTTAATGCACCAATGGCAAAGTCAAGATAGCGATGTGTATAACCAATATAACCCATTAATACCCGATCTGCGACTCCCTTAGGGGCAACTTCTCTACAGTCCCCATGAATTGATTTTATCTTTTCTGTTACCTTATTTAATCGGATATTTTCTTCCAAATAATGATAAGCAGTTGGATTTATTTCAATTGAATAAACTTTTTTTACCGGGGAATGAACTGCAATAGGGATGGAAAAATAGCCTATACCTGCAAATAAATCTACCACAGTTTCATCAGCTTCTACCAGTTCTGCAATTCTTTTTCTCTCCGTGGTGTTTCCCTTGGACCACATTATCTTGGATACATCCAGCTTGAAAAGACAGTGATTTTCCCGGTGAATTGTTTCAGTACCTTCACCAATTAGCACTTTCACTTCGGGCTCTCGCTTAAATCCCTTGATCTTGCCTAATTTAACCACCCGGTTTACTCCAGGTAGATCCAATAATGTTTCTGGATTTTCCATGTCCTTTTTAACTACGAGGATGTCTCCTATTACCTTCCCTTTCATGTTTATATATGAGTTGGAAAATGTAGTTAAATATAATTATTTGAAATTTTTAAATAGTAAAAACATCCATGGAATGATTTAAATTATAAAATTATTAATTGATAGAAAATTATTAATTGAATATTTTATATTGCAAAATCATAAATTGATTATATTACATTTCTAATTTAATTTTAGGAGCATTATAGATGCATGAAGATTTTGAAGAAATAAAATCAACTTATAAAGGAAAAAAATCGGATATTATACCTCTCCTCCAGGATATCCAAATAAAATATGGTTATTTACCAGGAGAAATGATGCAGGAAGTATCTCGTTTTGTAGGGGTGTCCAAGAGCGAAGTTTTTGGTGTAGCAACCTTTTATTCCCAGTTCAGATTTACTCCCAAGGGCCGTACTCACGTCATGGTGTGTAAAGGAACTGCCTGCCATGTAAGCGGCGCAGATAAGATAATAGAAGGTATTGAAAGACATTTAGGAGTTAAAGAAGGAGATGTAACCTTCGATATGGAATATTCACTGGAATCAGTGGGGTGTTTGGGTTGCTGTGCCCTGGCCCCCTGTGCCATGGTCAATGATGAGATAAAATCAAACATCAGCCTTAAAGACGTAAAACGTCTATTTTCCAAGAGAAAAAATTAGATGACATTAATAATCATTGAGATAAACCATTTTTTAAATCGGAGTTTATAGTTTTTGGCACAAATTAAGTAAAGATACCTTTATAAGTATCCAAGTCAAAATAGGCCTTGAGAAGTTTAAAACCATTAAAAACTTTCTAAAATTATATTCATGTAAATATTTATATATTAGGAACTCAAGATTATAATCCAGTAAACATTGAAACTATTTTTTTACTAATTATTTTATTTTCGAGGTGTATTTATGAACGATAAAGACCATTTAAAAGGCACAACTACCCTTGGTTTAACCTGCAAAGACGGAGTAGTTTTTGCAACCGAAAGAAGAGCAACCATGGGTAACCTTATTGCTCACAAAGTGGCAGATAAGATCTTCAGGATAGATGAACACATAGGAGCTACCATTGCCGGTTCTGTTTCCCACGCGCAAACACTGATAAAATTCATAACCGCTGAATCAGCTCTTTATAGACTTAGAAATGACGAAGAAATTAGCGTTGAATCCTTGGCAACCTTAACTTCTAACATATTACGATCAAACCCATTGTATGTACAAACACTCCTTGGAGGAGTTGACAATAAAGGACCATCAATATTTTCTTTAGACCCTGCTGGAGGCGTAATTAAAGATTTGATGATTTCCACAGGTTCTGGATCCATGGTGACCTACGGTGTCCTAGAAGACAGATACAGTGAAGACATATACGTAGAAGAAGGGGTAGACTTAGCTATAAGGGGTATAAAGGCAGCAATGGAGAGAG
Organism: Methanobacterium sp. UBA294; assembly: GCA_002494495.1. Classification (GTDB taxonomy): domain Archaea; phylum Methanobacteriota; class Methanobacteria; order Methanobacteriales; family Methanobacteriaceae; genus Methanobacterium_A. The sequence continues at coordinate 17,393 of DACB01000007.1, forward strand.
ATGCATTCTCCGGTAATGGTATCCGTGTAGCAACTATCACTAAAGAAGAAGGTTTCATAAAACTTCCAGATGAAGAAGTAGGAAGGAAAATCAAAGAAATAAACTAAATTAAAACCTTATCTATTTAATTTTTTTTAAATTATTATTCAAATCCTGAGTTTTAAAAATTAAAAAACTTAGCATAATTCAAATTTCTCATTTTTAAGATGTGATGGAATGGGTTCAGAGATTCAAGAAATTAAAAACATAATAGTACAAAGATTACCCACAAGAGTGCAAGTAGCCAAAGTAGAGTTTGAAGGTCCGGAAGTGGTTATTTATACCAAGAATCCGGAGATAATAACTGAAAATGGTGACTTAATCAGGGATCTGGCTAAGGATATACGGAAGCGGATAATCATCCGTTCAGATCGTTCCGTCCTGACGGAACCAGAAATTGCCATTCGTAAAATCCATGAAATAGTGCCGGATGAAGCAAAAATCACCAATATTTCCTTCGACGAGGTAACCTGTGAGGTTATAATTGAAGCCAGAAAACCAGGGCTGGTCATAGGAAAATACGGTACTACTTCAAGAGAAATTGTTAAAAAAATAGGTTGGGCACCAAAAATACTAAGAACACCACCTATAGCCTCTGAAATTATACAGAGGATCAGGAGAACCTTAAGGAAAAACAGTAAAGAACGTAAAAAAATCTTACAGGATTTAGGTAATCGTATCCACCGCCCAATGACCCATGAAAATGAGTGGACCAGATTAACTTCACTGGGAGGTTTCAGAGAGGTGGGAAGATCCTCATTATTTTTACAGACCACCAACAGCAAGATACTCCTGGACTGCGGTGTAAACGTGGCCGGTGCCGATGATAAAAGCTCATACCCTTACCTCAACGTTCCAGAATTCAGCCTGGACAATTTGGATGCAGTGATAATTTCACACGCTCACTTAGATCACTGCGGATTCTTACCCTACCTTTACCATTATGGCTATGAAGGTCCTGTATACTGTACCACACCCACCAGAGATTTGATGACATTGTTACAGCTTGACCATATTGACATAGCCCACAGGGAAGACAATCCACTACCATTCAATGTTAAACACGTTAAAAAGAGCATTAAACATACAATAACTCTTGATTATGGTGAAGTAACTGATATAGCCCCTGATATTCGGTTAACCTTACACAACGCAGGGCATATTCTTGGTTCTGCCATCACCCATATGCACATCGGTGACGGCCAGCATAACTTCGTCTACACAGGTGACTTTAAATTCGAAAGAAGCAGGCTTTTAGAACCTGCAGTGTCTAAATTCCCTCGTATAGAATCCCTGGTAATGGAAAGTACATACGGTGGACATGAAGATGTCCAGCCCTCACGAAACGAGGCAGAAAAGGAGTTGATAAAAACCATCTACCGTACTCTGGAACGTGGTGGTAAAATACTCATACCTGTCTTTGCTGTTGGAAGAGCCCAGGAACTGATGATAGTTCTGGACGAATATATACGGCACGGAATAATCAACGAAGTACCAATATACATCGACGGTATGATCTGGGAGGCAACTGCCATTCACACCGCCCGACCGGAATATCTCAGTAAAGATTTAAGGGATCAGATATTCCACATGGGTAGAAACCCCTTTATCTCCGATGTTTTTAACAAAGTAAATGGAATGGAAGAAAGAAGGGACATCGTAGAAGGAGACCCCGCCATAATTCTCTCCACCTCTGGAATGCTCACTGGAGGAAACTCAGTGGAGTACTTCAAATGGTTATGTGGAGATAAAAGGAACTCACTGGTCTTCGTAGGATACCAGGCCGAAGGTTCACTGGGTCGAAGATTACAGAAGGGCTGGAAGGAAATACCCCTTAAAGAAGAGGGTAAAACCAACGTTTACAATGTGAAAATGGAGATAAAAACCATAGAAGGATTCAGCGGCCATTCTGACCGAAAACAACTGGTAGACTACATAAGGCGCATGTCGCCAAAACCAGAAAAAATTCTCATCTGCCACGGAGATAACTACAAAACACTGGACCTTGCATCCGCTCTCTATCGTCAGTTTAAAATTGAAACCAAGACTCCGATGAATTTAGAAACTGTTCGGATCCAGTAAAAATCTTTTCTCCATATAATTTCTTTCTCCATTTAATTTTTTTAATTAATTTTCTCTTTTTAAAAATCTTTTAAAATCTTTTAATCCTTTTTTTACTGTAAATCTCCCTTTTGATTCTCCTTTTTTTTATTGACTTTACACTCCAGCTTTACACTTGGAATATTAATTTCAACAAAAAATGAACAAGTTTTATTAGGTTAAAATTCAATAGGCTATATTAGAGTAATCTTTTTAAATCCGAATTTTAATTATAAAACCATACTCAATCAATAAATCGGTGATTTTAATGACAACTTATAAAGAATCCGGGGTAGACATCAACTTAGAAGAGGTTACCATATCTGCTTTAACCTCAAACCTTAAAGAAACCCTCAAATTCAGGGACGTGATAACAGAATCCGGCCATTTTGCAGCACTTCTTCGCCTAGGAGATAAAGCAATTGCCATGAGTACCGATGGAGTGGGAAGTAAGATCTTAGTTGCAGAACTATTGGATAAATACGATACAGTAGGTATCGATTGTGTAGCCATGGTGGTTAATGATATACTCTGTGTTGGAGCTGAACCCCTGGCCATGGTTGATTATCTAGCCGTAGAAAAACCCAACCCAGATATAGCAGCCCAGATAGGTAAAGGTCTGGCAGATGGTGCTGAACAAGCAGAAATAGCCATGATAGGCGGGGAAACCGCTTCACTGCCAGAGATTGTGAACAACTTCGATCTTGCTGGAACTGGCATTGGAATAGTAGATATAGATGATATAGTTACTGGCGAAAATATCATGGAAGGAAACATCCTTATAGGAATTTGTTCCAGTGGAATTCATAGTAATGGTTTAAGCCTGGCTCGTAAGGTATTCTTCCAGGATGCTGGTTTGAATGTGGACGATGAATTACCAGGATTCCCCCAGAAAACTGTTGGAGAAGAGTTACTTAGACCAACCAGGATATACGTCAAACCGATTATGGAACTTTTAAAAAGTGATGTTACAGTCCACGGTTTAGCCCATATAACTGGTGGTGGATTCAACAACCTCAAAAGATTGAATCAGGATGTGGGTTACTATATTGATGACTTACCCCAGCCGAATCCAGTATTCGAGTCCATTTTTTCATTAGGAGTACCACTGGAGGAGATGTATCGAGTATTTAATATGGGCATTGGTATGGTGGTGATTGTTCCAGAAGAGGACAGCCAGAACGCTTTAAATATTATAAAAAAGCATGACCAGGCCCATATAATAGGGAATGTTACAGGTAAACCCGAGACGGTTACTCTAATGACTTTAGAAGATACTTTGATTGATATTTAACCATAAAAAATTAGATATCTTCTTTAAGATTTAATTACGAGTTTGAAAATATTCATCAAGATTTAACCAAGCATATAAAATAATAATTTAAACATACTTTTTGGTGATTTAATATGAAATTAACCATAGAACAGGAAAGATCGATACTCACAGAAATACTTGAAAGAAAGGGCGTGATATTAGAGGACGCTGAAATAGTCACTGATGTTACAATAGATGCTGACTTAAAAGGATTTACATCCCATGGGCTGGGAAGATTTCCACAGTACATAATTGGCCTTAATAGTGGGAACATAAAAATTGACACTGATATTGAGATTGAAAATGAAACTGTATCAACCGCACTTATAAATGGTAACCACCGATTTGGACATGTAGTAGCCTACTATGCCATGGAATTAGCCATGGATAAAGCATCAGAGAACGGTGTTGGAATGGTGGGTGTACATGACTCCAACCACTTTGGTGTAGCTGGATACTACTCTGATATGGCATTAATGCAGGATATGATTGGTGTGGTGCTTGCTAATACCGAACCAGCTGTAGCACCCATAGGTGGGAAGAAGCCCATTATAGGTACCAACCCCATTGCCATTGGAATACCTTCCAACAAGAATTACGTGTCTGTGGATATGGCCACATCAGCCACAGCCAGGGGCAAACTCCTGGAAGCCATGCGTAAAGGAGAAAAGATACCAGATAACGTTGCACTGGACTCAGAGGGAAACCCCACCATAGACCCCCAGGAAGCACTTAAAGGATCTATACTGCCCTTCGGAGCGCATAAAGGTTATGCCCTGTCATTCATGATTGAAATAATTGCCGGCCCCCTGGTCAGGGCTGCAACTGGTTCAAAAGTTACAGGAACAGCTAATTCTAGGAAAATCTGCACCAAAGGTGACCTGTACTTTGCAATCGACCCCACAGTATTCGGTGATTTAGAAGAGTTCAAGAATGAAGTTGATAATTTCGTACTGGAAATTAAAGAGTCGGGTGATGTTTTCATCCCCGGAGATATGGAAGTACGTAACATTAAAAGAAATATGGAAAAAGGTATAAACGTGGATGAAACACTTGCACAAGAATTGAAAAAAATATCTGAGGATTTAGATTTTGATTTGGAGAAATATCTCTAAAATCTATTAATCGTTATTTAGATAGTATCTACTCTTTTGAGAACCTGCAATTTTTAAAAAACTACTTTTGAATTTCAAAAAAAATTGAACATTTTTTAATCCATTTTTTTTATAATCCCTGGAGATAAATAGTTGGTACTTGTAAATCTTTTAATTAGGCAGAAATCCAAGACGAAAAAAATAACAATTAAGAATGGTCATTTTAATTTAAGGTCAAATTCATCAACAGTTAGACTGGGAGGAATTAAAAATGAGTAAAATAAACAGGCAGGAAATTACTGACATCTTAGATGGTTACAACAAGGAAGATATAACAATCGCCACATTAGGAAGTCATTCATCACTGCACATGTTTCACGGAGCTAAAGCAGAGGGATTTAAAACAGCTGTAGTCTGTGAAAAAGGAAGAGAAACTCCATATAAAAGGTTCGGTGTATGTGATGAATTTATAATAGTGGATAAATTCAGTGACATAGTAAATGACGAGGTACAAGAACAGTTAAAGGATTTAAACAGTATTGTATTCCCACACGGGTCTTTTGTAGCCTATGCAGGGCTGGATAATATAGAAACAATCTTCAACGTTCCCATGTTCGGAAACAGAGATATATTAAGGTGGGAAGCAGAAAGGGACCTTGAAAGAAAGATGATGTTGGATGCAGGAATCAGAATCCCAAAAAAAATTACAGATCCTTCAAAAATTGACGGTACAGTGATGGTAAAGTTCCCTGGAGCCAGAGGAGGAAGAGGATACTTCGTTGCCACTTCAACCGAAGAATACCATCAAAAAATTGAAACCATGATGGAGAGGAAATGGATCGAAGAAGAGGATATAAAAGGAGTACACATTGAAGAATATGTTCTGGGATGTAACTACTGTATTCATTACTTCTTCTCTGGACTAAATGATGAATCAGAACTTATGGGAATGGACAGTAGATACGAATCAACCATCGATGGTTTAACCAGGGTACCAGCTAAAGACCAGCTGGATTTAAGTGTAGACCCATCTTACGTTATAACCGGTAACCATCCCACAGTTATGAGGGAATCTTTGCTTACACAGGTATTTGATATAGGAGACCAGATAACAGATGCAGCGAAAGGACTGGTACCACCAGGATTTAACGGTCCCTTCTGTATGCAGACTCTGGTAAATGACGACTTGGAAGTTGTGGTGTTTGAGATGAGCGCCCGGTCAGACGGCGGAACAAACACCTTCATGAACGGTTCACCATACAGCTACTTGTACCATGGAGAACCATTAAGCATGGGCCGTAGAATGGCTCGTGAGATTAAAAATGGTATAAAAGAAGACCGTTTAGATGATATAATTACTTAAACCCTTCTTTTTTTTATTAATCTTGTATATATCAATCTATTCAATTCTTATTCTCTTTATCCCCAGTTAAATGTCAAAACTTATTCAAACTTTATTAAATCAGATTGTATCCCGATATCTTGAGAAAACACCATTAACTGAACTAGAATATGCCAATTGCTGGAGCAAATATTCAAATATCATCCTCTCGGAATACTCAAGTTTATTAGAATAGACTATTAAAAATAGTAGGTAATTAATTAAAACGAAATGTTTAAAATGGACAGTAGCAAAGCAGTTTTTCAGGGGCTGAAAAAAGCAGGCATAAACTTCGTGGTCAGTCTACCCTGTATAAACCTGGGTAAGATAATTGAAATGGTGGACTGCGACCCCGACATCATTCATGTCCCGGTTACACGGGAAGAGGAAGGATTTGGAATCTGTGCTGGAGCATACCTGGGAGGTAAGAAAACAGCAATCTTAATGCAGAACTCCGGACTTGGAAATTCAGTAAATGTCCTGGCTTCATTATTTAAACTCTATCAAATACCCATTATAATGATACTGAGTCATCGAGGGACAGAAGGGGAATTTATGAGCGCACAGATCCCAATGGGAGAAGCCACTCCTGGCGTGCTGGATGCACTAGAAATCGCTTATTTCCTACCGGAAACTCCCGATGATGCCTGTAAAGTCCTATCTGGAGCGTGGTTGCTTTCAGAGATGGGCGGTTCCCCAGTAGCCATGTTGCTTGAAATTGGGTTCTGGTAAATTTAATCATTTAATCAAACTTTTACAGGGAAAAACTAAGAAAATGAAGAGAATCGACGCAATTAAACGGATCGCCGAGCAGCTAAAGGACGAATTGGCAATCTGCAACATAGGATTCCCATCCAGGGAACTGTACGCAGTAAAAGATTCACCCACCCACTTTTACATGTTAGGATCCATGGGAATGTCCTCTTCTATAGGTTTGGGATTAGCCCTAGCCCAGGAAAGAAAAGTTGTGGCCCTGGATGGGGATGGATCACTTCTAATGAATCTTGGCAGTCTGGTCACCATCTACAGCCAGGACCCCAAGAATTTCATCCTGATACTACTGGATAACGAGTGTTACGGCTCAACCGGATCACAGTGCACCTACGCCAGTACTGTAAATTTATCTCTGATTGCAGAGGCTGTTGGATTTAAAAATACCTTCCAATTCAAGGAAAATTTAGATTTAACTCACGTCTTAAAGGCTGAGGGCCCTGTTTTTGTTCATGTTAAGGTTGAACAGGGAAATGCAGATGTCCCGGTAATAGATATGGAACCAGAAGAAATAAAGGAACGGTTCATGGAGAATATAAATAAATAATTTGACTTTTTTATCTTTAAAAAAATATTAAAAATTAATTAACGCCCTCTTCTTCTGTTAAACTCATCAAATAAAGCATCTATCTCTACATCTTTATATGCAAGGAGCATTAATAGGTGGAAGATTAGATCAACTGTTTCCAGAACCAATCTTTCATCATTTTTAGCCGCGATAATAACTTCGGCTGTTTCTTCCCCTATTTTTTCCAGGATCTTATCTTCGGCCAGTTTTTCATCGTCCTTCATTAGATTGGAGGTATAGGAATCTATGGGGTTATCCCGTCTGTCCTCCAACACTTGGTAAACTTGCCTTATAATTTTATCATTCATTTTTCTTCCATTCTTTCTTTAATGCACCAGTTATGGCAATTAAAGGATGTTGTGCATCGTCGATAACTTCAATATCATCATAGGTATAAATACCCTCTTTATCTGCTGTTTTTTCTATTCCCAATTTTATATCATCAGGTATATCAATTACATATGAATCAATATCTTCATGGCCCAATTTAAGGGCTGCAACAGTCCGGTGGTGGCCGTCTACCAGCACATATCTACCACCCACTTTAACTACAATGGTGGGCTCGGCCAGGCCCCTTTCAATCTCGTAGGTCCTGCCCTGAAGTTCATCGGCAAAGATTTTATTCTGTGTGGGTCGAAGTTTTTTTATATTTATTTTCATTCTCTCCAGTTTGGTATCTATACCATATAACTGTTCTAATGTCTGCTTGAAATATTTAACCTTGGTGGGGGTTGATCTTTCAATGTGTGACCTTACAATGTCGGTGTTGGTAATTATACCCACTAATTTACCTTCCTTATTCATCACCGGCATCCTTGATATCCCCATCCGGAACATAACCCGGGCGGCGTCGTTTATAGACATTTCTTTATCCGCTACTACTATATCTGTAGTCATTATCCCCTCCACATAATCTGCCCAGGGTTTTAAAAGTAAATCAAAGGCAGTTACCATTCCAATGACTTCCCCATTTGTTTTAACCGGGAATCCATCGTGACCAGTTAGCTGCATCAATTCCAAAACCTCCCCTGCAGGGGTGTCTGGGGTAACCGTTATAACCTTTTTAGTCATATAATCTTTTACAAGAGCTGTACTACTCATTTTATTGCTCCTTTTATTCAAGGACTCTTTCATTATATTTTATACTTCACCATTCAGTGGAATTTGGTTTTAACATTAGATGAGAATCTTTTTTTAAACTTTCTGGCTCTTCATACAGTCATAAATCAACCCCAGATCCTATGAAGTAATTATATCGTCTTGTTTACTCTCATGTAGACATAATAGAACCTTGTCCCAGATAATTTTCACCATGTTTAGAACCCAAATTATGAAAATTTAATCTCCAGAAAAAGTTTTTTTATTCCTGAAATTTAAATGATTGAATAATTACTTATTTTATCTTGGATGTTTAAAATTTTTTTGTTCAGGACTATATCTCAACTGAAAATATAATCACTTTAAACTGGAAGATATCATTCAACAATTTATTTATCCAGTTCTCCTTTTAGTAATTTGATAATATCACCAGGATCTGCCTTTCCCTGGGTTATCCTCATAACCTGGCCCATTAAAAAGTTTAAAGCCTTCTTTTTACCCTGATAATAATCAGAAACTGCCTCTGGATTTTCTTCTATACTCTGCTTCACTGCCTGCTGGACAACATCTTCCTCAACTACACCGATTAGTCCCAGATCCTCGGCTATAAGGGTAGGGCTTTTGGGGTTGTGGGGCAGGTTTTCTATGATCCTCTGCCCAGCTTTGGTGGTGATCTTTTTATCCAGAAGTAACTTGAAGAACTCCACCAGTTGAGCAGAGGTTATTTCACTTTCCTTATATGTGATCTTGTTGAAGGATAGGATCCTCTTTAGCTCATCCCTCATCCATAAGGCTGCAAATTCCGGGTCTACTTCTTTAACCACTTCTTCAAATGCATCTGCCAATTCCAATTCAGAGGTAAGGACCTGTGCATCATCTTTTTTTATGCCATACTGTTTTACAAACCTATCAGTCTTTATATGGGCAGGTTCAGGCATTTCTTCCCTTATGTATTCCACCCTTTCCTCATCAGCGAGCATAGGTGGTAAGTCTGGGTCGGGAATATACCGGTAATCATCAGCTTCTTCTTTAAGCCGCATGGGTACAGTGATCATTTGTGATTCCAGGAATGCCCTGGTTTCCTGTTTTATTTCTATACCCCTCTTCAGAAGGTTTTTCTGCCGGACCATTTCGAACTGGAGTGCTTTATATGCACCTTTAATAGAGTTTACGTTCTTTATTTCAGCCCTTTTACCTCCCTCAATGGAAATGTTTACATCCGCCCTCATTGTACCCTCTCCACGGGCGCTTTCACTATACTCCAGTACACGGATAAGTTCTCTCAAGAATTTCCGAGCCTCTTCAGGGGATCTCATGTCTGGCTCAGTAACTATCTCAATTAGAGGTATTCCGGACCGGTTGAAATCAACTAATCCTAAATCTGGCTTGTACTGACCAGGGTCCTCCTCCACATGCACTTCCCTGATACGCACCCCATTGAGATCACCTTCAAATCCTATGGGTATGGAAGTCTTCTGGTACCCGGATGATAGATCCGGATAGTCGTAGTGTTTTCTTTGGAAAAAGGTCACATCAGGGTTTATCTTACAGGCCAGCATCAGGGCTATTTTTATAGCACCATCCAAGGCTTTTTTATTTGGAGGGTATGGTTTTGCACCTGGCTGATTTAAGCATACGAAGCATATGTTTTTGTTTGGCGGTGCGTCCTGGTAGTTGGTGGGGCAATCGCAGAATAATTTAGAATCAGTATCCAGTTGGACGTGTATCTCCAACCCGCATTT
>DACB01000007.1:32500-286590 GCA_002494495.1 Methanobacterium sp. UBA294
ATGAAAATTGTACCCTTTTAGATTATGAACTTTTCCCAAGAAACAGGTTATCAGAAAGACTTAATGAAGTACTTGAAGGTAATTTAGTATCCGAAGAACAATCACTACTAAAGAGAATGGTTAAAAACCAGGATGAAGTTGTTGTTGAGACAGAAATCTCCCTTTCCAAATACAGGAGCCTTAAGGACTCTTCAAAATTTAAATTTGAAACACCAAATAAGGCAGGAGAATATCTCAGAACCTTTATGGATAAGGTTTTAATTGAAACCGATTATATCCAGACAGAGGAAGAATTGAAGGAAATAGTACATGAAATTTCTCTGAACATCACCAGGACCCGCCTGCACGAAGCAAGCAAAGCAGAAGATCTGGTTTTAATACAGGCCATCAACGCCCTTGATGAACTTGATGAGACTACCAGCAAGTTAGCAGAACGCCTGAGGGAATGGTATTCCATCCATCTACCTGAACTTGATAAAATAAAAAGCCACGAATACTACGTTAAACTCGTAGCCAAATATGGGGATAAAGATTCCATCATAAGTTCCGGTTTAGAAGAGTCAGACCTGAAGATTGAAACCAGCATAGGGGCTGATCTGGAAGAATCTGACATTTTAATGCTTAAAGAATTAGCATCATCCATTAAATCTTTCCAAGCTACTAAAAAATCACTGAATGAATATATAGATGGGAAAATGGGGGAATTAGCACCAAACCTTAAGGATCTTGTGGGGGCTTCCCTTGGAGCGAAGTTAATCGCCCATGTAGGAGGACTCAAAAGACTTGCCCTACTTTCATCCGGAACAATACAGGTTTTAGGGGCAGAAAAAGCCCTCTTCAGGCACCTTAAGACTGGTGAAAGGCCACCTAAACACGGATTAATTTACCAACACCCTGAAGTCAGAGGAGCCAAGTACTGGTTAAGGGGGAAGATTGCCCGGGCCCTTGCATCCAAGATATCCCTGGCCGTGCGTAAGGATGTATTTTCTGGCAAATTCGAGCCATCAATTAAAATCAAATTCGAAGTAAAGGTTGAAGATATTAAAAAGGCACACCCATTCCCTAAAAGATCAAGTAAAAGTAGTAAACCAGGTAAGAAAGTTAAAAAGAAGAAGAAAAGAGAGAAGTATAGGAAGAAGTTTGATGTTTACTACTGAATTTATCATCCGTCATAAGGAGATTTTTAAATTTGGCCAATAGGAAATTTTTAAATATGTATATTAGAATATTTTTTAATAAATAGATTTTAACCCTATTTAAGGAGATTTTATGGTCAATGAAGGTGCATTTGAACATATAAAAATACGTTACCTGTTTTTATGGTCGATGGTGTTTCTTATCATTATGGTATCTTTATATATGGTAATTACCCCTCTAATTCCCGTGGCAGAGGTTGATGTAGCAGCGGGTATTCTATTTTATGTATTTATATCTCTGTGGATCATCTGGAATTTTAATCGCGTGCCCCTGGATTATAGTAAGTTTTTTGGCCATTTACCCCTCAATTTTAACTGGACTTATCTGATCATTATTACTTTCGGGGTGATAATACTATCATTGGGTCTTGGTGAGCTCAGCCGATATTTTCTATTCATCATAGACCCTAATATATTAAATGAACTCCCTTATACAGGAATTTTTTATAGCTCAAATGATACTCCACTTGCCCCCTTCCTCAATTATATAGAATTCTTTGTTGCGGTTATAATCGCCCCTATCGTGGAAGAGATCTTATTTAGGGGAGTTATTCTTCACCGTTTCACCATTAAATGGGGTGTCAAATGGGCTATTCTGGTTTCCTCAATAATCTTCGCATTTTTACATACAGATATCATCGGGGCCTTCATCTTCGGAGTTGTGATGTGCATACTGTACATTAAAACCGCCAGTATCCTGGTGCCTGTAGTAGCCCATATTATCAATAACTTACTGGCCTATGGTTTGGAGATTATGATAACCTTCAGCCCATGGAATATGTTAGCGAGTCATAGTTTAGAAACGGCTGTTCTGCTTTTGACAATTTCGGGCATAATTATAATGTATTTCCTTATTAAAAATTGGCCCCAGAGATACTGGCGGCCTCCCTATTTCCAGGATGTTTATGATGGAATACCTGAAAATATATATTATAATTGATTGGAAAATTTATTAGAAAATTTATTAGAAAAAGAACAGTAAATTATAATCGGAGCAAAACAATCATGGAAGAAAATATTACCAAATGGAACGGTTTTCCCGGAGTATTTCAATCTGAAGGCCAGCTAGCCACCTGTAACCTCAATCCTGGTGAGCATGTCTACGGGGAAAAACTGGTTGAAGACAGGGGCAGAGAATATCGCCTGTGGAATCCCCGCCGTTCAAAATTAGCAGCTGCCATATTAAATGGACTAGAAATCTTTCCATTTCATGATTCTTCAAAGATACTGTATCTTGGAGCTTCAACCGGCACCACTCCATCCCATATATCGGATATAGTATCAGATGGATTAATCTACTCTGTGGAGTCCTCCCCCAGGATGATGCGTAAACTGGTGGATCTATCCCAGATACGCTCTAACCTGATCCCTATCCTGGACGATGCCAGTAAACCACGTAACTACCTTCATCTGGTGGAGAAAGTGGATATAATTTATGCAGATGTGGCCCAGCCCAACCAGACAGATATATTCATGGACAACATGCGCCTATTTATAAAAGAGGGAGGTCAGGGATTCCTGATGATAAAGGCCAGGAGCATCGACGTGACCAGGGATCCGGATGAGATTTATAAGAAAGAAGAATCAAGGTTAAAAGCTGCGGGTTTCCGGGTGCTTGAAAAAATAGATTTAGAACCCTATGAAAAGGACCATATGGCTTTTGTATGCGAAATTTCTTTTTAATAAGAATTAATTATTATTTACCCATGCATTCCCTAACTTTATCCATGATCTTCCCTGCAACTTCCTTTTTAGAAGTTAGTGGGACTTTTAAAACATCATCATCAATAATTAAAACTTCATTAGTATCTGAACCAAAACCCGCACCCCTGGTCGAAATATCATTAGCCACCATGAGGTCTGCTTCTGCTTGTTTCATTCTCTCCCTTGCAGAACTTATAAGTTCATCTTCCGATATACCGTATTCAGCTTTAAAGCCCACCAGAAATATTTTGGGATTTATTTTTTTTACTTCGTTGATTATCTTGGGAGTACTTTCCAGTTTCAAAATCAGATCTTCTGAGGATGAAATTTTGTTAATTGCCCCATCTTTTGCTGGCCTAAAATCTGAAACTGCGGCTGCGGAAATGAATACATCACTACTTGGAACCCGATTTCTTACAGCTTCCTGCATATCTATGACAGACTCCACATGGATGACATCAAAAACATGTGGAACATCTACACTCATCTGTCCACAAATTAATGTTACATCAGCACCCCTGATGTAGGCTTCCCTGGCAAGTTCCACACCAGTTTTACCAGAGCTTAGATTGGTTATCACCCTGAATTCATCTACCTTCTCAAAGGTCGCACCGGTGCTGATGAGCACCTTCTTACCAGTTAAATCACCTGTTGAAGCTTCTCTTAAAACAATTAATACTATATCCTGTATATCAGGAAATTTAGCCTTTTTTTCTTCTATTTTAGGCTTGATGAACGTTACGCCTTCCTTTTTAAGTTTGGAAATATTATCTCTAACTGCACGATACATGGAATGGTGCATGGACGGGACAAAAACCATGGGTGTTTCATATCCAAAAGCAGTGACTAACAGTGTACTGACGGGGTTATCTGCAATCTTATAGGTCAGTTTACTGATGACGTTGGCAGTTGCCGGTGCCACCAGTATCAGATCTGACTGGGCATACTTCACATGTTCGATTTTACCAGATAAGTTTAAAATAACTCCTTGTCCAGTGGCGAATTCCATGGCGTTGGGATGTATAATCTCAGTAGCACCGTCGCTCATGAAGCATTTGACATTTATATCATGTCTTTTAAGCTCCCTTGCAAGTTTAACTGCTTCAACTGCAGCAACACTTCCGGTTACACAGAGCACAACATCCATAAAATCAGCACTTTATTTTAAAAAAAAATTAAGTTATATAAGTAGAAAAAACTATCTCCTATCCACCACTACCTGGGTTTTTTGGGATGTTAATTCCTGGATTATCTCATTTAAGACGTCTAATTTACCGGGTATTCTTCGCGAGTCCTCCCTCATGACCCGGATCTTATATCTTTCCTGGCCGTCCTTACCATAGACTATGTTGATACCAGATATCCTGGCTGGAGCAAGTATATCCCTGGCTACTGATCGGAGGTCTGAGTTTTCTCCCACAACCCTTACTTTCTTACCTATAACCCTGGATATTTCCCGGACGATCTTTCCACTTTTACCAATGAGTTTGCCTACCTGATCCTTCTCAGTTATGATTATGACCATATCACCTATCTCAATGGTCTTTTTAAACCCAATCTTTCCATCACCGACCCTGTATAGTATTTTTGCAATGTCTAAGTCCATCTGACTTATCTCACCACTCTTCAACTTATTCTCACATCCTTGACAGAGCATTTCGCTCATGAGACAGACATCGCATATTGGTAATACCATTTACATTCCTCCTTTTCCAAAAAGTCGCAGGCGGACCTGCGCGATAAATATTAATAATACCCTATTTAAATTGCCCATTTTTTCAAGTTAATCCCTGAATAGACAGATTTAGCGCCAATATTTTTTATACTATCTGATATTAATTATGGGGTAACGCTAAAATAAAAGCAAATTGATAATTTTAAAGGTGTAAATCTGTCCTACATAAAATGATACTCTAACAAATATTAATCTATTACTTCTTCTTATATATATTATGCACTACCTTATAAAAAAATGATATGCCACAAAAATAAAATAATATGTCTACCCTATAAAAAATAGGGAAATATTTCATAAAAAAAATAAAAATCTTATTAGAGTACTTTGAAGCTGTTTATAACCAGATCGAAGTTGTTCTGTTCCTTTTCAAAGTTGTTAGGGGCGGCTCCGCAGAGGATCACATATATCTCCCCATTCCTGGAAATCCACACCGCTCTCATCTGGGTTTCCACACCATTGGAATTTGTTTTATAAATATTTTCTAAAGCTTTTTCATTGTTTATGGTTATGTTAGCTTCCGAAATACGTTGATTAGTTATATTGCCACCAGTTGTATTGTTAAAGAGTTGTGCATAATTTTCTGAGTAAACCGTCCATAAATCCTTATCCTCAGTTTCATTTGGTTTCTGGATAAGAACGAAAGTAGATGGGTTATTTTGAGCATCTACAGTTCTCGGATCCCCCACAGCAACAACTTTATTTGGTGCGGTAGATTCTGCAATATCCCAAGTTCCATTGTAATTGAATGAAATACCGTTATCAGAGTAGGTTTTAGTCTCAACACCTTCATCGTTGGTAACACAACCGGAGGCTAGAATAACCAGGCTCAATATAACTAGCACTAAAAAAATTGGGAACTTTTTCATATATTCACCTTGATTTAATATAACGAATTTTAAAAGCGATAGAACGTACTATTTTTTTATTGTAGTTAAATGCTTATATATTTTAAAAAATTCATTTAAAAAAGGAAGATAAGGTGGCTAATTTATCTATACTAATCACCAGGGCTAATACCACCAGTTGACCCAGTACCACCAGTACCACCAGTATCACTACCAGTTGACCCAGTACCACCAGTACCACCATCAGTATATCCACCACTGGTACTACCAGTACTTGTGCCAGTACTTCTTGTTGATGTTGATTGTCCCGTACTGGGGCTGGTTGTATTGGTGTTGTTTATCTCAGGAAATGCACTCTGGTTTATATTCATGGTTACTGCTGTGGATTCGGATGGTACCATGAAGAATACTCCAAATCCAATACCTGAAACGAATATTAATGCTAGTATGGTATATATTACTGCTTTACGCTGTTTTTCATTTATCCCTTTTTTTGGTTTAGGATAGGTTGGACTGGAAGAGGTGATGAACTTCTTCATAAGCTCTTCTTTAGCCTGTTTTTCTTCCTCGGCTTCTTTTTTTTCTGTCCAATATTCCAGGGGTTTTTCAACCTCCCCTCTACCCTGTAATCTTTTCACCCTATCGGCTACTTCCAAAGTCTCCAGATTACTTTTTAACTCCTTTTTTTGAAGGTTATAAGTTTTTTCTGAAACGTTACCCTGCGCAAACTCAAATTCCAGTTCCTGCAGACTCCGGATAACTTTTTCTTTATCTGATTTTATATCAATCATCTCCTTCTTTAGGGTATGAACCAAAGATCTTTACATATTCTACTTTTGGTTCTATCACATTTATAATATTTCTGATCATCTGGTCCTTCCTGTGACCCTCAAAATCAATGAAAAATATGTATCTCCCTAATTTCTCCTTGGATGGTCTGGACTCAATCTTAGTTAGGTTTATGTTATAATCAGCGAAAACACCCAGTATCTCATATAAACCCCCGGGTCTGTCCTCTGAAAGAGAAAATACCACGGATGTTTTATCATTACCAGTTTTTACATGGTCTTCACTACTGATGATTATGAATCTGGTTAAATTTTTCTTGTAATCCTGTATATCCTCTGCTACTATTTTTAATCCATTTATCTCTGCCGCTCTCCTGGTGCTGATTGCAGCGGACGATTTTTTATCCACAATTAATTCAGATGCACGGGAAGTACTGGTTACAGAACGCACCTCTACATCCATGTTTTCAATGAATTTCCTGCATTGGGACAGGGCTTGCGAATGGGAATAGATAGTTTTAATATCCTGAATCTCTGCATCAGGATTGATCAATAAGTTATGGCTTATTGGTAGTATGATCTCTCCTTTAATCTTCAAATCATAATCATGGGTCAATAGATCCAGTGTTATACCCACTGACCCCTCTATTGAGTTTTCTATGGGAACCACTCCACATTCTACCTCACCATCACTAACTGCCTTAAAAACTTCTGAGATAGTGTTAAAAGATATATGTTCCCCCTCTAAAGTTAGGGCTGCTTCCTCGGTAAACGTGCCTGATGGGCCAAAAAATGCTATTTTCAAAATGATCAAATCCATTATTTAATAATCCTTACTATTAATTTAATAATCCTTAACTATTAATACAATCCACCTTGAAGGTAGTTCATTATTTTATCAGTGGTTGATTGGTGTACTCGTCTTATAACTGCTTTTCCATCCTCATATTCCACCAGTACGGCCACCACTCCCAGATCCCTGAGGTGTTGTAGAAATTCATCCACTTCCTCACGGCTCTCTGCATCCATTACCAGATCCTCACCAGCAACTTCATGGGCAGCAACGTGTTTTATTGTCTCCACCAGAGGATACAATATTGATTCACCTATTCTATGTGCCCTTTTTTCCAATTCTTCTTCTGAATCCTGCATTTCAACTGACTGAAATCCTTCCCTAATTACCCTACTGAACATAAATGCTTTACCCAGATCAAATGGGAATTTAAAGGCATATTCCAGTTCATCATCATGGGCCTGGGAAGATGTATACTTTAATGGAGGTAACACCATCTGAGGGTCCTTTATAACCACCCCTTCCCTACCATTTTCCCCCAGTTCCTTAACCAGTTTTAATATCTTAGAGGGAGCCTCAGATACTGGATAAATTCCCAGCAAGTTAACTGGGGGCAGGCTATATTTACTGAGTAGTTCCCTTTTCTTATTTACTGGTAAAGGTTCCCCGGTGAGTTTCTCCCTTAGATCAAATATTTTAAAACCAATTTCGCCTATCTCAGGGTAATAATGAGATACGTAAGGGTTGTTAGTCCCTAGCATTTCCCCACATATAACCAGATCAGGGTGGTCATGGAAAAACGGGGTTAAATCCATAATTTCCAGTGCTTTCTTAGTAGTATAGGGACATACAAAACCACCACGGGTGAAAGCAAGGATTTTAGTATTTACCAAGGCAACTCGAACGTTGTATCCGTTCATTTTCTCTTCAACTGCAACTTTCCCTTTAAAATGGGATTTTAAAGATTCCTTGAGCATTAAGGTCCTTCTTATCTTGGGAAATCCCCTGATTACATGAATTTCATCTCCAAAACAGACCATGGTCCCTGCTTCTATCTTACCCAGACTTTTCCGAAATTGCAGGGCTTTAACAAATTTGTTCTGGTAAAATTTAAGGTTGCCTTTCCTGTAGGACTCTTCCAGCTTCTGAAGTTCTAAGTCGAGTATATCAGGGAGTTTTTCAACCATAAAATCTTTCTGAGACATTTAAAATTATCCTTTAAGAAGAAGGCAAAAATAAAAAAAAGTAACTGGTTGCTTTCTTCTGTCCTTATTTTAACTGTAGTTTAATATCCATATACTGTTTTTTAATCAAATTTATGGCCTGGTTTTAATGAACCTCTTCACGTTCAACTATCAGTTTTATTAAATCAGTCTTGGTAATGATACCAGTTAGTTCTCCTTCATCGAGTACAGGCAGTCCATTGAATTTGTTTTCTGCCATGATATTGGAAACTTCTTCTATTGAAGCATTTCCAGAAACTGTTTTGACATTCTGTGTCATTACATCTTCCACCAACAGATTTCTTATCCGCGCTGGTTTGTATTTATCAGGTACCACTTTACGGAAGGAGATCATTGAACGAGCTACGTCCTTTGCAGTTACAATGCCTTGAAGTTCATCGCCATCTACAACTGGTAGTCTTCCTATGTCCTCATCAAATATTAATCTCCTGGCATGTACCAGCCTATCCTGCGGGCCTACGGTAATTGGATCCGTTGTCATTCGATCTTTAACCTGGATTTCTTGGAAGGATCTCCCTTTGGTGGCGTTAATAAAGTCTGTTTTGGTTAACATCCCCTTGATTTCCCCACCGTCAACTACGGGTATTCCACCAATGTTGTTTTCAACCATTATCTGGGCAGCAACCCCAATGCTTTTGTTGCTTTCAATGGTCAATGGGACATGAGACATGACTGTGGAGACATAAAAATGGGAAGGTGCCAGATTTCCATATCTGGATGATCCTAAACGACGGGCTATGTCTTTTTCCGTCATAATACCCACCAGCTCTTTTATATGATCGTTGTTGGTGTTTATAACCGGTAGTCGGGAGACTTTATGCTTTTTCATGATTTTTAGTGCATCCTGTATGTTTTGATCTTTATCCACTAAAAATACTTCTCTGCTCATTATATCTTTCACTTGCATCTTTTACTCTCTCCTTTAAACGTATTTAGGATAATCAGATGAAAAAAGGGATAATTATTGTATGCCCCTGATTAAATCTGTTTTCGTAATTATTCCCACTATCTCTTCATCTTCCACCACTGGGAGTCCACCTATTTCTTCTCGTAACATAGTTTCAGCGGCTTTTGCAGCATCTTCATCTTGATTGATCATGGTGACATCGCCTTTCATTATGTCAGAGGCAGTGAGCATGGATATCAACCGGAAGTTTTTCTTATCTTTTCCATCGGAGTTTCTGATGAAATATATCTTCTCCCTGGCCACTCCTATTTCTGGATCTTCAACAGAGGCAAATGATATATTTTCAGGGGTTATAATACCCACTGGCTGGTTATCACGTATTACCACTACTTTACTGATCCCATTTTCCTCCATAACCCCAATTACATGAGCAATGCTGTGATTTTCGTTGACAGACAATACATTTTTACTCATAAGTTCAGATACCTTCCATTTACCCGAGTATTTATCTTTATAGAAGTTTAACAGGTCAGTTTTGGTTATGATACCCGCAAGGCCATCATCATCCGCAACAGGGATGGAGCTTATGTTGTTTTTAAGCATTAACTCCACCGCATTTTGAATATCTTCCGAGGGTTTGATTGTAACCAGGCCTTCTGTCATTGCCCTGCTTATTAATATTTTATCTATGGGTCTTCGTTTCCATTCAGGCCCGTTTCCCCTCATTTTTCGACTTAAATCTTTTTCAGTGACTATTCCCACTGGTTTTCTCTGAGTGTCAACTATAATTACTCTGCTCAGACCATGTTTCAGCATTAAGTTCCTTGCATAACTTACCTGCTGATTTTCTTGCATTACTATTACTTCATCACTCATTACGTCTTCAACTTTCATATCAATCATCCCAGAGAGGTTTTTCTAGATAATTATGTTTTTTATCCATGGAATGCTCTTAAAATATCACTTTCAGTTATTATTCCCTGGAGTTCATCACCATGAACTACTGGCAATCCACCCATCCCCTTAGTTTCCATTATCTGGCATATATCTCCCAGCCTACTGCGGGCGGCGACGGATACAACATTAGGTTCCATTATATCACTTATAAATGTGTTCAGGATCTCTTCTGCATTTCCTGTGCTGTTGAACGCCTTGTTTTCTCCTAAAAATTCCATCACATCCGTGGCAGTTACAATTCCCACGATTTTATCCTTCTCTGGATGGGGTGTTTTTCGTTCCTCACCTATGACTGGGATTCTTCGAAGTTTATTCCGGACCATTATCTTAGATGCACCTTCAATTCTTGTACCAGGAGTGGTAGAGATGACCTTTTCTGTCATGTAGTCTTCAACCAGTTCATCGGTGAGTTTTCCAGCCATGAGCACAACGAAGTCTCTTTCAGATACTATGCCCACTATTTTGTCCATGGAATCAGTTACAGGAAGTGCCCCTACTCCCCATTTAATCATATTATCAATGGCATCATCCACAGAATCTTTATCACTTAACACATGGACTTCTCTGGTCATTATTTCCTTTACAGAATCATTAACTGCTGCCAGGAAGTTGCCCTGATACTTATCTTTTATGATTTTATACTTATCTCCGCCGCCTAGAAAATCCAGGATATCCATGGAGGTTACTATTCCCAGGAGCTTACCTGTTCCTGGATCAGTTATAGGTAACCTTCTGAACTTATTTTTTACCATGGTTTCAGCGGCTTCCTGTATGGTTATACTTTGAGGTGCAGTTACCACCTCTCTTCGAGCAATGCTCATCACGTCTCCTTCATGCTCAGAGTTTCGTGTTTTAAATTCCAATGAACCTCTGTCCATTGATTTCACCAAGTTTACTGGTTGTCTTTTTCTCATTCATTCACCTTCATTTTTATAATCTTAAGCTATTAAGAAGCTAACTTGTAATGTGTAAATTAACTAAAAAAATAGGCCTACTATTCAACAGGCAATTTATATAGGTATTTATCCTAAATAGGACCATATAATATCTTCTCTTGCAATTATACCCACTAGATCAGATTTATTTGCTCTATTTGGCTCTTTTTTAACGTAAACAGGATTTTCAACTACGGGCAATCTTCCTATGTCGTACTCGATCATCATCTGGGCCACGTCTGTTACGCTGTTTTGCGGTGATGTTACCAGGGGAGGGGTTTTCATAACCTTTTCCACATTAATTGAACGTTTTATTTCTCCGGATTCCCTACCGATTCTAACGTGCCCTGAATTTATTATGTCCTTCCTGGTTATTATACCGATGAGTTTTTTATTTTTCATGACTGGAAGACCTGAAAATCCAGTTTCATCCATCAAATCCCACACCTTAGATATTGGTTCGTCATAAGTACATGTAACCACGTTTTTGGTAAAGATATCGCTTATATCATCATGTGCAGGTTTTACTCCGTTGTATAATAGTTTCCTCATTATATCCACTGCACTGACAATTCCCACCAGCTGCATACTATCAGTTGATTCCACCACAGGTGCCTGTACAGTGTCTGCTTTAAGCAGTTTTTGGGCAAGCTCCCGGATATCTGCATCTGGTGTGGTAATTACCTTAGGGCGTTCCATTATTCCCCGTGCATCTACGTTGGATTTTGTGGCGGAAATATTCATGATATTCCCCCGGGTTATTATTCCTTCTAAACGCTGGTTGTGTACTACAGGCAAGGCTCTAAAATCATCTTCTCTTAAAATTGACCTAACCTTTGTGGCATGAGTGTCCACTGTTACTGTTAAAGGGTTGGAGGTCATGATCTCTTCTACATGATTCAATTCAATCACCTACCTCTCCATACAATCCTCACAGAGAAATTCGCCATCAACTTCCAAGAGGTCATCCATGAAATTACCACAACCTTCACAAACTCCGGGCACTGGATATGGACCTCTTACATAATTGTTGTTTTGATTCTGCATTCTCGCGTCTTCAACCAAAATCTCAGTTAATTCAGGAGAAACCATCAAAACATCGGATGAAGTTAATATTCCCACCAGAATCCCCCCATTAACCACCGGCAATCTTCTGATGTTGTTTTTTACCATGACCCTGGCCGCTTCATTTAAATCTTTTTTAGGACTTATTGTTATGAGATCTTTAATCATGACTTCATTGATTGAGATGTTACTTGCCTTAAGGTCCTTGGATACAACTTTTCTGATGATATCACTTTCAGTTATTAGTCCCTCTGGTTTAGAGTTGCTCTTTACAATTAGGCTGCCTATCTTATATTTGGCCATTAATTGTGCTGCAACTGCAACACTGGTCTTTAAACCAATTGTCAACACATTTGATGTCATGGCATCACGCACTGTTACCTTGGCATTCATTTCCATTAAAGAACCTCCTTTTATCTGATGTTTAAAAGTTTATGAACTTGTGGTATGACGAGAACATTCAAATATTTACCTGTTATTTCTGATATTTCCAATAATTTATCCTGCTTATTTTCCCAGTGTGTAAGTGGACTTTCTGGCTGAATAATTAATGAGAGTTTAGAGGTATCCTTTACTTCCTTAACTATCTTAGAGGCTATAAAAGTTACACTGTCCACTTGGGTAGAGGGAAACACCACTAATTTACAGTATGTATTTATGTTCTCCTTTAATAAAAGATTTATGGATTTTAGTTCGCTATTTAAAAGACCATTCCAGTTAGATACGGCTTCATGCTCTGATAATTTGATATCCACTGATGCATAGCGGATTAAATCCAATATCTTCTTCAATTCATGGGGTAATGATCCATTGGTTTCAAGGAGTGCATCTCGAGGGTAATTTTCTAGAAATTCACGGATAAAATCAGCATGAAGAAGGGGTTCACCACCAGTTAAAGATAGTGAATGGAAATCAGGGGTGATTAGATTTTCGACCCTAGTTTGAAGTTCATCTGTAGATAAACATTCTCCCTGTTTTGGATCTCTGCTTTGCGGAGTATCGCAGTAGTTACAAGTTAAGTTACAGCCAGAAAATCTTATAAATACCTGTCTCCTACCCACTAATTTGCCTTCACCTTGGATACTGGAGAAAATCTCACTTATACGTGTATTCATAGCCTAACCTAGTTTTATCTTTCAAAATAGGCACCCTGGCCTATTCCTTCATTTACACATACCTGGACACTTGTGATTTTGTCATCTGATTCTTCATTAAGCGAATTGTACAGTTTTTCCGCGAAGTATTCTGCCATATCTTCTGCGGAAGTGGACCTTAGTGGTAGTAAACTGCAATCCTCGGCGGGTATTTTATACTCTTTTTCACCTATTGAGAATTCCAATGAATCTTCTATGTTTTTAAATTCTATTTCATTACTGTTTAATGGAATTAAAAGTTTGTGGTCCAGATTTTTGCATATATCTCGTGTTAAATCCTTAACCTTCTTAAAGTCCACTACGAATCCAAATTCACCAGAGCGTTCTCCTTCCACATGCACGTCCACGTGGTAGGAATGTCCATGGATCCCGCCGCAAAACTGGTGGCATGGAATCATATGTGCTGCTGAAAACCTTAAATTAGCGTGAATACCGTTTATAACAATTTTCATTTTAAATAACCTTCTATAATTCTTTATTACTTTTATAATCTTCAAAATACCTTTGTTTTAGTTATATCCTTTTCAATTGAGGATAATTCCTTTATATAATCATCAACAATGTTGTCTGCCATTTGATCTACTTTTTCTGTAGTCAAATCTCTTATACAGTCAATTAAACTTGTTATCTCCACATCAGAAGGTGTTCCTTCACTGGAAATATTCATGGCAAAGTGAATCTTCATACTGTTGTTGGAACATGTGGCAATGGAAACACTGAGTTTGGCCTTTTTATCGGATCCTGTTACATGATACAGATCATCACCTTCTCTCTGGGTTTTAAGTCCTAATTTTTCCAGATTATCCTGGACCATCAGAATGAATAACCTCTGTCTATGGTAACATAGCCTTAAATCAGCAGGTTGAACATCAAAATGTTCTATGATGAAATGTAAAAGTTTGTCTCCCTTTATTTCCTTACCCTGATCCTCATAATCTACTATATTATCCTGGTGGATATCCATGGGTCCAATCCACCTTACAATGCTGGAATCTTTTATGCCAAATTCCCTAAATACCCATTGGGGCTCTATCTGGCTCCCATCGTAAAGCAGTTCTTCTTCAAGTTTTAAATACTTCATAAACCCACTTTGATATTTTAATTTCAAATAAGTTTCAAATTTTCAAATAAGTTTCTACCCATATTTTCATAGGGAATATTAAATTAGGAAATCTATCATATTTTAATATATTGTCCATCATTAATTAATCATGAGAGCAAGAACCAGAGATTTCATATACACCAATGATGATCTTTTTTTTGCAACCAACAGCTATCTCCACCCTGAGGACAGGATCATCTCATTTTTAAGATATATCCCAGATTCTGAAGGAGATCGAAGTAAAAATGGCAGCAGATATTCCAAAGTAGACACCAAGCAGGCATACCAATATATAAAGGATAAATACCCTGAATATCTGTTTGATGCTGATGTAACCGGCGAGAAGATGATGGGAGTCCCCCATGATAAAGTCTCTGAAATTCTACGGCCCGAAAATCGTCTGCAGGAAATCATAGCCCATCCAGATAATGAATTACTAGAAAAAGTAGTGAAAATTGCTGATTTCTTCCATGAAGAGGCAGGTATTGGTTATAACCATATGGGTGTTTCTGGGTCTATCCTACCTGGATTGTACGACCTGAACGTGTCAGATATAGACTTTGTTATCTTTGGATTGGAAAACCACAGAAATGCCGTGGAAACCTTTGCGCGATTAAAGAATGATGTAGACTATCCTCTAAAGGGTATTGGAGATGAATTCTGGAACTGGTTATATAATAAACGGATCAAAGATTCATCCTTAAGTATTGAAGAATTCAAATGGTACGAAAACCGAAAAAGCAACCGGGGAGTTGTTGACAGTGTTTTATTTGATATCTTAGCCACCAGAAACTGGGATGAAATTACAGGATCCTACGGTGGAACTGATAGCGAGTCCCTGGGTGTTTTAAAGATTGAGTGTACTATAACCGATACACTGGCATCATATGACAACCCAGCTGTATATACAGTAGAAGATGTTGAGATTCTAAGTGGCCTGGAATTCCCAGTGGATGAAGTAGCATCTTTCACCCACACCTATGCCGGACAAGTAAAAGATGGGGAGAAAGTAATTGCCCAGGGAAAACTTGAGAAAATCACCGATGTTAAAACTGGGAAATCCCGAAATCGCCTGGTTGTGGGTACAACTAGAGAATCTATAGATGAATATATTAAATTAAAGGATCTGAAAATTTAAAAACAATTGTAATATCATGTATAGTCATTGTAATGTCAAATCAATTATAATATCACTTTAATAACAAACAGGGAATGGATGTAAATGGCAAATAAAGAGGTAAACATAGGTTTAATTGGCTTTGGAACAATTGGAAGTGGGGTAGTTGAAACTTTTAATTTAAACCAGTCAATCATTGAAGACAAAGTTAAAAGGAAGGTCAATCTAAAGAAGGTAGTTGATCTGGACATAGAAACAGATAGGGGAGTAAAAATTGACCCTGAAAAACTATCAACTGATGTTAATGACATACTAGAAGACCCGGATATTGATATAGTAATAGAATTAATTGGAGGGTATCAACCGGCGTTAAAATTCATATTAACCGCCATTTCAAAGGGTAAACACGTAGTAACCGCCAATAAAGCCCTGCTTGCGAAGCACTGGGAAGAAGTGATGGAGACTGCCGGGGAAAATCAGGTCAGAATCGGCTTTGAAGCCAGTGTAGGGGGTGGAATACCCCTGCTTAAACCCTTAAATGAGAGCCTTGCCGCCAATAAAATAGAGGCAATCTATGGTATAATAAACGGAACAGCTAACTATATTTTAACTAAAATGGCCGACGAACAACAGGATTTCCATGAAGTATTAAAAGAAGCACAGGATAAAGGATATGCAGAAGCAGATCCAACTTTCGATATCGAAGGTCATGACACTGCACAGAAACTCATTATACTCACCAAACTTGGATTCGGAGTCTACGTAAAACAGGAAAAGTTCCATGTGGAAGGGATCACCCGTATAACACTGGATGATATTGAATACGCCAAGGAACTGGGTTGCTGCATCAAACACTTAGCAATATCCACCATTAATGATGGAGAACTGGATGTAAGGGTCCACCCTACAATGGTGGATAATAAACACCTTCTTGCATCGGTAAATGACGTATTTAATGGAGTTTACATCATCGGAGATGTAGTGGGTCATGTTATGATGTACGGCCCAGGTGCAGGTATGATGCCCACGGCCAGTGCAGTGGTAGGTGATTGTATGGATATCATAGAAGAGATGGGAAGACCCATAACCTACGGACCACCAGAAACCAGAGTCACCAGGATAAAGAATATTGATGAAATGGAATCCAAATACTACATGAGATTTGCAGTTATGGATAAGCCCGGTGTTCTACACGCAATATCCGAGATATTGAGTGACCTGGATATAAGTGTGGACTCATTCAACCAGAAAGGACATGAAGAAGGAAAATTCGTCCCTATATTCCTAGTAACCCATCAAGCCACTGAGAAAAACATCCGGGAAGCAGTTAAACGCATAGAAAAACTGGAAACAATTAAAGATGAGGTCCTTTTCATTAGATTACTTTAAGAAATAGGTGATATTGTTAAATAAGATTCATAAAAAAAGATTGTTTTGTAGAAAAAAGATTAAAAAAATATAAAAAAAGTTATTTTATAAAAAAGGATTTAAAAAATATCGTAAAAAGTAATAAAATGATATTTACGACCTGATCATAGTCAATATCATTTTAAATCTTTCAATGGCCATTAAAGCATGGGGAACATTGGCGGGCATTATGATCATCTCTCCTTCTTCCAGTATGCTGCTTTTACCATCGATATTAATATCCGCTTTTCCATCCACCACCTGAACCATGGCATCAAATGGAGCCGTATGTTCACTTAATCCTTCTCCCTTCTCAAATGCCATTAAGGTTACGGTTCCTGTTTCTTTTCTAATTATTTCCCTGCTTACCACTGCGCCATCCTGATAATCAAGCAAATCTACTGTATTTAATTTTTTTCCAATTAGTTCATCTGTCATTTATTCCACCTATTTTTCAATTTTTATCCTTTTTCTACATTTTCATAAAATTTACGAGTGTAGCTTATGAATTCTTCTCTGGCTTGGAGATAATCCCTGGCATCTTCGATATCATCCTCATCATAATCCTTCTTTGAAAGCATATCCGCAAATCTGCCCTCCATGTCTTCCTTTATGAAGTTTAAAAGGAAATTGAGAAGTTCATCTAAATTCTCTGTTTTGATTGCTTGTTCAATTTTGGGTACAATGGGACCCCAATCAGTGCCTGCAGATTTTAATCCGTCATATGGTTTATCTTCCAATTTATGATGTAGACGAACTGCTGTTTCAAAAAACCAATAATCTGCCAGTTCCGCTGCCACTCCGCTTAATTCCCTTACCGAAAGGGTTTTTTCAAAGGCATCCTTAAGTTCATTTTCATCCTTTAATGAAACGTAAGGAAGAATGTATTTAATATTTTCCATATCTAAGGCATTTTCAGCAGCTTTTACCAATGGTCCGTCCATACTATCAATATATGGTGACATTTTAACCTCCAATTAAATATGGATTTATCATATTTTTACTTCATTAACAATCATTAATTTGTCTATGTTTTATATTAGATTTTTGGCCAGATTTTGGGATATAAAATTTGGAGAAAAAGGCTTTCCCAAAACTATAAATTTTCATATTATTAAATTATAACTAGTGGTGATACCATGGATGAAAAAGATGAAAAATTATTGGAAAAATGTGAAAACATCGATGATAGTAGTGTAATGGGGTCTTGTAAAGCACTATTAGAGTTAGCAGCCAAAGAAAACGTAACTGTGGAGGATAGACCAAGCGAAACCTACCTAGAAATGGCTCAAACCCTAACTCCCAAGGATGTACCTAAGGTTTTGACACTGGCACTTAAAATAAGGGAAAGTGGGGATATAACTGACACCGACTTAAAAGTCGCTGCAAGTAAATTAATAAGAGCTATAGAAATGAGTTAAATTTTTTTAATATTTTTAACCCTTTTTTATTTAAAAAAGTTTTCTAGAACCTTTTACTTTTAATCTTTTTTATGTCGAATATGGCTGTATCAGCCACGGCCATAACTGCCATCACTCCGGCTTGTACAGGGTCGGTGACAACAAGATCCGCCTTCTCAGTCACGCTGCCCGGCATGTTGAGGCTGATGACCAGGACGTCATGGGGTCCGTTTTTTATTTCATCTATGGCATTTGATATTTTCCCACCCATTAGGGAGCCGGCGAGTACAAGTGCTTCAACACGGGGTAACCGTGATACTGCTGATGCAGCTTCTGCCAACTCTTCTTCACCAACAAGGGGGATGGTGTCTATACTTATCCTTTCACCACGGATGTTGTGGCGGTCAGCTTCGGTTATAGCACCCTGAGCTACCATTGCTACTTGTGCCCCTCCACCAATGATTATGATCCTTTTACCATATATTTCACCCATGGAATGGTGGACATCAACACTTTTAACCTCTTTAAAATTCCTTATATTCTCAATGAATTTATCAACATTCTCCACATATTCCAATTCCATGTAGATGGAAGCAAATTCAGTCATTTCAGTGAAATGATAAGTGTAAGTTATATTAACGCCACACTTAGCCATCATATCTGTGATATCACGCAAAACTCCTGGCTTATTTTGAGCTCTGATACTTATAGCAATTTCTCTCATTTAATTCACCAATTATGTCTATTTATAGTTTAAAAATAAATATTAAGATTAAATTTTTTTCACATACCAATTTAAATATTAAATTTTTCCCATAACCAATCATAGTCCTGGGGACTGTTCAGATAGTTGAGTTTATCCGGATCACGAATGATCTTATACATCTCTTTGTTTTTATGAAGCCCCAGCTTGGAGAAGTTGGTTGGCTTAAGTTTACGTATTTCTGGCGGATTTTCATAGTTTTCATTCTTGATCAGATTACCATCAGTTAAATTAAAATAAATTGCCCCTCCACATTCACGATATGGTTCATATATTGATTCAAATTGATTGGAAACCCAATTTGCCATTTTAAGCTCCTTATTTGAAGGGTTAATGGTTACATGCCCATAGTTTGGAGGTACAATCACCTTATCCCCTTCGTTAGCTTCAACAACTACCACGTCGGTGATGGTTGAATTTTCAGCTTTCTGGAGCAGGTAATGTGCCACACCACTTAATACTTCATAAACTTCCGGGTAGGTGTATTCAGTCCCTTCAACCAGCGGGTGGTAGTGTCCTGCAGTTTTAACATATTCATCTCCCAAATTAGATGGTGGGATGATTGTTATGTCGTACCGTAAGTCGTTTTCTTTAATTATGTTATGATCCCTTTTTGAATAGGATAGATCCCGGTACATGTAGTAGAGATCTTTGTTATCAGTTGCGTGTAACCATTTCTGGTCGTAAATAACTTCCCTCATATCGTACAGCTTTCTGATGTCTGGTTCAACCTGTTTTCCAGCAAATTCGAGTAGCCTTAATTCCATGGGATTCACCAATTTCATTTGATCATAAAATTTCTTTAATTGTGTTAGTAATTCTTTAAAGTTATGAGTTAATATATCTAACTTCCATTTAGTTTCAATCCAGTTTCTCGTATAATAAACCAAACAGTATTAGATATATTGAATAGAAATTTGATTTCAGTTTTTAATTGCTCATTTATGATTATTATATATAGTATCAGAACTAGTGCACCCGCAACATACGGATATGAATACATCTATCAATTATTAGAAAAGATAAATTTTAACGAACGAACGTTAGTTTTATATACCTAGATATACTAACTAAATTTAGTTAATATCAGGATAACTAAACATGAAAAATCAAAATACAACTTCAAAAATTGGAAACAAACCAGAAGAAACCACCAAGGAAAAGATATTTAATGTATCCCTGGATCTTTTCTCACAGAAAGGCTTTAATGGAGTTTCAGTACGAGAAATTGCCAGAGAAGTGGGAATAAGGGAAAGTTCCATCTATAATCATTACAAAAACAAGGAAGCCATTTTAGATGCTATAATGGAATATTTTATATCCGAACTACAAGGCGGCCCTCCAGATGAAGAAATGGATAAATTAATGGAAACACCCGAGTTATTCTTTGAAGTGGGTGCCCGGGATTTCATTGAAAGAATGAATACACCTAACACTCAGAAAATATGGAGGCTCATATCTATAGAACTTTTCCACAACGAAAAGATAAGGGAATTTTCGAAAAAAAAACTGTTCGATGCGCCAATCAAGGGCTGGGAGGAAATCTTCACTAAAATGATAGAAAAAAAAGTTATTAAACCGGTGAATCCAAAAATACTGGCCTATGAATATTTCTCGTTTACGTTATATCTCTATTTCGAATATTTCATCCTGAATTACAATGAATCAAATCAAACCTTCATGGAAGTGGCCTGGGATAAAATGTCAGATCACACAGAATTCATCTTGAATTCCATAAAAATCAATTGAAGTTTAAAAGTGAATATTATGAACAGTGAAAATAAAATTTTAACCATAGTTGGAAGCCCCAGGAAGAAGGGCAACAGTTACCAGGCAGCTAAAAAACTGGAAGAGATGATGAGAAGTAAGGGAGATTACGAGTTCGAATACATATTTCTTAAAGATTTAAACCTTGAAGAGTGTAAAGGCTGTTTTAACTGCATATCTAAAGGCATCGAGTACTGTCCAATAAAGGATGACCGTGAGATGATCCAGAAGAAAATAAATGAATCAGATGGACTGGTTCTGGTTTCACCTGTGTATGTTATGACCGTGTCCGGCTTGTTAAAGAATTTCATAGACAGGATGGCCTATCTCTGCCACCGCCCAGAATATCACAATAAAAAAGCAATGCTACTGACCACAACTGGAGGTATGGGGATTAATGAAACCCTAAAATACATGGAGTTGGCAGTTGGTGCATGGGGTTATGATGTCGCCAGTGAATGTGGCTTGGTAAATGCTCCATGGCCACCTACTGAGACAGTGAAAAATAAGAACTCAAATATCCTGGAAAAATCTGCCCAAAAATTTGATAGCTCCCTGAAATCAGATAAACAGGGGGTCAGTTTTAAAAACTACATGGGATTTAAGATTTTCCAAACCATATCAGGAAATGTTAAAGATTACATGCCAGCTGATTACGAGTTCTACAAGGATAAAGAATATTATTATCCCACTAAAATAGGAATTTTTAACAAAATAGCTACCAGAATAGTGCTCCCGGTGATATTTTTCATGATGCGTGATTTGGGGCCTGGGGCGCATAAAAGGGAATAACTATTTCATCCAATATTATTACCATCAACAAATTAAATTTTTAGATGATCATGATTAATCCAAAAAAACAAATTAATGTTCTGCTCGTGGGCTACAACGGAGCCAACAACACCGGATCAGAAGCACGTTTACAAGTAATTATTGGGGAGTTAAGGGACACTTTCAAGGGAAAAGTCCAGATCACCGTACCCACACTAAACGAGAGAAACTTACGACGATACCTTAAAGAAGAATCAGACGTTAAAATAGAACCAATCCCACCAATCTTTTTTTCAGCGATTAAAAGACTGGTAAAAGAATCTGATCTGGTTTTACTGGTGGAAGGAAGCTGTTACATGGATACTTGGACTTCTGCATTGCTCTGGGCCTTTTTATATGCTACCAGATGCGCATATAATGAAGGGATACCTTGCGTAGCTTATGCTGTTGATTCAGGAAAGCTTTCCTCCTTCAACAGATACCTGGTAAAAAAGGAGGCCAGTAAAACAGACCTTATAATCACCCGTACAGAAAGAGCTGCCCAGGAACTATCAAAAATTGGGGTCACGGCCCCTATGAAGGTGACTGCCGATTGCGCCTTTAAATTTAATCCCAATAAAGAGGATGAAGATATTCTTCAGAAAATCTGGCCAGAAGCTGGAAATAAGTTAGTAGGGTTAGCCGCGGTTGATTTCAGCCTGTGGCCGGTGGTGATCCGTCCCTGGGGTAAGAAAGAAAACCTGTACCGTTGGCCTTATTACTTCTCCCGATCCAAATCAAGGCATAAAAAGAGTGATGAACTAGCCCGTGGATGGGCCAGACAAGCGGACAATATAATAGAAAAATATGGCCATAAAATAGCTTTAATTTGTATGGAAGAAGTAGACGAACCCCTGGCACGTGATATCCAGGATAAAATGGAAAACTCAAAAGATGCTCGTATCTTATCATCAAGCAATTATAACGCCTCCCATATAACCTATATACTACGCAGCCTCAATTTACTTGTCACTTCCCGTTACCATGCCGGAGTGCTATCGCTAGAAGCCGCGGTTCCCCAGATTGCCCTGGGTCATGACACCAGACTTAAAGGATTGTACCAGGAACTGGTCATCCAGGAATATTTAGTGGACAGTTTTTCCACTGATTTATGGATATCCTTAGAGCAGAAAGTGGATGATTTGATAAGTAATCCTGATAAGCAGGATGAGATTTTAAAAAAAGGATTCAAGGAACATCTATCCCGAACCTCCATGAATCCAGAGCTTTTAAAAACATTTCTAAAAGAAACTGGACTTGCAGGTAAATATGACCTCTGAAAGTAAATGTGTGTTAATTACAGGTGCCACTGGATTTTTGGGTACCCATATAACCTTAAGGATATTACAGGAGACACCACACGAGATCCTGATGCTGGTCAGGGGAAATGATAAAGAAACTGCTTTTCAGCATCTTAAAAGGGCCTGGTGGGAATTTCCTGAACTTATTAATTTTTTAGATAAAAGGATACATGTGGTTAAAGGAGATATCACCCAAAAACAACTAGGTCTCAAAAATGGAGAATATAATAAATTAATCCATTCTGTAACCAATATAATCCACACCGCAGCTGATTTACGTCTCAATGCACCTATTAATAAATTAAGAAAAACCAACCGGGAAGGTACCATTAACCTCCTCCAACTAGGAAGTGAAATAGATAAAAATCATGGACTTGAACGTTTTTCCCATGTATCCACAGCATATGTTGCCGGTGCAAGAAAAGGTATTATAGATGAAGCATCCTTAACTGATGAAGCAGGATTTTTAAGTAACTATGAAAAAAGCAAGTATGAAGGGGAATTAGAGGTACGGAATTCTCATCTGCCTGTGTCTATTTTCAGACCCAGCATGCTGGTGGGTGATTCAAAAACAGGATATATAAAAACTTTTAACACCATATACGTGCCTTTAAGATTATATTTAAGCAGAAAACAAAGACTGATACCCATTAAATCATCAGAAAAGGTTAATTTAATAACTGTTGATTATGTAGCTAATGCTATTGCAAGTTTAACATTCAATCCAGAAGCGGAAGGTTTAACCTTTCATCTAACCGCTCCACAAGAGTTACTGCCCACCGTTAAGGAATTAATAAAATTCGTAAAGGTTTGGGCCCGGGAAAATCTGAACTACAATTTACCACAGCCGATATTCGTCCCTACACTTACAGCATTTATTGAAAGATTTTCTTCCTCACAGTTAATTAAAAGCCCCCAAATCAGGAGAACACTGGAAACAATCAATACCCTTTCGCCTTACTTTAACCAGGAAAGGGAATTCTCTCTTGAAAATACTGAAAAACTATTTGGTAAATTCAAGTTGAACTGGGAGGATTATCTACCTAATCTCCTCCAGTTTGCAGTGTATATGGGATTTTTTCATAGATCAAATCGTACAGTACATGAACAAATACTCTTCCGTCTTAAAAGCAGCAGCCTACCGGTGAATTACTATGATATTATTGATGGACGGGTTGAAAAAAAGTTAACATCCCATATCCACCAGGATATACTCAAGGCGGACCAATCCCTTGGTAATCTTGGCATTAAAAAAGGTGACAGAGTTGCCCTGGTGGGATATAACAGCACCCGCTACCTTATCCTGGATGCTGCCATGGGATTAATTGGGGCAGTAAGTGTTCCCCTCTATTATACCAGTTCTGTAGAGGAAATAAAAGAAATTTTAAAGGATTCAAGAGCTTCCATATTGTTTGTTGGTGTACCTGAAATATTAGATAAATTAAAAGACTGGGAAACTGATGTTACTCTAATTTCCATTGCCGAATCAGATAGTCCCTCCAATATAATGGGATGGGATGAATTCCTGAATCTCAAACTAAATTCAAATAATGACGTTCCTATAGCTCCAGTTGATCTAGACGATATAGCCACCATACGTTATACATCAGGGACAACTGGTAAACCACGGGGAGCTGTATTTACCCATGGAAATTTAAGATGGATGGCTGAATATATTGCATCCATGCCACCATGGAAAAATAGGAATGAAAATTTCTCTTATTTATCATTTTTACCCATGAACCATGTAGTTGAAGGAATTATGGGACTATATAGTCCTTATTATGCTCCAACATCCATAAATATCTATTTTCTGGAGGATTTCCAGGATCTCCCCAGGGCACTTCCTGCCGTGCGGCCTAACATATTCTTTTCTGTTCCCCGTTTTTATGAAAAAGTATGGTCCAGTCTTGCTGAAAGCTGGCTGGGCGGAATTTACCTTAAATCCCGGGTGGGATTAATAAAGAAATTAATGAAGAGATTTATCAAACAAATCATCCTTAGAAAATCTGGTATTGACCGCTGTGCCCAGCTTATAGTCGGTTCTGCGCCAGTCAGTGATGATCTGCTTTTTGCTTATCACAACTTGGGAATAGAAATTTACAATGCCTATGGCTTAACAGAAGCCCCCTTAATTACCATAAACCAGTTGGGAGCAAACAGAATAAGTACTGTAGGCGAACCTCTCCCGCGAACTGAAATAAGTATCTCATCAGACAGTGAAGTCAGGGTTAAAGGACCGCAGGTTATGAATGGTTACTTCGATGATGATGATGATTCTGGTTTTGAAGATGGATGGCTTTTAACTGGTGATTTTGGCTATTTAACCCCTGAAGGGAGTTTGGTTATAACTGGCCGTAAGAAAGACGTGCTTGTTAATTCTTATGGAAAAACTATAAGCCCCCTAAAGGTAGAATCCATGCTTAAAGATATACCTGGTGTGGCAGAGGGGATGTTGATTGGTGAAGGGAAACCATATTGCAGTTCCCTGTTATGGTTCGATGATTCATCAATTGCCATCGAGTCGGTTAATACTTTTATAAAGGATATTAACTCCAGAGTTTCCCGGCCTGAAGAAATAAAAAGCTGGGTGGCGCTTGAAAATGATTTATCCATTGAAAATGGTGAATTAACTGCCAATTTGAAATTGAAAAGGAGAAATATTATCAAACGTTTCGAAGATGTAATTAACTGTATATATGAAGATGTTGAATGTCCAGATTTTGTTTTACATCTGGAAAACATGGGATTTTAAGTTAATGGGATTTATGATAGGCAATTAAAGTGAGCGGATTTATGATGGGTCTAAAATTACGAATTGCATCTTGGACACCTCAAATATTTTTAATACCCCAGATAGACCAGGTGGCCGAGGTTACGATTGAATGCCTGGATCTGCTTCTTAAAGAATACGCTCCTCAAAAATACCATACTCTGGTCAAAGAAGAGTTGAAAATGGAAGGAAATTTAGAGGAACGCAGGAAAATAATGGCCACTGCCCATAACATACGTTTAAGAGCTCTGATAGATTCAATTGGTTATAAAGATGCCCAGAAAGAGGGGAAAAAAGCTCTTTTTAAAACTGGTTTAAAACTCGGCAGGGAAGTAAAGAAGAGCCTAGGAGTGGGAAACAGTCTTCAAGATCTTATAAGAGCAGCACGGATACTCTACAAAGTTCTGGGTATAGAGTTTAAGATTGAGGAATCTGAGGATAATATCACCATGGTGGTTGGTAAATGTTCATTATCCAATTATTATACCCCGGAAACATGTAATATACTCAGCGCTGCTGATGAAGGTGTGGTTCAGGGTCTTAATGAAAATATACAGATGAAGTTTACTCTGAGAATAACTGAAGGGCATTCAAAATGTGTA
This sequence comes from Methanobacterium sp. UBA294, assembly GCA_002494495.1. Taxonomy (GTDB): domain Archaea; phylum Methanobacteriota; class Methanobacteria; order Methanobacteriales; family Methanobacteriaceae; genus Methanobacterium_A. The sequence goes on from DACB01000007.1 coordinate 58,869, forward strand.
GCCTGTATAAGTCATGAAAATTAATTATTCTCAGTTATAGTGGGAGGATATGATGAAGGCGATAGTGGTAGGTACTGGTGCAGGAGGAGCAATTTCTGCTCGGGAACTGGCAAATAAAGGTTTTGAAGTGTTGATATTAGAAGCAGGTGGAGAATTTAAGCCATTCACCCGACGAATTTCATTAGTTGAGCCCCTCAGAAAATTGGGCCTAACACGGAATGAGAAAAATTTCTCTAGATTTATACCTGCCTATGATTCTGTTCGTTCAAGTAAGGATTTAATTTTATTTAGGGGAATGGCAGTAGGAGGTTCCACAGTCTTAGCCTGTGGAAACATGGTAAGGGCCGAACATGGTTTGAAAGAAATTGGTCTGGACCTTACAAAAGAATTTGATGAAGTTGAAGGATTGATTAAGATCAGCATCTTCCCCAGGGAAAGATGGAGGCCCATGACCAGCAATATGTTCGAATCAGCTGATGAACTTGGATTAAAACCTAATTCAACACCTAAGGCTATTGATTCTCTTAAATGTATTTCTTGCGGACTATGCGAAGTGGGATGTGGTTCTGGGGCACGTTGGGATTCCCGCAGGTTTGTTGCTGATGCTGTAAATAAAGGGGCTGTTCTTAAAACAAAATCACCAGTAAAGAAGATTATCATTGAAAATGGGCATGCTAAAGGAGTTATCGTTGGATCCGGTTCCCGATCCCGGCGTTTTGAAAGTGATGTTGTGGTGCTGGCTGCCGGTGGTATAGGAACACCTCAAATATTAAAAGCCTCAGGACTACCGGCTGAGGATCGCTTATGGGTAGACATCGTCCTTACCCTTGGTGGTGTTTCGAAAGGTGCAAATCAGCTTAATGAACCACCCATGGTCTGGTACACTAAAGAAGAAGATTATATACTATCCCCTTACATCAATATTCTCTCCCACTTCCTGCATAAACCCTGGAAGAACGTCTCTATTCAGGATCGGGTGGGGCTTATGGTTAAACTGGCCGACGAAGAGCAGGGAACCGTGTATGCTGATGGTAAAGTAGATAAGGAAATCACATCCCACGATAGATCCCGATTGGATGAAGCCATAAAAAAGGCCAAACAGGTTATGGTGGGGGCTGGTGTTTCAGGTCCGTTCATTGAGGGCGTACATAACGGCGGACATCTTGGTGGTACCGTGCCATTAAGAAAGGAGGATTTAAATGATATGAAGCCTTCATGGCTTCCTGATGGATTATGGGTTGCGGATTTATCCCTGGCACCCCGTTCACAGGGTTTACCCACCATTCTACTTACATCTGCACTGGCATTAAGAGTGGCAAGGAAGATTGCTGAAGTTGAAAACTAAATAATTACTGAATTAATGATTCTAAAACTAAATAAATAAATTATGCTAATCTAAAAAGCTAAATAGATTGAATCTATGCTAATCTAAAAACTAAAAAGAAAATGAAATAATGCTAATCTAAAAATTTTTCAATAATGAAAACAAAATTTTAAATGATGAAAGAAATTTACACTGAAATCGAAATCAATGCCTCGGCCAGTGTAGTATGGGATATACTTACTTTTTTTGATAATTACACCCAGTGGAACCCGTTTATAAAGGAGATTTCTGGCCATCAGAGGGTAGGATCTCACCTCGATGTTTTTATTAAGCCAGCAAATTCAAATGGGATGAGATTCAAGCCCAAAATATTAAGTTACAAGCCAGAAGAAGAGCTAATATGGCTGGGAAGTTTATGGATACCCAAATTGTTTGATGGCGAACATAGTTTAATTATTAAGAAAATAGACGAGGATAGTGTTCTATTTATCCAGAAAGAAAAGTTCACTGGTCTACTTGTTCCATTGCTCTCCAGTATGTTGAATAATACTAAATCAGGGTTTGAGTCTATGAATAGGGCTTTAAAAAGAGAAGCAGAAGATAAAGGAATGTTTATAGGTAAATGATAAAATAATTACTTTTAACCGCAACCCTGAAAAAAATAGAACTGTAACCTGCATAAAAAGGCGTGCACTACATAAAAAGACTCATAATAAGCAAAAATCACAGGTTGCCAAGACTGAAATAATCAATCTTGATGATCTCGATTTTAATGGATGTATCAGTTGTTTTTTCTGTCCTTTTCAGCTTCGACACCTACCAATTTAAGGTTTATTCTAACGTACTGGCCACCCGTTTCCAAAAAACACAAAGCAAAAAGAAGAAAAGAAGTATTTCCCCATGACTTGGAAAAAGCTTACCAGATGGGAGTTGGATTTTCAAGTATTATTGAAGGTAGTTTTTGTTTTAAAAACTAGTCTTCAACACCCAATTCAGCTTTCAACTGATCCAGTTTAACTTTGGCCCTTCTAAAATTGCTTAAAAAGGATTCTTCTTCCTTGATAGGGATTATATCAAGGCCTAAGTTCCGGTGTCTTTCAATCCAGTCTTCAGTGAATACAGGTATGTCGATCTTTATTGGCTGGTCTGTGGGGTTGACCACGATTAGGTTACTGTAGGGGAAATCAGTTTCAACAATGTAGCCGCCTACACTTATGATATGGAATGGTGTTACTACAAATTTCATTTTTTCTCACTGGATGATTTTTAAAGTATCAGATCACTCTTTTTGTTTATAGGAATGATGCTATTATAGCCAGTACTCCCAAGACAGAAACACCAGCCACTACAGGGAAGAACTGTTTATAGGTGAATACTGGTGAGAATGCGCTTACTATGGCCATGATTATGGTGAATGCAAGTGCCACTATGATGTTTATCAGTATTGTCCAGCTCAGCAAGTTAGGCGGTAATCCAAGGAACAGGGTAGCGAATATACTGGATAATACAAATATCAGTAAACCTCTACTGATATAGACGTATGCCCTGTATTTTGATGCGTATTCCAGGAGAGGTCCTTCTATAACATCTGCTTTGGTCTTGAGTATGGCGAATGGGTATTCGTTCATGAGTATCATAAATCCTACAAAGAAGACTATTGCACCTAAAATTCCTCCAATTGTGAAAAGAACAGGTCCATGAAGTTGTTGGTATGCAACGATGTCGCTTAGGAATATACTGCCAGCCATGGCCACCGGGACAAAGATGGCAATATAAATTGGGAATGATCCCAAGGCAATTAATCGAAACGCCCTCATGGAACTGAGTTCTTCAAAAAAGGATCGGGGGACGTTTGGATGCTTGGCTCCTTTAACCACGTCAGGGAAGGGCATATTAATGGATAAAACTGATTTTGATAGGGATCCCATGAACATGTACAATATCTCCTCCACTTTAAGTAGCCCTACCAATGCTATGACGCTTGCAAAGGTAGCAAAGAAGTACATTTGAGGCATGATGATAAGCAAGAGCAGTACAGATATAATTATCCCTATAAATGGGAGGGCATTGTATAAACCAGGCATGGGAGAGTTAGGATTGATTATCTCTTTGAAGAAGAATTTAATAGGGGACATTAACCCTGGGCTTGAAAGTGGTGGGCCAATCCTCTGCTGTATCCGGGCGTGTACAAACTTCCTCTCGATACCAGGCAACCAAACACTTACTGCAAAGGCCACTATTAAAGTTCCTATTACTGCCATTAGCGCGATTAATGAGTCAACAATGGTCATTATTTAAATCTCCTTATTATCGTGAATTATTCTCCTATAACTGGATTATTTGTATAGCTCTATCAGTACAGGTGAAGCATGGGTCACATTGCACAATAGCTAATTGTGCATCGGTTATATGGTTTCCAATACATGCATGCTCCATTGCTCCTATGTTGGTAATTGATGGGGTTCTTACGATAACGTTTCTCACCCTACCCTCATCTAAGGAGTATGAGTGGTATAATTTACCCCGGGGTACTTCTATGTAGCTCTTGGTAATGGTGACATCCTGCATCTCCCAGCTACGGTTGGTTATTGGGCCTTCAGGAAGTGCTTTTATGGCCTGTCTTATGATCTTAATGGATTCCGGGATCTCCAGGACCCTCATCAGTAAGTTGGATTTAACATCTCCATCATCCTGGGTTATCACATCGAATTCAAAGGGATCGTACTCCTTCATATCCCTTCTTAAATCTACAGCAACCCCAGTTGCACGTAGAGTAGGCCCGGTTGCAGATAATCTTAATGCATCCTCCTTAGAAATGACACCCACCCCGGTTATACGGGACATGATCATGGGGTCTGCTACGAATCTTTCAGCGAAGTCTGTGATCTTCTCTTCTACAAAATCCATTCCCTCGGTTAACCTCTGGATTCTCATCTCATTTAAATCGGCCCGGGGTCTGATTCCCCCAATAACAGGAACACCATATTGCACACGGTTACCTCCAATCATTCGGAGTAGTTCCATCACTGTTTCTCTGATATAGAATAATCTCATGGAAAAGGTTTCATGACCCAATACCTCATTTCCATGGGCGAGGTATAGCATGTGGCTATGTAATCTTTCCAGTTCTTCCATTATAATCCTTATGTACAGTGCCCTTTCGGGTACTTCTATTTCCAGAGCTTTTTCCGCCACCAGAACAGAGTTCCAGATATGGCTGTTTGAACATATACCGCAGATTTTCTCGGTGAGGCTGTTGGCCTTCTCTACTGGTAGGCCTTCCATTATACGCTCAATTCCCCTGTGGTTCACTCCGATGGTCATCTCTGCATCTCTAACTATTTCATCTTCCACAAACAACCGAATCCGGTAAGGTTCTAGAGCAGCCGAGTGCACGGTTCCCATGGGGACTTCCGTCTCGATTTCCTGTTCATTCCGGGTTTCATCGGTTATTTTGTTGTCATTATCCATCACATTACACCTGATTGATATTTTGAGTAAATTTTGCTTTTATTTTGAGTAAATTTAGTTTTTTGTAATTTTTTATTAAAAAATTCTACTACATAGCTTCTAACAACAACGGCAGTGCAGCCACTGCCCCTGCTAGGACATCTTCTGGCCTTACAGCACAGCCAGGCACCTTGGCATCCACTGGAATTATTTCATCCACTGGTCCACATATTTCTTCAGAGGGAATATCCCCGTGTATATTCTTGTAAACCCCTCCCATGAGTGCACAAGCTCCAGCTGCTATTACTGCCTTAGGTTCAGGGATGGCTTCATAAATAGCCTTTAATGGCTCTTTATTGTGTTTGGTTACCGGTCCAGTTACCACCAGTACATCGGCTTCCCGGGGATTCCAAGTTAGGAATATTTTATACTGCTCTATATCGAACTTTGGTGATAGAACACAGTTTACTATTTCAATATCACAGCCATTACATCCTCCAGTGTAGACCAGCATGACGTGAACGGCTCTGGCTCTTGAATATGATTTTAAACTCATGATAATCGCTTCTTAGTTTTTTTAGGCTGTCATTAAATCTTTCTCTTCTTTAATACAGTTGAATCTGATAAAAATTGTGCAATAAATGCTAATTTGTCTTCGGATATTTTTATTGGCTTTTTTAAGAGTTCCCCAACATCCAGCTCCACTTCGCCAACATCGTTGGGGTGTATGGTACCTGCTTTACCAAACAGTGCGTATAATGGGCAGAAATCATGGCAGTAGTAACAGTTTACACATTTTTCACTGTTTAAAACCGGGATCTGTGTTTTGACCATTCCCTCAATTATCTCCACTGGTTCATCCAGATCCAGCATGGTGATTGCATTTGTTGGACAGGCATTGCAGCATCCTGAGCAGCCTATGCAGGGTATCTCAGCCACTTTATCTGTCGGTGTTACCCTTCCTTCCATGATTTTGTTCCTCATTTCCATATCGGTAACCCGGTCTGATGCAAAAAGTATTCGTTTAGAGTTATTTATGATTCCTTCCAGGAATACCCGGATAAAGTCTTTCATGGTGCCACCTCGAATTCTCGTTCAAACAGTATGGCCCTTGCTGGACAGACATTGGAACACGCACCACAGTAGGTGCACTTTTCATCGTCTACAACAATATTACCCTCTTTTGTTTCAGTTATAGCTTCTTCTGGACAGATTTTAGTACATAAGTTACATTGCATGCATAGTTTGTCCTGTACGAAGGTGTATCCATCTTTTATGGATTTTTTAAGCATGCTTGTTTTAGGTATTGCATCTGCGGGACAGTGTATACCACATTTTTCACAGAGAATACATTTATCTAAATCAACATTAATAGAGCCCTTCTTAAGGGTGATAGCTCCTTTTGGACATATTTCAGCACATACACCACAGGATATGCAGTCTTCAGTAACATCCCCTTCCCAGGTAACATTCTGGAAGCTCCGTGCCTCATTTACGTCACATGCCTGGACACAGTTACCACATGATACACAGAATCCTTTAATCCTCCTTTCTACTTCATCTGATTCCCGGAGTGTGCCTACGGGGCAGACATCCAGACATTCCATTTCCTCGCATTCCTCACAGAATGTTGGGTCGTATCGTATTTTTCCGTCCACCATCTTCAACGCACCGTGGCTACATGCTTCTGTGCACAGGCCACAGTTCAGGCAGGATACTATTTTTCCGGTTAATTCTTCTCCGGGTTCTGGTTTATGGATCTTTACCTTAAAATCCTCAATGCTTATGGCTCTGTTAGGGCATTCCTTAACACATTTAAGGCATAATGTGCATTTATCTTCATCTATGGTAGTGTCAGTTATAGCGTCAGCTGGACAGACGTCTTCACAGACTCTACACTCAGTGCATTTTCCCTCTAGATCTACATCGACCATTATAGCATCGGTGGGGCAATTATATTCACACCGTCTGCACAGTGTACATTTCTCATGATCAGTGGTTACGTTAGTTCTTTCTACTTTTGATCCTTCTTTTTGCCTTTTTATTTCTGGTTGAATTGTTAAATTAAGTGACTGTAAAAATTGAAGCTGTCTTTCTTCAATTACATCAAATGCATCCAGCCTTGCATCGATAGGGCATGTATCTGCACAGATACCACAGCGGGCGCAAATTCCTTTTACCATATCATCTTCTATTTTGATGCTGTTTACTGGGCAGGTCATTTCGCACACACCACAGGCGTTGCACTTAGCCCGGTCCACCATGTAGCCTCCGTATTTATTCTTCTTTATGGCTTTGTTGGGGCAGGCATCTGCACAGGCTCCGCAGGTTATACAGCTAAATGCTTTTCCATCAATTAATCTTATAGCCTCGGTGGGGCATTTTTTGATGCATTCTCCTAAGCCTTCACATTTGTTTGTTGATATAAACATTACCCATTACTCCGATAATCCCTTGTTTATTTTTTCGTAATTTTTGATTTTTCATTGTTCTGTTTGTTCTCTACCATATCTTCCCAGTGTAACAATACCCACGATTATCCCTACTATGCCTGCTAAAAATCCCGAAGCCAGGGGTAGGTCTTCGTAGTATGGGAATGGTCCTAAGAAGTATGCTGCTGCCAAGGCAGCGATAAATATGGTGATATAGCTTCCCCAGGTGAAGTTCAATTTACTTTCTGGGTTTATTTTGACTCTGCTCCCTACTATAAATCCTAATATGAATCCCAGAACTAAGGGGCCTGCGTAAAATATCATTCAATCTCCTCTATTCCTTCTCCATCTTCATCTAATTCATTTTTAAACCCTAAAAATGCTATTACAACGGCGCTTAAACCTACCATTACCTTTAAGCCAACTGCAAAGTTTAAGTAGGGTATTATTCCAGCATGGGTGGGGTCCGGGTAGTTAAATATGTTCTGTATATAACCAGGCACTATGCTGTAAAGGTCTACGCCCAGGTTATAGAGGAAGGATCCAGCAAATAGTAATCCAGCCAGACCTAGAAATACGTAAAGCAGTGCCCCTATACTTTCCATGGATGACATGAAATCATGCGAGAATTTTAGGGGAGTGTCTTTTATTCCGTATACTACAATACAGAAAATAATGGCTCCAGCTATTATAGCTCCACCTTGGAAACCTCCTCCCGGAGTTATATGTCCTCCTAAAATGGTGTTTATCCCCAAACAGGTTATTATCAGGGCCGCGGGGTATATGAATAGTTTCAGTATGGTGCTCATCCTATTTTCCTCCCAGCTTTACTTTACCTCTTCCAAATATCAGTAATGTCACGACTACAGCAGTGACCAGTATCAGTGCTTCACCAAGGGTGTCATAACCTCTCCAATCGAATACGACGTTGGTTACGGCGTTAGGAGCTATTTCTGGACCCAACCATAGATAAATGTAGCTTATTCCCGGATATAAGATCTGATCAAACCCATATATTGCCTGAAATAAAGCTACGGAAAAAATTGCAAGTGCCAGTATCCCTATTATGTTTTTTACTCCATTAAACATTTAAATTCCCCCAGTAAAACAGGGCTACAACTATTCCCAGGGCAACCACGATGTAGAACATCATGTTATTCAAGTCATCGTTCTGTTCCTTTCTAAGTCTGGGCATGATGGGCCTGGCCATGACCGCTATGATCAGTACAGCTGCTATCATGATTATCATCAAAACAGGGTGGATAAGCCTTACCATAATTACAGCGACTAAAACAGATGCAATCAGAGTTAATTCTGCAGCTAGCATAGCTGAAGCTGTTATGTTAGTTATTGGCTGGTCTTCTTCAGCTTTTTTCTGTACTTCACGCATTTTTTTCAGTATAAAATCATAGATATTCATTATTTCACCCTGTTATACCAGTCCCGCGGCAAGTGTTTGTAGACTGCTGGTTGCTATTTGCGGGAATAAACCCAGTGTTATACAGATGATTAGAAACGCTACCAGTGATATAATCGTTGATTTGGGGATTTTGTTATCTAAAACTTCCAGTTCTTTGGGTTTTGGCCGCATGTATACGGTGTAAAATGCCTTCATAAATGTCATAAATGTTACGATACTTAATAGTATCATTATTATACCTATTTCGGGTAGTCCGGATTGTATGGATGCTTGAATTAACATCAACTTGCTCTGGAAGGCGTTGAGTGGTGGGACACCGGCCATGGCCAGTCCTGCCAGGAGAACCAGTAAAGCAACCTTAGGGTTTACATACATCATTCCACCCAGTTTTTTGGTATCACTGGTTCTGGTTTTGTAGAGTACAGTTCCAAATCCAATGAAGAGGAAGGAGGTTATTACAGACTCATTTATCGCCTGAAAGAGGCCTGCAGTAATTCCCAATGCCGTTCCCAGTCCCAATCCTATTCCGATGTATCCTAACTCTCCTACAGCTAAATATCCTAAGATGCGCTTATAATCGGTCTGCATTAAGGCCATGGTGATACCTAGAATCATGGCTATAACTGATATTCCAATTATGGCTATGTGTGTGAAGGGGTTGTAGGAGAACAATCTGATTATTATGATTCCTATAGCCACCAGGGTGAAGACTGAGAAAGCCTGGATTAACGCCGCCCCATGGGGTAATGCTTTACTGTACACTTCTGATTTTATAGTGTGGAATGGTGGGAGTCCTGAAGCATATAACCATCCAAAGGTTATAAGGGACAGTGCCATAAGGAGAACTGGACTTTGTGGGTCCACAAACCCATTTTTAATTGAGAATATCATGTCAGTAACGTTAACATTTCCAGTAACACCTAATAACATGACGATACCTAAAAGCAGGAGTGGCCCTGCTATATTTCCTATGAGGATGTACTTAAGGGCTGTCTCATAGTTATCTTTTATACCGGATGCAACCACTATTCCAACCTGGGCCAGTGCCGCTATCTCAAAGAATACAAATAAATTGAATATATCATCTGAAAGCAGTATGGCTGATAATGAAGCTGTACCCATGAACAACAGGAATGCATAAACTCCTGATGGCTTTTTTGTTTCATTAATGAACGTGAATATGGCGAAAAATGTTATTATTCCCAGTATAAATATCATGAGTTGCTGGGCACTGCTGAATACATACATGATACCCAGGTGAAACTGGGACAGTTGGGTCCCGGTTATTATAGCTGGTAGCCCCTGTGCTAAGGTTGAATTCTGGGCCAGGGGAAGATAGCCACCGAAAAAATGGGAACCGTAGGGGGTTAAAAGTGGAATAATGGGTAATACCACAGCAGTGATGATAGCGATTATCTTTATTGTCCTGTCTTTTTTATGGAGTAAATTCAGGAAAAGTGCACTGGCAATGGGTAGTATTATCATAACAGCTATGAGAGCGTTCAGATCCATTAGTATTCCCTCCAATTAGAAAACCGGGTTTTTATCTGTGAAATCATATGATCTACTCTCCTTTGTCCCTTAGTATTTTAGATGCACTGAGTGAGCCATGTCTCTTGTTTAGTATCAGTACCAAACCCAATATCACCGCCAGTGTACTGGCACCGATAACTATGTTGGTAAGCACCAGGGCAAATGGAAGCGGGTACGCTGAGGTTTGAGCGAAGTTGCTGATGGTCATGTCGGGTAAGAATATATAAACAATTCCCCCTGGTTTATATCCCATGGTTATAATGAATAGATTTACACCATCACCCAGAAAGGCCAATCCTATTATCTTCTTTATAAGATTATCCAGGAATAATGCAGCGAATATTCCAATTACAATTAGTGATCCTGCCGTGAAAAAGGACATGAGTTGACTGTCTACTACCATTTTTTCACCATTATAATAATTATTTAATTTCTTCCTCTGTTTTCCTTGTTTTAAGAACGGTTATGGCAATGAATACCGGTACTATTGCTGATCCAACTATTGCCTGAGTCAATGCTACATCAGGGGCCAGTAAATATTGGAATAAGAATGCAATGGAAACGCCGGGTATTCCAGTAAGTATCGCTGCCTTCAGTAAGTCTCTCTGCATCAAAGCAATTATTGCACCTAACACGGTGATGATCATTAAAACGTATTCAATCAATTTTTCTCCTCCCCATAGTAGTATGCATTGGAAATGGCATGTGCGTTGAATGGTGCCAGGATAAAGTAAGCGGCTGCCAGGAGAAATTCACCCAGTACAAGTAGGGCCAGTATGCAGGCCATATCTGCTATTCCCAGGATGTGGATTCGAGCGTACATCACTCTTTCAAGGTCATCCTTGTACCTTAATATTCCAATTCCACCCAGTATAACCAGGATGGCACATATGATGAGGATAATTGATTTTACCAGGGAAATGGGATCGGTTACTTCAATAAATGCCACTTCAACCACCACCCCTTAAAACTTTTGAAAATGCTATGGTACCTACTGGTCCTAAAACTATAAGTGCTAGGGCTATATCTCCACTGAATGCCAGTCCATAGATATTCTTAAACAATATTAAGATGGTGGCCACTGCAATGGATAACCCAGATAGACCAACCAGACCCATGGCTGTGGTTTTCCTGGTGGTGATTCTAATGGTCGCCAGGGAAAAGATGGCCAATGCCACTATTAATATATATTCCGATATCAACAACAAGTCCATTTTAACATCTCTTTAATTTAATTGTGTGATAAGGTTAATTGTGATAATATTCTAGCTTTTACTATTTAATGGATAAAAGGTATTTATTCTAACATTCCTTTTATGTAGGGTTCAAAGGGAATTACTTCTTCTTTGGTACGTGGATAAATAATTGCCACTTTTAAGACTTGATTTTCTGAATCAAGATCAATTGAAAGGGTCCCTGGGGTTAAAGTTATGCTGTTTGCCAGTATAGTCTGGGAAACAGGTCTTTTAAGTTCAGTTTCTATTTCCATGATAAATGGCTCGACTTTTCCATTGATGGATCTGCCTGCTACATCCAATGTAGCCTTAGTAATTTCAAATATTAAAACAGCAAAATATGCTACTGCATAGAATATTCGTTTAATAAACATGTTAAAGCCTCTATTTACGAAATTAGCAATCAAATTTACGGTAATAATTTTTTAAAAGAGCCTATTATCCATCTTACATACAGTTAAAAGAATTTTTAGGCCATAGATATTATAATTCATCATTATAAAACATGATATATAAAGATAACTATTCAAATTATTAGCCATTAACACCTTATTTAAAAAGCAGATTAATAAGCTTATATGCTACTCCAAGGGTTAAATTAACCTGAATAAAATAAACTAAAGAAATTACATGTAAAACAGATTAATTATTGCCAGCAATGCCCAGGCAATTAAAATAACAAGGCCACTGATCTTATGATAATTCCTTGAAGAAAGGGGACTGAAGAGGCTCACCCCTTGGGAGGTGAAAAGATCCAGGGTAACATGGCTTAAGCAACCTAAAAAGAAGGCCCCGAAGATATGATACACATTAAAAGTCATTTCTGGTGTTAAATAAATCCCAGTGATCATTAAAATTAGATAAATCAGTAGTAATTTCCTATTTAAGACTATAAAACCCAGAATAATCGAAAGCAAGATTAAAATAACCTTCAGACTAAGGATATCCACCAGGAGTAAATAAAAACCAGTTGAAAAGGCGGATAAAAATACAGATATAGCAATTATCCCAAAAATTGAGTGCATAAATCCGCGGTGCTTCGAAATAAAGAATATTATTGCCATTAAAATTAGAATAACTCCAATTATAGCGGGTAGATTGAATATGTACAAAATTAATGCCAGAATAATCCCAATTAAAAACATTATAATTATCTGGTTCTCCTTTATATGGTTGTCAAAATCAATTATGGACGTTCCAAAAAGGGCTAATGAAAGGAGAAATACATTGGGAAAGAAGGGTAACGTCATAATCAGTGCAAAAGGGATGTGGATTTTATAAGAAGGCATTATATCAACGTTTTCGAGGAAATATCTGTTATCTTAATTGATGGACTTATTTTAGCCTGTGATCAATCTATTTAAAGCATTAATTATTCTATTTAAAGATAGACCATCAAACCTATTTATTAGAGAACTTTTCATTTCAATCACTATTTTATTAGAGAACTTTCTATTTCAAATGGCTATTTATCATAGATCACTCTATTTCAATCCCAAAATAACCCATATAAGTCCTCATCTGCATATAGGACCTTTCATAGCTCCCTGGATCCACCTTACCATTATGGGATACCACTTCACAGGTCACAGCAGGAATATTTGATAAATTGCATTCATCCTCCAATGCACCCTTGTAGAGAGTACCTGCATTCTTATGGCAGATAATTTTGGATTTGGTGGTCTTATTTATATGCTCTGCGATCTTATAGCTCTCCATACAGGGTTTTTTTGAACAAAAAATACTCTCCACCCCCGGATTACTATATGGGTTGGTGGCATGGAAATCAGCCAGGGAATCCAACTTTAAATCCCGAGCAACCTTGATTATTTCATTGGATAATGAGCCCTCCTTAAAAGCTGTCCTGTTCATGTCAAACCCTTTAAATCTCCTGGAACTTTTCATTGTGGCAAATGGAATTGCAAATGGTATCAGATAAACAGTGCCTTTTGCATCTCCTTCTGTTAATTTCTGGGCCAATAGGAGGGCTGCGATTTGTGGTGAAAGTTCATTACCATGTATACCAGCTGTCAGCATGATTTTAGGACTGCCCTTACCAATCCTTATAAGCGGTGTACCTTCCTTGGCAGAATCCAGGATTTTACAAGTCAACCTATTTTTTTGCAGATTTTCCAAAAAGATATGATTCTCTTGCAGGTTTCCTGCTGTTTTTTTAGAAATTATCTGTAATTTATAAGGTTCCATAGGCACACCATTACATATTAAGGATTCAAATTAATTTATACCCGATAATAAGTTTATCCTGGGCACTTCAAGAAAATGATTTACTTTATATTAGTTAAGACAATAACCATTTTTATTATATAATACTATACTTATTATCAGACCATTTTTATTATATAATAATTGAAGACCATATAATCTTATTTACAACGCTTAAAAACAGAGCCATTTAAAATCTAAGTTTTAAAATATGGATAAAAAAATTAATTCAAGGTGATTAAGAATGGAAAAAGTTATTCTGGCATTTAGTAGCGGCCTGGACACCTCAGTATGCGTTAAATTACTTCAAGAAAAGTATGACATGGAAGTTATAACAGTCTGTGTAGATGTAGGGCAACCAGAAGAGGAAGTAAAACGATCTGAACGAGTAGCCCATGAAATTGGCGTATCCAAGCATTACACCATAGATGCCAAGGAAGAATTTGCAAAAGATTACATCTTTAAAGCGGTGAAGTCAAACGCAGTTTATGAGGGATACCCTCTAAGCACAGCACTGGCTCGGCCATTAATTGCCATGAAAATAGTGGAAATTGCTGAAAAAGAAAATGCCATCTCTATATCACATGGATGTACTGGTAAAGGTAACGATCAGTTCAGATTCGAATGTACCATACGTTCAGCCTCAGATTATAATATCATAGGCCCGGTAAGGGATTTGAACCTTACCAGAACAGAGGAAATAGAATATGCAAAGAAACATGGTATTCCCATACCCATCTTCTCTAACTTCAGTATCGATGAAAACTTGTGGGGGCGATCCATAGAGGGGGACATGCTGGAAGATCCCAATGTGGAGATGCCAGAAGATGCATTTAACTGGACCAAATCCAGTGCCGATGCACCAGATGAACCCCGGGTACTGGAGATTGAATTTGAAAATGGAGTTCCTGTAGCATTGGACGGGAAAAAATTCAGTCCACTTGATATCATAAAGGAATGTAACAAAATCGCTGGTTTACATGGAATCGGCAGAATTGACATCATGGAAGACCGAATAATAGGACTAAAATCCAGGGAAAACTATGAAACACCTGGTGCCGTGCTTATAATAACCGCCCATAAATCCCTTGAACAACTGGTGCTTACCAGGGAGGAATTAAAATTCAGTGTAAATGTTTCAGAAACCTATTCTGAGCTGGTTTACAACGGGCTGTGGCATGAACCACTACGAGATGACTTGGACCATCTCATCGACAACATGCAGAAACGGGTGACTGGTACAGTACGGGTAAGGTTACACAAGGGCAACTTAAGGATCCTAGGCAGAAAATCACCATTCAGCCTCTACCAGGAACAGGCAGTATCCTTCGAAGATAAGGAAACTGACCAGAAAGAAATCGTAGGGATGATTAAAAATTACGGTGTACAAGCTGCCTGCTTCCAGAGCGTGTGTAGAAAAGGCTGAATTATTATTTTTTTATTTTGAAAAGAATTTAATTTTAGATAGTTGTTATCCGAGTGATAACTATTAATTGATCAAACTCCCATTATTTTATGATCAATTAATGAAATGTTGAACCGAGGGAGATATATGGACATCAATGACTGTATAAAATTTGCAAACGAAACACCGGTAAGCTACGTGGCAACAGTGGATGGTGACCAGCCCAGAGTAAGGGCGTTAGGATTCTGGTTCGCTGATGAGACTGGATTTTATTTCCAGATCGGAGCAGTTAAGGATATGTACGGACAGTTACAGGTAAACAATAAAGTAGAGGCCTGTTTCTGGCAACCAGACGAAGAGTCCACCGGCACCATGATGAGGGTTGCTGGAGAAACAGAATTCATCGAAGACCCGGAACTTAAAAGGAAGGTTTTAGAGGATAGACCATTTCTTAAAGAATTTGGACTGACTGTTGATCATCCTGGACTAATAATTTTCAGGATTTCCAAGGGAGAAGCCTACTTCTGGACTATGGAAACCAATTTTGAACCTAAAGAGTTCATTAAATTTGGATAAAAATAGTAATCTTGTTTAAAGAATGGTAATGTACCACCAATTCTTAATAAAATAATCTATCTTAATTTACATTTTTTATTTCAAAATATTTTCTACTTTATAAATGCTTTCGGTACATAGCCCATTAAATCAGTGGTTGTGAAATTATATCCCAAGTCTATAACCGCCAGGTCTCCCGCTTTACCATTGAGATAGGCACCTAAAAATGCTGCTTCATAGGCAGGATGGCCCTGGGCAATTAGACCACCAACTATGCCTGCTAAACAGTCTCCGGTTCCGCCCACAGTCATCCCCGGGTTCCCAGTAGAATTGAGTTTTATTTTATCCTTATAGGCGATTATATCCACAGCACCTTTAAGCAGTACAGTTGCACCACTCATCTGAGAAGCCTTTTGCACCGTCTCTTGCTTATTATCCGAGTGTTCAGGGACATTATATCCGAAGAGAGATTTAAATTCTGCTTTGTGGGGAGTTACCACAATTTCCTGTTCTGATTCTTTAATTAAATTTAAATCAAGTAATTTAAGCGCATCTGCATCAATCACCAGTGGTTTTTCCACCATCAGTACCAGTTGGTTCAATGCTTCTGCTGTTTCATCATCTCTCCCCATACCACACCCCACAACCAGGGCATCTGAATCCTTAGCTAATTCAGCTAGTTTATCCACATCTTTTAAATTGATGTGATCATCTGTAAGACTTTTTACAATTAAGTCTGGAGAGTAAGATCTGATGGGGGTGCTTACTGCCTGTGGACAGGCCACAACAGCCATATCTGCACCTGATTTTAATGCAGATATCCCAGCAATGGCAGGCGCTCCAGAATAATCTTTACCACCACCAACAACCAGCACCTTCCCGTTTTGTCCTTTATGAGAGTTTGCATCCCTATTTTTAAGCCTTAAAAGATCCCCTGGTCCGGTGTATATTTCTGCTTCTTGGGGGATTCCTATATCACAGACATGTATTTCCCCAATATACTCCCTTTTAGCATCTTTGAAGCCTGATTTCTCTTTATGGAAGGTTACAGTGTAATCTGCCTCTACGGCTTTGTCAAAGACTTTACCTGTAAGTGGATCAAGACCAGTTGGGGAGTCGGCTGCAAATTTTATTCCTTTAGATTGGTTAATTATGTCTATTGCAGACGCGATTGGTTCCCTTAATTTTCCCTGGGTTCCAGTACCTAGCAGTGCATCTATTACCATCTCTGCCAGGGTTGGTTGTAGATCTGAAGAATCCCTTATATTTGAAATCTGGAGGAGATCAGAGTTGCCAATTTTCTGCAGTACCTCCCAGTTCTTCCTGGTTTCATCTGATTTAATGGATGAAGGATGTCCTAAGAATAATACTTCCACTTCAAATCCTTTATTTACGAGATATCTTGCAGCTACAAAACCATCTCCACCATTTCCACCTGTACCTGCAAATATGGCTACTTTGCATGGTTTTGATAGGTGGATTATCTTATAGGCAAGACATTTACCCGCGCTTTCCATCAGGGATTGTTTTGGGATTCCTAATGCCTCTGCATTGGCATCTGCCACCATCATATCTTTAGGAGTCATACTTGTTATCCAGATTTTTTTTACGATTATAGATTAGGCTGGATAATATTTATATTTTTTTTAAAATTAGATAAGGGAGGTTTAAAATTAAATACGGGTTAAAAGAAGGATAATAAAAAATTATATAAAAAAAGGGTATGGTTAAAAAAAAATTAGAATAACTTTTCTAACCAAATCTGATAGGCGCCTAGAGTACCGTCATAGTTACCAGCATAAATCCTCTTTACACCTGGAATTTTTACTGCTGCGGATATTCCTGCTTTCATGGCAGCTGCCACTTCTTTTTCGCCCAGTCCATCTATTACTATTTCATAGATACCGTTTATGTCAATAGGAATCTCACAAACCACTCCTTCCACACCCCTCAAGGTGGGGCAGAATTTTTCGTTGGTTGAGGCAGACATGAATTTATACTTGGAACCTATCTTAGAACCAGAAGCAACAATTCCTCCAGGGAATGGCGTAATAGTTCCTGGAATATTTTTGATTGCATCTACAGCTACTTCTGCAGCTACCAAGGCTGATGCTTGATTTTCTGCCATTATGAAGAAGTTACCTCCTGCAACTCCTTTTTTAATTCCCAGTTCGCCTTCAATAATAAAGTCACCAGACATTATAGGTACTCTGTAGACTGTTCTACCGGCTATTTCATCTTTACTTTCATATCCGTCTCCAAAGAATTTTAATTTAAATCCGACTTTTAATATGTCATCAGCTTCATCTCCCATGGCATCGAATACAGCGGTGGTAGCTGAGGTGAGTACACACTGTCCAATCCTCTCCAGGAGCTGGTGTTCCAGTTCTTCCTTTTTAGGATGGCAAATCATTACTACATAACCTGGCCTTCCATCCGGTGTTTCATTTGGTGGAACATATCGGTCGATCCCTGCTTCTGCCGGGCACATGATAACTGATGAACCAAATCCAACAGTTTCATCCGCGGCTATTTTTGCAAACTTTTCAGTAGCTGCTGTGATTAAAAACTTAGAAACGTAAATATCAAATGCTTCAGCGAATGTATCCTCTATTTCAACGTTGTTTAACTGCATAAATATCACCAAAATATTATTTTACACTAATTTTTTACCTGCATCCCCTACTTTAACAGAAAAAACTTCTTCAATATTAATAACTATGGCAGCTTTTGGCTTGGGTGCCAATGGAGCTGTTTCTTTAATCCATTTAATTACCTGATCATAATAATCTCCAGATTTATGGATTTTAACAGTTCCTTTAAATTGGTAAGGATATTTTGCAGCATCATGCATTACGAAGGCTACTTTTGGATTGGCTTTCAGATTTGCATGTGTTTTAATCATGTAATTGTCTGCAACTAGAACTGTTTTATTATCCAATGGTTTAATGTTTCCAATGGGCACTACATTCGGTACACCATCTGTAGTGGCAGTTGCAAAATATGCTCTGTTTTCTTCTATAATTTTCATCATTTCTTTAGTCATTACCATTTCTAATACACCTCTTAGATACAAATTCGGAAATATTCTATCTATATAGCTGTAAGATCATAGTTGGCAATCCTTTTTATATTTTTATAAATTAATCTCAGAACTGAGAATGTCAGATCACCAAATGATATTCTGTTGATTTCCATCTATTACTAAATTTTTGTTATCTTATCCATCACCCCTGATCCAAAGTAGGGTAACATTAAGATACCCAGGAATGAAGGCATCCAAAAGGATATTAACCTCTCTATTATGGTGGCAGCTGCACTTATTGATGGTGGAATACCAGCTGCTGAAAAGAGGATTATCATCATTCCATCTACAGCACCCACCCCACCGGGAATCAGGGGAACCAAACCAATAAGGGTTGCTATTACAAATACAACTGCTATTAATTCCAGGGAAATCGGAGTGTTAAAGGCCAGGAAAACTATGTAAACCCTGATTATCTCCACAAACCAGATTAAAAAGGACAGGGGAAGGGCATAGAAAAATATTCTCCTGTTATTTAACAGGGTTCTGATGCTGTTTTGAAATCCAAGAAGTCCATTTAAAGCCTTCTCCTCCAGTTTACTATGGTCTTTTTTTGAAAACCTTTTTATAACATTCACAACCCATCTAGTGATCTTTTCCCCTATTTTCCGATTTAAACACATGTAAAGGGCTGTTATAAGCAGTACAAAGAGCAGTATCAAGGAAAAGATCAGCGTGTTAACCATAAATTGATCTAAATGGAGATACAGGACCGCATAGATTATGGTAACGATAGCCAGCAAAAAAAGTGGAAAAGTATCCAAACCCTTATCAGCTATAACTGTGGCAAATGAACTTTCCATTGGACATTTAGCATATTTACCTAAAATATACCCCCTTACTGGTTCTCCTCCACCCCGTGCACTGGGAGTTATGTTGTTTACCGCCATACCCACCAGTAGTATTGGTAACAGGGTTAATTTTTTAATTTTTATATTCACCACACGGATGTTGATGGACCATCTTTCTGTCCAGAGACCGAAGAGCAGGAACTGAATTAAAAATGCCAGAACAACATACCAGGGATTGGCCATCTCCATGGCATTCAAAACCTCTTCAGGCCCAATCAATAGTACCAGCACTGCCAGTACACCTATTCCCAGGGCTAAAAGGATCAAAGTTTGATATTTCATGTAATACCTTCATACTTCAAAATGTTCATGAAAAAATTCTCATCCTATTACTATTGGATGAAATAGAACTTAAATTTTGTTTAGAATTATTCAAAGAAATAGCTTAAATTTTTTTAGAATTCATGCTAGAAATAGAACTTGAATTTATTATGATAATGGGTTATGATCATCGAATTTTAAAATAAACTGAAATTTAACTGGTAATAAAAATAAAAAGAAGTAAATGGTGTTATCAGTTATGGAGCTCCTCCAGCGCCACCTAAATTCTTTCCAGTGTAAGCATCAATTTCTATTTGCCCTACAGAACTGCCGTTAATTAATACTGGTACGATGTAGATTTTCTTCCCATCTTCTTCTACTAATCGCGGAGTTCCAGCCGTTGCATTCGGTTCTTCTATGTATTGTTGAGCAATATTTTGAGCTTCTTGAGCAGATATCATATTTTGACCTGTTTCATTTTGTGATGTATTTGTCTGTGATGTGTTGTTAATTTGGTTAATATCACTATTATTTTGGTTGTTTGGCGTTAGCTGGTTAAAACCAGCATATATTCCTGCAGCTACAACTACCACTATTATTAATGCCAGTATTGCTAATGTTGGTTTATTGACCATGTTTCTCCTCCTTTATATTAGATTGGATTGTATCATACATAAGTTTTAGTATTGGTATGATTCCTGTCTCATTTAGATTTTTTTTCTAGTGGAAAATGTAGTTAGATAAACTTATTCTATTTAAACCTTTGGTTAAAAATAGGAACCGATCAACTTTAGAAATGCTATTTGAATCCTAGTTTGCCTTTAAAATAATCTTAGAGTGAATTTGAATTAAAGGTAATGAACTTCATGACTTAAATCATCCTCATCTAGTAATACCACAGTTTTATCACCTGTTAAATATCCGCATGTCTCACCCGGATTTATCAGCATGGTTTCACCTTCTCTAATTTCAATTTGATGGGTGTGTCCAGTTACAACCACGTCATATTTACTGCATCCCATGAGAGACTCCACCAGTGCGGGATTTGTACCGTGTATCACTGCAAATTGAAGGTTATCAATTGATATTTCATTAAAATCATCCAGGTAACACATGTTCTGGTAAACCTTCCTTAAACCATCTCTTTCACCATCGTTGTTTCCGAATATAGCTAAAAAAGGAGATTTCAGTTTTAGAAATTCCCTGGCAGTAAATGGTGATATCAAATCTCCAGCATGAATAACTGCCTGGACATTTTCACTGTTAAAGTACTCAACCGCCTTTTTTATGGCTTCTATATTATCATGACTGTCCGACATTATACCTATAATCTTACGGCCCCCTGATCCTTATTTTAAAGATTATACTATAAATTTTTTTGGTGCAGTGATCCATAATAAAAAAATTTTCATTTTTATAGAATTGATTATTTTACCAAGTTCCGACATAACACAATAATATAGCAATTATTATTAAAAGGAGGGTAAAAAATGGTTGATTTTTTGACACTATTAATTGTAGGGATAGTGATCCTGATTATTTTAGGGCTTTCGGTTCGTATCGTCAATCAGTATGAAAGAGGAGTCGTTTTCCGTCTTGGAAAAGTTATCGGTGTAAGGGATCCGGGTCTTCGGCTCATAATTCCCCTGGTTGATAGGATGGTCAAGCCATCACTGAGGATAGTTACCATGCCAGTCCCGGCCCAGAAAATTATCACCCAGGACAACGTGACCATTGATGTGGCTGCTGTGGCATATTTCAAAGTAACTGATGCGTATAAAGCAGTTGTGGAAATTGAAAACTATAACAGTGCGGTTAATCAGATCGCCCAGACTACCGTGAGGAGCGTGGTTGGGCAGTATTCCCTAGACGAAATACTAACGGAAACAGCAAAGTTGAACACCAGCATCCAGAAAATAATTGACGGACATAGCGAACCATGGGGTATTAAAGTAACAACTGTGGAAATTAAGGATATTAAATTACCTGAAAGTATGCAAAGAGCCATAGCTTTGCAGGCTGAAGCAGAAAGAGAGAAAAGAGCTAAGATCATCTCTGCTGAGGGTGAGTTCCTCGCTGCCGGGAAACTGGGAGATGCTGCAGACATCATAACCGAACATCCCGTGGCCTTGCAACTGCGTATCATGCAGGTCTTAAGCAACATCGCAGCAGAGAAAAACTCTACCATAGTCTTCCCTGCCCAGTTACTTAATAGTATAAGGGATATAAAAGACTTCCTTGGTTCTGAACTGGGTACCATAGATAAGGATCAAAATAAGTAAGAATTGGAGGATGCAATAAATCGGGGCGAACATTTTCTATTTAGAAGATGTTTTTTATGTCCCCAATTATTTTTAAATAGGCATTCCACTATCTTTCCAGATGCATATGAGTACCCAGGTTAAACTCAATTTAAATGGTTTTAAGAATTTTATATGCTAACTGGATATGTTTGGATCCTTCATCAGTGCATGGACCGTGACCTGGTAGGAGGTATTTGACCTCAAGTTTACTTAGCCTTTTTAATGATTCCCTCATATCTTGGACATTACCACCCAGATCCATCCGGCCGAAACCACCATCTGTAAACACCGTATCCCCGGAGATAAGAGTTTTACCATCATAAAGGCATATCCCTCCCCGGGTGTGTCCGGGTGTGTGCAGAACTTCGAAATCATGGATTTTATCTCCTTCCTGGAGTTTCCAGTCTACTTTCATCTTCCCCATGGATTCTCCAAACATTATGGCTGCTGTGGCTATATCATCACCATTTTCCATGGCTTGTGCATCTTCCTGGTGCATGGCAACCTTTAAATCGAGGCATTGATTACCTCCGACGTGGTCATAATGGTTATGGGTATTTACAATTAATGATAGGTCGTCAAGATTTACACCGGCCTCCTGAATTGATTTAAGGATGTAATCCATGTTCTTACCCGTACCAGTATCAATCAGAACATCCTGGAAAACATAGACGTTACAATCAACATTACCTTCAACCATTACGATTCCATTGATTTTTCGCATGTAACACTCCCTTAAAAGAAGAACTAAAAATTAAGACATAAAAATTAGAAAGATGGGGTCACCGGGATTTGAACCCAGATCCTAGGATTTCTCTTGTCTCAGTACTCCAATCGGTCATCATACTTTCCTCAGAGTGCGCACTTTCTTCAAAGACAACTGGAGTCCCAGATGATAGCCTGGTTACACTATGACCCCTGATATTAAAAAATATCGGTTTATATCTATTTTAAAAAGCCAAGGGTGAGATTTGAACTCACGTGTAATGGATCTGCAGTCCACCGCTTCGCCTCTAAGCTACCTTGGCATAGTAGTAAAATGTACTTTTGTTGATATTTAAACCTTACTACTCAAATATAATAATCCTAAAAAAAGCAAACATCCCAGTTAAGTCCTATAAAAGGAAATAACCTATTTAGTATCGTATAAAATTATTATATCCGTGGCATTAACCTGAGGAGGATATGTATTCATCATGAAACCATTGAATCTGATTTCTATCTTCTGGCCGGGATGTAAGTCATTTACATTTGCCTTTACCAGATTTTTACCATATTTATGATATACTGTGGTATTTTTATTAATTATAATGGATACATTCTGGGATTGTGAAGCACCAGTTTGAAATCCTTCCACCAAAATAGAAGTAATTGTGTTAGAATCTTCATGAGAATTATCGCTGCATAAACCAATGATTACTCCATTCATATCAATCCGTTCACTACCAGTAGCTGTAAATGCGCCGTAAACAACGCCTAAAAATAATACAAGGAGCAGTACTATTACGGTTATAACCCTCATTTTATCCCTTCCATGATAACAGCGAAATTGTTTTAGTGATCGTTTTATTAATTATTTTGTTCATCCTTTAATAGTTTTCGCTAAAATGATAAGTTTTTCATGAATAATTTGCCATTATGAGATAGATCAAATATCAATAAAATAAATAGGTGATCAAAACCATGATAAATATAAAATAAAGGTAAGTTTGGAAAAAAAATAAAAAATACAAGAATTATAAATGGTATTAATTACTCTTTATTGTTTATAACCTTAATCGCCCTTTCTAAAGCAGATTCAAATCCCTGTGATTCACCATTTGAATTTTTCAAAGCTTCTTCAAGGTATGGGAGTGCTCTTTCATCCCCTATAATTTCCAGTGCATTTGCTGCGTTAATCCGGACCAGGTAATGGTCATCATTTAACGATTTAATTAGTGATTGTAATGCGGAGTTATCACCTATCTTTCCCAGTGATGTGACTGTACAGGCACGTATAAGGTAATTTTCCTCGTTTAAAATATCTGCTAATGGTTTAACGGCTTCAATAGCCCCTAGATTTCCCAGTGCATCTACAACTTCACATCTAACACTTAAATCCCCATCCTTTAATGCAGCGATTATGGGATTTACCGCTCTTTTATCCCCTATAACACCCAGAGCCAGTACAGCAGTCTCTCGGACGTGCCAGTATTCATCTTTCAATAGCTTTATCAGCGGTTCAACTGCTTTTTTATTCCCGATCCTGCCTAGTGAAAGTACGGCAGCTTTACGGACAGGCCAGTATTCATCGTCTAAAAGCTGAATTAAAGGTTCAACAGCCTCATCTCCAGCACAGATATCGCCCAGTATATATGCTGCTTTTTCACGTGTTTTCTTATCTTCATTAATATCTATCGCCTTAATAAGACCACTAATATCCTTCAATTTCCTCATTTTTTCGAGATCTGAATTAGAAAACATGATAACCCTTCCTATCCATGGTTAAATTTAAATTCCGATTTATTTATCCCAGCTTAAACATTTCATCTGCCATTACCAGATTCAAAGCCTTTTCAACAGCCACAAGGCTTGATTGTATGAGTAAAGTGGGTAAACTGACCCTAGCGACTCCCAGATTTTTTAAATCCTGGATTTTAAAATTTTTAATATTATAGGGAAGACCCGCAGCAATGCTGACTGGTCCATCAACTCCTTTAGTGATCTGTTTGACTTCCTCCAGGGTTTCCACGTAAGTGATGAATGTCAGGTCTGCCCCTGCAAGTAAATATTGATTGGCACGTTCTATTGCCATCTCCAGACCTTCATCCCTGCTTTCAGTTGATCTTAAGGCATCGGTTCTGCCGTTGATTATGAAATCTTGGCAACTCTTTACTTCTGCTATCTCCCGGGCCACCATGATCTTCTGCATCATCAAATCCTCATCGGCAACAGTCCCATTTCCATCGGGGATTTGATCCTCTAAATTAAGTCCTGCAACACCTGCTTCTATAAATCTTTCCACAGTATCCAGCACTTCCTCAGGACCACCGTACCCATCTTCCGCATCTGCCATAACCGGGATATTTACTGATTCAGTTATTTTCCGGGTCCAATAAATGTTTTCTTCAAGGGTAACATCCGTCTCCTTTTCATATCCGGATGATAATGCAAAACTGTAACCAGAACACTGAACAGCTTTAAACCCCGAGCTTTCAATTAATTTCGCACTGGCTGGATCGTATGCGTCAGGCATGATTAGTGTTTCATTTGAATTTAGGAGCTTTTTCAGTTTTTGACTTTTGTTCATAGATTTGCCTTAATATTTCTGGTAATATTTTCGGTGCATAAGAAATATACAATCTCGAATATCTATAAGTTATATTAAGATTTTTTATTAATTAATAAGTGTGGATTAAATGATAAAAAATAGAGGAATTGCAATAATACTGGCTATTTTTACTTTTATAGCAGTTAGTATTCTCCTTACCATCTCCATATTTTATTTATTCGGCTATCCCCTCTCATCCATAGCAGAACATCAGCTCTATGTTTTCTTAGCGATACTGGCTGGTGCTTTAGTTGCTTCCATGGTATACGGGCGTGGCACCAAAGAAAGAGCTTCTAACGTTGCCAAGATCTTGAATAATTCATTAGGGATTTCTGTTGAAGAAAAGGTTATCTGGAAAGTATTGAACACCCTGGACCAGTTACCTCCCTTCGTGGTTAATAAATACGTAAAAATGAATATAAACGCTGCAGAAGAATTCAAGGACCAGATAAAGGATCAAAGGAACAAATTATCTGATGATGACCTTTTAAAAATAAGGAAAATAATAGATACACCATCTGAAAAACTTCAACATGTATTGAAGGAGTTATATACAGAAACTGACATGGAACAGTTTAAAATTCTTGCAGAACCTGATGCAAAGCCCTTAATTGAGTTAAACTTAGAGGAATTAAAAAAAATTATTGATTAATCAAATTTTTTTTGTAAGTATTTAATCATTTTAAACCCATTGCCGGTATACCATACAGTTATCAGGTTGAAAACAGTCATAATAAAATTTTATCATAAGCCCATGGTAGTGGTAATTTCTTTCAATATAAACAAAATTCCATATTATAGATCCCTTTTTTTCCACCAATCCATGGTAATATCTTTTTATCATATATTTTAAATCCGAATTTTTGGTAAAGTCCTAAAGCAGCCTCATTATATATATCAACATCTAAAACTGCTCTTTTACATTTATTCTTTTTGGCTATATCAAGGGATTTTTTTAAAATAAATTTACCCACACCTTTTCCTCTGCAATCATAATTTACAGCAACACTAGCTAAATATAAATCACAGTTATCAATAGAAGCACAAAATATGGAATCAACCATATCAAAAAGAACTAATTTAAATGCAATTCTAAGGTTAAAAACTTTCTTATATAGACTAAAATTTCCAAATATACTTTTACCAGAACCAAAGGATATAACCAGAACCCCAAAAATCTTATTCTCAGTATTAGTGACAACATAAATATTTTCATGACCAAGATTATTTTTTCCTGCTTCCACTAATTTTCCTATTATTTTAACTGCATTTTGCCTGTTATTAAAATAAAATTCAAAGGTTTCACTATCTGTTTCATAAATCAATCCAGCAACCAAATTAATATCATGCACTAATGGGTTAAATTTAACTAATTTCATATGGTGAATATAATCCTTCTACATTGTAAAAGGTATATAATAAACTAAAATAATAGAAATTATTTATTATTTTTAGGCTAATAAAAAATTTATCTATTAAGGATAATTAATCAAATAATTAAAAGACCCATTTAATATAATAAATTAAGTTTAACTATCTTTTAACTACTGAATAGATTAATCGATGCTATATTGATTTTTAAAAAATTGTTAATCAGATTCGCTTTTTTATTTTAAAAGCAAAATTTTCAGCATTTTTAAGATCTTCGGCATTAGGCCTGCCTTTATTTATACCCCCAAAGAGCCTGAGAAAACTATTGGTGTTGAAACCTGCACAAATAAATTCATCAATTACCAGGTAGCCTTTAACTTTTAATTTCTCTCTAAGCAAAGAATGACACTCTATTACATAATCATCGAGCATTTTTTGGCCACCAATCGCTATTGGAGCTCCGCAGGTTGAAAAAATAAATGTTTTCTTTCCTGTGGTTTGTAATAGTTCATCTGTAAATTCCAGGATTGATTCATGGTGTTTTGAACCATATATTCCCGATCCAAAACCTACCAAATCATAATATTGAATATCTTTTGGATTTATTTGTTCTGGCCATTTTATTTCCGCATCTAAAATTTCAGCAATTGACTTAGCAACCTTTTCTGTATTATGGTGATGATAAGAATACAAAATAATTAATGATTTCACTCTACCGATTTCTTAAGGTTTTGAGCAAATTCTTCGGCACGTTTAAGATCCTCAGCGTTAGGTCGTCCACGATTTAATCCTAATCCCCTAAATCCAAAAAATCCCTTACAGTGGAAGTCATCAAGGATTAGGTAGCCCTTTGATTCTAGTTTTTCTCTAAGAAGGTGATATTTTTCTCTTTTTGTATTTGCTTCCCCACCACTACTGGTTGAGAAAAGAAATGCTTTCTTATCTGTGACTCCAGGTAGTTTATCTACCAGTTCAAGGAGAGATTTGTGGTGTACTCCCCCGTAGATTCCTGATCCAAACCCTATTAAATCGTAATTTTGAAGCCTTTCTGGATTTATATCATCAGGGCATTTGATATCTGCACCTAAAACATTGGCAATTGACTTAGCAACCTTTTCTGTATTTTGGTGATGATAAGAATATACAATAATTAATGATTCCATTTTTTTAACACTCCATTTAAATTATCAATTATTTTAAAAGTTGCCTGGTCCATGAAGCACATCTTAAGTGGTACACTTTCAAGGACCAGGTATCACACGGAGGCAGTTGTGTGAACGTGAATTAATGATTTCTATTATTCCATAATTATCGTTTGGAGGCCCATATTCTCCCTAAACAACTACTTTCATTTATCCTTGCAAGAATTCCTAATTTATTCTAATTCAAGTTTGACTGCACCGATCTTCGGCGCCAGGTAATTGTAAAGGATTGCAACTAAAGCCACCATGATGAACTCCCCTATTAAACTGGTTATAGGGTCTCCGTTCCCCATTAAAAGATCGATGAACCCTAATATTCCAGCTACAATGGACAATGCCAGGGCAGTTTGAACTACTGGAATGTGCTTAAGTTCATGTAAGTTACCAGTAATTTGAACGAATTCTAATTTGATTTTTGCAACTTTAGAGGCTAAGTAGTTGTAAACTAAGGCATATAATGCGCTGTATATGAATCCAAATACGAATAGTAGTATTGGTAGTCCGATGATTAACAGTAACGAGATTATCAACATATCCATACCCGCTGGCATGCCAGTAGGTCCCAATGGAAATGTAGTGTTGTTGAATGTTGGGATCTCGTTGGTTATGGCAGGTACTATACCAGCGAAAAAGGTAACCATGATATTAATCAACCCTGCCAGGAATAATCCTACTATGAAAGCCCATATAGCAATTATTGCTGATTGTATAAGGGCAAATGGGACCACTGGAATTTTAGTTACTTCAATTCCATCAAATTCTAATTCTATACCACCCAATCTTGGTACTAGGGTGTTATAGATGAATGCTGATACAAAACTTGCTAATAATGTTCCGAAAAACGCAATAACCGGCAGAATTACTAATAAGGGTAATCCCACTCCAGTTACTATGTTAACCTGACTAATACTTGGAAATACATTTGCTACTTGAAGTATTGCTAAGCTGGCAAAGGCAACAATAGCTACAATAAACGCCAGTATCGCGTATATAGTCGCTGACATCTTGGCAAAAGGTGCCAGTTCAATGGATTTAATTTCTTTTATCTCAACCATCTTTTTAATCTCCTGAAATTTGTTTATATAAAATCTTCTTTTTAATAAATTGAACTTCTATTGACTACTTAATTCTTGTATAAGCCTTAAAAATAGTTTTTCCAAAATTTACCCTGATTATCAGGGTATTTCCCACCAAATTCATTCCAAAATCTGATCCGAAAATAGAGTATATTGATTAGGGAGGGTTAAAAATGGTAAAAAAATAATATTTGGCTTAAAAATAGCTTTTTAACTTCTAGTTATCTTCAAAAGCAATGCCAAGGCAACAAATTCAAGTCCCAAAAATACTAAAGGCATTACAGCATTCACAATGTTCTGGGGAAGGTTGAATAGGTAATAGATTGAAAATAAAATGTTCTGAACCAGGAAAAGAACTGTAAACAACACTAAAGTGGTGGTGAACTTGGATTTCACTTGCCTGTATCTTTCCAGGTACACATAGAGCATCCCTCCTAATAAGAAAATATTGGCTATGCTGGTTATTAATGCAGAATATAAGACCAACAGAAACAAATTAAATGGTACGTTGGACAGATTAAACAAATTTATTTCTAACAACATTTTTTTTACGCCCTCTTCAAATTTTTTATTCATCAATCCTGCTTAAACTCTTCCCAAATTTCCATGAAAGTATCATAGTTTTCTTCCATTTCATCGGAAAGGAAATACAATGCCCCATACTTTTCCCCAGTGGATTTAATGATGGCATTATCCATTAAAACATCCATATGATGCCTAATAGTCTTATAATCAAGAGAAAGTTTTTCTGCAAGTTTATTAGCATTATATGGTCTATTTTTTAGTTCAAGTATTATTCTGGCACGGTTTTCCCCGCCTTTACTCCCAGTTATCAACCACCACAAAAATACTTTCTTCATACAGAACTCCTGAAAAATCTATGCCAGCTATCTTAGTATTTAAAAATAGCACTAAAAATTTTATCTTTAAATCTTTTCTTTAACCATCATTTTTGTCCCGCAATATCATCTGCTGTTGCATATGGGTGAGAATACCTTTCATTTTCTTCAGTAAATGATTTTAAAAGTCTTGAAGATTTGATTTGAACAGCTTGTTCTGGACAGTAATTAAGACATGCGTGACAGAAAAAACATTGTATATCTTTATGCCAGACAGGTTTTCCATCGATCATTTTTACTTTCCCGGATAAACAAACTCTTTCACATGTTCCGCATCGTGCACATTTTGAATCAGCGTAAAATTCAACATTATAAAACCGATTAAGGAATGGAAGGAATATGGAAAGAATTGGAAATGCAGGCATGTGAGTAATGAATTCAGTATCCTCTTCATGATATTTTTCTTTCTTTAAAATTATTTCCTGGATTGAATCAAGTTTATTTTGGACATTGGATTCCAGTTTTCTTATTTCTTCATCTGTTGCCGGCTCCCACCCCTCAAATTTAGGATCGTTGCTGGGCATGTTCAATGAAAAATATGAATCTAAACTTTTACCCTTCTTTTTCAAAATATTTTCAAGGTCAATAAATGCTCTGTGCTGGCTACCCGCCCGTGTTGCAACTGTAAATATGTATTCAGCTGATCTCAAATCCAGTTTTTTGAGAAATTCAATTACTGCAGCCGGAGCCATTGCAAGATGAATTGGAAATACAAATCCAACAATTTTTGCATTTGTTTTTATGATATTTTTATTTAATAAACTTACAATGGGTATTAATTCTGTTTCTGTAATTCGTTTTCTTATCTCTCTAGCAACATGGAGTGAATTACCTGTTCCGGAAAAATAATATATTTCAACGCTAATTTTATCACACGCACGCACTCATTAATTAAAACAAATTAACAAAATTTTGCACCACTTCAGTTATTTTCTCTTCCTTATGCTTGTTCCAAACTATAACCCCAGTACCAGCGATTTCTCCACCTTTAGACAGACATTGTTTTTTCATCTCTCCAATAGCCCGGGATCCCCCGGTCCATTCAAAGTGCAGCTTCTTGGTTACAAACAGGGCTATTTTTTTGTTTTCCAGGGACGGTAAATTCTCCATATAAATCTGCATTGCCGGTGCCAGGGCAAATGCATGTACTGGTGCCCCAAAAATCAGTGCATCATATCCATCGACTTCTGGAGAGTCTTCCAGCCGGATTTTTTCCTTATTTTCAGGCCTATCCCCGCCAGACATGGTTACTCTTTTAACTTCTACCTCATTTCCTGATTGGATGAGTGCATCTTGCAACTTTAAAGCAACAGAATAGGTATTATCTGTCTGAGAATGTACAATTATTCCTATCTTCAAAAAATAACCCCCATGTACTAACTTTTAAAAAAAATAAATGAATAGAATTTCTTTTTCTAGAAATTCTATCCCTGACTTACTGATCCCTGTCCATTTATCTGCTGTTCAACCTTAGGATTGCCCTGATAGGTGACAGAACCTATTCCGTTTATAACTGCTTTTAGTGTTTCCACAACATTTAAATGGGCATCACCGTTTCCATTTACGGTTATTGTTGCTGTTTGGGCTATCAACTCCTTGGCGTCTATGTTGCCTAACCCATTGATAGTGACAGTAAGTGTATCAACCTTACCTGATAGCTCCATCTTTCCATCGTTGGCTGTAAGGACTAAAGAACTGGCATTCAGGTTTTTTGCCTCTATTTTCCCTGACCCTGTAGTAGTTATACTTTCTAGATCCTTAACAGTGAGGTGGAACTTCAAATTACCCCCAGTATTACGGTTTGTAATTGCAACGCTATTTCCAGTTTTCGTGATGTCAACATTGGACTTCTCATTATCTGTACCTTCTACAGTGAGAGATTCATTATCACCCTGTTCTATAATTAATGTACCAGGACCAGTTAAAGCAACATTGATTACTCCTTGAACTTCTGGTGGTTGATTCCCATTCCCAGTACTTCCCCCAGGGATGGTACATCCCGATATTGCAATGACTACCAAAAATAACATTCCTATTAAAAAATAGTTCTTCTTATTCATAACATCCCCCCATTTGAATACATGAAATCCTATGTGGAATATTTGAAGTTTCAGTATAAAAATTTATCTAAATTATCATTCTAAATTTACTTCATCTTTAAACCTTCAGGCAGAGGAGCATCAGTTATCCAAGCCCTCAAAACATAGTTGAAAAACTCTGGTTTTTCAATATTCCACATATGCCCTGCCTTCATAGCTATGGCCCCTTTAGCATTCGGGATTATCTTCAGTAATTCGTCTGCTGATTCCTTTATGATCCTGTAATCTTTTTCACCATTCATTACCAAAACAGGCGTTTTTACCTTTTCAATACCTTCGGGTATTTCAAAGAGTAAATTTTCCCTAATGATCTTCTCAGATGAATCTTCTGAGATAACGTAGGTTGACTCTTTAAACTTTCTAATGAGGTTGCTTGGTATACCATAAGACCTTATATAGCTCCCAATTGAGAGATTATCATTTTTAACTGGAATGTAAACCTTCAACAGGTAATCTAAAAGTTTTTGAAATCCAGCAGAAGGAGTAGTGGCGTTTACAAGCGTTCCGCTAATAAGAGAGTGATCTACAACTTCTGGGGATGTGCTTAAAATTTGCAGGACAACTTGGGCACCAAGGGACATCCCTACTAGATGAGCCTTTCCATTTCGAGCTTTGCTTTTGATGATTTCAGTTATCATCTCTGCAGCTGCTTTTATTGTGAAAGGTCCCACTTCGCTGCTTTTCGAATGCTCCGGCAGATCTGGGACTAAACAATGGTAGTCACTAAAGGCTTTCAACTGCCCTTCCCACATCCAACCAGCCATGTTGTAGCCATGAATGAAGAGGATTGACTCTCTGTTTTCTGGGTGGGTTTCCCTGGTGTAAAGGTTCATGGTTTGGCTCTCAATAGTTATATTCAGATGTAGATAGTATATTTTTCTTTTCTATATTTTTCTTTTCATTAATAACGAAACTACATAAAATTCAACAGCCTTATTTACTTAGATACTTATCGAATTATAAAAGTTTAGATGGTAAAAATTGACACTGAAAAAATGGCCAAGGTATTTAAAGCTCTTTCAAACCCTATCCGGTTAGAATTATACCTGCAAATAGTTAAAAAACATGAAGCCGTTATAAAACAGCCTCTGGCTGTCTACTCTGCGAAATAACTGAATTATTAAATATCGGGGCACCCCCACCATTTCACACCACCTTAAAGAATTGACCAACGCTGAATTAATCTTCACCCAAAGAAAAGGTAAGTACTTAGTGGCTAGAGTCAATAAAAAGATGATTAAGGAAATAAATAAACTTTTAAAGCTCAATAATTATTAATTCTTAAATTTATCAAATAATGCTGCGATTAATTCTTGGATTTATCAAATAGTGTGGAAAATTCCAATATTAAAAAAAATTAACCAACACATTTTGAATGGATTTACTGAATGTGATATTACAAGTCTAAAAATAATGAATAAGGGATAAATTTTAAATCAAAAGCTCCATATCATAGGTGTTCTCATCTTTTAAGAATCCACCAGCAATATTTTTACTAGTTACTTTAAATCCAAACCTTTTATATAACTTCAAAGCCTTTTCATTTTTTAAGGTAACTCTCAGAACTACTCTCTCACAAGTGGTGCCATCTGCCAATTCCAGGGCATTTTCCATGATATATTTTCCAATTCCCTGACCCCTGTAACTATGGTCAACTGCCACATTACATAAATAGTAATCACCTGGGGCAAAACTATCTGTAAACATCCCATCAACTAACGTTTCCTTAAATAAGTATTTTAATAAATCAAAAAAGTTTAATATTTTAGAATATGCTTTTAATTCTTTCCATAAAGTGATATCATCCACCTTAAATGAAACTAAAATTCCCAGGACCTCATTATCATTATCACTTACCACGTGAATGTTTTCATTGCCAAATAAATTATTTCCCATACATATTAAACTTTCTATGTTTTTAATTGCTTCAGATTCATCTTTACCTATCAATGATCGGAATGTTCTCAGTTCTGTCTCGTAGATGAGCTCTGACACTTTTTTAGGGTCGTGTTTTTCAATATTTAGTGGTTCAAATTTCATTGTATTCCATTATTTTCATTATGTCCATTTTTTGAAGGATTTGACAAATTATATAGCAAGTGTCATATAAAATTGCTTCTATGGAGAGAAAAAAATTCGTGCTCCTGGATATCGATTATATCACCGAAAACAATGCTGCGGTGGTAAGATTATTTGGGAAACTGGTGGGAGAAAATGGTAATAGATCAATTATAGCCAAGGATAAAAGTTTCAAACCATATATTTACGTTCTCCCTCATGACATAGAAACATGTATAACTGAATTAGAAGATTTAAACATTCAAAAGGTTGAAAAGGTAAAAAAACAGGATGTAGGTGTGCTTAAAGAATTCCTTAAACTCACCTTGAAGCATCCCCAGGATGTGCCAAAATTAAGGGAGAAGATCTGGAGTTTAGATTCTGTTGATGCTGTAAGGGAACATGATATACCTTTTTACCGCAGATATCTAATAGATAAAGGGCTTTTCCCCATGTCAGAGATTCAGGTGGAAGGAAAATCTCTAAACTCTAATTTTACCTCTGAGGAGGATCCTTATATTTTCGAAATAATTGGAGATCCCCAGCCACTCGAGTCCGGACTTCCAGAACTCAAGGTTTTGAGTTTCGATATCGAGGCCTGTAATCCCAAGGGCATGCCCCAGGAAAAAGAAGACCCCATCATCATGATCAGCGTCTCCAGTAATCAGGGTCTGCGTAAAGTATATTCCACCAAGACTTCATCCTTTGATTTTGTGGAAGTGCTAAATGATGAGAAAGAATTGCTCGAGAAATTTGTTGAAGTGGTTAAATCTGAAAATCCAGACCTTATAACCGGGTACAACACTGATGTGTTTGATTTCCCTTACATAAGGGATAGGGCAGCCCTGCTGGGCGTAACCCTCGATCTCGGTGTTGATGGATCAGAAATTAAATTTATGAGAAGGGGCTTCGCTAATTCAGCAGTAATAAAAGGCCGTGTTCATGTTGATCTATACCCTAGTATGCGCCGATTCCTTCAGCTCGACCGTTACACACTGGAAAGAGTGTATATGGAGATATTCGATAAAGAGAAGAAGGATATAGATGGCGAAGAAATCAATGCTTGCTGGGAAAATGGTGGAGAACGGTTGGAAGAACTGTTTGAATACTCACTGGATGATGCAGTGGCAGTTACCAAGATCGGTTCGGAAATGCTACCACTAAGTATGGCACTTACCCGTCTCGTGGGGCAGCCCCTCTTTGATATTGCCCGTATGGCAACTGGACAGCAGGTGGAATGGTATCTTATTCGAAAAGCCTTTGAATATGGAGACATAGTACCCAATAAACCATCCAATTCACAGATTGCAAATAGAAGGAAAATTGAAGGAGGATACGTTAAAGATCCAGTTAAAGGTCTGCACAAAAATATCGTTTACTTCGATTTCCGTAGCCTGTATCCCAGCATAATCATCTCCAAAAATGTGTCACCTGATACACGGGTGGATGACTGTGATGAAGAGAACTGTTACATCGCCCCAGAAGTTGGCTATAAATTTTTAAAAGAACCTGTGGGCTTCGTACCCTCTGTAATAGGGGATGTATTACAGGAAAGGGTTAGGGTAAAAACCCGAATGAAAGAAACCAGTGATCCACATGAAAAACACGTACTAGATGTGCAGCAGGAAGCCCTTAAAAGGGTAGCTAACACCATGTACGGGGTTTATGGATTTATAAGGTTCAGATGGTACTGTCTAGAATGTGCAGATTCAATCACCGCATGGGGAAGGGAATTCATTAAAAACACCATGAAAGAATCGGAAGAATTAGGTTTTAAACCCATATATGCGGATACTGATGGATTCTACGCTACATATTTAGGATCATCTGATGAAGATAGGGAATACTCATGAAAAAAGGAATTAAAATCGTCAAGTGCAATCCTTATGACAGGACACAATTTTCTGAGTTGGAAGATGCTTATTCCAAACTATTCAATGATAATGACAACTTAAGTTTCCTCTCTTTAAGTAACCTCCCCTTTGACTCCAACACCATTACTTCCTTCTTAAAGAATTCATATGCAGAAGAAGTGGAATATTACAAAGCAATTTCATCCGATAACAAGATAATTGGCATATCCTCCTTTGAAAGTGATTTAGTCAAAGGTTTTCAGTTAATAGGCATTGTGGTAGATACCGATTACAGGCATGAAGGTATTGGAAGGGCTTTGATAAATAAGGGAATAGAAGTTGCCCTAGAAAAAGGTTTTAAAGCCATTGATATATCTGTTTTCGCAGATAATAAGCCCATGTTGATATTGCTTCTTAAATTGGATTTTAAAATCGTTAAAATAGATTATCATGCCCGTTTTGATGGTGAGGATTTGATTTATTTGAAGAAATATCTTTAACTATTGATGAGGAGTTTGTCACTTAATAAGATTTTAGAAGAGTTTATGGGATCAAATGGGATTGATTTCTTCGGGGTTGCTGATTTATCTTCTACAAAGGATTTTATAGAATCAATGGGAGGAGAATTAGTATCTAAATATCCTAAATCTATCTCAATAGGAATCAGGTTACTAAATTCAATTGTGGATGAGCTACCTAGAAGACATGAAGAATCCGTGTCTGTTAGTTACCGGCGTCTCTATGATGAAACAAACCAGTGTTTGAACATTTTAACTGGTGAATTACAGAGTTTATTGCAGGAAAAAGGTCACGAAGCATTTAAAGTACCAGCATCTGAACGTCATGATGATGTAAATATAGCAGCTATTTTTTCACACAAATTAGCAGCACACCAGTCCGGTTTAGGATGGATCGGGAAAAGCTGCTTACTTATCAACCCAGAAGCTGGACCTAGAATACGTTGGGGTACTGTCCTGACAGACGCACCTGTAGAAGTAACGGGTGAACCATTAGAAGTGCAATGTGGAGATTGTACTGATTGTGTTAATATATGCCCTGTAGACGCCTTTACAGGTAAGGATTTCCATGAAGATGAACCCCGAGAAGTCCGATATGATGCCCAGAAGTGTCAAGAGTACCTTGGACATGGTGATGAGTGGAATGTCTGCGGATTATGCGTTTATATCTGTCCGTATGGAAGGGAATAGAAAAGAATATTTTTTAATGCATCTGAATATTTTATTCATTCATTATTTAGGTGGAACTGTATGGCACCTGATAAAAAGATATTAAAAAATAGTATAAAAGAAGGCGTAGTAGTATGTGGAAGCTTTTATGACGACAATAACCGTAATTTATGTAAAGTAATTATTGATGGAAAATTACCCTACTGCTAAGTGCAATCCTGCCATAATGGAAGAAATAAGGGATTGGAATGGAACCAAAGTGACAACATTCCTATATTCCAAAAAATATGGAAAATTATTAATCCTCATTTGTGTTGATTTGATAAATATTTATTCCATACATAAACGCATACAAACCGATTTTGTTATTAATCCTCGGTGGGTTGATAGTGATCATGGATTTCATGTAAAAGCAAATATCATTATGATGACATCAATGGCTCAAGAAGCTCCACTTTCATACTTCATACAAATGCTAATAAGACAGAATGGGGAGAAAGAAATGGGGAAATGGAACAGTGATAATTGGTTATGAACAAATACATCGGATTCAAAAACACATAGGTTGGGGTATGAGGCCTGGAAAGGGGTCAAATATAATCTTTATGAAGCAAAAAATGAAGTTATGCTGATTCTGATCTTAAAATTGGTCCTGGAACTGATAGAAGAACAAAGTTCCATAATTGGTATGAACATGAGTAAGGATTAGAAAGCATTAGATGGGGCCAAATTTATGGAATAAAAAAAACTAGTTAGTATTTTTCAAAGACTGTAACCTGGTCAATATTCTTCCTTGGCCTGGGGCCAGGATTTTCATTGGCATACCCCAGTGTAAACATAGCGGGGACTCTCATTTTTTCTGGAATATTTAATATTTCCTTAACTTCATCTTCCTTGTAGGCACCTAGCCAGCAGGTTCCCAACCCGAGTTCTGTGGCCTCTAAGATCATGAAGGAAACTGCGATGGATAAATCTATAGTGTATGCGGGCTGGCCACATGGCATTACTCTTTCTGACTCTGTTGAAATTGCCACTATAGTGACTGGTGCTTCACCCAGGAATTTTTGGCCATTAGCAGCATCAACTAAATTTTCTCTTGTTTCGTTATCCTTCACCACCAAGAATTTCCATTCCTGCCTGTTGGCGGCTGATGGTGCAATTCTAGCTGAATTTAATATTTTATCCAGTTTATATTCTTCAACTGGAGTGTCTTTATATCTTCTGATGCTTCTTCTCTTACTGATTGCCTCAAAAACATCCATTAAAAAACCCCCAATGTTTAATATGCTCCAAAATTAGAAAAATTAAAAATAAAAAAAAATAATTTAAAAATTAATCTGAACAACTTACTCTGCGTCAATCATTTCGCCGTAAACAACTTCTATTTCACAGCCTTTAGGACCGCAGCAGAAGTGCTGTAAATCTAACTGAATCATCATGCTTTTCACCTCTGAATTGTGGTATGCTATAAGAAGTTTGAACCTCTTTAAAGTATATCATAAAGAAGTTACTAATTCTATTTAAATCCCGTATAGACAAAAAGGTTATATACTATACAAATGTATAGCAACTACCACTTAATACAGCGAACAAGTTGTGGTTAAATGGATGCTAAAAAGGATTATTGTTATGCTGTGGAAGCTGCACTTGATGAATTAGGCGGGAAATGGAAGCCGTTAATTTTATATGTGCTTATAGACGGTAAACTCCGTTTTAATAAGATAGATAAACTTTTACCCTCCATCACCCAGCGTATGCTTACCAAACAGCTTCGGGAATTGGAAAAAGACAATTTAATTCACAGAAAAGTCTACGCAGAGGTACCTCCCAAGGTTGAATACTCCTTAACTGAAAAGGGCCACTCAGTAATACCTGTTCTGGAGGCTATCTGTGACTGGGGAGAAA
The DNA here is from genome assembly GCA_002494495.1 of Methanobacterium sp. UBA294. Classification (GTDB taxonomy): domain Archaea; phylum Methanobacteriota; class Methanobacteria; order Methanobacteriales; family Methanobacteriaceae; genus Methanobacterium_A. Next base: position 97,906 of record DACB01000007.1, read on the forward strand.
AATACTGTCTATAAGAAGAAATAATGCCTTTAGAGACAAAAAAATTGTCTAAAAATAGTAAATTAAGAGGTATTCTGCTTTGCAATCTTAGCAGCGAATACTCCTGCACCGAACCCATTATCAATATTTACAACTGCAATACCTGGAGCACAGGATTGAAGCATGGCATATAAGGCTGTAAACCCCCCTTTACCCACACCATATCCAACAGATGTAGGTACTCCAATAACTGGTATGTCTACCAATCCAGCCACTACAGATGGTAAGGCACCTTCCATTCCTGCCACAACTACAAGTGCCTTCACATTTTCTTCAATCATCTCATATATATGTGAAAATAAGCGGTGTATGCCCGCTACACCCACGTCGTATACAGTCAAAGCCTCGCAACCCATCTCCTCTGCAGTTAATTTTGCTTCCTCAGCAACTGGGATATCGGATGTTCCTGCAGTTATTATTCCCACTTTAACTTTCTTTTCTATTTCATGATCGCTGATGAGCAGTATCCTAGCTCGGTGATGATATTCTTTCTTAAAACCATAGGGTAAATTTAGCTCGTCTTTTATTGCATCGTATTTATCCTGGCTAAGTTTGGTAACCATCACCCTTCTCTGACCTATTAACCCGGTTATTATCTTTATCAGATCACCATTTTCCTTACCTTCTGCAAATATAACTTCGGGAATTCCAGTTCTCACATCCCGATGTGTATCTAACTTGGCAAAATCTTCAATTTCCCTGATATGTAGTGATTTAAGCTTTTTTTCCGCTTCTTCTAGGGAAATCTTTCCATCCTCTAATTTCTGAAGAATTTCTTTCATCATCACATCTCATATGCTTAATCTATAATATTATGATATCACCGAATTATTAAATTTATATAGTACAGTTGTTAAAAAAGAATTGAATGTATTTTTAAATATTTCTCTACTATTCAAATATCATAGAGTAATTATTCAAACATCATATTAATCAGTTGAATGTGAGGTGCGATATTGGAAAAAGCCAGATTATTAGTACAGGGAATAGTCCAGGGCGTGGGTTTTAGACCCACAGTATTTCGAACCGCTAAGGAACTGGAACTCAATGGGTACGTTAGGAATCTGGGTAATATCGTGGAAATAGTCCTTGAAGGAAGTAAATCTGAAATAATACAATTTAGTGATATTTTAAAAGCAAAAAGCCCTCCTATATCCAAGATTACATCATTAAAAATAGAATGGCTGGGTGCCGATGATGATGAGGAATTTAGTGACTTTGAAATACTGGAAAGTTCCTCAAATTTCTCTGGTTCATCAGTGATACCCCCTGATATGGCTACCTGTGACAATTGTCTGGAAGAAATTAAAAACTTCCATGACAGGAGGTATGGATATCCATTCACTGCATGTACGGACTGCGGACCCCGATTCACTGTGATAAATAGCGTCCCCTATGACCGAGAGAGAACATCCATGGATGAATTCCCCCTCTGCCCCAACTGTCTGGAGGAGTACAAGGACCCGGAAAATCGTCGTTACCATGCAGAAGCAACATGCTGTCCTGTATGCGGACCTTCTGTCTTTTTATTCAAGGATAAAATTTTAAAAGTTAAGGACCCGATTATAGAGGCAGTTAAACTCATAGATGAGGGCAGTATTCTTGCAGTTAAGGGTATCGGTGGAACACACTTGGTAGCCCGGACCACAGCAGATGATACAGTTAGAAAATTAAGAAAAAGATTGGGAAGATTTAACCAGCCCTTCGCATGCATGTCCCCTGATGTGGAAACCATAAAAACCTTTGCTAAAGTCTCATCTAAAGAGAAAAAGGTATTAGAATCAAGAAACAGACCTATTGTGATTTTAAATAAGAATAAAGATTACTATTTATCCCCTTACGTGTCCCCAGTTCTACATAACCTGGGTATAATGCTGCCTTATTCGGCTCTGCACCATATGCTCTTCAAATACTCTGATGAACCAGCCTACATCATGACTTCGGCCAATATGCCTGGTGAACCCATGCTCACCGAAAATCAAGAGATTAAGGAAAGGCTAAAAGGGGTCGCAGACTACTTCCTTCTACACGACCGGAATATAGTAAATCGTTGCGATGATTCTGTGGTGAGATTCCGGGGGGATGATATGACCTTTATAAGGCGTTCCAGGGGTTATGCCCCTGAGCCTTATGATTTTGCCCGGCTTGAAAGTGACATAAAGGTATTGGCTCTGGGTCCGGAAATTGATGTCACATTTTCCATCCTAAAAGAGGGTAAATGTTACGTATCACAACATATAGGCAACACTACTAAGTATGAAACTTTTAAATACCTACAAAAGGCAGTAAAGTATCTCATGGGAATAACCAGGACCAGTACAGTTGATGTGGTGGCCTGTGATTTACATCCCATGTTTTTTACCACCAAACTGGCCCAAGAACTAAGTGAAAAGTTTAATTGCGATATTTTACCGGTTCAGCACCACTACGCCCATGCAGCTTCCCTGGGAGTGGAAAATGATGTGGATGAACTAATCTGTATAGCCGCAGATGGTGTGGGCTATGGAGAAGATGGAACTGCCTGGGGTGGGGAAATCTTGCACTACAAAGGGGCTGAATATGAAAGAACCGCTAGTTTAATGCCACAGAAAATGGTTAGTGGAGATATAACCACCCGTTATCCTGCAAGAATGGTTATGAGCATGCTTTATGAACACTTTGACTTGGATGATCTGGTGGATTTAATGAAAAAGAATTACCTATCCTACTTCAAACACGGTGAACAGGAAGTTAATCTGGTAGCTCAGCAACTTGAAAAGGGATTTAATCTCTCTGAAACTACTAGTACTGGGCGTGTGCTGGATGCAATCTCAACTTTACTCCACATATGTGGTGAACGGACATATGAGGGGGAATGTGCCATGAAACTGGAATCAATGGCATATAATGGAAAGGATATCTTAGAATTACCCATAAAAATCAGTAAATTCCATGGTAGGGATGTTCTGGACACGTCATCTATACTTCTTTCTGTCTTAGATAAGTTAAAGAATGGAAAAAAGGTGAATGATATTGCACTTGCTGCCCAAAAGGCAGTTTCCACTGGACTTGCAGAATTGGCCATTAAAACCGCAGAAAATAATAGTGTTGAAGTTATTGGCGGTTCTGGTGGTGTTTTATATAACGAGGCCATCAGTCTGAACATCAAAAATAAAGTGGAATCTGCTGGTTACCGGTTTATCCAACATAAAAATAGTTGTGCCGGTGATGGATCGGTGTCCATGGGTCAGGCTGCTGTAGCTGCGCTGAAATTCGGTAAAAAGCATTAATTCACGGTTTAGAATAAAAAATTATTCTTCAGTACTTCTATCAAGGGTTATAACCGGCAAATTTAAGGTTCGCTTCTTTAATGCCTTTTTTTTCTCATTTATTTGTTTTAAGAGGTTCTCTGCATGGGCCGTGGCATGATTATATTCATTTATGAGGCTTTCCAGTTCGTCCTCTACTTCTTCACCCATTCTGTGTCTTTCTTCTAAGCTCTGAAGTTCCTGGAATTGATGACCTGGGACCTTAACCCTTATGATTCCCTGGCTTATAAATATCTGGAATTCAATCTCATGAGAGATCCCGTAGTATTTTCTGGGCCTTCCCCTCTCTATCTTTTTGAATGATGAATTTAATAATCCCACTTCTTCCATGGCACGTAAATGTTCGATTATGGCCTTTTGTCCTACCTCTAACTCACGGGATATTTGACTTACAAATCTTGGCTCATCTCTTAAAAAATCAAGAATGTCTCTACGGGTTTTACATCCCATAACATCAAGTATCTCTTCTAAATCCATGTTCCACATCACTGTTAATTTTTATTATATTAAGTTCATCTTGTATGGTTATCTTTACTGTTAATATTAATCTTGTTTCGAAAGGTTTATATAACTTTTAGTAATTATAATACTCTAGGTTTATATAACTTTTGGTAACTATAATCCTAGAATTTCACAATAAATTTCACAATAATTATATAACCTCAAGTTATTAAATACAAAGTTAATGGATTCATCAAGAGAAAAGGTGAATAAATGAAGGACGCATCAGATCTAAAGAAAATAAAAAAGGAAATTAAGGATTTAGAGTCCCAAATCAGTGAGAAAGATGAAACAATAAATGAGATGAATCAAGAGTTGGAAGAAAAAGAAAAAACTATCGCAGATCAGGAAGAAAAGATAGACGACTATTATTCTCAACTACAACGCATGCAGGCGGATTTTGAAAATTATAAAAAACGATCTGAAAAGGATCTAAGCAACTACATAAGATACGCCAACCAAAATTTGATTTTAAAAATTATTGACACATACGAAGATCTCAGAAGAGCTCTAAAATCCGAAAACCCAGAAAAACTTCAGGAAGGAGTGGAACTAATCTATAAAAAGTTAAAAGATACCCTGGAAGGAGAAGGACTCGAAGAGATACGTGCAGAAGGCGAGAAATTCGACCCCTATAAACACGAAGCACTGATGGTGGAAGACCATCAAGATTTTGATGACGGAACAGTTATTGAAGAACTTGGAAAGGGCTATACCCTGGATTCTGAGGTAATTAAATATTCAAAAGTTAAAGTTTGCAAAAAAAGGTGATAAAATATGGCTAAAAAAGAAAAAATTATTGGTATAGATTTAGGAACAAGTAACTCTGCAGCAGCAGCACTCATCGGTGGAAAACCCACCATAATACCCAGTGCAGAAGGAGCCACCCAATACGGGAAATCATTCCCCAGTTATGTGGCATTTACTGACGACGGACAGAAATTAGTAGGAGAACCAGCTCGAAGACAGGCAGTAACCAACCCAGAACACACAATAACCGCAATTAAAAGGCATATGGGTACCAACTACAAGGTAGACGTAGCAGGTAAACAGTACACCCCACAGGATATATCAGCATTCATCTTACAGAAGATAAAGAAGGACGCCGAGGCATTTCTAGGAGAAGAAGTTAAAAAAGCAGTTATAACCGTCCCAGCATACTTCGACGACAACCAGAGAACAGCAACCAAGGATGCAGGTACCATCGCAGGTTTAGAAGTTGTACGTTTGGTAAACGAACCTACTGCTGCCAGTCTGGCATACGGTATAGATAAAGACGTCGATGAAGAACTGGAAATCCTGGTATTCGATTTCGGTGGTGGAACACTGGACGTGACCATCATGGAATTCGGTGGAGGAGTATTCGAAGTTAAATCTACCAGCGGAGACACTAAATTAGGCGGAACTGATATGGACGCCGTAGTCATGAAATACATAGCAGACCAGTTCAAGACAGAAACAGGCGTAGATCTGATGAACGACGACCAGGCGGTGCAGAGACTCAGGGAAGCCGCTGAAAAAGCCAAAATAGAATTATCAACCACTTTAACAACAGATATTAATCTGCCATTTATAACTGCAACCCAGGACGGACCAAAACATTTAACCCAAACTTTAACCAGGGCCAAACTAGAAGAACTGGTAGACTCAGTCATCAAGAAATGTTCAGGACCAATGGAACAGGCCATATCCGACGCAAAGATGACCAAAGCAGATATTAACAAGATCATATTAGTAGGCGGACCAACCAGGATGCCAATTGTACAAAAATTCGTGGAAGACTATATTGGAAAACCTGTTGAAAGAGGAATAGACCCTATGGAATGTGTTGCAGTAGGAGCAGCCATCCAGGGAGGAGTACTTGCTGGAGAAATAAAAGATCTGGTCTTGCTGGATGTAACCCCATTATCACTAGGTATTGAAACCTTAGGCGGAGTATTCACCAAACTTATAGAGAGAAACACCACAATACCAGCAAATAAAAGTCAGGTATTCACGACAGCGGCAGACAACCAGACATCTGTGGATATACACGTATTACAGGGTGAACGTTCCATGGCATCTGGTAATGCTACATTAGGTAGGTTCCAGTTAGTGGGAATACCCCCAGCCCCGAGGGGAATGCCCCAGATCGAGGTTACCTTCGATATAGATGCCAACGGTATCATGAACGTGTCAGCCAAGGATATGGGAACTGGTAAAGAACAAAAAGTAACAATAACTGCTCCAAACAAACTTTCCAAGGATGAAATAGACCAGAAAGTCAAGGAAGCAGAGGCCCATGCTGACGAGGATAAGAAGAAACAAGAAGAAATAGAGATCAGGAACAATGCAGACTCCATGATTTACACCACTGAAAAAACTTTGGAGGAGTTAGGTGATAAAGTCAACGCCGACCAGAAAACTAAGGTAGAGGAACTGGTAAAGGAGCTCAGGGAACTCATAGGCGGCGATGACCTGGGAGCAATTAAAGCTAAAACTGAAGAGTTAACCAAAGAAGTGCAGGAGATTGGTGCAGCTATTTATCAGCAGGCACAGCAGGAACAAGCACAGCAACAAGCTGGACAGGAATCTCAAGATCAGCAAACTGGTGATAAAGGCCCAGCAGATGGAGATGAAACTGTAGATGCTGACTATGAGGTTAAAAAATAATCAACATATTAGAGTTTGGGGTTTCATTTACCCCTACCTAAATTTTTTGGTAACAAAATTCAACCTTTAAATATTTTAAAACCCAATTGTAATTTAATTAATAATCCAAATTTTTAATTTAATATTTTTTCTAACTTCACAACTATTAACGAATAAAAGGTTAAGGTAAAGATTATATGGCAGAAAAGCGTGATTACTACGAAGTTCTCGGGGTAGAAAAAGGTGCTGATAAAAAGGAAATAAAAAAGGCCTACCGTAAATTGGCTATGCAGTACCACCCCGATGTAAGTGAAGACCCAGAGAGTGCAGAAAAGTTCAAAGAAGTAAGCGAAGCCTATGCAGTACTTTCTGATGAAGAAAAGAGAAATACTTATGACCAGTATGGACATGCAGGTATGGGTGGATTCTCCCAAGAAGATATATTTAACAACATAAACTTCGAAGACATCTTCAAAGGTTTTGGATTTGGAGGAAATTCTGGTGGAGGTGCTGGATTTGAAAGCATATTCGATCTCTTTGGTTTTGGTGGTGGAAGACGAAATGGACCACAACAGGGAGATGATTTGGCATACCATATGGACATCAGCCTTGAAGAAGCTGCAAATGGACTGGAGAAGGACATAGATGTTGCCCATAAAAAATCATGTCCTAAATGTCATGGATCCAAGGCAGAACCAGGAACGGAACCCCGCGTATGTACAACTTGTGGTGGAAGTGGACAGGTCCGCCATGTAAGTAACACACCACTGGGCCAGATGGCCTCCATAAGACCATGTAACACCTGTCATGGAGAAGGAAAAATAATAGACACCCCTTGTACAGAATGTAATGGAAAGGGTATAGTTAAACAGAAGAATACCATCCATGTTAAGATACCCCCAGGTGTAGATGATGGCAGCCGTCTAAGAGTCCCTGGTGAAGGGGATGTTGGCAAAAGGGGAGGTCCACCGGGTGATCTTTACATACTGATACGCGTGAAAAAACACCCATTATTCAAGAGGGATGGGTCTGATTTAATCCATGAAATGCCCATCAGTTTTGTCCAGGCTTCTTTAGGCGACACTGTTGAGGCCCCTACACTTGATGGTGCAGTAGACCTTAAAATACCTTCAGGAACTCAAAGCGGGACTTCATTCCGGATAAAAGGTCAGGGCATGCCCCATATGCGCTGGACAGGTAATGGCAACCTTTATGTTAAGGTAAAAGTTGTAACACCTAAGAAGTTGAACACCAAACAAAAAGAATTACTCAGGGAATTTGCCGATATTAGTGGTGAAGAGATCTACACTGAAGATAAAGGATTCTTTGATAAAGTGAAAGATGCTATGGGGCATTAAAAAGCCACAAAAATTTAATCTATTATTATAGTTAATTTTTTATTTCATGGAACTTTTTTTTATTATAATTTTTAAGCAAATAATGAAGACAACCCAAGTATTAGCATTATTCCAATTAAAAGAGGCGCGTAAATCATTTCTAATTTCGTTTTATTTATTTTAATTTGGCCTTAAAGATGCTCCTGCACCAATACCCAATAGAATAATTAAGGGACTCTCCAATAAAAAAATAGCCAATAATTCCAGCGTTTGAATTAAAAATAAGTATAAAAACTTTGGTACCAACAACTAGAATAGCCGGGGCATTCCCATGCTGTAAAGTCCAGCAATCACTGGTGGAGTTCAACATTTCCCTCACTATGACTTATTGCACCTGAGCTGCGGTGTGTAATACAGATGCCAAGGATGTGGCCACTGCAGTATGTGTATCAATTCCAAAAAGGAGTATTAAAGTGGGGCGTACAATCCATACTCCACCTCCCAAGATGGATACAAACAAACCAATAATAAATCCAAGTAAAGGAAGTAAAAATAAGTTTATATCAAACATGTTTTACACTAGTTTTTCTATAATTAGTGTTTTAAAATAGGTTTATAATATGGTTAATTTATTAAAAAAATAATATAAGGATGTTGGGGCATGCCGAGAGTAACCCACCTTCTGTTCGTGGCAGCATTCATCTATGCGGACTACCTCTGCTTCATACAGGATTCATCAGCAGTATTTGTCCTTACATCCCGTGGAATGGCCGTTTCACTGTTTTTTTCTGATGTCCATCAACCAATGCCTCATGTTCATCCATCAGAATGACATTTCGTTTCTGCTCCATTGTCCTGCTTCTCAGCAGATGCCTTATGGCATCACGGTTCTGTATGATGGGTGGAGTTTCCTCAGTTTAAATTACATATAAATGTAAAAACCGGTGACTGCCCTTCGGCTTGCCCATAAAATCCCTAAAATCAAGTTAAATAGCGGGGCCTAGATTTGAACTAGGGCTCTCGGGGTTATGAGCCCCGCGGGATCACCAGACTACCCCACCCCGCTTCTTTATAATCTTACCCTTTCAGGGTATATAAACATTTGCATGGATTAAAAAAATTAGTAATTAGATAATAATATTTGTTGAATTATTTTTTGGCTTTATCAACGGATTTTTCAGTGCCCTCTGCAGGATCTTCCAGTTTGGAAATTCTTTCTTCGATATTATCCAGTTTTTTGTTGGTGTAGCCCCGGTATTCTTCGAATCTTTTTTCAAGTGAATCAACGTTGAGTGAAACTGTATCGAATCTTTCTTCCAATTGAGATAGATCTTTCTTGGTGACTATTTCCCAATCTTTTATGAGCTGATCACTTTGTTCATTTAGAAAGTCCTCAATTTTGTTGGACACAATGTCTGTGCTTATGGTGCCTTTTATCTTTTCACTTACTCCGGCCATTCTTTCACCCATACCGGCCATGGTACTACTTTCTGTTACTTTTGAAGTGGCACTTGATGCTTTAGCACCTGTTTCCTTCATGGTTTGGTATATACTTTTGTCATCTTCATCGACTTTTAATGTTCGAGTCCTGTTTTCCGTAGTTGTAGGTCTCATATTTAGGGAAAATCCCCGGGTATTTTGTAAATAATAATAGAGCAAAACAAGTATTGCGCCTATTAAGATCAGTATGGCAATAACTTCTAGGGCGGTCATTTACTTTACACCTTTAATTCCTTTAACTGCTTGTACATCCTCTGTTTTTATTTTTTTACCGGTTTTTTTATCCAGTTCCTGTTCCTTTTTCTCGATATCCTGTAACAGTTTCTGTAATTTCAGGTATTCAGTACGTGCTTCAAGACGGGTAACCCTTTCATTGATCTCACTGTGAAGGAAACCAGCCTGATGCATGAGATCAGAGGTACTTTTACGGATGTCTGAAAGTCGATCCTGTTGTTCTTTAGGTAAAGGAATCACATTTTCCATCATTCTTTTAGATTCCAAATCCTTTTCTACAAGTTCAATCTTTCTAAGTTGCGCCTGTTTTTCCAGGAATTCTACATTACTTTGAGCTTCTCTGACTTTTCTCCACTGCATAAATACTACGATAACTCCTATTACAGCGATAACAACTATTATTATATAAAAAATATTTGTTGGAATTGTAACTGCATCTACCATTTAATTTCCCCCTTAATATTAATTATTCTTTTCAAAATATATATATTTTATTTTCATAATTAGAATTTTTATTCAGGTTTACGGCTTGTTTAATAATTTTAAATATGCTACTTTTTAGTAATCCCTATCTGGAGTTGACGCTTATCTGGATCTTCGTTTAACCTCTCATTTAACCAATCATCCTCCTCATCAACAATTGATTCTTTTTTAAGATCGTTAAATCGTTCATTAATTCCTGAAACTCTCATTTTTAACTGTTCCTCTGATTTCTTCTCTCTACGACCTCTTAAAATCATTTATATTGCGGATAGTGTAAATAAAAAACCACTGAGAGCAAATAATAGACTTTCTAATGGTAATACTGCAGAAGAACCTATTACTGTCTGATAGATTTCGCGGTATAAACGTAGTCTTTGAATCAACGCCCACCCCCAATTTTAAACTGTCTTTTTTTTGGATTTTAAAATACTTATAATATAACTTAACTAATATAATATTTAATTATTCATTTTAAATTAATGTTAGCTTTTAAATTAATGGATTATCTGTGATTATATGAATGAAATGTATGAAAAAGCAGGAAACATCGTGGCGAATGTAAGAAAATTGGCTACAGATATGGTTGAAGAAGATTTAAAGGTATTGGATCTTGTTGAATTCACCGAACAAGAGATAAAAAAATTAGGTGGAGAAATCGCCTTCCCCTGCAATGTCTCAATAAATGAAATTACTGCCCATTATACTTCACCTTCGGGTGATAAAACTGTTTTAAAAAATGGTGACCTGGTAAAAATAGATTTAGGTGCTCATGTTGACGGATACATCGCAGATTCTGCTATATCAGTTATCGTTGGAGAAAACCTTGACTTATCTTCCAGGGACACTGGACTTACTGAAGATGAGATACAACTCCAGTTTAAGATGATTGATACAGTAGGCCAGGCATTAGAAAATGCTATCAGCACTGTAAAGGATGGTGTTACAGTTGGTAAAATTGGTGAAGTGGTTGAAAAAACAATAACCGACCAGGGCCTTACACCTGTCTCCAATCTCACCGGCCACACCATGGAAAGATACATTCTCCATTCAGGCCTATCCATACCCAACATTAAAGAGGAAAACAAGCATAAAATAGTGGAAGGTGATGTACTGGCCATAGAACCTTTCGTAACCAATGGAGTCGGACGAGTCACAGATATGAATGATGCATATATCTTCCGTTTCTTAAGGGACCGACCATTAAGGATGGCGCCTGCCAGGAAGATGTTGCATGAAATAGCCAAAAATTACAGGAATCTACCTTTCGCTGGTAGATGGATAGAGGAAAGCATTAAAACCAGGCAGTTCAACCTGATTTTGAGAAATTTAATAAGTTCTCGAGCTCTGTATCCTTACCACGTGCTTAAAGAGAAGAGTAACGCCAGGGTTGCCCAGGCAGAACATACTGTTATTGTGGAACCCGGTGGTTGCCAGGTTATAACTAAATGAAAAGTTACGTTGTTTAAAATTAATATTTAAGAATTAATTTAGAATTAATTTAAATAATATTTTATTTTAACCTGATTTTATTTTAACCTGAATTAAAAAAAATAGAAAAAATAAAGGGATTTTGTCCCTTTATATGTTTGCTAATGGATCTTCTTTTTCGCTGCTTGCTTTATATGGAACTGGCAGTCCTAGCTCTTTTCTTCGGTCTATTTCCTTCATTGCTTTCTCTTTTTTCTGTCTTGCTAGTCTTGTTAGCATTTCCAGACCGAATTTACCTTCATCAATTGGTTTAGTCTCGATAAGACCTGCATCCACTGCTTTACTAAATACAGTATCACCAGCATCAGTCCTAACTTCAACTGCTGACCAATCATCTGGAGCTCCGATTGAACCGGTTGATATGTCTGACAGCTCAGAAACTAAGTCAAGACAAACTTTACATCCATTCTGTTCGTATCCGTGTGTTTCTTTGATTGGGAAGTTGATTGTTCCATCCTGAGTGTATACCCAGAATTTTCCTTTTCCAATATCCATTTTTTCCACTAAATCAAAGTTTACACCTGCTTTTGCTTCAATGAATGTTTTTAATGATTCAAAAGAGAAGTTTTCAGTACAACATATCCCAACGATCAGAGCAATTTTATCAGCCATGAACCTTGTACCGAATGGGTAAGATTGCATTTTTCTTAGCCCCATGGTTTGACAAGGGATAGTAACTACACCTACTTTTTCTAAACCATATTGTCGAACTGCCTCTTTAATCATCCAATTATTGGGACATAATGTGTATTTTGTACCAGCTGCAGCCATTATCTCATCTGCTGTGAGTGCTACAGTAGGTTCTGGTTTCCACATTTCGTCAGAAGGTCCAGCCACAACTGCACCATCGATGATTTTCTCATCAAGAGCGAAAGCTAAAAGTCCGGTTGCTATTCCGCCATCCTGGGAAATATTCTGGATCTGTTTGTCGGTTGATCTTGCCAGAGTAATTTGTTTGTATTTTCCTAATACCATCTTTTCAACCTCCTATAGTCCTAAATCCTGTTCTATCCTGTCAGCTGGCCACGAACTTCTTGGACATTGGATATAACATATTCCGCATTTTACACATCTGTCTTCGTTGAGTTCTGGTCTTCCGCTGTTCATGTCCAGAGCTCGTGTCTGGCAGGCCATTGCGCAGGTTCCGCATCCAATACAAAGGGCCTGGTTTACTACTTTAAGTTGTAAATCACATCCACATGCTTCGGTGTATCCTGCCAGATCCATCATTGGCTGCAGGTAATCCATATCTCCGTTTATTAATGCTACTACGGATTTTGCAATTATTTCTGGTGATGGTGGGCAGCCTGGTATTGCCAGATCCACTTTGACTACATCAGCTATAGGTACGAACGACTCATGATTTGGCTGGGCTTGCTGTCCTCCTCGAGAATATCTGGTGAAACATCCAGTTGCAGCACAGGATCCGAAAGCTGCTACGAGACCGGCTTTTTCACGGGCCTTTTGCAATTCTTTCATACTGTGTTCATCTTGCAGACAAACTGAACCTTCAATTAATGCTAGATCCATTTCGGGCATGTCATCTATTGCGTATGGGTTATTTTCATCACCCCACCAGACATCAGCCAGGGTTTGTCCGTAGACTATGTCCACCATTTCGGTGAGTAAAGGTGCTAATATATCGTAATTTTCGGTTAATGACATTGCATCCCCAGTACATCCAGAAAGGTGGATATATCCTATTCTTGGTTTAGCTTTTTCTTCTTCCGCCACTTTTTCAACCTCCTGTTGTGAAGCTTCTTCTTTTGGTTTTGTTTCCATTCCTAAAAATTCTTTTATACGGGCTAACATTGCTTAGACCCCTATTTCATCTAAAACGATTTGAATGGTCTCTGGAATGGCATCTTCAACACTTTTGGTTAGACCTAACTTTATGTCAGGTGCAGAGATAGATTCGGGCTGACATCCAATTACCATGATTTCAACACTGTCTTTTAGTTCATGTAATGGTTGATTTACAGGCCAGGAATGAACGTTTTCGTATGATCCTTCTGGTAATTCATCTATACTGAATATCCTTAATGTTCCTGGTTCGGCTCCGAAATCCACTATGTCCACTATTATAAGCTTTTTCCACATTTCATTGGGTATGCTGAAAATATAGTAGGGTCCACCGGTTCCGGCATCAATGATTAAAACGTTCTCTGGTAACTCATTGTCTTTAAAGTGTTCTTCCAATGCTACTGTTACTGCGGGACCAAATCCGTCATCTTCAAATAAGATATTCCCACAGCCAATTACTAAAATCTCCGCGTCAAATGCCATATTTTAACCTAGATTCTAACCATTTCGTTTTTAATGACACTCCTGTCTTCGTCGTCTACTACAATCACGTGGGTTGCACAGGATAAACAAGGATCGTAAGCTCTGATTACGTGGGGTCCAAATTCGTGGTGGAATCCTTCAGTTGCTATTCCCATGGTGGGTATGTTCCATGTGGTTGGGACTAAGGCACTGTAGAACTGTGTTTTACCGTCAGCAACTTGGGCCATGTGAACATCCATTCCTCTTGGACCTTCAATAGCACCAATTCCTAGTTTATTAGTACCTCTAACGTCAAAATCAGCTAATACAGGTGCTGAGGTATCAAGTTCAGCAAGAATGTCAATAATTTTTGATAAAGCAATTTTCATTTCAATTGCTCTGGCTACATGCTGGGCAACTACTCCCCTTTCATTAAATCCGCGGTATACTTCTGCTCTTGCTCGTGGTCCCACTTCTACATTTAAACCATCGTAGAGAGGTATGGTACTGCAGGCTCTTTTTCCAATTTCAGGGTCATCATACCAGGATTCAGGTAAAATTTCAGTGAATCTATCCACATCAAAATTAGTACCGTCACCATATGTTGGATGAGAGGCTACTGCTGGTGCAGAGGTTACTCCTAAACCTTTTGGGAAACCTTTATCTGCAACTAAACCTGTTATTAATTCAACATGCGCATCTAATTTTGGTTTTAATGCTTTTAACCTAGCATATAACCTTTTTCTTGCTACTTCACTGAGATTTTTTGCCATACCACCAATTCTAACATCGGATGGGTGTATACCTTCTCCACCTACCATGTCAACAACGTACTGAACATTTTTCCTGATTTCAGATACGGAGTTTATAGCGGTGACCATAAGGTCTGCTGGCACAACATCCTGAGCTATCAGGAAGTGGTGTATACAGTGGCTGTTTATGTCATGTGCAGCTAATAACAGTTCTCTTAGCTGTCGTCCTGCTTTTGGTATTTCAATATCTAATGAGTCATCCATTGCCTCAACAGAAGCTAGTGTGTGAGGTATAGGACAGACACCACAAATTCTTTGTGTAATTACTGGAGCTGTTTCTGGAGCTTTGCCAGTAACAATTCTTTCTAAGCCTCTAACTGGAGTAATACTAAAGTATCGCCCCTTAGTTACAATTCCTTCATCATCGACTTCCATGACCAACTCTGCGTGTCCTTCTTGTCGTGATGTCGGCGATATAACTATTTTTTCGCTCAAATGTATCACCTCTTGTTTTTAAATGAACATCAATAATTCGATATATTATAGATGATTATAAGCTTTTCTTTAGAAAATAAAGTGAAAATTTTATATACTATAAAGAAATTAAATAAAATATCCGTTTAATTAATTTCATTTAAATAAAAATTTATTAACCATTTTAGGTAATATATACAATTGGAAAAAGAATTTAATCCTTAATAGAAGGAATTAATTAATTATCTTAAACTAAATGGCACACAGGGGGTGCACCGAATGGTTGAATTAATTGATACAGAATGTTGTCAG
Source organism: Methanobacterium sp. UBA294 (assembly GCA_002494495.1). Taxonomy (GTDB): domain Archaea; phylum Methanobacteriota; class Methanobacteria; order Methanobacteriales; family Methanobacteriaceae; genus Methanobacterium_A. Next base: position 113,230 of record DACB01000007.1, read on the forward strand.
ATTATTTCAAAAGATGTTGAAGACGCTATAATCCTGGAAGGATCACCTGAACTAGGATTAATTGGAAACATATTAGGATGGTTGTTGGTAGAAGAATTAAAGATGAAACAGATCGGATATGTGGATTCCAAAGATTTTCCTCCACTCGCAGTGTTGTATAATGGGTTAACACTTCACCCTTTTAGAATATACAACGCAGACAACATAGTCCTATTTTTATCTGATTTTATAATACCAAATAATGTAGCCTATGATATGGCAAACGGTATAGTGAACTGGGCAGAAAAGAACAACGCCAAGGAAATAATCACCTTCAACAGCGTAGTAGTAAGGGAAAAAACTGGGCAAGTTGCAGCAGCAGCAAATACTAAAGAAGCACTCCAGGACCTGTCTGATATGGGCATGCCTATAATGCCTTTCGGAAATATAGGTGGACTTTCCGGCCCTTTGATGACCAGAAGTAAGATCAAAGGCATCCCAGCCACCTGTCTATTTGCAGAAGTACTCAATCAGTATCCCGACCCAAGGGCAGCGGCAGTCATGGTGGATACCTTGAATAAGAAACTTGATATAAACATCGACCCAGAACCACTCATAAAAGAAGCAGAAGAAATTGAATCCCGACTGAAAAAACTGGCCAACACAGTTCAGGATGGCCATGAATCACCAGCCTACAGTTAAGTGTTATCACCAGACTTTAAAGTTTTTTATTCTTTAAATTCTTTTATTTAATACTTACCTTCCCTTTTTTTATTAAATCCCATTAATTATAGGGTTAAGCCAAACTGTTTTTATAGGATGAAGTTGAAAAAACTATTTTATACTAAAATAACTTATTAAGTAATATATCATACGGGCCCGTAGCCTAGTTGGATAGGGCGTCGGACTTCTAATCCGAAGGTCCCGGGTTCAAATCCCGGCGGGTCCGTTTTTAGAAATACTTTATTTTGGATATGCTTAAACAAAAAATAATATATAAGGGCCCGTAGCCTAGCCAGGATAGGGCATCAGACTCCTAATCTGAGGGTCCCGGGTTCAAATCCCGGCGGGTCCGCTCTTATTTTTTTAAAATAAAAATTTAGATTAATTATTTAATTAAAAATTGAATAATGAAATTTGTTGCAAATTGAATAATGAATAAAAAAAAGATACTATTTAAAAAAAGGTACTATTCTAATTCCTGATGCCATGCAAAGTTTTTCCCAATTACTTGTATAAGTACACAAACTGCGATAAATCCTAGAATAAAAAATCCTAATATTACATAAGCGTTTATACTTCCAAAATCCATGTTATCATTCCGTTACTGAATTTTTTTATTTTTTTTTATTTTCTGAAAACTTCTATATTAACTTCTAAGTTGTTCATATATAACTGCTACGCTTTTTTTATAAAAATTTCCACTTTTATATTATATCTATAGTCATATTGAAGCACCGCAACCTTATCAACTTCAATCCTATTCATCATAATCAAATATGATTTTTCCGTACTTACCTCCTCCACCTGGCCTAATCTGTAAGGTATTATCACGGAATGCCTGGATTGCTGAAGTTAGTTTGGGGTCTACTTTTTCTATCCCCTCTAATGAGGCATGTATTAATACATCTATTTCTGTGCCTAATTTTTGCACCAATTCTTTCCATATTTTTTGTACAAAAACTGTGGTAACCCCTTTACCGTATATAAGACTTAAAATTTCTGCAAGAGGCAGTATATGAATGTATGGTGGCCTGTGTTCTGGATGGTGTGGTTCATCCCATGTGGATAGTTCATATATCCTGTAATCCACTCCTTTTTTGATCATCCCCCCACATGGGCATCTCATCTTGAGATTTAAAGCTTCCTCAATATCATAGATCTGGTAACACCTGCTGCATCCAGTTTTAAGGTACTTTCCCAGCCTGGGATCGAAACCGTAGTTTGCCTTTATCTTCTTATCCAGGATTGCCCGAGATACACCTTTGAAAGTTAGGTTATCTATTTCTATCTCATTGAATTCCCTTCCTATCCGATGTGGCCAGGGGGAATGGGCATCTGAGTTAGTTAAAAAAGGAATGTCTTGTAGTTCTTCAATATGGTCTGCCATTTCTGTGTCGGCAGAGAGTCCTAACTCTAAAAAATCGGGTTTTTTACCATAACAATCAACTACACTATCATACGCCTTATAAATACTCGTCCATGGAGTAAATGCGTGTGAAGGGCCTATCAAACAACCGTGTGCATGTGTGACGTCCATTATCTCCGCACCATTCATACGTACACGGGGCCTTCCGTCTGAGTCCAGACTCCCCTTAAGTTCATCTCGAATATTATAGGCAGCTTCAAAAGAGGGTATAAGTATGAGGTGATGCACTCTCTTTAAATCATCTACTTCTGATGTTAGGATGAATTTACAGTTATCTTCATCATTTTTAACAGTGAAAATTCCATTTTCTGACTGTTTAAAGAGTTTTTCAAGTTCATTAAGATATTTCTGGTGCAGTGCATCCCCGGTTGCTACCAAATCTAAACCTTTGAGTTTAGCCTGGGGTACGATAGCATCAGGAGCCATGTTCTTGGATGTGGCCATGGAATATTTGCTGTGGATATGTAGATCTGCGTTGATTATCATCTTATTACCTTAATTTAAAAGTACTATCAAATGAATTATACTTTTAGGGTATTAAAATTTACTGATAAAAAGATAAACTACCTAAAAAAGATGTAAAAAAGTTAAAAAAATAGTTTGGAGAATAATAATTTAAGTAATTGATGATTAACCAATGTACCGCAGATCTTCTTCACCGGGGGCAATATGCGATCTATCAACCATATCTTGTTCCATCTGTTGCGCCTTGGAGATCATCTTCCGGGTTTCTTCTGCTCTTTCTTCAAGTTTAGCAACGTCTACTTCCAGATTAAGTATTTTGGTTAGTGCAATTAGAACAGCCTTGGATGCATCAGCATCTATGAAATATCCTGGAGTTTCTCCCATGAGGCATACTCCGTCAATTCCCCTGGAGATTGCCAGTCCGAGAATTAATCCTGATGCACCTATAATTCCTCCGTCTGCTGATCGCATTTTCACATTATTTTCTTCCAGCATGTCGGCTAATTCTTCAGATGTGGCAGCTCCCAGTACCTGAACTTTATCCACTTGCTGACCTGTTCCCAGCCCGCCTAGAGTGTATATATTCTTAACACCGTACTTTTCAACGAAATCTAGTATCGCGCCGCATATATTATATTGACCTTCGGCACTTAGTCCCTGGGTGTTTCCAATTAATATGATGTAATCTTTTTTATCTTCACCCGCTGATTTCAAGTAGTAAAATTCATTCTTCATGGGTTCGATGATTCCCTTCTCCCCTACAAATACTTGTGGTGGGAAGGATGGTGAGTAAAGTTCTGCAAATTTGGTAGCTTCCAGTTCATGGATGATGTGCTCTGCAACAAGCTTGCCCACGTGACCAATACCAGGAAGGGCTTCTATAAAGATGGGTTCTGTAAGTTCAACTTCATTTAAAAGATTTATAACGGTCTCTTTCATCTAAACAGCTCCTTGATCCTTAATCTGTTTTTTCAATAAACGTCGATATTTGCCGTATTTATCCTCAGGGGAATATTTAGCTGGGTATATTTCTCCCACATCCCCTCCACAGTAGGGACAACTCTCTTGGATTGTATATTCATAACATTCCCGGCATTTTTTCATCTTCATCTTCATTCTAATTCACGATAAAATTCGCCTTCACCACCAGCTTCTACAACCTCATCAATAGCCATCTGGGCTGCATTTTTAAGCATGGTCTCTGCTTCTATATAGTCTGATGATGTGACTGTCATTCTGTAGCGGGGAGCACCTACACACTGGATGGTGATGTTATCATCTTTAACTGAGAGTAAAGCTTCCTTTATCACTTCAACTCCATCGCCAGCATAGGATTTTAAATCAACATATCCGGTTATATGTACTTCAGGTGGAGATATGTTCTTCTTGGCTACTTCGGTTATGGCTTCTGCCCACTCTTTACTTATATCGTTTTTTATAAGGGATTCAGCTCCCTCTTCTGCAGCGATTTCAAATGCACCATATAAATCACCGAATATATCCATCAGTTGGTAACCAATTTCTTCATAGGCTTGGTTCTGATTTTTATCTAATTTTTTTGCTGAAAATTCAAGGAGTTTTTCTGCCTTCTGTTCGATCTTCCATTGCTGAATTTTCCGGGTTCTCTGGTCTTCCCTTATCCTTTTAAGAGAAACATCAACGTGTCCTTTACGTGGGTTAACTCGTAGTACTTTGGCTACTATTTTCTGGTTTTCCCTTACATAATCTCTGATGTTTTTAACCCAACCAGAGGAAACCTCTGATATGTGTATAAAAGCCTCTTTTTGAGGGTATTCCTCTAAATTAGCAAATGCACCGTAGTTTAAAACTTTATGTACAGTTGCTACTACCAGATCTCCTTCATCTGGCCATTCTTTTCTCATTCTTACCATTAAAACACCTTTAGCATGCAAATAATAAAGTTTCCAGATTTAGTCTAGAACTTCTGTTATCTGTGCAACTATTTCAGATTTTCCGCCTTTAGGCTTGACCAGGGTTTTACCGCAGATTATGCATTGCACGTTAGAAGCAGCGTGGTCGAAGATAATCTGTTCATTACCGCAATCTATGCATTTGACCTTTAAAAAATTGCTTTTTGGATTGTTATAACTTGCCAATTAAATTACCTCAATTACTTCTGTACGAATTCTACTTTACCTACTCTAAATGAAGATCGTTTGATATGTGATTTGTTACATTCCTTACATTTGTAGCGCAGGTCTAATTTTTTTACTGGTTTGTTACCGGAAGGCAGTGGCCTGGGATATCCTCTGTATCCGCTGGTTACCCGCCTAAACTGGCGTTGCCCCCATTTTAATTCGCTGGCTTTTCTTCTTTTTGATTCATATACTTCGTGAAGCGTGTGTTTTTTACAAAATGGACAATAAGTTCTCCTTTCTTTAGGAATCTTCATATAATTCACCTCGATTTAAAAAATAAGCATTATATTTGCTTGAATTTATGAACAATGAAACTTCTTAAAAAGTCTAATCGTATTTAAGACGTATTTATAAAATGATCTTTATTTATAGTTTTTGTATGGATTTTCCCTTCTGGTTTTTTATCAAAATCTTGGCATTAGGTTCAGGAATGGTAACGATGTCCTGGGGATGGAGTGGGCCGTATACTTGCTTATCCACACCCATGATAGAAGGAAGTTCTTCTAAAACAATTAAAATATTAGTTTTGATGCTCTGATTATCTTGTTCTTTTGTCTGGGCTGTTTCTATGTTTACAGAATTTGAATGATTTTTATCTTCAGGAGAAGGTTTAGTTTCTTTGGAAGAAAGTTTATCATCTTCAGATGGGAGCTTTCCTTTTTTGGAAGAAGGTTTTTTATCCTTTGAATGGGTTTTCCCTTCATTAGGAGAACTATCACTGCCTCCTAATTTTTCCCCTGGGAATGGTTCATTACCGAACTGCTTATAAATATCATCCACGATTGCTGCTTCTTCTTCTGGTGTGAACCTTATATCGTTATCTTTGTTTGGTTTATCTACTCCAATATCAGGCGGACTTGGCTCGATACCAGAAATATCAACTCCATCTTTATCCCCTGCGGCATTTGACTTCCTTAAATTCTCCTTCTCATGATCAGGGATATTTAAATTTCTATCCTTTGCTTGTAAGTTCTGGAACCTAAGGGGACCCCTCATTTTTTCCCTGTAAATTTTCAAGGAATCAACCAGGGCATGGAATAGTTTTTCTTCCTCTGGTGTGGAGTTACGGGGGATCTTGGGAGTGTTTGGCGTATCCAACTCTGATTCTTTAAAGAGCTGATAAGTACGCTGTACACTCATCACTGCACTGTTGGAGATTTTATGTTCCCTTCTTTCACATATCTCAGCAGTGATTCTCTGGGCATCACGAAGTAGATAAGACTCAAATGAGAAAGGGTTATCATCTATTTTCTTCCTGAGTATGTTCAGGTATCTGGAAATATTCTGGTAGAAATTTTCCCCTACTGGAGCTAACCCACTTAAGTTACGTTCCTTTTTTTGAATTTCCCTTAACTTCTGGAAAAATTCATCCAACCCTATTCCTCACTTTCTATTCTAGGTGCTAAAAGAAAGCTTAATTCACCTTCATCTGCAGGCATCTTCAGCGAAAGGTTAAGAGGCATATCATTTCCCAGTTTCAGCACAGCTGTTTCTGAGAACTTATCAGCCTTCAGCATCTCTTTGATTTTCTCCAGGGAAAACACAGATTTAGCCTTATCCTCTATCTTCTCACCGTGAACATATTCTATGGTGGCCTCTCCAAACTCTCCCTCTGCAGAGGCAGTGAATTTATCCTGATCCACAATTAGGGATATTTTATCCGATACTATGTCAATGTCTTGTATGGAATTTTTTAGGAGATTGAAGGGTATTTCAAATTCAGTGGGATATTCCAGTTTTGGTGGGCTGGGAGCTTCATACTCAATATCAATCAGCCTTATTTTAAAGGTTCTTCTGGCTTCTCCTTCAAAAGTAATAATTAAGTTACCTTCATCAACGGAAATTTCCACCATATCATCCATTTTGGATCTTTTTAAGACTTTCATCAATTCTTCGGTGTCTACGTTGATTTTAAGAGGTTCCTCACATTTATATTCATCGAAGACATCAGATTTAAGTTCTAAGTGTATGAATGTGATATGAGAACGGTCAAGTGCATCGAGTTTTAACCCATCATCGTCCGTTTGCATCTGCACTTCATCCACTATAGAAGAAATTGCATCAAAACTAGTTTTTAAAATGTTTGAATCACTTAAAACTGCCTTAAACATTTTATCCTCCTTATACTAATATTTTTACTCACCTAATTTTATTATTTACAGTAACATATTTATTTATTCTTTTTTATTCATACGTTCAATTATAGGATCATGGTGGGATTTTTGATCATCCTTCCCTTTATGATTATCCTTCTCTCTTTTACCTTCCACAATCTCCAGATCCTTGTGTATGTCTTTAAAATATTTACCTTCCAGTAATCTGTTGGCGAATACTGCCGCCAGTATGAGGACTGCCACCATAATTAATAATACAGAAAACATTGCCCGCTCTCCAAAGATTACGTTGGATGCAACCTGTTCAGTAGGGGTTAAACTGTAAATAATGGCAATTACGAATAGTATAACGCTGATAGTTATTGCTACAGCTTTTATTACCTTTTCTTTTCTCTTTCTAAGCCACTGGACTACTTTATGTGATTTTATTTCTTCAATGATATTAAGAGCAGGGTCTTCTTTCTGTTCTTCGTGAACTTTCTTTTCAGCCTTCTTTTTGGTGTGAGAAGTGGAAGATTTACCTTTAACCGTAGTTTTTTCATTAGATTTTCCATCGGTATCAGTAGATTCTTTCTTATTCTCTGGTTTTACATCAGTATCAATAGATTCCTTCATATCCTCTGATTTTCCAATATGCTCTCCCATAAAAGTATCTTTCAAAATCTGGATAATAGAACTTTTATTTTTTTTCTCCTCTCCAGTGTTCTTTTCTGTAGATTTTATGGGGTCATCAACCTTTGGCAAGCTAAGTTCTCCTGTATTGGTATTTGATAGTGTTGATTATCTGATGTTTAAAAAAATTTATACACTTCCTATATTAATAGCTTGTAAAAATTAATCATATTCCCTCCAGGTGTAGCCGCAAGCTGTACACCTTAAAAATCTTGTTTCAGACTCATCAGCCCTTCGAGTTTGCTGTAACCACCAGAATGCCTCTTTATTTTTACATTTAAGACATATTACTTTGGTGGTGGGTAGGGTTTTCACCTTATCATCTGTAAATATTATACTCTCTTTAGTCTTTACTTCCTCAGAAACTTTGTATTGACTGATTACATCTTTGGTTATCTTTTTTTCGTATCCACATTTGCAACGAAACTTATCATCTTGAGGAAACATTACAGTACCGCATTTTGGGCAAAACTCCATTGTGGTCCTCCTATAAAATTGATTTTATAATTTTTATCTTTTAAATTTTCCATCTTAAATAATGAAGGCATCTTCAAGTATTTGTTTATGATCAAAGGCCAGCTCCCATGTTATCGCTTCTTCAATCTTTATACATGCAACATCCCCGGCATCTGAATCTGCCTTTAATTCTCCCCCTATTTTTTGGGCTTTGAAGCATATGGTTACAGTGTGTCCACGGGGATCCCTATCAGGTTTGGAATAAATACCAGATATTCCTTTTAGATCTATATCTAATCCTGTTTCTTCCTTTACTTCTCGTAAAACTGCTGTTTCGACTGTTTCACCATATTCAACAAAACCACCTGGCAAAGCCCATGAACCTTTGTATGGATCATTTCTTCGCTTAACCAGTACCACTGACTGGTTACTGCAGGATATTATTGCATCTACAGTTAAAAAAGGATGTTTAATAGTTACACTTCCTAATTTGATAGTAATTTAATTTTAGATTAATCTTAAAGAAATCGATGCATTTCCACAATCAAGCATTTCCCTTTGATTCACCAGTTACTACACCAGCAGCAATTATATGTGCAACCCTTACTGGTTCGGGTATGGCGCTTCTTGTGGTGGAAAGCCTTATTATCTCCTTTGCATCTTCAATATCAATACCATTTATTTGTATGTAAATGTTTTCATGGTTTTCAATTTCATATACTTTCCCAGCATCCAGAATATCCTGCCAGCGCTTATCACAATCATCAAAACGTTTCAATGCATTTTTTATCTTTTCAAAGTTAGGAAATTTTCTCATTATTACGATAACTGGTACTCCTGTTTTAATGAAGATTTCCTGAATGTTTATTACATTGAACCCACCAAAAGTCACGCCTTCCAGCATTATCACGCCTAGCTGATCTTTGTGTCGGGTGCTGTTTACCATGTCAATTATCTTGGTGGTGGCATCCGATCCATCGCCATGAATAAAGGTCCTAAGCACACCATCCAGCCATTCTCCTGCTCGAAAAACAGTTCCAATTACCATCACCAGTTGGTTGGTATGTGCAGGAAATGGAGAATCATCTATACCTAAAATTCTGATTTCCTTTTTGATGTTTCTGAATTTTTTATTTAGAGTAATTTCATTCATTTACATGAAAATGGGGAATATTTATTAGATGTACCATTATTTTTTTGACTTGGATCTGGCTTTGGAATTCTTTTTGGCCTTCTTTGTAGGCTTTATTTCCTTTTTAAGTTCGTCACATCTATTTTTAATAGTTTCTGCTGCCTTTTTCAGTGATTTCTTTGGATTTTTTGCCTTCACGTATAATTTGGGTTCGCCGATGGTGGGGTGCTCCATTACATACGCTGCAGACACAACATCCTTGTCTTCCATAAGGGTCTTTCTTAGGGCATTACAGAGTGTATGTGACTCTCCAGTTATTTCTAGCTCCAGTTCATCCTTGGTGTCCTTTATGATCTTCATTTTATCCCTCGTATTTTGAAGAGATTTTTCTCCCTTCTTTTCTTCCGCATCTAGGGCATAGCACTTCTTTTTTATTTATCTGTTTCATGTAAGCCCTGCAGTTGGTGCACATAGCTTTGACTACACCAAGTTCATTTTCTGCTGTGGTTAAATCCACGTTGTCCAGTCCAATAATTTTAGTTACCTTGGCATCCACCAGATCACCGATACGGAATTCATCGGTTAACTTGGCTACATATCCTTTATCTGCCTGTGAAATATGTATTCCACCGGAGAAATTGGTTACCAGTCCTCTCTTATTATCTTTAATACCCCCAATCCTCATCAGGGCTCTCTGTCCCCTTACTTCAGATATCTGCCCGTAGACCACATCTCCGTTTTTGAGTACAGCAGGTGAGCTAGTCTTAGGTACTATGGATATTCTTTTATTCTTGCTGTCTAAGGAGACTGTTCCTGCAACCAGGGATCTTATCTTACCATCATCATCAAATGTCCATTCTGCTGGATCATATTCCTCTGTCACTCCCAGTGCATCCCCCGGAAGGACAAAAGCGCCAGTTTTAGTTTTCATTGTTCACCTCAACCTAAAATAAGTTTTTTAATTGTTAATTAGATAGTATTATTTTAATTATGTGTTTATATGGGTAGTAGAATTTAATTTATAGATTCATATTATTTATATAAATTAACTTTATTTGTTTTATTATTATATCTATTTAAATTTATGTTTATTAATCTGAATTAAGTTAATGATTTAATATCTTATCTCATCCATTACGTATTCGTCCCATTTTCTCTTATCCAAGGCTATTAAAAGCTCATCCGGTGTTAAAATGGATTTATCATATATGTTCGCATCGTCAATAGCTATTCTGGGACAGGCAGTTATTACATATGCATCTATATCTCTGTAGGGCACCAGTAGTTCTGGTGTGATCTGGTTCATTAATATGATGAATGCTTGTTTTCCTTCACGTTGGATTATGTCTTTTAAACTTTGTGCGAGTTCCATTCTATTCTGTCCTTTCTTGGATGAGACTATTACTCCAAATTTTCCAGCTTCTCTAGCCTTGGTTATTTTAGCGAACCTTATTCTCATCATACGGTCGGCAAATTTGTCTATATCTCTTGCTTCGTTATGATATTGATCAGCGACGATGACTGGTTTATCTGTAGAAAGTTTTATACCCAAGGGATGAAAATTACCACTTCCCAAAAATAGGAATGCATCTACAGGGAGGTTTTCTATGCTTGAAAAGTTACAACCCAGTACCTGGGCTTTTTGAGTTCCTTTGCCTTCACTCATAACCACTTCTTTACCATTTTTTCTCAGTATATCGGTTAGTTCATCTATAAGATGGAGATGCTGAGTAGTAGTTACCAGCCCTATTTTTTTATAATCTTTTAAGTAATCTAAAGCTTCATTTACTGCGGGCATTATGTCCAGCTGGAATTCAGCTTCCAGAAATAGCACAGGCACATCATATTCAAGGGGCAGTGGTGTGTGGCCGAAATGAACCAGTAGATCCACCAGATTATCCATTACCGTATCAGACACATCGCATGCACCGTAACAGGGATCTCCAGAAATAATCACATCCGCCCCAGTTTTTTCTTCTATCTGCCTGGCTACGGATGTAGCGTACATCTTCAGACCCTCGGGAAACTGTAAACCAATGGTATGCGCGTCCATTTTCCTGATCTTTTTGAGAATTTCTTGGATATCCAGATGGTAACTCGACATGATATCAAATTTTTTGAATTTATAATAAAAAACTAGGATAGGATAATTTAAACTTTACATTCTTCTATTACCACTTTTCCATTCTTAACGTTGACTTTGAGTAAGGTTTTGACTATAAATCCGGTATTTTTTTCCACCAGATCCTTCCCCTTTCCTTTCTCCATGACTGCAATAACATCCACCACTTCCACATCCATGGCTTTAAGGGCGTTTAAAACTGCTGTCATGGTTCCACCCGTGCTTACTACATCATCTACCAGTATCACCCTTTCTCCCTTTTTTAAACCGTTGATGTAGAGGTTTCCATGGCTGTAACCTGTGACCTGATGGACATCCACCTCTCCCTCTAAGCCATACTGGCGCTTCCTTACCACTACAAAGGGCAGTCCTGTCTCGAGGGAAAGAGCAGTGGCTATATGGATGCCCATGGCCTCCACGCACACAATTTTATCCACATCAGTGTTTGCTTGTTGAGAAATGGCTTCCGCCACTTCTCTCATGATTTCAGCCTTCACTAATGGTATACCATCAGTTATGGGATGTATAAAGTAATCATAATCTCCTTTCTTAATCACAGGAGCCTCTAGTAAGCTTTTTTTGATATTTTCAAGCATGTAAAATTTCTCCATAAAAATAATCTTATTAAAATTCGTTTAAAAAAATTTTATAATTTCCATCTTACTACAGTTGTTTAGTTGAGAAAATATTAAATATTAATAGATATCTATATGAGATGAACTATTAAAATATCCTTAAGATTTTATGATATAAAATATTAATAAATACCCTTAGGATTTATTTTTAAAAAAATTTATACAATTTCAATCAACAAATTTTAATTCAAAGATAAACTAGTAATCAGTCAATATTTGGTGAAAGGATAATATGTTGGGCAATCTGGGTAAAAATCTAACTAAGACCATGAAAAAACTGGCCGGAATGACCATAATAGATGAAGATGTGGTTAAAGAGGTTGTAAAAGACATTCAAAGAGCCCTTATACAGTCTGATGTTAATATAAAACTTGTTTTAAAGCTTTCCAAAACAATTGAAGAGCGATCATTAAATGAAGAACCAGCTAAAGGAGTTACAGCTAAAGAACATGTTATACGGATAGTCTACGAAGAGCTGGTCAATCTGTTGGGAGAAAGAGCAGTAGAAATCGAAATCACGACCCGACCATATAAAATACTCTTTATGGGACTGCAGGGTAGTGGTAAGACCACCACAATAGCCAAATTATCAAAGTATCTTCAAAAAAAAGGTTTCAAACCCGCAGTGGTAGTTTCAGACACCTGGCGTCCTGCAGCATATGAACAGCTACTTCAGCTAACAGAAGATATGAACGTACCCCTTTATGGAAACCCAGAAAATCCAGATGCACTGGATCTGGCCCGGAAGGGTTTGAATGAATTTAAAAAACAGGACATCATTATTGTGGACACTGCTGGCCGCCATAAAGAAGAAAAAGACCTCTTAGATGAAATGGAACAGATATCCAAAGTAGTGAATCCTGACGAAGTTATACTGGTCATCGATGGAACCATAGGTCAACAGGCACGGGAGCAGGCACAGGCCTTTAATAAAACAACCAATATTGGTTCTATAATCATAACCAAACTTGATGGTTCAGCCAAGGGTGGTGGAGCACTATCCGCCGTAGCCGAAATTGGAGCTCCTATCAAATTCATAGGTACCGGGGAAAAACTTGATGATTTTGAAGCCTTCGATCCTGAACGTTTCATATCACGACTCCTGGGAATGGGTGATATAAAAACTCTCCTGGAGAAGGCCGAAGAAGTTGCTTCCGAGGAAGACATGGACATGGAAGTCATGGACCATATGATGAGTGGAAAGTTCACCTTGAAGGACATGTATTCCCAAATCTCAATGATGAATAAGATGGGCCCTATGCAGCAGGTCATGAATATGATACCGGGAATGGGAGGTAAATTACCAAAAAACGCCTCTCAAATAACCGAAGAAAAATTGGCCATGTACAAGATAATGATGGACTCTATGACTGAATACGAACTCACCCACCCCGATGTCATCAAACAGTCCAGGGTTAAAAGAATATCCCGGGGAGCTGGTGTTAGAAACGAAGATGTTAAAGAACTTTTAAAGTATTATAACATGACCAAAAAGGCCATCAAAGGTTTCGGTAAGAGGAAGATGGGCGGACCATTAGGTCAGATGATGAAACAGTTCATGAGATAAAAAAAATCTATTTTTTTAAACCTTATTATCTTATTTTTAAAAATTTATTTTTATATAAAATTATATTTACATAGCCGAAAGAGACTGCGTTTAAATGAAAAAATATTGGTTATTAATTATTATTGCAGCAATATTTGAAGTTATGTGGGTATTGGAATTAAAACACTCCGTTACAGGGATTGAATGGGTGTTAACAGCGTTAGCTATCTTTATTAGTTTTGGAGGGCTTATCCTTAATCTGGACAGTATCAGTACTGTTGGGAGTGCATTAATCGGGGTGGTTTTCTTTGGTGAGTCAAAAAATAAAATACGGCCTGTTCTTAATTTTTCTCATAATTGCATCTTTGGTGGGATTAAAGTTAATAAAATAGGGACATGTAAAAATACCAACATAATTGCTGTTGCTAGTCTTTATTAATTGAATGAATACTAAAATTTATGTAATAATAGAAAATTTCGATGATCAATATGAACAAAAATAATTTAGACCCTCAAATCATGGAAAAAGCTTTAAAAATAATGGATCTAACCAGTTATAACATCTGTCCACGCTGTCTGGGTAGAAATTTCTCCATGGATATAGATGCACCCGATAACCTGGAAAGAGGAGAGTATATCCAGAACAACCTTTACGATGAAAGCTGTGCTGATTGCAGAATCCATATGTGCTATATCTGCGGTAACATATTTCAGAACATAAATAACCAGCTTATAGAATATATATCTCAAGAGATAAAAGATTCAAACATCGAATTTGACACATTGCTGATAGGATCCCGTGTAGATAAGGATATAATAGAGAAGGAACAGGAAATCCAAAAAAAAATCGGAGTCAATGTGGAAAATATTAAAAAAGAGATCAACCGGGAGATTGGTAAGGCATTATCAGTGAGAATGGATAAAGATGTGGATTTTGAAACTCCTCATCTGGTTATACTGGTGGATTTCACCAGGGAAGGCAATAAACCGGGTTTTAATGAAGAATATAAACCAAGGTTAGAATTTCAGATAAATCCATTATTCATTGAAGGGCGTTACAGGAAACTAGTAAGAGGTATTCCCCAGACAAAATGGCCCTGCCGTGAATGTAAAGGAAAAGGATGTGAGCGCTGCAATTACACCGGTAAGATGTACCAGGAATCTGTTGAAGAACTCGTGAGCCCAGAATTTCTCAAGCAATCACAAGGGAGTGAGACCAAATTCCATGGAGCAGGCAGGGAAGATATAGATGTTAGAATGCTGGGAACGGGTCGTCCATTTGTCCTTGAAATTAAAGAACCCCATAGGCGGGCATTAAACCTTAAAAATCTGGAAGATGAAGTAAATCAAAGTGCCGATGGTAAAGTAGAAGTATCGGGACTTGAATTCGTTGGTAAAGAAAGGCGTAAACATATTAAAACTTCCTCCACAGATTCCTACAAGGTCTACAATGCCCTGGTGAAAGTAGAAAAAGAGATTACCACGGAAGATATGGAACTTATAAAATCTTTGAAGTTAATAGATCAAAGAACACCCCAAAGGGTAGTTCACAGACGGGCTGATATTATAAGAAAACGAAAAGTAAGGAATATTGAAGTTAAAAAATTGGATGGAGGATGTTTAGAACTGGTAATTGAATGTCAGGGCGGATTATACATCAAAGAACTAATATCCGGTGATGATAATCGAACACTTCCCAGTGTTTCTTCACTGCTTGAAACCAAAGCCCAGTGTGTACAGTTAGATGTTTTAAATGTTCATGTAGCCTGAATGAAAACTCAAATCTAAGTGGTGCTCAGGATATTCGTATTTGTTCGGAAGTTATCTTTTTATAGATAACATTATAAACCTATAATAACAGAAAAAATATTGTTATAAAAAATTTCCGATAAAAGCCGTATTTATCTATAAATAACGTTGTATACCTATAAACGCAGTTATAACGAGTTCTCATCATTATAACTTACAAATTAAGCGGATTTTTAGTTTAGATAGAGTATTTGCAAGGAAAATTTCAGGGGCTCAAAAATTAGAAGATTCTTAAGGGAATATTAAATAATCCTCAAGAAAAGAGGCCTGTTAGTTTAACAAAAAATTTTATTGTTCAAATGGAGGTTTACAAATGAGAAGATCAAAAGGTTCTCGAAGTAAAACACGTTATAAACTTAAAAAAACTATTAGAGTGGGACGTACAAACCCCATAACTAAAAAATTGCAGACATTCAAAGAAAACGATTTAGTACATATCATAATAGATCCTAGTGTGCATAAAGGTCAACCCCACCCACGATTCCATGGAAAAACGGGTAATGTATCCGAAAAACGTGGACGAGCATATATTGTAAATATTAATGATGGGAATAAACATAAAAAATTGATTATAAGACCAGAACATCTTAAAATACAAGCGTGATTCAATGGTTGGAAAAAAAATTATTGAAACTGATCCCATCACCAGTGCTGAAGTTAAAGAGATGTTAGTGGAACGCGCAGAGTCCCATGAACTCAACTATGAGCAAAACCTCGCCTTGGACCATGTAATCAAATTTGTAAAGACCGATGCAAAGACTGCTAATAAACTGGTTAAAGAAATGGAAGAAATCATTAAAAAAAGCCAGGCAGTTAAACTCGCTGATACAATGCCTAAAGATCTGGCAGATATGAGGTTGCTGTTCGCAAAGGAAAGAGGATCACACAAGAAAGAAGAAATGGAAACATTACTTAAAATAATAGATAAATATCGTGAAGAAGAAATAACTGAATAATAAATTAGCCTGAATTCTGGCTTAAATATTTACTAGCTTAAATATTACTATATTATCAAATGTGGTGGTTTTGACTATGGAAGATTATGCAATTATTCTAGATTATCTACCAATAGGTTATGTTAAAGGAGATGTGGCTTCTTTTAAAAAGAAGCCCGTAGCTCAAGCTCTAGGTATTGAAGAGTTTACACTTCTTGAACTTATCCCTAAAGAAAACGTTAATCTTGATATTCATGAAAAAGTTTACATTGGTGCAGGAAAAAGAGATAAAATCGCCAGGGTAAATCGCAGACTGAAATATGATAAACTCACCTCCACTGCAAAACTGGAGTTAGACTACGTTATTGAAGAAATTATCAAAAGCCATGAAGACAGATTTGTACGTTTCTTCAACGAAGCAGGCCCCATCTCCACGAGACTCCACCAGATAGAACTCTTACCTGGTGTTGGTAAGAAGCACATGTGGGATATCCTGAAAGCCCGTAAAGAAAAAGAATTTGAAAGCTTCCAGGATATTGATGATAGAGTACCCATGCTTACCGATCCAGTGAAACTCATCTATAAACGTATATTATTAGAATTAGAAGGAAGTAGCGACAGGAAAGGTAAAAGAAAATACACTATCTTCACCAGACCTCCTAAAAAGAAAGTCTAACTAACTCTAATACTATTTATTTTATTCTAATGTTAAATGATACCCTCCAAATTTTAAATAAGTACAATATCAGATTAAATAGGAAAAAGGGACAGAACTATCTCGTGAACAGGAATATTGTCCTTAAAATCTTAGATAATGCCAAATTATCATGGGATGACACCGTACTTGAAATTGGTCCTGGCCTTGGAACTTTAACCATACCCATGGCAGCTGAAGCTCGAAAGATCATCGCTGTTGAGCAGGACCAGAGGATCGCCACTGTTTTAACGAAGAGACTGAATAAGTCTGGAATATCTAACGTGGAAGTTTTGGTCGCAGATGCGACAAAAATAGATTTCCCTGGATTTAACAAGGTTGTATCTAATTTACCCTATCAAATCTCATCCCCAATAACATTCAAGATACTCAAACACGACTTTGATTTTGCAATCCTGATGTATCAACTGGAATTTGCAGAGAGAATGGTTGCAAAACCAGGCGATTCTAACTATTCCCGGCTATCCCTAATGACAAATTACTGCGCAGACGTGGAAATGCTATTCCATGTTCCCCGAGAAGATTTCCATCCCCAACCCAGGATATCCTCGGCTGTCATTAAATTAAAGCCCAACAAAAAAGTAGAAGTGGATAATAATTTAATAAATGTTTCCAGGGCCCTTTTTCAGCATAAAAAGAAAAAAACAAGAAATGCATTACTCGATTCTTTTCACGAAATAGCTGAATTAGATCAAACTGAATCAAAGGAAATGGTTGGGAAGCTGGATCAGGAAATGCTGGATAAAAGGGTTTTAAAATTAAATCCAGATGAAGTTTTAACTTTATCAAGAGATATTGAATATTTACTCGAAATTAATGATTTTAAATAAAATTATATAGTAAAATTAGTGGAGATGGAATATTATGGAAACAAATCCATATGAATTATTTCAAAAAGAATTTCCAGAAATTGCAGCCCGTTTTAATGAAGTAGTCGAAGCCCAAAAAACCAGGAAGGATTAGACTCCAAGACAAAACAGTTGATAAATATCGCCATTCAAACCTCTCATAAAAATTCCACCGGGGTTAAATTACATGCTTTCATGGCTAAAAATGAAGGTGCAACTCGTGAAGAGATTACCGGTGCAGTTGTATTAAATCTGCATCATTCTGGTCTTTCATCAGTTTTAAATTGTCTGCCTGCAGCTATCGATGGATTCGATCAAAAATAATAGATATTAATATTGCATATCTAAAAATTAGACAACCCATAAAATGGATAGATAATGAAAAATACAGTCTACTATAGGAAAATATCCTCAAAAGAAGCTCAAGAAGGATTTATATTTATTTTAAAAAGTAAATTAACCTTCTTCCCATTATTAGGAAGTGAGTTTATTTTAAGTCGGAATAATTCACCAAGAGATGTTAAGGTGGAATCCTATCCCTGCAACTGCCGGGGTCAGGATAAACCGCATGAACATTATTTCATTAGCTGGGAAGGATTAAAAGTAGGAGATAGGATTAAAATAACCAAATCTGACCAGGAAGGTAAGTATCGGTTACAAGAGATATAAGGAAAATTAAATATGACCACTATAAACTAAAGGCTTCTAGTAAATACTCAGAAATCTGTAGATCATTACCCCCCACAATATTGGTATTTTTCAGATCAGAACGATAAAAAATGAAATGTCTAAATTAAGCACTGCCCTTGAATTTCAGTAGGATTAGGTGAAACAATGCAGGAATACAAGAAAATCTACTACCAAACACACCCACAGGTGTACCAGCCAGCGGAAGACACCTTTCTATTAGCCGACAATCTGGAAGTTGAAAGGATGTCCAGAGCACTTGAAATAGGCACCGGAACAGGATTAATAGCTATCTTAGCTGCCAAAAAAGCCCGGATTGTGATAGCTACTGATATCAACTCCCATGCACTTGACTGTACACTTAAAAATATTATCGCTAACAAGACATACAACATGGAATTGAGGAAGGGTGACCTGTTTGAACCGGTTGAAGATGAAAAATTTGATATAATATTATTTAATACTCCTTATCTCCCCACAGAAGAAGATGAAATTGTTGCTGATGAACTGGACGCCGCCTGGAATGGTGGTCCAGGCGGAAGGAAAGTGATAGATAGGTTCCTTGCACAAGTGAAAAATCATCTAAATCCAGGGGGGAAAGTGCAGATGGTCCAATCATCCCTATCCGACAACGAGAAGACCCTGAAAAAATTTGAAGAACTCGGTTTTAAGGCTTCAATAACTGCCCAAGAGAAGGGTTTTTTTGAGGAAATGGTGGTTATTACCGCTGTTTTAGTTTAAAATTAGTATTTGGTTAAAACTATTTTTTTATATCAAACTGGTTACCACCAGGGCTATGCTCAAACTCATCACTATTATAACGGTCGCCCAGGAAATTATGTTGAACAACCGGGAATTTACATGTTCTCCCATTATTTTTTTGTCATTGATGATGAATAGCATTAGGATCAGCAAAAATGGCAGTAAAATACCGTTTGCAACCTGAGATAAATACAGGATGGACAGTAATGGGATGTCAGGTATCATTATAATCATAACTGCTAGTATTATTAGACCCAGATATAGTCCATGGAATACGGGTGCTTCCCTAAATCTCTTAGAAACTCCAGCCTCAAATCCCAGACTTTCACATACATAGTATGCAGTGGATAAAGGCAAGATACTGGCAGCAAATAGTGATGCATTTAAAAATCCAAATGCAAATAATAAACTGGCATACTGACCAGCTAATGGCACCAATGCTGTGGATATGTCTGCTACATCGTTTATCTGGATACCGTTGGCATGGATGGTGGTTGCGCAGGCTATAACTATAAAGAATGCAACAATATTTACTACTATCGCCCCTATAACAGCGTCTGCCTTGGAGTATTTCAGGTTTTTTATGGATATACCCTTCTCCACCACAGTCGATTGCAGATAGAACATCATCCAGGGTGAAATTGTTGTACCAACAATACCTATCATCATGGTGATGTATTCATCATTGAATGATATTTGTGGTACGAATGTATTATGAATGGCCAGGCCCCAGTCTGGCTGTGAAAGTATTCCAGCTACAATATAGGATAAATATACTAGTGATGCAGCTAGAAAAACTTTTTCCACGCTTTTATAGGTTCCTTTAACTACCAAAAGCCAGATAGCCAGTGCTGCTATGGGCAGTGCAATGAAGTTAGGGACGCCAAAAATTGCGCTGCTTACTGATATACCAGAAAATTCGGCGAGAATGGTTCCCATGTTGGCAGCAAGGAGGGCCATAGCCATTAAAAAAGTTAATTTTATTCCGACCTTTTCCCTTATCAAATCCGCCAGTCCTTTACCAGATACTACACTCATTCGCACACCCATCTCCTGGATTATGGCCAGAGTTATGATCATGGGTATGAATAGCCAGAGAAGGTCATATCCAAAGTTAGAACCAGCCAATGCATAGGTGGTTATGCCACCAGCATCGTTATCCACGTTGGCAGTTATGATTCCAGGGCCCATTATAGAAATAAATGTTATCAGGCTTAATATGAAAGGATTTCTAAATACCCTGGTGAAAATACGGATATCCATTAAAAACACCTAATATTATCTGAACATCCTTGGAACTCGCTTTTTCCAGGCAACAGGTAAAACAATATCTATAGCATCATCTACAGTTACTATTCCCTTTAACTTGTTCTCATCTTCAACAACCGGCAGTGCAAGTAGGTTGTATTTTGCTATCTTCCGGGCTACTTCCTCTTCCTCCTCCATGATATCTATGGTTATCACCGGCGATATCATGACTTCAGAAATCTTCATATCAGGCTCGGCCAGTAAAATATCCCTTAATGACAAAACGCCAGTTAGTTTACCGTCTCTTGAGACATATACATAGTATATGGTTTCAACATCTTTAGCTATATCCCTGAGCTGTTTCATGACCTCACCCACAGTAAGGTCCTGTTCTATGTAGGCGTATTCAGTGGTCATGATACCTCCCGCCGTGTTTTCCGGGTATTCCAGCAGTGTTCTTATGTCTTCAGATTCTTTTGGCTCTAATAATCCCAGAAGTTCTTCTGTAGTCTCTTCAGGCAAAGCCCCTAAGACATCAGCAGCGTCATCAGGATCCATCTCATCCAGGATTTTAACAGCACGCCGGACATCCATACCTTCCAAGAGATATGCCTGTCTTTCTGGGGAGACTTCCTCTAAGGTATCTGCTGCTGCTTCATCATCCAGGCTATTTAAGATGTTTATAGATTCATTTATTCCTAATTGGTCTACAATTTCTGCTATATCTGCCGGGTGAAGTTTTTTTATGCTCTGCTTTGCTACCTTTAGTTTTAGCTTGGAATAATCCTGGTTCAGGGTGTCAATGTCTTCCCAGGCTATTATATTCTCGTTGGACTTAACATGCAAAGGTTTTGCTATTTTTTCCAGTCCAAGCCGTTTTAAAATACCATAAAAACCAATATCAACACCGATGATATGATAATAACCATGACTACGGGAGATCTTTATATCATTGACTCTCCTTACTTTTTTATCTTCAATATCAACTACTTGTCTGTCTAAAACGTCTTCCAAGAGTCTAATGTCCAGGTTTTGTATTTTATATTCTCTAATTTCATCAAGGTTTGTTTTGAGTTTAGTTTCATTACCAATTAAATCAATATAATTATAAGGGATGTTAACTGTCTTTTTATCATCTTTGTCAACAATTATCGCTTTTATTATAGGGTAAGAAACTTCTGAGGATACTATTGCATCCTTTAATCTCCCAATTTTTTTGCCTGCTCCATCAAAAACTGGTTTTTTAAGAATTTCACTGAGGTACATAAATTCACCTCCTATATTTTTTATTCATTGATCTCGGTTAGTGGCACCACCCCTTCCTTGACCCGTTCCATTACAATCATCTCGGTTAAGTCTTCAATTCCGTCTACAGAACGTATTTTTGAATTAATTATATTGTTTAATTCGTCTAAACTATGCGCCCATACCTTAATAAGGATGTCATATTCACCAGAAATACTGTAAACTTCTGAAACATTATTAAGATTTGATAATTCTTTTTCAACGTCTTTATGTTTCTCTGATTCACTTTGAATAATTATTATTGCAGTAATTTTCAAGTCAATCTTATCATAATCCAGTAGTAGTGTATATTGTTTGATGACATCCTTTTCGAGTTTTTTCAAACGGTTTGATATGGTGGCATCTGGTACGTCTATGTCTTTGGACATCTGGGAGAGGGTAATCCTCGAGTTTTGAATCAGTGAATTAATTATTCGCAAGTCTATTTCATCCATTTCATGTTCACCACAAAACTTCAGTAGAATGTATTAGTATATTTCCATATTAATATATAAGTTTTGGTAATTAACCGAAATTTTTAATGAATATTAGTAACTTTCCCATATCAATGGGTTTTATTTGAGTAATAATTTATTGTCAATTAAAAAAAGAAAAAATAAAATAAAGAGTATAAAGAATTGATTAGAAAAACTTCTGATTTCTATAATGGTTTGAAGCTGTAGATCACCATTTCAAATTTAGGTAAAGATTCATTCCATTTGTCCTGAGGAGTAACGCATCCAATCCTGTAATACAAAGATCCAGGAATAACCTCAATATGGGCCGTAATAGCTCTATATGGTCTACCATCAACATTCCATTCCTTTACTAACTCCACCGCCCTCATACCATTAACTGTTATGTTTCGATGCGAAACGTAAGTTTGTCCTATCTCCGCAATATCAATTCTGTAAGCCTCAATCATTTGGTCTAATGAAGCCATGTTTTTTTGCTTAACGTAGAAATAGGTGGTAATGGAATCAGACTCAGTTTTATTACCCTCTGGTTCAAAGAATGCTACTACCGGACTACCAAAACCCCAACGGCTGGGAGCATCAAGATTATACATTTGTGTCCAGCCAGCCGGATAATTAAAGGTTATCCCATTATTAGCATAGGTTTCATTTGGTATATAATTGGTAGAATTGTTGTTTGAGTTAGAATTATTGGTAGTTAGATTTTCCAAAGGAATAATATTGGTAAATATAGCCAATACTGCAAATGCTGCAATTAAAACAATCAATGAAATAACAACGATAGATTTAACCGATTTTTTCGATCTCTTAGGCTCTTTTAAATCATCAGATTTTTTTCCTAAAAATCGCTTATATTCTAAATTACCCCCACATTCAATACAAATATAATCAGATAGATTATCTTCTTCCTTTAAATCGTATTCTTTATCACATTCTTTGCATTTTACTGTAACCATTTTAATCACCCCCTCATAATCATATAAATAAAGATTATTCAATTAAAATAAAAGTCTTTCTATTCATTCATGGCTGATAAAATATCTCTATTATTAGGCGTTTAAATCGCATATTGATTCACACCATGATTTTAAAAGATAATCAAGCTATTCCATCCAGATTTTAAAAACAAATGAACAGGGTTGGGGATGTAAATATTCAATACTCACATTATTAGATGATGAACCCTTAGGAACTCCTACCAGATAAGTATTGAACGATAAAGGATCATCTGACGTTTGAATATGAAACCATAAAACAGTTTCCTCATCATCACCAAGCATAACATGTATTTTATCGTTTACCAGTAAGGGCTGTCCTTGGAAAGTTCCCAGTTCTTCATTCATATTATCTGGCCGATCCAATAACCATCTCGCCTTATTATCCTTTAATATAAGGGGGTCGGTTATAATATAAAAGTCAGTTGAATTAAGGTCTTCTTGAGTCACCTTGAAGTTCCTGCAATTCCAGAAGGTTGTGGAGTTTTGGTTTACACTGGCATGACCTACGGTAAAGTTATTATGTGGACAGATCTCTGGATTGGAATTACTGATAACACTGGCTAAAATCCTGAAATCAGCGAAATTAACCAGGACAGTCCTATTTACTACTGCAACCTCAGTTGCATCTGGCGGAGGGGTCTCATTACCCACTTTCAATGGTTCCCATGTAGGTTTTGATGGGTAAATCGTTAAAGAGGAGTTTGTACCAGGCGGTATAACGTTTCCCATGAGTTTTTGATAGTTGATTGTTAGTTGCGATATCTTTGCAAAACTGAGAATTTTTGTGGTATTTTTACTTCCATTGTTATCCATAGCTAATCCGGGTATAACAGAATTTGTAGAGTTACTTTTCTCCCAACATGGAGTACCTGGAGTATTTATCAATATAGCTGTTGTGTCTGTGGCAATTCTATCTAGTGACTTTCCAGCCGCATAATCAGATATTTTAAAGCTTACTACATCCAACGCATCAGCCGATAATCCAATTGCAATAGTAATTATGATAAGTGCAAATAACAAATCCATAGAGAACACTTGTCCTTTATCTTCTTTAAAAAAAATTATAAATTTAGATCTAATCTAATCACCACTTTTCATATGGTTAGAAAGCCGTACTTACTCCTATGGGCGTTTTCTAAATAGATAAACAAGATTTCGAATCCATTAATGTGGTATATAACCATATCTCCCTGGTAAGTCCCATTATATATATCATCAAATATTACGTGGTCAATTGAACTGGGAGCTGTGTTGTAAGTGAAATTTTCACTGGAATTGCTGCAATTTACACTGGTGTTTGTTGAAGAACTGGGGACAATGAAGGTTTCCATACCATAATGAATGCAAGTTCCTTTACCTTCCAGCCGACAGAGGAAACAGGGGCCATCAGCACTTTCATGAAAATAGCCATTGTCGATGCAGTTTTTTAACGTGTTATTATTATTTCCATGCATTTTATAGGGATCATAGGGACATTTCTTGATTATGAATGCTGTAGTGGAATTTTGATAGGCAAATGCATTTGCCACTCCACGCTTATCCAGATAATATGCTAAACTAGGACCAAAACAAATTTTATCATCAACCACTTGCGTGCCCCCATATTCTTTACATTTAATAAATGGTAATGGGTTAGGTATGGGATACCGTGGGTCTGTGATGGGTATATCTTGACTTATGTGTTCTAAATGAGTAATATTACCTTTTTCCACGTATATCGTGGAATTTATCTGAACTGCAAACGGATCTTCAGAATTACCCACCGAGGTGATGTTGCAATCCAGCTCCATCCCCATGTTTTCCTTGTAATTCTGAACTTTCTGGTCCATTACAAATTGTAGATCATCCTTGATTGTCGCCCTGCTATCGGATAGTGGTTTCCCTGAATTCATGACACCATCAGCTTCACTTTTTAATATTTCCTTTCCTGCAACCATAATATGAGCTTCAAGGTCTTTGACTGTATTTAAAACGCTTCCTGAACTTATTACTCTTGTATTTTCTCCTATACCCTCATTTGTCATGTCTAAAAATACAGCAAGTAGAAGTATAGCTGGTAAAATAAGTAAAAGGGATACTCCACTCATAACATAGCCCTTGTTATCCATGTGTATAAGTATTACTTTTTAGTATTTAAATATTAACAATTTAGTGGGGCAAACAAATTTCAAAGGAAATATTTAAATTAAGAATTAAGAATATAAAAGTTAGAATATAATTATTAATAGGATTTGGCAGTAAAGTTCTATTTTTATTTATTTTAAGAACAGACGGTAATTGATGTTTTAATAAAGAATTCATTCAAATTTAATGGAGGTTCATAATTTTGAAAGATATCGTAAGAGGATGGCGACACATCCCCCAGAGATACAATCTCATAGGTTCAAAGTGCAGTAACTGTGGAGAGGTCAATTTCCCTAAACGAGTTATATGTCCAGAATGCAGGAGAAAAGGTAAATTAGAGGATATAAAACTAAGTGGAAAGGGTAAAATACATACATATTCAGTTATTCACACCCCATCAGATGATTTCAAGATACTTTCACCCTACATCGTGGCCATAATAGAACTGGAAGAAGGTGCTAAAATCACCAGTCAGATAGTTGACTGTGGAGAAGACGATGTTGAAATAGGTGATGAAGTTGAAATGGTTTTCAGGAAGATTAAAGCAGAAGGCGAGGAAGGAGTGATATCATATGGTTACAAATTCAAGCTCAGTAAATAACATTGGTGTGATGCTTATAAGTCACGGAAGCAGATTACACTACGGTGAAGAAGTTATAAACCAGGTTGCTGAAATTTACAGGGAAAAAACTGATTATCCTGTGGTTGTAAGTTTTATGAACATGTCAAAACCATCCATACCTGCTGCTATTAACCAGCTGGCAGATGAAGGAGTGGAAAAGATCATCGCCGTCCCAGTTTTTTTAGCCCACGGGGTGCACACCAAAGAGGACATACCTAAAATGCTCCAAATCAAGAATGAAAACGGCCTGAAAAAGCACAGCCATGGAGACAATGAACATAGCCATGGGCACGGTCACTCACACGAACACGACCACCAGGATGAAGAAACAGAGGAAATCCGATTTGAAGGCGAGATAATCTACACAGAACCTTTAGGTTCAGATGAAAGGATTGCTGAAATAATAAAAGATCGGGTCAATGATGCCCTCTAAAAAACAAAGTATATCTGATTTTGGTGAAAAAGAACTTATAAAACGACTTCTTAAAAGAAGCCAAAATATCTCTTTTCAATCTCCTTTTTTTGATGAATTAACATTTAAAAGTCTAAGCGACGACGCTGCTCTCCTTGATTTTGGAGAAAACTATCTGGTGGCCACGACTGATTTACTAACTCAAACAACACATTTTCCCAGGGAAATGAGTTATCAGCAGATGGGCAAGAAGATCGTAACAGTTAATGTAAGTGATTTGGCAGCTATGGGGGCAACAGCCTTGGGAATCGTAGTTGCAATGGCACTTCCCTCCAATTTATCCATCACTGATTTTGATGACCTTATGGATGGAATCCTCCAGGCTTGTGAACAATATAACATGGCTCTCATTGGCGGCGATACTAATGAATCAGAAGAATTAACTTTAAGCGGGACTGGTATTGGGATAGTTCCAAAAAATGAGGTTATGATGAAAAGCGGTGCCCAAGAAGGTGATGTTGTGGCGGTAACCGGACCTCTAGGATTGGCAGCTGCTGGGTTTAAATTACTCCTTGCTGATGATGGAGAAATTGAAGGTTTAAATCCAAATAGCAAAGATAAAATAATTAAAAATTCTCTGGAACCTGAAGCCCGGTTAGAACAAGGTTTAAAACTTGCAAAATCCCGTGCTGTAACATCAGCGACCGACATAACCGATGGACTCTTGAGTGAAATGGGTGAACTCATTGATTCAAACAAGTCCAGTATTGGCATAATATTCCATGAAGAATTACTACCCATACCCTCAGAAGTCCATGTTGTCTCCGGGTTACTAAATGAAGATCCTTTGGAGATGGTTTTAACCTATGGTGAAGATTTCGAACTTCTGGTAACCATTGATGATGTAAGATTCAACGAGTTAAAGGAGGAAATAGGGCTTTATAAGATTGGAAGTATTACCACATCCGGGCAAATCCATATGGTAAATAAGGAAGGAAAAACAAAAATATTAATTCCAAGAGGTTACGAGCACCTTAAAAAAATGTAAAAATTTAAAAATTATAAATTATAACTTTTTAAGCCGGTGCAATTAATGAGAAAAGAAGCAATTCTCTACGATAAAGTGGGTAAAGCTTTAAACTGTAAAATATGTGAAAGAAGATGCATCCTGTCCCCAGGTAAAACTGGTTTCTGCCAGATGAGGGAAAATACGTATGGTAAAATTTATAGCCTCAACTACGCAGCAGTATCATCTGCGGCTGTTGACCCTATAGAAAAAAAGCCATTATATCATTTCTATCCCGGAAGCATGGTATTTTCTCTGGGCAGTGTGGGATGTAATTTCCGGTGCCAACACTGTCAAAACTGGGGTATATCCCAAGCTGAACTTAAAAATATCCCCACTAGAGAAATGCCACCAGAGGATGCCATACGCATCACCAAGGAATATGGATGTAAATCAATTGCCTGGACATATAATGAACCCACCATGTGGTTTGAATATACATTAGACTCTGCAAAAATTGCAAAAAAAGAAGATATAAAAACAGTTTATGTAACCAACGGGTATATGACTGAAGAATCTTTTCAACAGATTGAACCATTTCTTGACGCTGCAAATATCGATCTTAAGGGCATGAGTGAGAAGTTCTATCATGACCTCTGTGAGGCTAGACTGCAGCCTGTCCTTGATAACATAGTGCGGATGCATGATGCAAATATCCACATCGAAGTTACAAATCTCATGATCCCAGGTTACAACGATTCTGAGGAAGATATACGTTCCCTGGTTAAGTTCATGGCTGATGAGGTGGGTGTGGAAGTACCACTACATTTCACCAGATTCTTCCCCCAATATCATATGCAACAGTTGCCCCCAACTGAGATTAAGTTCCTGGAAAAAGCTCATGGGATAGCAAAGGATGCTGGTATGAAATATGTGTATATTGGGAACGTTCCAACCGTTGGAGGTGAGCATACTTATTGTCCTGAATGCGGAGAACCAGTTATCAAACGGGACGGGTTTTCTGTGTTAAATGATCAGGTTTTAAAAAATCATAAATGCCCTAAATGTAAAGCAAAACTTGATATAATATCTTAATTTTTATGGTATCTTAAATTTTAATGGGTTTCTAAAATTTTTACGGATCCTATTCTGATAAACTGACTCTTTCAAACTTCTGCAGATTATCCAGTGGTTTAGTAGCATCCACACCTATCTTGGTGGTGGTTCCATCTGGAGTTGCTGTAGGGTCAAGAGATGATCCGCGTGCACCAGGAATAATTATCAAATCATCATCTCCTTTAACCCGGGTAGCTATTGCATATTCTATATCATCACTATTAAAAACATCAATATCCTCATCAACCACAACACAGTGTTTAAGAGATGGGTGAGCTGTTAGAGCGGCCATTAAAACATTTTTTCCATCACCTTGTGTTTGCTTCTGTATGGATACGGCCGCATGAAGCCAACAACAGCCTCCTTCACTTAAGACGACATTTTTCACTGTGGGGACGGTGTTCCGGACTATGTTATATATCCTTGGTTCCTGGGGCAGGCCCTGCAGTAGTTTATGCTCCCGCCCAGCAGGCATGATGGCATGGAATAGTGGATCTTTTTTAAAGTGCAACTCTGTAACTTTAATTACCGGTTCCTTACGTATCGCATCATATGTATCGGTTAAATCAACAAATGGTCCCTCTTCAGTTCTTTCGTGGGGTAATATCTGACCTTCAAGGAGTATCTCACAATCTGGTGCTTCAATATCCACAGTATCACATTTTATTAGTTTCATTTGTCCCTGATGGAAGTTGTTAGCCACCTCGAGTTCATCTGCCGTTATGGGTATGGATGTGCAAGAGGCAAGAAGGGTAGCTGGGTGCATGCCTATGGCAATTGCAATTTCCAATGGTTCATCTAATTTTTCCGCCTTTTGGTGGTAAGTGTAAAGATTTCTGGGAACAATTCGAACTCCCATACGGTTATCCTCTTTTACCAGCATTCTGTGGATGGATGCATTCCTTATCCCTGTTTCCGGGTCTTTGGCAATGATCACACCGGCGGTTATGTATGGGCCAGCATCATTTCTATAGTAGGTGGGAACTGGAATTTCTTTAATAATCTCTTTAATGGTTGACCTACTGGAAAATGAGAAATTCTCGGATGTACTTTGAATATCTGTTACTTGCAGGGGGTTTTCCATGGCCTTAATTATTCTACTTCCGATATCAGGTACATTAACATTCAATGCCCGGGCAATCTTCTCTCGAGTGTTGCATATACCAGATATTATACGTTTATCACAACCTGCGATATTATTAAATATAACTACATCTTTTGGGTTGTCTTTTAGTGTTTTTGCTACTTCATATTCCAGGGATACCTCTTGATCCACTTCAATTACCTGAAATTCCTGCCCCAGTATCTGTAGAAAGTCCCTTAAATTTTCCATTTTCAACCCCTCTTTATAAATTAACTATGTTCATGATTTCTCTTTAAATTCAACAAATTAACCTGTAATTCTTCATTTCCTATAGCTAACATTTCAGCCGCAAGTAATGCTGCATTTCCACCCTCATCTATGCCAATGGTAGCAACTGGCACACCAGGAGGCATATCTACCATGGCTAATAAGGCATCGAAGCCATCCATTCTAATGGAACAGGGCACGCCTATCACTGGTTTTTCTGTGTAGGCCACTACCGAACCAGTTACATGTGCCGACAGTCCAGAAATAGCAATAAATAGTTTAACATCCTCCATCTGACCCATATAATCTTCAAATGCTTCAGGGTCTCTAATGGGAGATATGATCTTCAGGTCATAGGTGATGTTCAATTTATCCAGTAAGCCCGTGGTTTTCTCAGCAACTTTAATATCAGTATAACTCCCGGCAATAATGGCGATATCTGGTATGTCTTGATTATTTTTCTTTTTAATTAAATTATCGTTGATTTTTTCTTCAAATTTGTTTCTAACGTAATATTTACCCCTGAGCTTTTCTTCCAGTTTTTTTTCATCCTTATCAACTTTGAAGAAAAATTCCCGGCGCATATTGGAGAGGTTTCTCCTGACTTCATGGTCGCGGATTCCTATTATCTGGGAAGCCAGTATTGCTCCGTTTTCACCCCTATCAATACCTACTGCGGCCACAGGTGCTCCATGAGGCATTTGAACCGAAGCGAATAATGCATCTAGTCCCTCGAGCTTGACATTTACAGGCACACCCACCACCGGTTTGTGTGTGTTAGCTGCGATGATTCCTGGCAGATGAGCTGAAAGTCCGGCAATTCCCAGGAATACTTCAACCCCGTTATTGGTAGATTCAGTGACAATATGTTTGACTTTCTGATGAGTACGATGAGCTGAAGCCACATGTAAGCTATAGGGGATTTCCATGGTTTCCAAAATATTTATAGCTTTCTCTGCTATATTAAAATCAGATGCACTCCCTAATAATATCATAATTTTTGGATCCATAACTTCCACCAGTATCCATGATTATTTAAATAAGAATATTACAATCTAGTTTTTCTAGATTAATTTAATATCCCATATACTAAAATTATATGCACTAGAAAAGTAAATAAAGTTTTTTAGAAGAAATTAAAAAAAAATAAAGTTAACCCTATACATAATGATTATATATCTTTTATGATGAATTTTACTAAAGAAATTTTTTGAAGGTGCAATCTAAGTGTTATGGATGATCTTATTTTTCCTGTCGATAATAGGTGCAATTAAAACTGTTAACTCCAGCAATATGACTATTTCTGTGATTATCCCTGCATTTAATGAGGAAAAGACCGTTGGCCATGTTGTTAAAACAATAAAAAAGGTTGAATACATCGACGAAATCATTGTAGTTGATGATGGTTCCTACGATAAAACGGCAAATGAAGCTGAAAAAGCAGGGGCCAAAGTTATTCAACATGATAAAAATAGAGGAAAGGGTGCTGCCATAAAAACCGGGTTTAAAAATTCCACAGGAGACGTAATAGTCTTTTTAGATGCGGATATAAAAAATTTAACCCCAAAACAAGTGGACAGTATAATCCAGCCTATTCTGAATAATGAAGCAGATATAACCAAGACTAAGTTTAAAAGGGTTGCTGGACGAGTTACTGAATTAACTGCTAAACCCCTTCTTAATTTTTTCTTCCCAGAGTTAAAATTTGACCAACCACTCAGCGGACAGTTCGCTGCAAAAAGATCCTTTCTTAACAGGATAAACCTGGAAGACGACTACGGTGTAGACGTGGGGATCGTGTTAGATGCAGATGTAATGGGATTAAGAATAAAAGAAGTAGACATCGGCCAAATTCACCACGAGCTATCTTCACTCCATGAACTTAACGTGGTAGCCACTGAAGTGGTGAGAACCATTGTCCAGAGGGCAACTGAATATGGAAGAGTGACCATGATCGACTCCTTGGGCAGATCCATACGAATGGAAATTTTAGGACTTTCATTAATATTTCTAGGAGTATTCGGTACATTCTTCATAAGACCCGTTCCTGTGGAGCTAGGATTAGTCATATCCATTGTAGGAGCTGCGGTTACTTTATATTATCTGATAAAAATAGTGAAAATATTTTATAATATGATGCTCAATCCAGAAGGAAGATGGCAAACCCTTAAATCCTTTTTTTACATGCATTCCCCAATAATCGTATCTGGAATTATATTAATAGCCATGGTAAGCACTCTTTTAGGAGCTATTCAGCTGGGAGATGGCATGATAAGTATAGAACCAACCTCCCGTAATTTAATAATCTGGGGCCCCAACGAAAATAATAGAAGTTACGACCTTCGAGGTCCATATACAGTTGATAGTGCTCTGGAAAACGAAGCAACACTTATAAGAATGCCCGAGGAAGCTATGGATTCGTTGGGTTTTGATTATGGAGATAGTATCTATATTAACGATTTAAGGTATTCCCTTAATCAAACTGTTCCTGGAGAAGACAATGTGATGCGAATACCGTCAGATGCCAGGGCTTTCCTTGGATTAAATGTCCGGGATGTTATTAGAGATAGTGATGTCAGGAATATCTTCAAAAATCTTTATGCATCAAAAAATATTCCGGTAGAAAATTATTCTAATTTAACCGTTGAAAAAGGTGTATTTATTAGAACAGAGGTTGAAACTGGAAGAATTGTAAATGTATACATCGATAATCAGAGGGTGGCCAGCACCAAGGGAGTCTTTGAAAATGGTACATATGGTGTGTATATTAACGGTCAAAGATCTTTAAACATCAATTTCAATGATCAGAACCCTGAAAATAGTTATTACCTTTATCTAAATAACCGGGTAATTAGAATAGAAATAGAACGTGAAGATAAAGCAGACATGAACTTCGCCAAAGTAAATGAAGGGATGTTTTTAAATTTAATCTTCTATGGTTAGAATAACAAATTGTTGAATTTATTTATCTCTGATAGAA
The DNA here is from genome assembly GCA_002494495.1 of Methanobacterium sp. UBA294. Lineage (GTDB taxonomy): Archaea > Methanobacteriota > Methanobacteria > Methanobacteriales > Methanobacteriaceae > Methanobacterium_A. The sequence continues at coordinate 146,032 of DACB01000007.1, forward strand.
TTAATTCATGCTACAATTAATCAATGATCCATTATGTCTGGTCATGAACCCTGGCAGCTTCTTCAACATCATTATAGAGCCCTAAAGCGGCTAATGCACCTATTTCTCCCTGTGCTCCTGTAACTTCCACCAGCTGGATCCCTAACTCGTTGGCTAGTCTTTGGGTTTCTTCCAGGTAGATCATGGATTTTTTAGCAGCTTCAGCATATTCTCTGAGTTTTTCAGGAATATTAAAGCCTTCAATTACAGCTATTGCTGTTTTATCTGATAGTGTATGTTTTTTAAGTATTTCAGTCGCCTTTTTTACCAATTCATCTATTTCCCCAGGTTTAACTGCAAACACCAAGGCTATAGCCACACAATTCTGGGTTTTATTTGGGTTATGAGGGTATAATTGAACAGTGATGTGGTCTAAATATTCGAAGCCCATGGTACTTAGTTCCATTCCCAGATTATTTGCTAATGTCCAGGTAGCTCCTTCATCCTTGGTATCAGTATCATCTATTCCTAAAATTACTTTCTCCATTACAGGTGTAACCACAGCAGCTCGCCCGACCTTTGAACCACCACCTACATCGTGGAGTTCAACTCTTTTAACACCCTGGGCCATGCCTCGACACATGGCCGCACCAACACCTGCGCCTGCTAATCCAGCATGTACCACACGGACTTCATCACCATCTACAGATACCTCTTCAATTCCTGCTGCATTGAAACTTGGTTTTAAGCTCATGTCACTTTTTCCTACTTTCAAAAGGTAGGTATGCTTATCCCCATCCTTTTTTGCTTCTACTACCAAGTTACTGCTCCTTTTATACTGGTATATCATCCACTGGGAACCACTTACACAGGGGTGGTATTCCACCAGTTCTACCAATCCCTGGTCAACCATGGTTATGACCTTCTTATATGGGGCAATCCATGGATCCTTGAATTGATCTTTCAAATCCTGGGGTGTTAGAATTTCCATTGACAAAATCTCCTGGAGAATCATAAATAAATTAATTTATAAAAATAATCTATTCTAACCGTTTGCACATTTTAACAGCTGCTTCCACAGCTCTCTTAGCATAGTCCACTCTCTGATGAGCTTCCAGACGGGTCATGCCAGGTCCTGTAATTCCAAGTGCAACTGGTTTGTCATATTCCAGTGCTAGATCAGCAATTTTACGGGATGCATGCTGCACTACGATCTCATCGTGTGATGTGGATCCTTCAATTACTGCTCCTAGAGTTATAACCGCGTCTATGTCATCCTCTTTCAGAAGTTTTTTAATTGCCAATGGCATGTCAAATACTCCTGGTACGGTGATTACTTCAGTTATCTCTGAATCTAGAAATTTAGCATGCTCACGTGCCAGGTCAAGCATCATTTGTGTTATGTCGAAATTAAATTCTGCTACTACTGCTCCTAATTTTACCATCTATTTTTCCTCCATTAGCTGGTTTTTTTATTTATAATAAAACATTATTAGTTATCTGGTCGTATATCCTTCTCATCCAGTTTATGATTGGAAATTTATATGAATGCTATAACGTACGCCACTGAACTGATTGCCATTAAAAGTATGATAAATATTGCTATCCACTGTGCTCTATCCATAATCATTACCCCCATTTAATCTCCCAGGAACCGGGAAATTTCTTCTAAAGTGTCTATTAAAATTTTTATTTCTTCTTTTGTGTTGTAATAGTGAATTGATGCCCGGACAGTGCCTCCAAAATCATAGGCACCAATTTGCCTAATGGCGGGTATGGCGCAGTGCATACCGCTTCGGACACATATCCTTGCTTGTTCATCCAATATCTTGGCCACATCGTGGCAATGCACTCCACTTATATTAAAGCCTACTATATCATAAATAGCTTCTGGACGGCCGTATACTATGCTGTTTTCTACATCCTGAATTCCTTTATACATCATTTGAGTGTATTTCTTAGAGTGCTTTTCTATATTCTCCATTCCTATTCTATTTAAATACTCTATTGCCGACCCTAAACCTATTATTCCCGAAATATTCAGTGTACCTCCCTCAAAACGTTCAGGCGGTTTTGCGAGTTTAAAATCTGTTTCAGTGACATCTGTTACTGTTCCCCCACCTAGATGTATGGGTTCAAGATCTTCCATGATCTCCATATCGCAGTATAATAATCCAGTTCCAACTGGACCTAGAAACCCTTTATGCCCTGGAAATGCCATGAAATCTGCCTGGATCCTTTTAATATCCATAGACATATGCCCCGCGGACTGGGCAGCATCCACCATGTAATATATATCATTTTCCTTGGCTATTTTACCAATCTCGTGGACTGGCAAGACTGACCCGATGGAATTGGAAACATGGGTTAGGGTGATTAGTTTTGTTGACTCATCAATGGCATCTTCTATATCTGCAGGATTTACCATTTGATTCTTGTCAGCTTTAATCATTTTTATATTCACACCTAGTTTCTTGAGATTCAACCAGGGCACCAGATTAGAGTGGTGTTCTATATTAGGGACGATTATTGAATCACCTTTTTTAAAATTAAATCCATGGGATACGAGATTTATGGCTTGTGTGGTGTTGTTGGTGAAGATTATCTCATCATGGTCACAGTTGATGAACTTGGCCAGTCTTGACCTGGTTTTACTAACCTCTGAAGTAGCTTTAATTGCAGCCCTATACGCACCTCTACCAATGTTAGTATTATATGAATGATAATATTCGAACATAGCATCAACAACAGGTTTGGGTGTGGGAGTTGTGCTGGCAGCATCCATATATACTACATTTTCCAAAAAAGGCATATCAGCCCTGACCTCTGCTACTTTCATCTATTTACCCTCGAAAAATAAAATCATCAGCCTAATAAAATCTACGCTAATTTTATCGAATTATTAAAATATAATTGAGTTTATAGGAATATTACATTATAAATTTTTAACTTTTTTAGCTTGATTAAAAATAAATTAAAAGGGAATATTAATAAAAAGGAATATTATATTAAGGTATAATATTAAAAAATCGAATAATTTTTTTTTAATTAGGGAATTTTTGAATTGGAAATAATTTTTATAAAAAATGTTTTAATTTTCCAATTTCTCCCGTACCGCATCGGCCATTTCCATGGTGGATGAACTTCCACCTAAATCCTTGGTTACTGTTTTTCCTTCCATTAAAACTTCAACCAGCGCATCCTCTAATTTAAGTGCTGCATCATTTTCATTCAGATATTCAAGCATTAATACTGCAGATAGAATCATGGCTGAAGGGTTGGCTTTTCCTTTTCCAGCTAGACCCGGTGCTGAGCCATGTACTGGTTCGAACAATCCCTGATTATCCCCGATGTTTGCAGATGGTATCAACCCTAAACCTCCAACGAGTCCTGCACCTTCATCAGATAGTATATCCCCAAATAGGTTGGTTGTCACTATTACATCGAACATCTCTGGTTTGGTGATGAAGAACATGGCAGTAGCATCCACGTACCGGTCATCCAGTTCCATATCAGGGTAATCCCTGGCTACTTCATAGAAGGTGTCTTTAAATACTCCATCGGTTTTTTTTAGTACGTTAGCTTTATGTATTGCAGTGACTTTTTCTCTTCCTGTTTTTTTTGCGTAGTCAAATGCGAATTTACAAATCCTCTCAGATGCTTTCCTGGTAATAACCCTGGTGGCTGTTGCTCCATCTTCCGTATATTCCTCCAGGCCAATATAAAGTCCTTCTGTGTTTTCCCGGACTATAACCAAGTCTAAGTTATCAAAGATTGAATTGGTGCCTGGATATGATTTTACAGGCCTCAAATTTACGTAGAGATCCAGTTCCTGCCTCAACTTAACTATTACGTCGGCTGCTGTTTCACCGGCAGCACCAAACAAACAAGCTTGAGATGCTTTAACAACATCAACTGTCTCTTTGGGAAGTGCAATCCCTGTTTTTTCCCCATATTCATCCCCAGCATCGGCGAAGATATAATCAAATTCAATATCCAATGCATCCAACACATGGAGCGTAGCTTCCATCACTTCTTTTCCAATCCCGTCTCCAGGTATAACTGCTATTTTATACATAAAAAAACTCCCTATTATTTTAAAAAACTCTCTATCATTTTAAAAAGCTCCCTATTATTTTAAAAAACTTTCTATCGTTTTAAAAAGCTCCCTATTATTTTAAAAAACTCCCTATTGTTTATTTTTTACATTTCTTCCTTTAATTTTTCTTTAAGATAAAGGATTAAACCACCCTTATCCAGGATTTCAAGCATGAATTCTGGTAATTTTTTAATTTCATATTCTTCTCCAGTTCTTTCATTTTCTAATATGCCTTTATCCGTATATAATTCAATTTTATCCCCCTGGTTGAACTGGGATAAAATTTTTTCAGATTCTAACAGGGGTAATCCTACATTTATGGCATTACGGTAAAATATACGGGCGAATGATTCAGCAACCACTGCAGATATCCCTACGGCCTTGAGAGCTATGGGAGCATGTTCCCGTGAAGACCCGCACCCGAAATTTTTGCCGGCTAAAATGATGTCTCCATCCTGTGCTTTACGGTGAAATTCTGGATCCACTCCTTCCATGGCGTGTTTAGCCAGTTCATTTTCATCAGTAAGGACTAAATATCTCCCAGGGATGATTATATCCGTGTCTATATCATCACCGAATTTCCAAACCTTTCCTTCAATTTTGTCTTTCATTATAAACACCGTCTACTTAAATTTTTAAATTCTTGGATGAGTAATAACTCCTTTTAATGCAGATGCCGCTGCAACTGCTGCTGAACTTAAATATACCTCTGCATCAGGGCTTCCCTGTCTTCCCTGAAAGTTCCGATTAGAGGTTGATAAGCTGACTTCTCCAGGGCCTATCAGCCCTATATGCCCACCTAAACATGGGCCACAGCATGGGTTGCATACTAAAGCTCCGCTTTCAGCAAAGGTTCTCAGAAGCCCTTCATCCATGGCTTGGAGATAAATTTCCCTTGATGCAGGTATTACCAGCATTCTAACTTTGTCTGATATCTGGTTACCTTTCACAATTTTTGCAGCAGTTCTAAGATCTTCCAGTCTTCCGTTGGTGCAGGAACCCAGGAATACCTGGTCAATATTAGTTCCTTCTACCTCTGAAATTGATTTAACATTGTCCACATTGTGAGGGCATGCTATCTGTGGTTCTAAATCATCTACATATATCTGCATAGTATCAAGCGACTCTGCATCCAGGTCTGTCTTCAATATCCCATATTCCCTGTTGGTGCGATCTTTCAGATAATTGACTGTTTTTTCATCTGGTTCAACCAGCCCTGTTTTACCACCCATTTCTATTGCCATGTTACAGAGTACCATCCTTTCTGATACTGACATTTTTTTGGTGGTTTCACCAGCGAATTCGCATGCCTTATAGGTTGCACCATCTGCTCCTATTTTTCCTATTATATGTAGTATCACATCTTTAGCATAAACATAATCCTTAAGGTTCCCTTGGATATCGAATTTAATTGTCTCTGGGATTTTAAACCATAGTTTGCCTGTGGCAAAGACCATGGCCATATCAGTTGAGCCTATTCCTGTTGAAAAGGCACCAAGTGCACCGTGTGTGCAAGTATGTGAGTCAGTTCCGACTACTACTTCTCCAGGGACTATATGGCCTTTTTCTGGAAGTACTTGATGGCATACTCCCTCTTTGACATCATAAAAATTAGTTATGTCTTGTTTTTCTACGAATTCACGCATCATTATGTGATTCTGTGCTGCATCAAGGGAGTCAGCGGGTACCTGATGGTCGAATAATATAACGATCTTCTCTGGGTCCCAGACTTTATCCACCTCTATTTTGTTAAATGATTTAACAGATAAAGGTCCAGTTAGGTCGTGGGTCATGGCCACATCTATGTTGGCAATCACTATTTCTCCCGCTTTTGTTTCTTTTTTTCCAGAAGCTTTAGCCATTATTTTCTCTGCCATGGTCATGGACATTTTTGTTTCCTCCAAATTTCTATTTTATTCTGTATTTCATACTGTCGATATTTTATCAATAATTTTGATGAAATAATCCACTTCTTCTGGGTTTAATATATCTAATATCTTTTTTATCGTGTTTTTATGAACCTGCATGTGCTTTTTTATGATATCTTCACCTTTTGTTGTGATATCCAGATAATAGAATCGTTTATCAGTATCAGATTGTGTTTTTTTCACAATTTCCAGTTCTATCAGTTGGTTTATGGCTACTGAAACTGTTGATTTTTTAACGCCCAGGATACGGGACAGGTCCGAGATACTTATTCCCCTGTTTTTGTTGATAAGCTCGATGTAATAAAGCTGCCTAAGGGTGTAGTCTTTGAGATCTCCGCTTAAAAGTTGTTTCTGAAATTTTCGTGTGAATCTTGTTAACTTATCCATTGATTCTACCAATTCAAGCTCTCTTTGCAATTTATTCACCGTGTTATTATTCTATTAAATAGTTTTATCAAACTAACTATTATAAATAGTTTGCTTACTGTGGAGATAAAGTTTGAAAAAATATATAAGAAAAATTACTAAGTATAATAAATATTGAGAAAAATGATAGTTTTGAATTTTTACTCATAATTGTAGTGTATGGATTATTGATTACTTCTCAAATGCTCGGGAAACTAATTTTTAATAATTTTACAAGATCATAATAGTATTACAGTGCTAATGAATTATATATTTCCCAAAATCATCAACTAAGGAATGAAAAAATGAGATATCCACTATAAAAAATTGGGGAATCCACCCGCATAGTAATACAAATATTTATATTATGTATTACTATATCAATTACTAACACAACAGAAACCGATCTTATAATAAGATCGAAGTAAAAAAAATATTTTGATGAGGGAAAATACATGACGGAAATTGGCCAAGAAATTAGGGACGAATATGAAAAAATAAAGGATAAAATCTCATATGACAAGTTTTTAGAGGAAATTAAAACCCGAATGAAGGATTATGAAGATGTCAGTTTCATGGGTGAACTGGATGTGGCTCGATTAATAGTAGGAGAATTTGTGGACGAAGAAAACAAACCACTGAATGAATCCAAAGAGTTCAAAATATCTGATTTAAAAACTGGAAATCACAACGTAAGTTTTATTGGAAGGGTTAAAGCTATTTCCAACGTTAAAAAATTCGTTAATAGAAAGGGTCGAGAAGGAAAGCTTGCCAATATATTAATTGCAGATGAAACAGGGGAAATCCGAGTAGTCCTGTGGACTGAGAATATAAAACTTCTTAAAAAATTCCAGGAAGGTGACGTGTTAAAGATAAACGGCGCCGAAATAAAACAGGGATTCAGAAATGACGAAGCTCACCTCAACATTAATTCTAACATCGAAATGCTATCCGCTGATGATTATCCTGATTTACCACTATATCAAGAAAAAATAACTGATATTAAAGATATCAAAGAGGATATGGAGGTAAACATCATAGCAAGAGTGGTCAGGATCCCCAGTGTAAGAACCTTCGACCGTAACGGTAAGGAAGGAAAATTCATTACCCTGGAACTGCAGGATAAAAGCGGGAAAACCAGCCTAACTCTGTGGAATAAAGATACAGAACTTATCGATACCCTTGATATAAAGGAAGGTGACTCAATAAAAGAGTTAAGAGCACAAAGCAGAGAACGAAATGGTTTAATATCATTATCCCATTTCTGGTTGGGAAGATTGATAAAAGGTGATTTTGATGTCCCAGAATATACTGAAAGTGTCCTGAAAATTGGTGACGCCCATGAAATGCGGGATGTGACTGTTTTCGGTGTGGTAAGTAAAATCTACGATACTATTACATTTGTAAGAGACGATTCAAGCACCGGCCAAGTCAGATCCCTGGAGATAGAAGATAACACCGGTAAAATAAAGGTCACCCTATGGAACGACGACACTCAGATTGAAATGAAGAAGGGGGACGTCGTCAAAATCACAGGTGGAAACATCGAATTTGATGATTATTCCGTGACGAATTACCGTATAAATGCCAACTGGAACACAGTTATAACCGTAAACCCGCCCCTGGAAAACGATATGAAAGAAATGCTAGAAGAATGCGGTAAATATCTAAAACCAGTTAAAATTGGGGATCTGAACACCTTCGAGGATGAAGGAGAAGAAATTGATATAGTCGGCAGGATAATAAACCTTTTTGACCCCAATCAGTTCCAGAGAGATGATGGTAGTACAGGACTGGTTCGTTCGGCAGAAGTTGCAGATGATACCGGTGTAGTAAGGATATCCTTCTGGGATGAAAAGGCGGAAAGCTCATTAAATATAGGGGACGCGGTTAAAATTGAGAATGCAAGAACCCGGATGGGAACCTCCGATATCGAACTCAGTGTAGGGAAAACAGCCAGATTAATTAAGCCAAATGAGGAAGAGTTAAAAGATCTGCCTTCTCTAAATGAGCTTGAAAAATCCATCTATCAAACCAAGAAGATAGAGGAACTCAGGGAAGGTGACCGAGACGTCCGATTAATAGGCCGAATAGTTGGCTTGGATGATCCACATGAATTCGTAAGAAGCGATGGTACTCCAGGAGTGGTGCGCTCTATAGAAATCGGGGACGAAACCGGGGTAGTAAGAGTATCACTATGGGATGATAAAGCTAAAACTCCATTATATGAAGAGGATGTAATTAAAATAGAAAACCCCCGAGTTGTGCTTCGAAATGATCATATAGAGTTAAGTTTAAGTAGAAACACTCCTTTAACCAAAGCAGATGAGGGAGAAACTTCAAAAATACCTTCAATAAGCGAAATACAGGAAAAAAGATATCCAAAAAAGAAAATTCATGAAATAGAAGAAAATGATTTGAATATTAAGGTAGCTGGTAAGGTAATTGAAGCTTATGGTAACAAAATTCTCTATGAGATGTGTCCGAACTGTAATAAAAGAGTGAATCCCGCAGGAGATACCTATGTCTGTGAAATTTGTGGGGAAGAAATTAACGAACCTAACTACCTCATGATAATTCCACTGGTAATTGAAGATGATACCGGTACTGTACGTGCCACTTTCTTCAGAAAATCTGCGGAAGAATTAATTGAAATGACCACCCCGGAAGTGCAAGAAATCCTCAATAAAACTGGTGATGAAGGGTCGCTGGAAGGTAAAGTAAATGACCTTTTAGAAATGGAAATAGTAATTATCGCCAATGCGAGTTATGATGAATACAATGAAGAAATAAGACTAAACGCCCGCAAAGTATTGGAAAAGAAAGTTTAATTAAAATTGATAAAAAAAATAAATTTTAAGGGAGATTAAAATGGTTGAACTGGAAGAATTACCAAGTGTTGGAGAAAAAACTGCCCAGAAACTCAGAGATGCTGGTTTCGGTGACATGATGAGGTTGGCTACTGCCACTGCCAAGGAATTAAGTGTGAAGGCAGATATTGGGGAGGGTGTGGCTGAAAAAGTGATTGAAGCGGCCCGTAAAGCAGAACAGATTGACTTTGAAAGTGCCCTGGATGTTATGGAACGCCGAAAGGATGTGGGTAGGATAACCACCGGGAGCTCTGCTGTTGATGAATTGATTGGCGGCGGAATTGAAACTCAATCACTTACTGAAGTTTTTGGTGAATTTGGTTCTGGTAAGAGTCAGATATCACATGAAATAGCAGTCACTGTACAATTACCTCCAGATAAGGGAGGTTTAGATGGAGAATGTGTATTTATTGATACTGAAAATACTTTCCGCCCAGAAAGAATTGAACAGATAGCAGAGGGTTTCCAGCTAGATGTGGAAGAAGTTTTAGGAAAAATACACATCGCCCGTGCATTTAACTCATCCCACCAGATGCTGATGGCTGATAAAGTAAACGAACTGGTACAAAGCGGTGTGAACATAAGACTGGTTATAGTGGACTCAGTAACTGCCCATTTCAGGGCAGAATATGTTGGAAGAGAATCCCTAGCCATTAGACAGCAAAAATTGAATCAACACCTTCATACACTCCAAAATATAGCTAACACATATAATGTAGCTGTATTTGTAACCAATCAAGTGCAAGCCCGCCCTGACGCATTTTTCGGTAGTCCTACAAAGGCAATTGGAGGCCACGTTCTAGGACACGCAGCTACTTATAGAATATGGCTCAAAAAAGGATTAGCAGGTAAAAGAATAGCCAGATTAATGGATAGCCCTCACCTACCCGAAGGGGAAGCTGTTTTCAAGATCATTACCGAGGGGATAGTCGATTAGATTTAAGGTTGGAACCAATCCCTTTTCAATTTTTAATTCGTTTTCAACTTTATAATAATTAAATAGGATGTAAATTCATCCCCAACTAGAAATAATACTTTATTATTAATTTTTTTCCAGAAAATTTTCTACTATATATACTTTGTATATAAAAATAAATAGAAATCTTTATATATATTTGTGATACACCGTAACATCATATAGACACATATTAGAGTGATTATCAATATTCAAATATAGGTGATCTAATGGCAGAAGAAGAAAAGAAACAAGAAACAACCGAAGAACCAAAAATAGGAGTCTATGTATGTCATTGTGGTATCAACATTGGTGGTGTAATTGATGTTCCATTACTAGAAGAATATGCAGCATCTTTACCTAATGTTAAGATAGCAAAAGAGTACAAGTACTTCTGTTCTGACCCTGGACAGGAAATGATCCAGAAAGACATCAAAGAAAATGATATAAACCGAGTAGTTGTGGCAGCATGTTCACCCCGTCTCCACGAACCCACCTTCAGAAGATGTATTAAGGAAGCTGGACTGAACCCGTTCCTCTTTGAATTTGCAAACATCAGGGAACACGACTCATGGGTTCACATGAACGAACCTGAAGCAGCTACTGAAAAGGCAAAAGACCTGATCAGGATGGCGGTTGCCAAAGCAAGATTATTAGAACCACTGGATGCCGAAACTGTAGCTGTTAAAGACACAGCAATGGTTATAGGTGGAGGTGTGGCTGGTATCCAGTCCGCACTAGACCTTGCAGACATGGGATTCAAAACCTACCTGGTGGAGAAAAACCCTACCATCGGTGGAAGAATGGCACAGTTGGATAAAACATTCCCAACCATGGACTGTTCCATGTGTATTCTCGCACCAAAAATGGTGGACTGTGGAAAGCACGATAATATTGAACTATTATCCTACTCTGAAGTTAAAGAAGTGGACGGATACATTGGTAACTTTAAAGTTAAAGTTGTTAAAAAACCAAGATACGTAGATGAAGACATCTGTACAGGATGTGGAAGCTGTTCAGAAGTATGTCCCATAGAAATACCCAACTACTTTGATGAAGGAATGGGTATGGTAAAAGCAACCTACATATCATTCCCACAAGCAGTGCCACTGGTAGCCACCATAGACAAAGATTACTGTATTGATTGTAAACTCTGTGATCAGGCATGCGGAAATTTAGCCATTAAACACGACCAGGAACCTGAAGAAATTGAATTGGATATAGGAACCATCATAGTGGCCACTGGATACGACCCCTACAACCCCACAGAGAAAAAAGAATGGTCTTACGAATCAGCTGAAAACATCATCACCGGTCTAGAACTGGAAAGATTAATCAACGCATCAGGACCAACCCAGGGACACGTATTAAAACCATCCGATGGAGGAATTCCCAAGAAAGTGGCCTTCATTCAGTGTGTCGGTTCAAGAGACGAACAGATCAACAAGCCATACTGTTCCAGAGTATGCTGCATGTATGCCATGAAAAACGCACAGTTAATTAAAGACCACGAACCAGACACCGAAATCGCCATCTATTACATGGATATAAGGGCATTCGGTAAAGGATTCGAAGAATTCTACAAACGGTCCCAGGAAAAATACGGTATCAAATTCATAAGAGGCCGACCAGCAACTGTTCTGGAAAACCCTGATCAGACCCTTACTGTAAGGGCAGAAGACACCATGCTTGGAAAAGTCACTGAGTACGACTACGACATGGTAGTGTTATCTGTAGGTCTTGAACCACCAGCAGGAATGGAAGAATTAAGACAGACCATCGGTCTTTCCAAGAGTGCAGACGGTTTCCTCATGGAAGCTCACCCCAAACTCAGGCCTGTTGACACATTAACTGATGGTGTGTACCTTGCAGGAGTATCCCAGGGACCAAAAGATATACCTGACGCTGTAGCCCAGGCATCTGGTGCAGCAGCAAGAGCAGCTATACCCATGGTCAAAGGTGAAGTGGAAATTGAGCCAATCATTGCATCTGTTGATGAGGATGTCTGTGGTGCATGCGAAGTTTGTATTGAGCTTTGCCCATTCGGAGCAATCGATGTTGAAGACGAACATGCACAAGTCAACATTGCCCTGTGTAAAGGATGCGGTACCTGTGTAGCAGCCTGCCCATCTGGAGCATTGGACCAGCAGCATTTCAGAACTTCCCAGATCATGGCTCAAATCGAAGCAGCCATGGAAAAACCAGCAAAATAATCGGGTTAAACCCTTTTATTTTATTTTTTTAAACTTTTTTTTTATTCCGTATCCTAGTATGCTATTTTTTTTGAAAATGATTTAAACCATATCAACCTACTGAAGACATTTATAAATTATAAAAGTTAATCCTCAATTAATCATCATCGTTTTATTGTTAACTAATATAATTTAATAATTAAAATTAATAATGATATTTTCAATATTATCCGGAGGAATGTAATGTCTGAAAACGAAAAGTACGCTCTTGAAATGAAAAATATCACCAAAGAGCACCATGAATGGATGAAAAATAGTATAAACTTAATTGCCAGTGAGAACATCTCTAGTAGAGATGTTAGAGAAGCTTTAGCCTCTGATCTTTCCCACAGATATGCAGAAGGTCTGCCCTGTGAAAGGATGTACCAGGGCTGCAGATACATCGATCAGGCGGAAAACCTCACCATCGACCTTTCAAAAAGGTTGTATGATGCAGACCATGCAAATGTCCAGCCAGTATCTGGTGTGACTTCCAACCTTGCTTCATTCTTCGCCTTAGCAGACCGTGGAGATTTATTAATGGCCCTGGAGGTACCAAAAGGAGGCCATATAAGCCATGCAGGTGTAAGCGCTGCTGGTATTCGGGGACTTAAAAACATCGCCCACCCCTTTGATACAGATGAGATGAACATAGATCCAGACGCCATGAACAAAATTATCCTTGAAAAAAAGCCTAAGTTAATCTTATTTGGCGGTAGTCTTTTCCTATTCCCACATCCAATTAATGAAGCCAAAGAGGCAGCCCAGGAAGTGGGTGCTAAAATAATGTATGACGGAGCACATGTTTTAGGCCTTATAGCAGGAGGCCGCTTCCAAAACCCACTAAAAGAAGGTGCAGACCTAATATCAGCCAGTACCCATAAAACATTCCCCGGACCACAGGGTGGTATTATCCTATGTAACGAAGAGCTTAAGAATGATATCGATAATGCTGTATTCCCGGGTGTAGTAAGTAATCACCACCTCCATCACCTGGCTGCCCTTGGTATCGCGACTGCTGAAATGCTGGAATTCGGTGCAGACTACGCGGGTCAGATTATCAAGAATGCCAAGGCATTGGGTGCTAATCTACATGATGTTGGTTTTAATGTTCTCTGTGAAGATAAAGATTTCACAGAATCACACCAGGTTGTTATGGATGTATCTAACCTGGGAAGTGCCTCAGAATTCGCAGTTACACTTGAGTCTAACAACATAATCTTAAACAAGAACTTACTCCCATGGGATAATGTGAATGATACCGACAACCCATCAGGTATAAGGGTCGGTACCCAGGAGCTAACCAGGCGAGGACTTAAGGAAGCTGAAATGGCAGAAGTAGCTGATTTCATCAAAAAAGTGGTTATAGATGGTTCAAACGTTAAAGAAGATGTCACCGAATTTATAAACCAGTACACCACCGTACATTACGCATTTAAAGAAACACCAGGCTACGATTATATCGAGTTTTAAAACGCAAAATCGAAAGAGTAATTAAAATTGATTTTTAAAGTATAACTATGAGAATTGCATGGGGAATAACCGGAGCAGGACATCTGTTGGAAGCCAGTGTGGATGTACTGAAATATATAAAAGACGAAGGACATGACTTATCCATATACCTATCAGGAGCTGGTGAAGAAGTTTTGAGGATGTATGGATTGTTTAATAAGGTTAAAAACTTAACTGGTGAAGGTTACTACAACGAACTCATCCTGGAAAGGGACCAGGAACTAAGTTACCCCATGACCGGCCGGTTCTCATTGGGCAAATATGATTTGCTGGTGATATCGCCCACCACTTCCAATACCATTGGTAAAATCGTGAATGGAATCGCAGACACCCTGATAACCAATGCAGTGACCCAGGCGGGTAAAGGAAATGTGAAAACCCTTATAGTGCCTGTGGACTTTGAAGCAGGTGATTTGGAAACAGTCCTACCATCCAAGCTAGAGCTTGATGAGTGCCAGCAATGTGAAGTATGCGATGCAGCAGAAGCCTGCCCACAAGAGGCAATTACACCGGGTGTAGAGATAAATCTACTCAAATGTAAAGGATGTGGTATATGTCAGCAGGCATGTCCATACAGTGCCATTGCCGGCGGTAAGAAAATCACCATTCATATGCGAGAAATAGATATTGAGAATACCCATAAACTGTTTAATTTTGATGGTGTAAAGGTTTTATCCGAACCCGAAAAAGTTAAGAAGTATTTAAAAAAAGAATAAAATTATTTTTTCTTAATCTTCAAGGAGATCCAGTAGATAAGCAGTCATCTCCAGTTCTTCCCGGGCTATGAAGTCCTCTGGATTTCTCTTTGCTTCCTCACTTTTAAAAGGATAGTACTTCTCCTGTAAGTAGACTGTTAAAAAAAGATCACCTGATTTTACAACAACAGGATCCTCTAATCTTAATGTTAGCTTGCCAATTTCTTCTGGATCCAAATTCGCCACCTGATATGTTACATAATAGCTTCTATTTTCCTCTGAGAACCCATATTCAGCTACATTTACTTCCATATTTGCCATTGAATACCCCCTATTTAATATTACCGGTTTTTAAGCCATTTCACAGATAAAATCAAGCTCATCCCCTATTTCCGTGTCAACAGATTTACCATCCTCTAATTCTATTACGAATCTAGCTGGTTTTTTAGGATTGTACATCTGCCAAGGTTTCAGGTGAACCATATCCACCACAACCTTCTCCTCGTCTAAAAATAAAATGTCCAGGGGCATCCTCATAAAGAACATGTGTATCCCTGAACCACGCCTACTCCTACCTTTGGGGATCTTTAAAATCAAACCTTGATCTACGTTTTTCTTAAACATCAAACCCATAAACCTGGAGATGAAACTATCCGCCATATCTGCATATCCTACTTTCATCTGCCTAGTTTTGTTTACAATTAAAAATCCCTTCAGACTATCCGGCATAGTTTTGCACCAATCCTATTTTTCATTACTATTATTATAAAAGAATTACTTATAATTTAAAGGATTAAATTTCCGTAAATGATGAATTTGTACCAGACGTACTCTTTAATAACAGAATCTGAATTATTTATAAATACAATCCTTTTTATATTAAGTAAATATTAAAGGCATACCAGTAACAATCAGTAAACTTTAAGATCGATTTTTGAATAGATTTGGAGGATAATATTATGAGGAATATCATTATTGATGAGCTCATACAAAAGCCAATTGAACAACAAGACATTGAAATAGTTGAAAGAAAAGGAATAGGACATCCAGATAGTATAAGCGATGGAATAGCTGAATCTGTTAGTAGAGCTCTTTGTGAAACTTATATTGATGCATTTGGTGGAGTTTTACACCATAACACTGATGAAGTTCAAATAACCGCCGGGGAATCCAATCCTAAATTTGGTGGTGGAGAAATAATAAAGCCAATGGACATCCTGCTTACCGGTAGGGGTATCGCTGAGAAAGACGGTAAAAAAATAGGGCTGGAAAGGGTAGCCATCATCGCTGCTAAGGAATATCTAAAGGAAAATATTCTGAACCTGGACATTGAAAGTTCAACTGTAGTAGAATGTAAGATAGGTCATGGATCAGGAGATCTGGTACATGTTTTCGGAAGGAAAGACCAAATTCCCTCCTCTAATGACACTTCATTTGGAGTAGGTTTTGCACCATTTTCTGAGACAGAAAACATCGTTTTAAGCACGGAAATTCTATTAAACTCCCGTGAATTTAAAATGAAATACCCAGAGCTGGGCGAAGATATAAAGGTCATGGGACTCAGGGAACATGATAAAATAACCTTAACTATAGCAATCGCTATGGTGGGACGTTATGTGCCTGATTTAGATCATTACCTCAACGTTCTCAGTGAAGTTAAGGGTATCGTCATAGATGAAGCCAACAAACAAACCTCCAGAGAGGTTGAAGTCTTCATAAACACCGGTGACAGGCCAGAAAAAAATAACCCGCAATCTGTATATCTCACTGTATCCGGTACCTCAGCTGAGATGGGTGACGATGGATCTGTAGGTAGGGGTAACAGGGCAAATGGACTTATAACACCTAACAGACCCATGTCTATGGAGGCAACATCAGGTAAAAACCCAGTCAACCACGTGGGGAAAATTTACAACCTATTATCAAATGAAATAGCCAAAGATGTAACTAAAAACGTGGACGGTGTGGCCCAAATACACCTGATGATCTTAAGCCAGATAGGAAAACCCATAGATCAACCAAAAACTGCCAGTGCACAGATAATTCTAAAAGAAGGATACTCTCTAAATTCAGTTAAATCTGATGTAGAAGTAGTTGTGGACTCCTGGCTGGAAAATACTAATAAAATCATGGATTTACTTATTCATGGGAAATTAAGGACATTTTAATATTTCCCATTTTTTTACTTTTTCATTACTTTATTTGATATTTCTATCTGAAAAAATTAGATAACAGACTATTTTTATAACTTATATACAATTATATATCAGATATTATTAGATTTATTTTACATAAATTCGTTATCAGGGGATATAGAAATGCCAATAAAAGAGGCTTCACACTCATACAATCACCATGAACTAGAGGAAGAAATACAGCGGTTCTGGAGAGAAAACCAAATATACCAAAAAAGCAAGGAATTAAGGAAAAATGGACCTAGATATTCATTTCTTGACGGACCACCCTATTGTAGCGGACGCATTCACCTGGGAACAGCTTGGAATAAGGTCATCAAAGATACATACCTCAGATTCAAGAGCATGTCCGGATTCAACCTTCGCAGACAGGCTGGTTGGGATACCCATGGACTGCCCATTGAACATAAAGTGGAAGGAATTCTAGGCCTTAAGAGTAAAAAAGAGATCGAAGAAAATATTGGAATCGATAACTTCGTGAAACAGTGCCGGGAATTTGCAATCAAAAACAAAGCCATCATGACCGAGCAATTCAAGATGCTGGGAGTTTGGATGGACTGGGACGACCCCTACGTCACCTTCGACACCAAATACATGGAATCATGCTGGTGGACACTAAAAAGAGCCCATGAAAAGCATTTACTTGTGAACGACCTCCGGGTGATAACCTGGTGCCCACGATGTGAAACAGCTCTGGCCATGGCAGAAATTGACTATGAAAATAAGGATGATCCTTCCATATTCGTCAAGTTTCCTTTAAAAACTGCTGAAGGAAACGAGTACATACTGGTATGGACCACCACACCATGGACCCTACCTGCCAATATGGCTGTCTGTGTACATCCTGAATATGATTATGCCTATGTTGTGATAGATGGGGATATTCTGATCATGGCAGAAGCACTGGTTGAATCCCTGATGGAATCTTTATTTGATGATGAGAAGGAGTACGAGATCTCAAAGGTTGTAAAGGGATCAGATTTAGAGGGTATAACCTACAACCATCCATTATTTGATGAGATACCAATTCAAAGGGAATTTGAACATATGATCCTCCCTGGAGAACATGTCACTCTAACTGAAGGAACAGGATGTGTACACACCGCTCCGGGCCATGGTCCTGATGACTTCGAAATAGGAAAAAAATATGGTCTACCCATATTTTCCCCTGTTGATGAGGCGGGGTTGTTTAAAGAAGAAGCAGGTAAATATAAGGGACAATTTGTGAAGGACGCCGATACATACATTATAGCAGATTTAGATGCACATGGTTTGCTCTTAAAATCAGGAATTATTAATCACCGTTATGGATTCTGCTGGAGGTGTAAGACTCCCATCATCTATTTAGCCACAAAACAGTGGTTTTTAAAGATCACAGACATCAGGGATCAGATGCTAGATGAACTTGACAAGGTAGAATGGATTCCTTCATGGGCCGGGGAAAGTCGTTTCAGAAACTGGGTGGAAAACTCCCGGGACTGGACCATATCCAGGCAAAGATATTGGGGGATACCCATCCCCATATGGATCTGTTCAGAGTGTAACGAGATAAAAGTGGTGGGATCCATCACCGAGTTAAAGGAACTGGCACAAGAATCCCTTAAAGGAGATTTCATACACCGCCCCCATGTAGATGAGATAAGTATAAAATGTTCCTGCGGAGGCAGCATGACCAGAATACCCGATGTATTAGATGTATGGATAGACTCGGGGGTTGCTGGATGGGCAGCGCTGTATTATCCCCAGGAAAAGGAAGAATTCGAGAAATGGTACCCTTATGACTTTATAACCGAAGGACACGACCAGACCAGGGGATGGTTCTACTCTCAGCTAGGCTGCGGAGTAATATCCCTGGATAGTAGCCCCTACCAGAAAGTTTTAATGCACGGATTCACCCTTGATGAAGAGGGTAAGAAAATGAGCAAATCCCTGGGAAATGTTGTGGAACCAGACGAAGTTATACAGCAGTACGGTGCCGACGTCCTCAGGTTCTACCTACTCTGGGGAAATAAACCCTGGGAGGATTTAAAATTCAATTGGGATGAAGTTAAAAATGTTAATAAAATGTTCAACATATTATGGAATGTGTACGTCTTCACCACCACTTATATGTCCATAGACAACTTCAACCCTACCCTTTACAAGGAAGAGGATTTAAAATTCCGTGATGAAGACCGATGGATAATTTCCAGGATAAACACGGTGGCCCAAGAGGTTACTGAGGCATTTGATTCTCTATATCTACATAAAGCAACTCGCAGCATCAATGAGTTCATACTGGAGGACCTGAGCCGCTGGTATGTACGGCTAATCCGTGGTCGTACCTGGATAGAAAAGGAAGACCCTGATAAATTAGGAGCCTATTACACCCTTTATCATGTGATAAAACAGCTTATTACCTTACTATGTCCTATTGCCCCACATATCACAGAGAAAATCTATCAGAACCTCGTTTTAGGAGTTGAACATGATGAACCAGCCAGTGTGCACTTTTTAGATTGGAAATTCGATGAAAAACTCATGGATCAAGATTTAGAAAGAGATATGGATGTGATCAGGGAGATAATCGAGGCATGCGCTCGAGCCAGGGACATAGCGCGTTACAAACTTAGATGGCCTGTTAAAGAGGTTGTTATAGTATCCGAAGATCCGCGAGTATTGAAAGCAGCCCGCAACCTCAACCACATCATCATGGAACAGGCTAACACCAAGGAACTCCTTTCCTCCAACAACTTCAAAAATCTGAAGATAACTGCCAAGCCAAACCTGAAAACATTAGGACCCAAGTTAAGGGAGGACGTGCCTAAAGTAACTTCTGCCCTGGGTGGAGTTGATGGGGCTGAAATTGTCAACACCCTGGAATTAGAAGGAAAATATATGGTAAAAGTAGATGGTAAACCCATTGAATTAACTGCTGATGATATCTTATTTGATACTGAACTCCCAAAGAACATCGTGACTGCAGAATTTGAAAATGGAAGCGTGTTCGTGGATACTGAATTAACACGGGAAATATTATCAGAGTCCATGGCACGGGAGCTCATAAGGAGAATACAGGATATGCGAAAAGACATGGATTTGGATGTTGAGGCAAATATACAGATTTTCATTGACTGCAGTGATCAGTTCTCGGATTTGATAAAAGCTTTCCTGGGATTCATTTCAAATGAAGTCAGGGCAATGAAATTTGTATTCACAAAGGATTTAAATGAAGTTTCTGGAGATTATACAAAAATCTGGAATATTGAAGATGATGAAGTGGGAATAACCATAAAGAAATAGAATTGAGTAAATAAAATTAAAGATGTAGATTAATAATTGAATGATAAGACGATTTTCCAGGTGGTAGAAGATGACTTTAACCGAAGCAGAATCTGAATATATACGGAAAGAGATTGGAAGGGAACCAAATACGCTGGAATATGGTATGCTGGATATCATGTTCTCTGAACATTGTTCCTATAAAAGTAGTCGACCTATACTGAAACTATTCCCCACAGAGGGTGATAAGGTTATAATTGGCCCAGGAGACGATGCTGGGATTGTGGAACTCACCGATGAACTCGCCCTGGTAATTGGAATGGAGAGCCACAACCACCCCTCTGCAGTTGAACCCTACGGAGGCGCTGGCACTGGTATTGGGGGCATAATCAGAGATATTATTTCCATGGGAGCTATGCCCGTTGCGCTTCTTGATCCATTACGCTTCGGATACCTGGACGATGAAAGATCACGCTATCTCTTTGAATACGTTGTTAAAGGCATATCAGACTACGGTAACCGGGTAGGAATACCCACCGTAGGAGGCGAAATTGAATTCGATGCTACGTTCCAACTTAACCCACTGGTAAACGTAGTATGCGCAGGCATAGTGCGTAAAGACTCAATTATGAGGGGAATTGCCCCTAATGTAGGAGATATATTCGTGCTTATGGGGGGCCGTACTGGAAGAGACGGTATTCATGGAGTTACCTTTGCAAGTGAGGAGCTTACCACATCCTCTGAGCTTGAGGACCGGCCAGCAGTGCAAATAGGAGATCCCTTCACCAAGAAAAATGTGCTGGATGCCACCATGGAAGCACTGGATAAAATTGATGTTCAGGGTTTAAAGGACCTTGGAGGGGGAGGGTTAACCTGTTGTGTCTCAGAGATGGCTGCTAAGGGAGGTAATGGTGCCATTGTAAAACTCGAAGAGGTACCCCTACGAGAAGAGGGTATGACCCCTTATGAAATTATGTTATCAGAATCACAGGAAAGAATGATCTTCGTGATCCATCCTGAGGATGAGGATCAATTGATCGAGATTTTTGATAAATATGAACTCCCCCGAGCAGTGATAGGTACAGTAACTGGTACTGGCCGCTTTGAAGTAATCGATAATGGGGAAATTATTGCAGATATACCCACGGGTATGTTATCTGACCCTCCGACAATAGAAAGGGAATGTGCAATTGATCATCTATCAACAGATGATATTACCGGAGTACAATTAGAAAAAATAGGAATTAAAAACCCCATAGTCAAAGAGGGGGATTTAAAACAAACCCTGCTTAATGTCCTATCTAGCCAGAATGTGGCAAGTAAAGAATGGGTTTACAGACAGTATGACCAGGAAGTCCAGATCAGAACCGTGGTTAAGCCTGGTGATGATGCCGCAGTTATAAGGGTGGACGATGAAACTGCATTCACCATCACGTCTGACTGTAACAGTTCGCACACCAAATTAAACCCCTACCATGGTGGTGCTGGTGCAGTAGCCGAAGCCATAAGGAACGTTGTCTCCATGGGTTCAGAGCCACTATGCATTGTTGACTGTCTAAACTTCGGTAACCCAGAGAAGCCGCATATCTTCAAACAGTTTACAGACTGTGTTCAGGGAATGGCCGACGTAGCAAACCGTTACCAAACCCCAGTTATCAGTGGTAACGTGAGTTTCTATAATGAAACAGAAGGTGTGACCATCAATCCTTCACCAGCAGTGGGTGTTGCTGGATTAATAAAAATTAAGGATGTTAAGACCTTTGAATTTAAAGGTGAAGGTGATAAGATCATCATCATAGGAGAAACCAATCCAGAATTAAGTGGATCAGAATATCAGAAATTAATTCTGGGAAAAGTTGAGGGACAACCTCCCCTGGTCAACATTGAAGATGAATATAAAAACGCCATGGCTGTCTTAAATTTAATCAGGGAAGACTCTGAGAACAATGTAACAGCTGTTCATGATTGTTCCACCGGGGGTATAGGGGTTGCACTTTCTGAAATGGCTTTATCCGGAGATTTAGGGGCTGAAATCAATCTATCCTGGGTACCAGCTTCAGAAGAGCTGGATGATTTTGAGTTACTCTTTTCAGAATCCCATGGAAGATTCATTGTCACTGTTAAAGAAAAAGCTTTAGAGGAAATCATGGATAAACTTGAAGTTCCAGCTGCAGTGGTTGGGACAGTGAAAGGTGATTCACTGGTTATAAATGGTTCGTTGAAAATACCCTTATCTGAAATTAGGGACACTTATCACGGTGTTATTGAAAAGTATATGGCCTGATGAAAGCACTGACTTTCAATAAGAAAAGCGGCTTCAATATGGATAATGAAATAATAATGAAGAAAATATTAACCTGAATAAGTGTAACCTGATGGAGAAGTGCCTGATGGTAAAAAAAGAACTGCTCAGGCAGTTAATTCATGTCTCGGGCGTTTTCATAGTTGTTTTAAGTTACTTTCTAAGGCCGGATGCTCTTATACTCCTTTCATTGTTGATTCTATTAGTGGTGGTTATCTTATTCGAGCTGGATAAAAAATACCACGTACCCCTTTTCTCATTCATTTTCAGACGCTGCAGAAGAACAGATGATGAAACTGGCTTTATTTACTTCTTCGTAGGGATCCTTCTTACCCTGATTATATTCCAGTTCAATATGGCCGTGGCCAATGCCGCTATATTGATCCTGCTTTTCGGTGATTCTGCTTCTACCATCGTGGGAAGAAAATGGGGTAAACATAATATCCCCTACCGTAACGATAAGACGTTAGAAGGTAGTTTAGCATTCTTTGTGGTTGGCTTAATATTGGCGTTAACTCAGGTACCCTTTTTACCAGCTGTTTTAGGAGTGTTTTTCGGTGCTTTGACTGAGGCATACAGTCTTGTTGATGATAATATTCCTATTCCCCTGGTATCGGCATTTGTTATGAGCGTGGCCATTTATTTAATTTAAAATGTTATTTTTATTTATTAAAGCCTGATTGCCCTTTCATGCCTGAAGTATCTTACCGATATGATGAATATCAACATAGAAATGAGGATAGTTGGAATGGCCGAGAGTATAAGCCAGGGATCTGCAATGGGTGTAGAAGATATCCTGACCATTAAAATGGTTGGTATGAAGTTCAGTATGGCTTCGAAGTATGGTGCCTTGATGAATAGGGGTGCAAAGAGGATGAAAGTAGCAAATACCAGAGCAAGGGTTATGGCAGAATTCGCTTCTTTGGTACTGTCCACCAACATGGATATTATAATTCCTATACCAATAAATCCCAGCCCCACAAATAGGAGGATTAAGAATATCATAGCTGGATTGTAGATGGGCACCTGCAGCAAGTCAAAAAGTAGAATCCATGCCATGCTTTGCAATAAAGAAAAAAATAAAATAGGGATTATTTTCCCCATTATCACCATGGTACTGGTAAGGGGAGTCATCAAGAGGACTTCGAATGTTTTTCTCTCCCTTTCCCCTACAATACTATCGGTTACAATGTTACTAGCCATGAAAAAGGGTAGGAGGAGTACGAATGGTACGATGAAACCATACATAAGCTCCACGAAGTAACTACTATCCATGGCAATTGGTGATTCATAATCCTGGTTTACAGGTATCTCTGTTAATATAACCGGGTTCTGGATGATGTTGATGGTGGACTGGTTTAATCCTGCTGCTTCTAATTTTTTTGCCTGTTGATATTTGGTTATTGAGTCGTTGATTTTCTGATCCACCACTGGATAGAATGGGCTGGTATTATCAATGGTTACTGTTATTTCATCCTGGGAAGAGTTCTCCAAAATAGCAACTAAGTCATTACCAAGGTATTTAATGGCATCTTCCCGGTCATTGTATTTTATTATGGTGAATCCCTGTTCTTTCAAATATTCAGCCATCTGTGACCTGCTTATGTCCTGATCTACCCCCACCTTGAGGTTGGATGTGATGCCATATGAATCAAAAAGGACTGGATCTGCAACTACTGCAGTTGCAACCGCCATTCCAAATGCCCCTAAGATTATGAATACCTGCACAAATATTATCAACAGGTAGATTTTATTGGTAAGTATATCCTGGGCCTCTTTCTTTGAAAGATAAAATATCTTCATATAATGATTCCATCACCCTATGATGTTTCCATCACGCATTTCAATTGTCTCATCTGTGAATTCAGCAGCTAATGGGTTGTGTGTTACGATGATTATGGTAACTCCTTCGTTTTTATTGAGATCCTGTAATATACTCATTATAACCTCAGCGTTTTTGGAATCCAGTTCACCGGTAGGTTCATCAGCGAGGATTAGCGAGGGGTTGTTTATGAGGGCTCGAGCAATGGAAACCCTCTGCTGTTCTCCTCCAGAAAGTTGATTTGGCAGCTTTTTATATTTCTTATTAAGCCCCATTTTATCCAGTAATTCCTTAGCTTTATCTGGATCTGGTTTTATCATGGGTAATAATACGTTTTCCAGGGTAGAAAGTTGCGGCAGAAGGTTGAATCGCTGAAAAACAAATCCTATCTCGCTCCTACGGAACTTTGCCTGTTCTTTTCCAGATAGCGTGCTGGTGTCTTTACCGTTCAATAATAGTGTGCCCTGGGTGGGCATGTCCAATATCCCAGCCACGTGGAGCAAAGTTGATTTACCAGACCCAGATGGTCCCATTATGGATGTGAAGGAGCCGTTTTTTATGTTCAAGTTAACACCATCCAATGCGTTTATTTCCTCGTCTCCCATCCGGTATATCTTCCGGACATCCTTGAATTCCAGGACGTTGTTTTGATCATTCATTTCTAAGCGCCTCCACTACATTCAGGCGGGATGCTCTCCAGGCAGGGTATAAACCCGCCAAAATGCTTAATCCCGTTGCACCGCCTAATACTCCTGCGATTAACCATAAAGGCAGCATTTGAACCAGCTGGATATCGCCGATTTGCGAGCCGAATAAAATTATCACTAATTGTAGTATAATGGCTGCGATGATTAAACCAACCAAACCCCCTATGAATCCTATGAGAGCTGATTCCAGGAGTATACTAACCAGTACTTCCCTACTGGTAAATCCAATGGCCTTTAGTACGCCAATCTCCCTGGTTCTTTCGGTTACGTTGACCAGCATTATGTTGATGATGCTGATTACACCCACTAAAAGGGCTATACTGGCTATTCCACCTATAAAGAGAGTAAGGCCACCCATCATTTCTTCAATCTGTTTAGTCATGTCAGATTTAGTTGAAACTGTGATTCCATCTATGTTATTTTCTATTTCATCTTTAATTACTTCCGGATCTCCCCGTGTATTGGCTGTGATACTTGTTGTTTTATTATCGTTCAGAGGTAAGGCTTTATCTGCATCTAAAACCAGTATGCCCATTCCCATTGCTTCTTCACTGAATGTACCGGTCACTGTGAATTCCTGATCCTTTATTGTTATTTTATCCCCGATTTTATAACCCATATCTTCTATTGCAGGGTTTATAACTACTCCATGAGTTCCATTTATGTCTATCTGGCCCCAATCACTTGTTCCTAGGATATAGATAGTAGTCTGATTAAATGCAGTCATAAATTGCAGTTCTTCTCTGATGTTGTAAAGCTGTGGCATATTTTTTAATTCGTCAACTGTTTCTGGACTTAGAAATGAACTGCCAGGCTGGGCCACAATGGTTCCTCCCCCTGTGCTGTTCATTATCGTTACATCTCCCATCATATTGTTGGTGGATTCCTTCATATAATTAGTCATTCCAGTGGTAATTCCCACCAGAACCACCAGGGCGATTACTCCAATAACCACGCCTAACATGGTCAATATACTGCGAAGCTTTCTTCTTCTGAAATTTTTAAATGATAAGCTGTTAATTCCCATTTTTCTTCTCCAATAAAAAAAAATTTATTCCATGTATTTTCTTTAGGTTTTAGTATTTTAAATCATCAATTTCCAATTGGAAGATATCCTCCATATTTCCCATTTTTAATGGTTTAATCACATTATAGACCAATATAGTTTTTATCAAAAAAGCTTTTTGCCAGGTCATTTTATAATTATAAGATCTTTACTTTGCTTAACATCACATGGCTGTTACTTAAAAGTTCTCCTAAATTCATTGTTGTTAAAAATATATTACATCTTTTGTAAAAATATAATACATAATATCTTAAAACATTCCATCTAACTTGTCTCATCCAATGCATTTTTTTAATCCAACGAACTCTAAAATAAGTCTTATTAACCCCGGCCTGGGACCAAATACCACATCATCACGCTGGAACAGTTTTATGGAAATTCCGTAAGTGACGGCACTTAAAAATACCATGAACCCTATGGGAATTAAAAACTCGTAAGCATGTATGATATCTCCTGAAAAAAGCCTCATCACCATGGTTAAAGGAGAAATATTAGATATTAGAGATTTATTTGATAAATAAGCCAATGTAGGGATCATTATAAAACCTACAATCAATATGTAACCGAATGTTAACCCAATACCTGCTTCTTTATAATTTTTTGAATAAGCAGCAATGATAACCGTAACTCCGATGACTGGTACTGCGGTTATAAGAACCAGGAGGTAAACCAGGATCGGGCTGGATATTTCAAAGCCAGTGATTAGTAGTATTGCCATCCAGATAGCTATTTGAATGGCAATTATCCCCAACACCGCCATGCTCTTGCCCAGGATTATATCTGAAGGATTTATGGGCATGGCCATGAGTATTTCTCCTGTTTTTCTCTCTTTTTCCCCAACGACACTATCAATAATCATGTTACCAAACAGGAAAAGGGGTAAAAATAGTAGAATGGCGATCATGGCCTTGGTAATTATCTGCATAGGGAGGGACTCACCAGCGCTTTCCTGGGTTACCACTTCAGGTGTGGAGTTTTGGGGTGTCAGGGAATTTATCCAGGAATTTGACATTCCAACCGCCATTAACTTAGCTGTTCTATTTACCTCATCCCTTACCACGCTTCGCTTTGGATCGGCCTGGTCCAGATAGAGTTTTACATCAATGGTGCCAATATCCCTTATCTTATCAAGGGAATCCTCCGGTACCAACACCACAGCCATGGTTTCACCAGCATTTAAATTTTCCATGGACTCATCAAAAGTCGAATGGGTGATGGTAATAAGATCTGGATTAATGTACTTAGAAAACAAACGGCCTTCATCATCCACATCTAAGGATGCAAACCCAGCAAGTGAAGGAGTAATAGAAATCCCTTGTTGTGATTCAATATTGGTTGCAAATGCATTGAAGACGAATATCATCAAAAATAATACAGAAATCTGAAGAAAGAATATAGTTAAAAATTTTCTACTCTTGAGTGTTTCCAAAAATTCCCATTTACTTATGGTGGTGAATTTCAAGCCGTTATCATCCCTGTTTAAAAGAATTAATAAATACATCTTCCAGCGTAGGTTCTTTAGTGTTAATAGAGAGGATATCCCCTTCAAATACGTTGATTATATCATTTATATCTTTTTTTGATCTTAGAGAGATGGTGTATTGATTATCAACTACATCAACCCCTGTTACTGTAGAAAGTCCCTGGATTAACTTAATATCACCATCATCTGGATCCTCCACCTTGATGTTAAGGATTATATCCCCATGAATTTTAGATTTAAGGTCATTTGGAGTGCCCATATCCAAAATTTTGCCCTGATCCAGGATAACCACCCGGTCGCAGAGTGAATCTGCCTCGTCCATATAATGGGTGCATAGTATGATGGTTTTATCTCCTTTAAGATCTCTGATAAACTCTCTGATGTTGCTGGACGTGGCGGGATCCAGGCCCATTGTAGGTTCATCAAATATTAGAATTTCAGGATCATGTACCAGAGCCCGGGCAATGCCGATACGCTGCCTTAACCCCTTGGAAAAAGTATTTATCCTGTCATCTGCTCGATGTGACATACCCACCAGTTCCAGCATTTCATCAATTCTACCTGTGATTCTATCCTTGGGAACACCGTAGAGTTCAGCAAAATAGCGCAGCAAGTCCTTTGCCTTGAAACGCTCATACAAGTTGGGTTCCTCTGGTAAGTATCCAATCATTGATTTAATCTGAATGGGTTCTTGATGGATGCTCATACCATTTACCAGTACATCGCCGGAGTCTGGTTTGAGTATACAGCAGATTATCCTAATGGCTGTGGTCTTACCTGCTCCGTTTGGTCCGATTATCCCCAGGAGTTCTCCCTTTTTTATATCAAGATTTAGATTATCTAAGGCCTTTATCTTACCAAATGATTTGCTCAAAGATTCAATTTTTATCATAAGATCCTATTATTATCTATTGTTGTTATTTTATGCTTAATTGTTATCCATCAACTTTTAAAGGTTTAACTCGCCACTTTCAAGGTGAACACCGTGATTTCTGGGTCGCAATTGATTCTAAACCAAAAAACATTAGTACCCACTCCCCTGCTGGTATACTGAACCATATCATTCACTTGATATTTACCATGAGGATACTTTAAGAAGTGTCGGCCTCTAACTATGGTGCCAAGTCCGGGTATTATAAATTGACCCCCATGGGAGTGGCCAGAAATCTGTAAGCTGAATCTACCTGTGTTCGAGCTTATATCGGCAAAGTCTGGTTCGTGGGCAAGTAAGATTGCCGGACCATCCTCTTGTAATTTTTCCATCACAATGTCGAGACGGTGTTTATCCAGCATTACACTATCCACTCCTGCAATGTGTAACTTTGCATTCCCCCTCCTCAATGTGCAAACATCGTTACTTACATCCACAACACCAGATTTCCTGAGCACATCCCTGATTTTATCGGCGCCAACCCAGTGATCATGATTTCCCAGAGTTGCGATGGAAAGGTCCTTAGGTTTTAATTCCTTTAATGACTCCAATAATTCACTAGCTACATCTTCAAAGATGTAAGAAACAAAATCACCAGTTAATACCACCATGTCCGGATTTTGTTTGTTTACCAGCCCAATTAGTCCCTTAAGATGTTTAGGGGTTATCCATTGCCCTAAATGTATATCTGAAATGTTAATTATCCTATAATTTTCAAAAACAGGGTCAAGATCTGGTACATTCACTTCAATATACTCTAAATGAAAATCTTCTGGCTTGAATTCGGGTTTAAATAGTTTGTTCCGCCAATTAGTCATGCCGCGTTGCATTGATTTCCTTAAACGTGGATATTTAAGCTCATCATTATTCATGTTATTGATCTTCTGCATTTTTTATTGGATAAATCTATCATTTAGATTAAGGAAAATTGATAAATGTGCAGTTGTTATTAAGCAAACAAGTACAAATCTATTTATCCTTCCTTTATCAGCACATCCCACTTCAAATCCATGTAATACTGAGTTCATAGCACTGTTTTTCTGTAGAAAACCCGTAAGAATATTATCTTTCTAAAAAAAACTTGTTGTAATGGATATTGATGGTTTTGTACTGAAAATTAATCAAAGTCAAGATATAAATCAGTTCAGTATACAAAAATGATTATCAATATATATAGACATCCATGGTTTATATCATCTATTCATTGTAGAAAAATATTAGATCGTCAATGAGTTGAAATTATAGATCTTTAAAAAAATTATGGACTAAATAATAAGAGGTTACTCATGTTCCTATCAAAACTCATAAAAGTAGAACAGGCTCTTAAAACCATGGGAGAGAATTTAAAAATTACAGATACAGAAGTAATTCCCCTAGAAGATGCCTATAAGAGAGTACTTGCAGCAGATATTATATCTCAACTTGATTCACCCCCATTTTCAAGGGCTGCCATGGATGGATATGCAGTAAAAGCCCAGGATACTTTCAACTCTTCTCCCAATAATCCCACCCATTTAACTGTGGTTGATGAGATAGGTGCAGGTAAGATCTCCCATGCAGTTGTTAAAGAAGGTCATGCAGTTAAAATAGCCACTGGAGCCCCACTGCCCCATGGGGCTGATGCCGTGATTATGAATGAGTATGTACATGAAGAAGGATATGAATTACAGGTTGAATCCTCTTTAACTCCAGGTGAAAATGTATCCTTCCAGGGGGAGGATATTAAAAAGGGCAAATTGATAATTAAAAGGGGTAAGCTATTGCAACCTCAGGATCTGGCTATCATTGCCTCGGGAGGATACAACGAAGTAAATGTTTACAGGAAACCCCGAATCGCAGTTCTAGTGACTGGGAGTGAATTGGTAATGCCCAGTCCAAATATTAAGGGAGCTGAAGTAGTTAATTCCAATCATTATACTTTAAAGGGAATGGTGGAGAGTTCTCTGGCCGTTCCCACCCTCAATCATGTTGAAGACAATGCAAAGAAGGTTAAAAATGAGATAGAAAAGCTTCTTATTACACATGATGCCATCATAACCACCGGCGGTACAGCGATAAGTAAGGGAGATGTGGTGGTTGAAGTAGTAGAACAACTGGGGGAAGTCCTATTTCATGGTGTATCCATGAGACCAGGTAAACCCTTCGCTTTTGGCATGGTTAATGGCAGTCCTGTTTTCATGCTGTCCGGATACCCGGTAGCAGCCATGGTCCAATACGATATCATGGTGAGAAAAAATATTGAGAAGATGCAGAACATCCATAAGCCCCCCTGTACTGTGAAGAAAACCGCAGCCCGTAAGATCCCTTCCACCCTGGGTAGAACGGATTATGTCCGGGCCAGAACTGACGGGGATGAAGTTGTACCCCTAAATATTAAAGGTTCTACAATCATTCGTTCCATGGTAGATTCTAATTGTTATATCGTTATAGAAGAAAACCTGGAAGGGGTTCTAGAAGGAGAAAAATGTGATGTACTCCTTTACGATATCCTGCGGGTTTAAATATCTGGAGATTATATATTTTTTAAAATCAAATTGAACAATGTATAAGTGATTATTTTTATCATATTTAGAAATTATATTTGACTCTAACTGAAAGGTGATAACTTGGCTAACGAAGCTTTATGGTACTATGCTATTGGATTCATTATTTTATGGATAGTTGCTATTCTATTTAGAAAGCAGTTAAAAATAGATATTGAAGGTCCTTTCCTTTTAAGGCGAACGACTAGATTAAGAGGATTAATTGATAGGATAGCCCAGAGTAATCCACGTTTTTGGAGGTATTTCTTAAATGTGGGCATACCTGTTTCGTTTTTTTTCATGGCTTTAATGGTGATTACGCTAGTCTACTCCTTAGGTACCTTATTAGAAGCCCCCCAGGTCCAGGTAGTTCTTCCTGGTGTTGATTTACCTGGGCAGGCCATATACGTCCCATTCTTATATGGGATAATTGGGCTCTTCACCGTGTTGGTGGTTCATGAATTTGGGCATGGAATTATTTCCAGGGTAGAAGGGATACGTATAAAATCCATTGGACTTGCCCTGTTCGCAGTGATCCCTGGTGCCTTTGTTGAACCAGATGAAGAAGATACCAAAAAGGCCAGTAAGAAATCCAGGCTCAGACTTTATGCTGCAGGTTCTGTTTTCAACTTAACATTAGCGGCGATAGCCCTGATACTGTTAAATCTTATATCCCTATTTGTAATCGCGCCTGCTTTCCAGGTAGAGGGAATGGAAATCACCAGGGTTCTTCCTTCCAGCCCAGCAGAGGGCGTTTTAACTACGGGGATGGTAATTCAGAGTATCAATGGCATGAGTACAAGTGACACAAATAATTATATTAAAGCTTTAAATAGCACCCATATAGGAGAGAAAGTTACATTTGTAACTAATAAGGGAGTTTATATAGTTAAAAGTGGCGTTCATCCTAATAATAATACAAAATCGTACATTGGTATCGGAACCGAACCTAATCTTGTTTTAAAGAGTGGATATCCACCCTACTTTGAAACTTTAACTGATTGGCTTTTAAATCCGTTAGTTGATATACTCTACTGGATTTTCCTCTTAAACTTCGCCATTGGAACAATAAATCTACTTCCAGCCCGCCCATTAGATGGTGGACTGTTGTTATCTGAATTGCTGGATTATAAGTTGTCAACAAAAACAGTTAACAGTATAACTAATTTATTAAGTATCTTCCTCTGGACTATCCTGATAGTAAGTGTGGTGTATGGTACTGGAAGGGGAATAGCTTTGCTGTAAGCAGTTAATACCAAGTAATGGTAATTAATAAAGTTCAATAAATTCTATTTCCTCGAATTGTAAATCAGGATCCAGTTTTAAAGCTTTATCCATACATTTTAAGGCTTCATTGGATCTGTCAATTTTTTCTAAAATTAGTCCCTTGGTGTACCATATGATAGCATCTTCTGGATCAAGTTCCAGTGCAGTGTCAAGAAAGACCAGGGCATCTTTATATCTACCCAATATGGAAATAATCACTCCCAGATTGAGCCATGCACCTGCATATCCCGGATAAATATCCAGAACCATATCGTATTCTTTTATAGCTTCATAGGTTTTCCCTAATTCCCAAAATGTTATTGCCCGATTAAAACGAGTTCTATATGAATCTGGTTCTAATTCTAAAGCTTTATTAAAATATTTAAGAGCTCCTGAATATTCGCCATTATTTAAAAGTTTAACTCCCTTTTTATTCAGGTAATTTGTGTTGTTTTTAAAGATATCAAATATTCCCATTTTTTCAAACCCTGTGGATTCCTGGATAAAGTATTTATTACTTATACCATTAATAGTAATATTAATTGATGTATCTAAATATATAAATGTAACATAATGTTGTATATCAAAAAAGACAGAAATTATCAATTAATATTATTTAAAAAACGTATTCAACGAATATCCAAAGCCAGTTTATGGGCAGTTCAGGAGAAAAAAAGAATGAAAGTTGTAATAGTAGGGGGCGGAGCTGCTGGAATTTCCACCGCTTCAAACATTCGAAGAAATGATGATGATGCAGAAATAATCGTCATCACCATGGAGAAACATATAGCTTATTCACCCTGCGCAATACCTTATGTTTTAAGTGGGGATGTTGAACACTTCGAAGATATTGTGATGCATCAGCCAGAGGACTATTTGGAGAAGAACATAAAGGTTATAACAAATTCAGAAGTCTTTGAAATTAAAAGTAATGAAAATAAATTAAAATATAGGATAAAAAATCAGCATATCGGTATAGAAAAAGAAATATCCTATGACTATCTTGTGATTGCTACTGGTGCCACTTCTTTCATTCCCCCTATCTCAGGAACTAAACTGGAAGGGGTGTTTAAAATTAGAACCCTTGAGGATGGCATGATAATTAAAGATTGGGCTGGAGAAAACCGTGTTGCAGTGGTTGTTGGTGCGGGCCTCATAGGCCTTGAAACAGCCTATGGACTTAAAAAAATGGGTTTAGAAGTCACAGTGACAGAAATGCTCCCACAACTAATTCCTAGATCACTAGATTCGGATATGGCAAGGATAATCCAGGAGTATATTGAAAATGAAGGTATAAAAATCATTCTCGGTCACCCAATAGAAGAGATCACAGGGGAAAAACGAGTTGAGAAAGCAATTATTGGCGATCAAGTTATTGACACTGATATGGTCATAATGGCAACTGGTATCCGGCCTCAGATTAAATTAGCTGAAATAGCAGGATGTAAAATAGGAAGATGGGCCATTCTGGTCAATGAAAAAATGCAGACATCGATCCCCAACATATATGCAGTAGGCGACTGTGTGGAAGTTTATGACGCCATTACTAAACAGAATACCCAGTCTCCACTGGGCACCACTGCAGTAAGGCAGGGCAAAATAGCTGCAAAAAACATCGTAGGAATAAAAGCAGAATTTAAAGCCGTACTAAATGCCATGGTCTCAAAAATAGGGGCAATGGAATTTGGTGCAGTGGGTTCTTCTAAAGCCAGTGCCATGCACAACGGGATAGAAGTTATATCTGGTAAAAGCAGGGCCTTGACCAAGGCCCGTTATTATCCTGGGGCGAAAAGAATCGATGTGAAGATCATATCCACCCTTAAAGGCAGGATTATAGGTTGTCAGATAGTTGCTGAGGAAAGGGTTGCAGAGAGACTGGACACTATGTCCCTAGTAATTGCCCAGGAAGTTACTTGTTCAGAACTTGCAGAAATGGAATTTTCCTATGCTCCGCCCCTTTCCATGGTAATTGACCCCATCATTCTAGCTGCAGAAAATGCTTGTGAAAAATTGAATAAGTTAGGTAAGTAAATGAGGATGTTTAATTTAAAAATAAAACAATTTGTAAATTAAAATATATTGTGAATAATAAACGGTCAGAGTATGAGGAGAAAAAAGGAATAGTGGAGGGTGGTATCTCTCCTTATTTATGTCTGTACATGACCATGATAAACTGTAGGAGAAAGATGAAAAGTTAATTCCGGGGGTGGAAATACTTCTCTATCTTCTTAATTTCCCCCGTAATATAGTTCGAGTAGATGCGTACTAATATTGTTAGTTAATATATCTCTTATATAAATGTATGGTTCGATTAAATACGAACAGTTAAATAGTTGAAAGACCATACCAATACATCATAAAATTTTAAAACCGGAATATAAGGACATTAAAATGAATCGCGTCAAAAATAACAGAGACATATCCTCCATAGATGGGGAAATAAAAATATTTGGAACAGAGAATGGAGTTAGTGTAATAGATAGTCCAATAAAGACTAAAATCTTATCATTTATAAAAAATGACGGATTAAACGGTTCTGATATAGTTACATTGACAGGTAAATCCAAATCCACCATTTCTGCACACCTTAAAGATCTCATAAATGCTAACATAGTTGCTTATAAGCCAGACCCTGTAGATGGGCGTAGAAAAATATTTTATATAAAATCACGTTATCTGGGGGGCCTTTCTCAGGATTCTGAATTAAAAACAGATGATTCCCATGAAATACCTAATGGTATGGGTGTTGGACTGGAAGAAAGGAATAAGGAACTAGAAGAGCAAATAATGCAAATGTCCTTTGAAGAAGATCCCTATAAATTTTTTAAATATACATTAAGAACCATAAGAGTATCTCTTATGGAAGAAGGAATTAATATAGACCCCATATTATATAATGCAGGAATAAGGGTCGGACAAACATTTAACGAACAGTTACAGAATAATGTAACTAAAAATCTCCTGGAAAACCTATCGGAATTCTGGAAAAATAACAAATTGGGCCAGATATTTGTTGAAAACCTGCAACCCCTTACCATCAGAATATATGATTGTTTTGAATGTGTAAACATCCCTGTTATTGGAAGATCCGCATGTTCATTTGACTCGGGTATCCTGGATGCAATATTTTCAGCTCACTTCAAACAGGATATGGAATCAAATGAAATAAAATGTTACGCTAAGGGAGACGAATACTGTAGCTTTGTAATAACCAGATTAAAAGAAAATTAATCTAATTCTTATTTTTCGTTTTTAAACTTCAAAATAGTGGTTGATAAGTATTTTTTATCCTTAATAAAACCATTGCTAATTATTTCATCCTCCAAACCACAGTTCTGCACAGAAATAACATCTTTATCCCTTGAATCCTGATGAACTATTTTTTCCAGGGTATCACTGTGACGGGAGGTTTTCATCACCACGAAGGTGTCCCCATATTCCAATATACGTTCCAGTCTCTCATCTACTTTAGGCACGATAACAATTATCTCGTCCTTCTCACCTAGAGATATTCCAGCAGTTGCAGCGCAACCTGTAAAAGAGGTTATTCCCGGTACTATCTCCACCTCAAATCCCCTATCTTCTATTCTTTTACTTACATAGGAGAAGGTGCTGTAAATGGTGGGATCTCCCAGTGTAACGAAAGCCATGTCCATCCCTTGCCTGAGTTTATCTGAGATGAGGACAGCTGCATTGTCCCAGTGTTCTCTTAAAAGAGTTTCATCTTCAATCATGGGGAAAAGGGGTTCTAATATCTCATAATTATCATCACGTTCATCGAGAAATCCCTGTACAATGGACAAAGCTAAGCTGGGCTTCGAATCCGCTGATCTTGGTGCACATATCACATCAACATTTTTTAAAACATTTAAAGCCTTAATTGTTAAAAGCTCAGCATCTCCAGGACCAACACCAATTCCAATTAATTTTCCATTCATAATAATCATTCACTAGGTATATAAATCTGATCTGACTGAAACAGTTAAATTTTCTTTACTTGAATGAAACTTATTAAAGTTTTATAGTATTTATACCAGCATCTCAAATATTAAATCCCATGGAAGACGGCTTTTTCTGTAAACAATGTGGCATGATCATGGCCAACTGTACGTGTAACAAAAATGGTGCCAAGCTAACAGAGGCTTCTGGAATACCCCAATCACGTAGAAATGAAATAAAAAGAGAATATTCCCACATCCCTGAGGATATTATTGAAAATTTTCCCTTTCCAGAGCCCAGAGCTGGGCAGCTGGAAATAATCAATAATATCAAAAACGCCATGGATGAAGGATTTCCCTACATCCTCCTGGAAGCTGGTACTGGTACTGGTAAATCCGCAATTGCCACCACACTAGCCGGAATCTACCAATCGGCCTATATTTTAACCATGACCAAACAACTGCAATCACAGTACGGAGCTCAATTCGGATACCCTCTGGTGAAAGGTCGGGGAAATTTTTCCTGTAAAGAAACCTTGGACATTAATTGCGACACAGGCACCTGCCAGACTACCCCAAGCAATCAGAAATTTGTCTGTGAATATGGTATAAGTAAATCATCCCTCGATGGAGGGAGGTTTGCATTTGAAGACGCCTTTGGCGCAAACATCTACTTCCGCTCTGATAACCACTGTCAGTACTGGGACCAGAAAGCAAAAGCAGTTAAAAGTCCAGTAACCTTGATGAATTATGATTACGCCCTATTAGAATTGAACTACGTTAAACACTTCGGCAAAAGACGGTTGATGGTTCTGGATGAAGCCCATAACATAGAAGACAAATTGATGCGCCGGATGGAAGTTAACTTATATAATAAAAGGCTTGAAAACGACATACAAAAAAGCATACCCCGAAGCATGATGTCCTATGAGGATCCCCAGGAATATATCTTATTTCTAGAGTCAATATATGAGTCATACCAGAAATTGGCCGTCCAAAAAATGCCAAAAAACAAGGCCAATCGGATAAACCGTACCAAATTCCGGTTAAAGGAACTCCTGAACAATCTGGAGCAGACACCAGAAAACTGGGTGGTGGATAAAATCTCAGGGGGATTGGCATTCAAGCCATTAAAGGTGGACATGTACGCTGAAAATAGGTTGTTCCAGCATGCGGATACTTGCCTCTTTATGAGCGCCACCATACTGGACATGGACTTATTCTGTAAGTGGCTGGGGATAAATCCAGAGGAAGCCTATAAAATAAGAATAAAAAGCACCTTCCCGGCATCCGCCAGACCGGTACATCTGAAGATAGTGGGAAACATGTCCAGAAGATCCATAAACAGGACGGCCCCGAAAACCATCCCTGTCCTGGAGAAGATCATCAACTACCACAGATACGAGAAAGGTCTGATTCATACGCACAACTACAAATGCCAGAAATATATCCTTAACAAGATTAATAACAATCGGCTACTAGGTCATAACAGTAACAATAGAGAATATCAGCTAGGCAGGTTTGAGAAAAGCGATGAAAACTTGGTACTGGTAAGCCCTTCCATGGGCGAAGGGGTGGACCTGCCCTATGAAAAATGTCAGTTTCAAGTGATCTATAAAATACCCTTCCCCTTCCTGGGAGACCACCAGGTGAACCAGCGTCGTAAACAGGACCCTAAATGGTATGCCTATAAGACTGTAATGACCCTCCTGCAGGCCTATGGCCGGGGGATGCGTGCAGAAGATGATTACTGTGAGACCTACATAATCGATGGTAACTTCCGCATGTTACTCCACAACCCCCTCTATAAGAACCTAGTTCCAGAGTTCTTCAAGGAAGCCATACAAAATGATTGAGACTCCTTGTGATGGTATTAAGTTACCAATAGTTTTATTATAAAGTTCTGATAAACCGACATCCATTAATAAATCATAAATTTAGAATTTCCCGTCCAATTACAAATGAGAGGTATCCTGAATGTCTGAACTTTCCAAGGTGGATATATACAGACAAATTGATGTTCTAAGACACAACTTGCTAGACCTTACCATGCGCAACCAGCTTCTGAACTTCCGCCCACGCAGTATGACTGTGGAAGTTAAAGACGGGGATCTCGGTGAAATATACGACCGACTGATTCTAAAAAAAAGCAAGCGGAAACTCCTGCAATTCATTCCCCGGACAGAATTTGAAGAACCAATAGCTAGTTCACCAAATGAAGGCGAAGAAGCTGGAGAGAATGATGGTTCACAAAAAACTGACAATACAGGGGAAGCTAACATTGCAGAGGAAACAACTGGTGTAGGGGAAACAAAAGATACAGAGATAACAAAAGATACAAATAATCCCTCCCAACATGTTGTTGAAGATGAT
The DNA here is from genome assembly GCA_002494495.1 of Methanobacterium sp. UBA294. Lineage (GTDB taxonomy): Archaea > Methanobacteriota > Methanobacteria > Methanobacteriales > Methanobacteriaceae > Methanobacterium_A. The sequence continues at coordinate 184,572 of DACB01000007.1, forward strand.
ATTTCATTTAAAGGCCGTTTAAGCGAAAATAAAGATGTAGATGAACCTATAGAATCTTATTCTGCCCATGGTACAGACGGTACTATAAAGATAGGAAAAAAAATTAATTTAACCCATAATTCAATCCCCAATGGAGTCAATAATTCTGAAGAAGATGTTTTAACTCATGATGAATCATCTCTGCTCTGGGAAACTCCAGCTCCCAATCAGGAGATGCTGGAGAAAAATAAGGAAATTCTATTACAGACTAATTTAACAGGCGCAGAACTTCAAAAACGCTTATTTTACATCAACCAGCGCGCCAGGTCAATGATGGAGGAACAGGGATACAACATCCTCTACCTTGCCATGGGTTTCCTGAGATGGGAGGAGGACAACGGAACCCCCGAATATAAGGAAGCACCGCTAATACTCATTCCAGTAGAACTCGAAAGACGCAGGGTAAAGGGTTCCTTCAAGCTCCGCTGGACCGGTGAAGATATAATACCTAACATCTCCCTACAGTCAAAACTGACAGAACAGGGTATTGAAATACCTGATTTTGAAATGCCCCGCAATAAAGAAGGGGTACAGGAATATTTAGACCTTGTAAAAGATGCCATATCCCACAAAAAAGGGTGGAAAGTACAGGATAGCATATTCCTGGGCTTCTTCAGTTTCACCAAATTCGTGATGTACAAAGACCTGGAACCAGAAAGCTGGCCAGAAGATATGCCCCTGGAAGAAAACCCCCTTATAAAGGCCATATTTGATCCAGACGAAGAAGAGTTAGAACCTGGATTTGAAGAAAATCAGGTGGATGTCAAACTCACAACCCATGACCTGTACCATGTCATGGATGCAGATTCCTCTCAGATCGCGGTGATTGAAGACGTGAAAAACGGCCGAGACCTGGTGGTGGAAGGACCACCAGGAACAGGAAAATCACAGACCATAGTAAACCTCATAGCAGAACTACTCGCTAGAGGGAATACTGTTCTCTTTGTGAGTGAGAAAATGGCTGCGCTAGAAGTGGTTAAAGGGCGTCTGGATAGTGTGGGTCTGGGTGAGTTCTGTCTAGAACTGCATAGCAAAAAATCCAATAAAAAAGACGTTTTGGAGAAGCTTGAAAATGTTCTAAGAAACCCCAAACCAGCGGAACTATCCCTGGACAACGATTTAACCACCATCGAAGAGCTTAAAACCAACCTTGATGAATATGTATCCCTATTACACTCCCCCTACGGCATGATCAGGTGGACTCCCTACCAGATCTTTGGTTTGAAGGAGAAAGCACTGCATCATTTTGAAAAAAAACAGGCCAAGATGCCCCGGTTCACCATGGACAAAGCTGAAGATATTACTTTAAAGGAATGGCAGCAAACCATCAATAAATTTAAGGAATTAGGGGAATTATATCGGCTGGTGAAACCGGTTTCATATAATCCCTGGAATTCAACCCAACCAGACCCCATACTACCTGCAGAAGAAGAAGAAATAGAAACATTCCTCACCAGCGCACTGCAGGTCCTGGATAAACTCAATCATAAAGCTCAAAAACTGGCCAAGATGTCTGGAGTTAACATACCCCAGACCCTTGATGATATGGAACACCTCATCGCTGCAGTGGAGATTATATCATTCTTCCCCTCACTGGAGAGAGAACTCATACTAAACCCCAGTTGGGACTACGATAAATTATACGTATATCAGTTGATAAAAAGCTTGGAAGAGTACCAAACCATAGTCAAAGATTTTAAACGATTTAAAACCGAAGCCTTCCATGAAGATTTACCCAAACTCATGGAGGAATTTCAGGGACAGAATAAGAAGATCCTTAAATCACTGCGAAAAGATTTCAAAAAGGTGAAAGACAAGATAGATAAAATCTACGTTGGAAAACCGCCAGAAAATGATGAACAAAGATTAAAAGACCTAGAAGAGTTAATTAGATTTCAGAACCTCCAAAAAAATATCAGGGCACAGGATGAAAAGGCCAGACCACTATTTGGCACCCACTGGAAGGCTGAAAAAAGCAAAGCAGAAGACCTGAAAAAGATATCTGACTGGATACTGAAATTCCGTAAGGCTCTAAAAGAGGGTAGCATATCAGAGAAAACCCTTAAAATAATGGACTCCATAAACCAAAAGGAACTAAAGAAATTATCAAATGAGTTACACCAAAATTATGACGAACTGCTTGGCATTGTTAAGGGATTAGACAGTTTCCTTCACTTTAATCTGGACTCTGCAATGGGATATAATCTTACCAAAAACCCCATCCAACACCTTGAATCCATGTTGATCCAGTTAAAAGAAAATCTTCATGAACTACAGAACTGGTCACGTTTCAGCTCCTCACGAGGAGAATGTGAAGAAACCATTGGTTTCAAACTGGTTGAAATTGTTAATAAAGATGAAATAGAGACAGATGACCTCATACCATGTTTGGAAGGTAACTTCGCAGATTCCATGTTGCGGAACTTATTTTTAAAAGAACCATTACTCTCCCGTTTTGTGGGAGATGTGCATCAAAAAAAGATAGAAGAATTCCAAGAACTTGATAAAAAGATTATAAAATTAAATCGATTCAGGATAGCAGGAAAATTATATGCAAACCGTCCATCAATTTCAAGCAACGCATCACCCCGCAGTGAACTGGGGGTTTTAAAGAGCGAATTCGCAAGAAAAAGGGGGCATATGCCCATTAGAAAGTTGTTATCCATATGCGGCGGCATTATACAAAATATAAAGCCCTGTTTTATGATGAGTCCCCTTTCTATAGCCCAGTATTTGGACCCCTACAGTGTGAAAAACCTGCGCTTCGACTATGTGATCTTCGATGAAGCAAGTCAGGTAAAACCTGAAGACGCATTAGGAGCGCTATTAAGGGCCAAATATGCAGTTATAATGGGCGACACCCGGCAATTGCCCCCCACAACTTTTTTCGATATACTCATTGATGTGGAAAGTGATGATTATGATCTGGCAGTTCTCGCAGATATGGAAAGTATTCTGCATCTCACCAAAAGGAGTTTTCCTTCAAAAATGCTTAGATGGCACTACCGGAGCCGGCATGAATCCCTAATCGCTGTTTCCAACCAGGAATTCTATGACAACCACCTCCTGATCTATCCTTCTCCCAGCCGAGATGCAGATGAACTAGGTTTAAAGCTCGTACACCTTCCAGAGACTGTCTATGACCGAGGTAATACTGCAACTAACCATGAAGAAGCAAAAGAAGTGATAAGAACAGTATTCGAACATTACAAAAAGTATGGTGACACGAAAAGTCTTGGTGTAGGTACATTCAACGTCCGCCAACAGCAGGCCATATTAGAAGAGCTGGAACTACAACTTAAACTCAATCCCCGCATGGAAAAATATTTCAGTAGAAATCAAAAGGAGCATTTCTTTGTTAAGAACCTGGAAACAATCCAGGGAGACGAAAGAGATGTAATACTGGTTAGTGTAGGATATGGATTCGATGCAAATGGACGGTTAAGCCATAACTTTGGACCTGTAAATCAAGACGGTGGAGAAAGGCGTTTAAACGTTCTATTAACCAGAGCCCGGGAAAAATGTATTATATTTTCCAACTTCCGGGGCAGGGACCTGAATTTAACATCAAACTCACCATTCGGCCTCAGGGCACTTAAGGTATTCCTGGAATACGCAGAAACTAAAACAATCCCTCAGGAAGATGAATTCCCGGATAGTAATGAAACTGCCTTTGAAATTGCTATCTACGAATTTTTAACCGAAAATGGCTATGAAGTCAATACAAAAGTGGGATGTGCTGGTTTCAGGGTTGATCTGGCCATATTAGATCCAAAATATCCTGGACGTTACCTCCTGGGAATAACCTGTGACGGTCCAATTTATCAGAGCAGCAGAGTGGCCCGAGATCGTGATCGTCTTAGACAACAAGTGCTTAAAGGATTAGGCTGGCGTTTACACAGATTATGGTCTCCTGACTGGTACAGAAACCGTTCAGAGGTGCAAAAAGCTCTATTAAAAACTATCGAAGAACTTCTAAATGAAGAAAGGGATGAAGAAGAATTCATCCCACCAGTGATAGAAGAAGAGGAATCAGTGAAAGAACTCCTAGAAGCTGAAGTGGCTGATGCAGAATCTGATGATATTTCAGAATCTGAAGCAATAAGAGAATCTAAAACAATAACAAAATCTGAAGCAAAAAGTGAATCTGAACCAGAATTAACTCATGAATCAGGGGTAATCAGAGCATCACCATCAAAAAATATTTTAGAAACAGATACTGCTCAAGAAACTAAATCACTGTCAGATAATGAAAATTATACGGAGATACAAAAAGAAAATGATATTCCAAGATCTCCCCTTGATGTAGTATCCAATTATGAAGTAAGCGACCTGAAGCAGAACTTCAAAGTTACCGGAGAATTACATAACCAGCCCGTGGGTACCGTGGCTAAGGCTGTGATGGAAGTAGTTAAATTGGAGGGTCCTATCCACTACGATGAAGTGGTTAAACGCATCCGAACACATTGGGGGCTTAGCAGGGCCGGGCGCCGTGTCCAGGCTATAATGAAGGAAGCAGTTGAATTAACTTTGCTCGATGGCAGTGTTATACGCAAGGATGATTTCTTATATTATAAGGACGCCCCAATCATTGTAAGAAGGCGTACAGGAAAACAAGGCGTAAAAATGGATTACATCAGCAAAGAAGAAATTACCTTAGCAATAAACATGGTGTTGAAATCCCAGTATGCAACAGAATCTGACGAACTGATACGTGAAGTTGTAAAAATATTCGGGGCCAAAATCGCTAGAGGACCAGCCATCAAAAGGATAGACAGTGTAATTAAAGACTTAATAAGTCAAGGCAAAATTGAAATGAGGCCTGAAGGGATGTTAGACCTAGTAAGGAACTAAAATAGAAGATTATAATGGAACAGGACAGGAGCTAGCCGTTTCACAGCGGCCATTGGAAATGAAGTTGATTCTGCATTTAAAAAACTAGCATCAGAAATACTTAAGGATGGCTCACTATCACAGAAAGAAAAAGCTTATTTCCCTTGCATGTGCAGTTGCAATTAAATGTGATCATGCACTCTGACCCATAAAAGACAAGATCTTAAAACAGGCGCAACACAGGAAGAAATAATGGAAGCCGCCGCCGTAGCGGGTCTGGTATGTATGGGTTCAGGATTTAATACAACCCAGGCTATTTTAGATGACAAATAAAAATTGAGCGGACCTGGGGGGATTTGAACCCCCGACCTTGGGATCCGAAGTCCCACGTCATATTCCTGGCTAGACTACAGGCCCTTTAGATTTTGATTAATAAGTTTTAATGATGATATTTCTAATTATGATTATTTATTCTCAATACAATTAAATACTCAATACCATTAGATGAATGTTCTTCATTATAAAATTTGTGTAAGGGTTGATATTTATCTTTTCTTCACTGTGAAAGAGTAAGTAAAGGGGGTCTTTCGATTCTTCAAGTACTCCTTATAAAATAAAGCCAGAAATCTTTGCATAATTGTTGTTAAATAGGATTTAAGACTTAAATCCCCAATTACATAAATTACAATTCTTCCTTTATTCACTTTTCAAGTAATCTGGAATAAAATTAATTCAGAAGGTATTAGGAATTATAATATGTAAATTAAGTCGGTCTATATTTAATAAAATATTCCAAATATGGAAGAATACTCGAATTGCATCAATTGATTTTCTGCTATCCATATCATTCTATGAAATCTTCAAGTTGAATGAAGCAGATGTTATCAAGCTGCCAGTATCTTCACTTCAATGAGTATTCGGTGATAATATTAAAGGATTACTTGAAGCAAAATGATGTGTTAGTCAGTATTAAATTTCAAATTTTTGAATTCATATAATTCTTGATTTTGAAATTAAATTTTTAGAAAGCTATAATTTATTACTTAATCAAAATTATTAATTTTTCCCCAATTTCTAATAAAAACTCATTTTAAATACCTCCTGCCTAATTTAATAAGTGAGAATACCTAAAAAAAATTGAAGTACAGTATGAAGGTTGTAGAACATAGATCAGGCGAGAAATTTGAAGCGAAGAAAACACATTTTCTTAGATGACAAAGCAAAAGCAAAGAGGCTCGAAAGGAAGATTATAAAATATGAAAAATATAAATCTCATCAGGAAAAGACACCTGAAGAGGACTTTCGATTTAAGGAAAAAATGGCTCTCTTAAGCATTGCCGCAAGTAACTTCATGATGACCGGGCACAGCCCAACATTGGTTATAACTAAAAAGGAAGAAGGAGACGAAATACTCATGCCAGTAGGGGGTGGGCAGAAAGACCGGGCCAGGGAAATAATATCCCGAGTAGATTTCAGGAAACTCTACAGGGGTGGAACTGGTAGAAAAACAGACCCATTAATGATAATAACCGCGATCTGTATGTACGTCATGAGGCAGGATAATCCACGACGCGGAGACATTAGATATTCCAACGATTTTATTAGGAAAGTTGGAGTAACCAAGCAAATATATGAAAATGTAAGTAAAAAACTCGATTCTTATCTGAAAGCCTAAAATCTGATGGGTGTCTCTATATAGTGATATCAAAAATATTGAACTACTTTTTTTTATAGTATTAAATTTTATAATTCCTCAACTCTTTTTTCGCAAAAAACTACGGTGTTTGATGTTATATTACTACTAGCGTAAGTGTCTGTTGTAACATTAACTCACCAGGGGTAATTTACTAATCTGCCACGCTACATAACCACCCAAGATAGCGTAAACATCGTTAAATCCTGATTCTTTCATCTTCATCATGAAATATTCACTTCTCACACCAGATTTACAGTATATCAGATATTTTTTATTTCTATCCAATCTTTCTACTTTGCGCTGAAAATCATGGCCATCATAATCTAGATTTTGAGCCCCGGGAATATGGTCCTTTCTATAATCATCTTCCGGCCGGATATCTATAATAACTATTTCTGAATTTTCATCCATCAACTTCAATGCGTCTTGTGGCGTTACTAACTCGAACCTAGACATAAACCTATTATTCCCCCTAATTTACAAATTCCTTTATTTATTTTTGTAAATACAGTTTAATATAATTTGTCTGTTTTAAAATAAATAAAAAAAGCACAGTATCTCCTTTGAATATGGATCATCATTATCAGATAATGGATATTAATTCGGATAAATTATATTTTTAAGTTAACATTTTATTGGTTGCTATTCTACTTTAATACTGAATAAACATAGAATCACGAGTTGGTTAAATATGAAAATACGCTGCCCTTGGGCCGATGGTAATGAATTACTCAGGGATTACCATGACCATGAATGGGGAGTCCCAGTTCACGACGACAGGCTTCTGTTTGAGTTCCTTATACTGGAAGGCGCCCAAGCAGGTTTGAGCTGGAACCTGATACTCCAAAGAAGAAATGATTATCGTAAGGCCTTTGATAATTTCCAAGTGGATAAAGTAGCTGCATACAGTGAAAATAAGAAAGATGAACTCCGGAACAATGAGGGTATAATTCGTAACCGCCTTAAGATTCGCTCTGCCGTGACCAATGCCCGGGCAGTTCAAGAGATCCAAGGGGAATATGGGAGTTTTGATTCATACATATGGGAGTATGTGGACCATAAAACTATCCAGAACAGTTGGAAAACAATGAGTGATATACCCGCATCAACTACCGGATCAGAGAAGATGAGCAAAGACCTCAAGAAGAGGGGTTTTAAATTTGTAGGACCAACCATATGCTAGGGATTTATGCAGGCCGTAGGGATGGTCAACGACCATTTGATGGATTGTTTCCGCCACGATGAATTAAATAATATGACTAAACAGTTACATGATAAAGTAAAGGAAAAATAATGTTCGGTTTAACTAAACGCCAGTTCCTGAAAAAAAGCAAGAAAGTTTTGCAAGAAACCAGTATACAATCACTTTCATTTAGAAGATTAATTAATCAGGATGCTAAAGATGAAATTAGCATTTTAGAAACTCATCGTAGTTTGGATCACCTACGAAACCATGCAGATGATACATTTGCCAGTTACAGAAAACTTAAACCACCATCTAAATGTTTACAACTTCAACAGAACATAATAAATGCATTAATCCTGTTTTATGATTCATTAGTGGCTTATTCTGAATCATTATATGCAAGAAAAGATGGTTTAGAGGATAAATCCCGTCAGTTAATGGAAAAATCCAGTGAAAATCTGAATAAATACCTCGAAATATCCCTTTCTTTAAGCAGGGAAGTTGATTCTAATCTACAGAAAAAATAATCAGGATTGCTGGAATAATGAAAGAAAATTTTCAAATCTACAATAAAGAATTTGAAGGCCCTTTCAACCTACCCTTGACCATTAAAAGTGGCCAGACATCCCAGCCCGCATGGTTAGAACAGGATGGTTATTTCCAGGAATTAGTTGTTGCGGAAAATAAGCCCTGTTTAATTAAAATAAAATGTGGATCTAAGAACATGGCGAGTTCCCTGGAAGTTGAAGTAGAATCTCCCTACGAAATAGCTTTAAAAACTGTTCAAGACACAATAAAGGATATTTTCGGGTTGAATGATGACTTAAACAATTTATACAAATTTCTAGAAAAAGATCCTAAATTAAGTCCCACCATAGAATTTTGCAGGGGTTTAAGAGTATTTAAAGCCCATAACCCGTTTGAATGTGTGATATCATCCATTACATCTGCCAATAATTCAATAATCCGGTGGAATAGATCCATCAGGATGATGAGTGAAAAATGGGGAGACATGTATCATTTTCCCACTGGTGATTTTTACACATTCCCCAGTCCCAAGAAAATTCTCACAGTACCCGAACATGAAGTTGAGGAGCTAGAATACTGTGGTGGAGAAAAAAACATTGCAGAGTGTGTCAATAACCTAAAAACCTGCGGTGTTGGATACAGAGGAAACTACATCAAAAGAGCGTCCAAGATTATTAATGAAGATCTGGATTTAAATACCATTGCCAGGATGAATTACCAAGAAGCTTTCCAGACACTTCTTGAAATACCCGGTGTGGGACCGAAAGTTGCTGACTGCATACTTCTTTATGGTTTTGGTAGGGGCGAGGCATTTCCAGTAGATGTGTGGATTTCCAGGATCATCTCCAAACTTTACTTCCATGGGGAAAAAATTAAGCCCGACAAAATAAGAGAGTATGGTAGAGAAAGATTTGGAAAATATGCTGGTTACGTTCAACTTTACTTATTCCATTACGCACGTAAGTCTGGGCTTTTAGATGAATTAAAACCTAGAATATAGCTTCAAGATGTGTCATTATGGGAGAACTTTCCGATGCTCTGGATGAAATCCAGGAAGCAACTGAAAAATATTACCAGGAAATAATGGAGATATTGAAGGATAAATATTGCTGTAAATGTCCCATGCGTACCAACCGCAAGGAAACACTCTGTAACGAAGTAGAAGCTTGGATAAGACTTACAGAAGCCATGGAAAGTGGTATTAAAAAAAAATTAAATGAAGATAAACTTTCCATGGAAGATGTGGAAGTTTTAACCGTTAAATTTCTGGAAAAGAAAATGAAGTCCGCTGAAAAACATGAAGAACACCTTATAATAAAGCTTGAAAAAGATGCACAACCTTATGCTATATCTGGAGATTTTATTTATGTAAAAACCCAGCCCATAAAGGTTAAAAAAGATGACCTAGTTTTAATGCCCCGGGCTTGCCCCATGGCCACCTATTGGTATATAAAAACCACTAAACACTCCACGGTGCCTTTTAAGATATTTAAGGTGTCCAGGGTTTTTCAGAAAAGGGGTACTCGTTATATTGAAACTGAAGATGGGTTGATTGTTCCTACCGAGTTTTTGATTGGTGTAGTTCAAAATATCATTGGCCATGAGGATCTTTCCATGCATCAGGAAAAGAAAGGTCTAAGTTACCGGGTTCAATGATTGACCTGGCATGTAACTGTAGTAGATGCTTAGCCATACTACAAAGAAAATGATCAGGACCAATCCATAACGCCATTCACCTTTTTTTATTAGGTTAAATCCTAAAATTAGCGTTGGTAATGCAAATATAAATGCCCATATATGTCCTAGAGTGATTAAGTACCAACCTATCAGATAGGTTATGGCACTTATAATGTAGCTTAAATTGATTAATTTACTATTTTTTCCCTTGATCATGGTGTCCATGGTAAATCTCCTGATTAATTTCTCATTTAATTCAGTGTATAATTCGATAATATTATCTTAAAATTTATTCTGTATAACTTATAATAAAATAACTAATGGAAATTTAGGGAAGTATGGATATGGACACTAGATCAGAGATAGAAAAACTCAAAAAATTAATATCGTCAGGTAAAGTTTCATCTGTTAATGAAATCTCAGACCTGGTTTTGGAAGTATCAAAGGATACAACCCAGAGTAAACATTGTTATGTCGCCATTGTAGACCCTGAAAATAAAGACAGTGTAGGGATCTCTTTTTCTCATATGACGGGTGAATGTGAAAATTACAGAAAAATTGGTGAAGCCCGATTTCCAGTTAGAAAAGATGGAACCTATGGCGGTCTCCTTGGTTACTCTCTGGATACAGGCAAATCATTTTATATAAAAAATCCAGAGTCCCATTCAGCGTCCCATGGTATTCCAACTGGACATGTCCCTGTAGACCAATTCTTATCCGTTCCTGTTATTAATGAAGGAGATATATTAGGACAGATTGTACTAGGTAATCCTGAAGATGATTACGACGATTATGATTTAGAAATTGTTGAAGAAATAGCCAGTATCTACGGATCTTTCATTAAACGTGCATTGTATTAGTTTCATATATTAAACGGAGGTAATAGTGTGCCTGATGAGGATTATGAAAAAGCAAGAATTAGAATAAATGAGTTAAAAGATTTTTATGAACATCTAATTATATTTGTCATTATTATTACAGGACTTAGTATTTTTAATTTTTTAACAAGTCCACAGTTCTATTGGGTCCTGTTCGTTATATTATTTTGGGGAATTGGACTTTTATTACACGGCATTTTTACATTTGGCCGACGGGGATTTTTATCCAAAGAATGGGAAGAGCGTAAAATAAAAGAATACATGGCTGAAGAAAAAAAATAGTAATATAGATAAGAGGGGATATCAAAAAAGGGAAGAAATAGATGTTTTATTCCCTATTCTTCACTAACAGTTACTTTGATCATCTTGTCGTTGACTTTTATTTTATTAACCACATCCATACCCTTAACCACTTTACCAAATACTGTGTGTACACCATCCAGGTGCGGTTGAGGGCTGTGGGTTATAAAGAACTGGCTACCACCCGTATCTTTTCCAGCGTGGGCCATGGACAAAGCACCAGTACCATGTTTATGTGGGTTTATTTCGCATTTGATTGTGTAGCCTGGTCCTCCAGTACCAGTACCTTCTGGACATCCTCCCTGAATTACAAAGTCTGGGATCACTCGATGAAAGGTCAGTCCATTATAAAATCCTGAATTGGCCAGTTTTTCAAAGTTGGCCACTGTATTAGGGGCTTCTTTATCATACAGTTCGAGTTCGATATTTCCTTTTTCTGTTTCAATTAGGGCTTTTTTCATTTTTTTCACCACTAGTTATATTAAGAAATTTTATTAAATTAAAGTATAGAAGGTTTATTAAATTAAACTATAGAAGGATTAAGATAATTAAATATTTATAATTCAAATATTTACAGTCCAATTTAGTTTATATTTGGTAGATTCATTACGGTAAATCATAACCTATACTCTTCTAAATGTGATAATATGAATTTACCTACACTCTCTTCTATGGTGATAGATTATGAATACTGAAGAAATAATGGCGATGGATAAGAAATATGTTATGCAAACTTATGGACGGCAGCCATTAGCCCTGAAAAAGGGTAGTGGTGCTGTTGTCTGGGATATGGATGGTAAGAGTTATATCGATTGCCTGGCCGGGATCGCGGTTAATAACGTAGGCCATGCCCACCCTAAAGTAGCGGAAGCTATATGTAACCAGGCAAAAAATCTGATACACACATCTAATCTCTACTACACCGAACAACAGGTGGAACTGGCTAAACTCCTGGTAGGAGTATCTCCCCATGACCTGGCATTCTTCTGTAACAGCGGTGCAGAAGCAGTTGAAGGTTCCATAAAGCTTGCCCGGAAACACACCGGCAAAGGAGATATTATAGCCATGGAAAATTCATTCCATGGACGTACCCTCGCCGCGCTTTCAGCTACCGGACAAAAAATATATCAAAAAGGCTTCGGTCCCTTAAACCCGGGGTTCACCCATGTTCCCTATGGTAACTTAGAGGCTGTACAAAAGGCAATAACAGACGAAACAGCAGCTGTTCTTGTGGAAGCCATACAGGGCGAAGGCGGCGTTGTAATGCCACCCGAAGGATACCTTAAAGGCTTAAAAGAATTGTGCGAGGAAAAAGGTATCTTACTCATCTTCGATGAGGTACAAACCGGTTTCGGACGTACCGGTGAAATGTTTGCATCACAGACTTTCGATGTGACCCCTGATATTTCAGCCCTTGCTAAAGGTATTGCTGGTGGATTACCAATGGGAGCGATTCTGGCTAGTAAAGAAGTGGGTAGTGCGTTCCAGCCTGGTGATCATGCTGCCACCTTCGGAGGTAGCCCTTTAGCATGTGCAGCTGCAAATGCATCATTAAACGTGATTCTTGATGAAGATCTTCTTACTAAATCTAAAGAAAATGGAAGTTACTTCCAATCCAAACTCAACTTTTTAAAAGAGGACCATGGCATAGTTGAAGACGTACGTGGGTCTGGTTTGATGTTAGGCATGGAATTAGATGTTGAATGCAGAGATATAGTCAATAACATGCGGGAAAAGGGAGTGCTCATAAACTGCGCAGCAGGTAAAGTTCTACGATTTGTACCTCCTTTGGTTATTGAAAATGAGCAGATAGACACAGTTTCCTGTATATTAGGTGATGTTTTGAAGAACTACTCTGATTAAACATCCTCTATTTCTTATTTTTTATTTTAAAAAAATATACTGTTGTTTTTCTATTTTAAGCCGTATTTCAGTAGAACTGATTACTACTGAACATTTTTTATAACATCAAGACATATTAATTTACATATGTTTATCTTTACGGAGGACTTTCATGAATTTAAATCTGAAAAAGAATGATGATGGAAATTTAAGCATCGGCGGAGCAGATGCCCTGGATCTTGCTGAGGAGTATGGAACTCCCCTCTACGTGATGGATGAAGACAGGATAAGGGATAACTATAACCGAATTAACCAGGCGTTTTCCAGCCAGTACAGTAATTTTAAAATATTCTACGCTTGTAAAGCAAACACCAACTTGGCAGTGATGCGCATCCTGGAGGAAATCGGATGCGGTATAGATGCCGTATCTCCTGGTGAGATTTACACTTCTCTTCTTTCTGGCTTCAGTCCTGATAGAATACTCTTCACCGGTAACAACACTACCAATGAAGAACTGAAATTCGCACTAGAATCAGGTGTAAGGATAAATTTAGACTCCATATCAGCACTGGAAAGACTTGCAAAATTACCAGGGGCTGAAGGTAGGGAAATATCCTTCAGAGTAAACCCTAAAGTAGGGGCAGGGCACCATGAACACTGTATAACAGGTGGATATCTGAGTAAATTCGGAGTAATGGAAGAAGAAGCTGTAAACGCATATAAACGTGCAATTGATCTTGGTTTTAAACCAGTAGGAATTCATACCCACATTGGTTCAGGGATTCTCGACCCGGAACCGTTTAAAGTAGCTGTTAATACTTTAATGGATACAGCAGGGCTTGTGTGCCAGGAAACAGGTGTCCAGTTCGAATTCATCGATTTTGGGGGTGGAATGGGGATACCCTACACTCCACAGGAATCATTGTTAGATATCAATAAGTTTGCAAAAGAAATCGTTGCCCTGTTTAAAGAGAAAATGTACAAATACGACATGGGCAATCCCACCCTATGTCTGGAACCAGGGCGATACATTGTAGGGGATGCCTCATATCTATTAACCAGGGTGAACACCATTAAACAGAGCTACCGTAAATTCGCTGGGGTGGATGCAGGATTTAACACACTACTTCGACCAACCATGTACGGATCATACCACCACATTGTTTCAGCAAACAACCCGCTGGCAGAACCTACCCAGGAAATTGACATAGCAGGGAATATCTGCGAATCAGGTGACTTGTTTGCGCGTGACAGATCCATGCCAGATTTAGAAGAAGGAGATCTCTTAGCTATACTCAACGCTGGTGCTTATGCGTTTTCCATGTCTTCCCAGTATAATTCCAGACCAAGGCCAGCTGAAGTCCTGGTGAAAGGAGGTAAATCTGACCTGATTAGGGAGAGGGAAACATTCGCGGACATATTATCCAAACAGAATTTACCTAAAAGACTTTTAAAATAAACATTAAGTTAATCAATATTATTTGTAAGGATAATGTATCAGGTATAATTAATGGTAGTTTAATGGAATTAATGTGTTAATGAGGATAATTAAATGAATATAAAACTAAATTTTACGAAAATGCACGGACTCGGTAACGACTACGTGGTTATCAATGAATATCAAGCTGAGGTAATCCCAGAAAATAAAAAATGCGCTGTTTCAGAAGAATTATGTGACAGGAGATTTTCTGTCGGTGCTGATGGAGTTATATTCGTAAGCCCATCTACAACCAAAGATGCTGATATAAAATTTAGAATATTTAACGCCGATGGTAGCGAAGCGGAGATGTGTGGTAATGGTATACGATGCTTTGCCAAGTTCGTGTACGAGAATAACATCTTACCCGAAGAGAAAATGCTGGTTGAAACCATGGAAGATATAAAAGACCTTGCTTTAACCGTGGATGATGGTAACGTAACCAGTATACGGGTGGATATGGGCACAGCCACCTTTAACCCTGATGAAATCCCTATGGATACACATGGAAAGGAATTTCTTGATGAGGAAATTGTAGTGGATGATAATTCATTTAAAATGACCGTGCTCAGCGTGGGGAATCCCCATGCAGTTTGTTTTACTGATGATATAGATTCTGTACCCCTGGAAACAATCGGTCCTAAAATCGAATATCATTCCTATTTTCCCCAAAGGATAAACGCCCATTTCGTGTGTGTCATTGGAAGAGATGAAATTGAGATGATCACTTGGGAAAGGGGAACTGGTATAACTTTGGCATGCGGTACAGGGGCTACTTCTTCTGTACTGGCAGGTTACAAGCTGGGAATTCTGGATGAAGTAGTCCTGGTTCATCTACCTGGGGGAGAGCTTAAAATTACTGTTTACCATGATGGTCATAAATTAGGCGCATTTATGGAAGGTGATGCAGTGGCTGTTTTTAGCGGTGAGATGAATATTGAAATTTAGTTTTTTTAATATCACTAATTTCAGTTATAAATTTCATCTAATTTTGTGTTCTGTGAATTTATTTGATACACAATAATTACTGATGAGTTATTACATCTTTTAAAACAACCGCGTTGTTATGTTCCTCATCTTTTGCAGAGTATACTAGAGTTAATGTTTTATTATCCTTCTCTAAGTCTTTAATTTCATTTAAAATTTGATTTTTATTTTTTAACTCTGCTTTGTATTTCTCCTGGAACTCCTGCCATTTTGATGCATCATGGGAGAACCATTTTCTGAGTTCGTTGCTGGGGGCTACATCTTTAAGCCATAAATCTAGTTTTACTTTTTCTTTAGATACGCCTCGCGGCCATAATCTATCAATCAGAATGCGGAAGCCATCTGATTTTTCTGGTGGTTGGTATGCTCGTTTTATTTTTATCATATTGATATCCCCAAATTTCAAGTAAATGGTGTTGGTTTTCTATATGGATTTTTTATAGGTTGGTTTTTAACTTTTCAATATCTTCAAACTGTTCGCTAATCCAGTGATATACTGTTCTTTGACCTACAATTTTTTGTAAGTTATCAAATCGATTTTCCCTCTCTTTATCCCCCATGGTTACAGCATTTTTATAAGCTTCAGCTGTTTGGCTAATATCATAAGGGTTCACAGCCAATACATTGTCTTTAAGCTCTTCAAAACAACCCGCTTTCTCTGATAAAATTATAACTCCTTTACTAAGGTTAACCGCCGATGCTTCTTTAGGGACGATGTTCATACCATCGGCAATGGGATTAACAATCATGCAGTCATAATTTTTGAAGGCCGCAACTACAAGATTATAATCAGCTTTGAATAAAAATTCTATTGGTTTCCAATCATCGGTACCATATTTGATGTTTATTTCTTCAATTATGTCCACAATATCATAATAATAATCGTGATATTCCCTGATCTGTTGCCTGGTGGGTTTTCCAGTGGTTAAAAATTTCACTTTGCCATGATACTGAGGATATTTATGCAAAAAGAGTTCGTAGGCTTTAAATCCTCTGATGATATTTTTACTTAAATCTGCACGGTCTGTGCGATAGAAAAGGAAATAATCACCCTTTATTTTTTTAATTAGTTTCTCTTTTTTTGAAACTTCTTTTGAACTTGCCAGTTCTTTAATTCCATTATAATCTACAGAAATTGGATAACTTTTTACATGGGTTGCTTGTCCATTGTGCCAGACTATTCCATTATCATAATCCACTTCATCAACGTATTCTTCACAAGTTTGAATGAAATTGTTGACATAACGAGGTATGTGGAATCCAAGAAGGTTATTTGATAGTAGTCCATCGATGATTTCTTTTCTCATGTATTGGGGAAGTATACTAAAGTATTCTGATTGGGGCCAGGGAACATGGATAAACTGGCTTAAAAAAGTATTTTTCATTTTTTTCCGAATGTATAAAGGACATAAGTAGAGGTGATAATCCTGTAACATTATCATTGGTTCTTTATTATTGATTTTACTTTCTGCACATACTTTTTCAGCGAATTGCTGATTCATGTACTTATAACCATTTTTCCAGGCCTGATGTATCTGATCATCAATATCCGGAGTGTAAGGACTGTTCCACATGTAGTGCTGAACAAACCAGAGCAAAGGATTACTTATTATACTATAATAACTTTCATAAGGTTCTGGTTCCACCACCACAAATGGCACCCAAAAAAGAGGTTTATCATCTGTAATGGGCACACGATTGTCGGGAAATCGCTTAGCCACTTCAACATCCCCTGGTGTCATTGCACTAGCAATCCACGCACCATTTAATGCTTCCATCAAGGGCAATAATGTGGAAACAAGACCTCCAGCCCCTCTTTTCATTTTTGTCTTGCCGTTTTCTTTAATAAATTCCACCGGACCTCGATTAGAAACAACTATTAAATTTTTATCCTTTAAAAAATCTAAAATTTTATCCTGGTTTGGGAAATTCATTATTTAACACCTAATTTTGATAAAAAAGTTACTCCTTTACATTTTCTATGATCTTCTTGGTAGATTCGGTTAGTTCTTGTAATTTATGGGCTGATTTAGATTCAATATATATTCTAACAAGCGGTTCGAAGCGGGAAGGTCTAATTAATATGAAAGAGTCATCTAAATTAATTCTAACACCGTCTACAGTGTTAATATTATTTTTATATTCGAATTTTGTCATGAAAGTTTCAATGACTTCATCCTTTTTTTCGTGTTCACATTTTATGGTGAAGCCCGTTCGGTTGTACTCTTTTATGTCCTCAGCAAGAGCAGATAAGGTGCTATTTTCTTTGGCCAATATTTCCAGCATCTTCATAACTGCATAAATCCCATCGAAACATATCTGAAATTCTGGAAAAGCATACAGGCCTGGTTCATCCCCACCAAAAACCGCATTATTAGATACTATTTCATACAGAACATTATCAACTGAGGTTTTTATGAGTTGTCCACTATTTTCAGATACTATTTCTTCCAGTGATTGGGATGCAACCACTGATGATACTATATTACCTCCTGAATTCTCTTGAAGAATATATTTAGCAAAAATACCCAGGACAGTCTGTTCACGGATCATGTTTCCCTGGTGATCTACGAAAACTACATTGTCGGCATCGTTGTCTAAGATGATACCCATATCAGCACCTATTGATGTAGTTAATTCCGAAACTAATGACATACTTTTAGGTGTGGATTCTGAAAAACCCCCTGCTGATGTACCCTCAACACTACCAATTAGCACAGTTTCGCAACCTAATTTATTCAATATCCGTGAGATAAATGGTTTAGCTGCATCTCCTTTATAGTCCAGAACCAGGAAAAATCCTTTATCTTTTATATTATTCGTGTCAATTTGTTTGAGAATTGCCTTCTCATAGAAGTCCCTATATTCATAAACATATTGTAAATTCCCTATTTCATCCCAATTCACACATTTGGGATGTGCTTGCAAAGGGATCTCATGGTCACTAAATATTTTAATATCAACATTTTCAGGCCTTAAATTGGATTTACTAATATTAATCATGGCAGATGCATCATAATAATCCATATTATAATGTATAACTGGTATGGGTGCAATTCCAAAATCAATTACATTTGCACCAGCCGCCATAAGCCCGGTGGTTATTGATCTTTTAATCATTTGGGAAGTAACATTGATATCTCTACCCACCACCACATGCTTACTAGGACCAACGAAATTACCCACAATGTTGCCTAACTGTGATGCAAACTCATTTGTAATCTCTTCATTAACTACCCCCCTAATATTTTGAACGTATTTAGCCATTTTAAGATTCCTCCTGAAAAAGTTTATTATAAATTACACTACAATGGGATAATCAGAGTCAATTATTGATTCTGGCAAAATTACAGTGCTGTTATAGATGGATCTTTTTGATCTTACCCAGCTAAATGACCCTAACTCCACATTACTTCCTAGAATCGCACCGCTTTCAATAAAACTTCCCCGTTCAATTGTACAATATGAATCCACAATACAATTTTTCAAGTATGAACCTTCTTTGACTTCGCTATCTGGGAAAATAACAGAGCCTTTAACTGTGGTATTTTTTTCTAAATGCACATTATCTCCAATAGATGTGTTTTGACCTATTACGCAGTTTTTTTCTATAACACAACCGGATCCTATGGCCACTGGCCCTATTAGTCTGGTTCTTTTTTTAATATCCACATCATCTTCAGCCCACATATCACCCAGTCTTCCCACTCCCTCGGCTAATTTTTTACCATTGGGATTTAACTTGATTTTCTGGTTAAGAACATCGTAGTTGGCTTGAAGGTATGTTTTAGGTCTTCCAATGTCATTCCAATAACCATCATGAATGAATCCATACACACCTGCATTTTCTTCGATTAATTGGGGGAAAATATCGTTAGAAAAGTCGCTTTCCCCATCAGTAGGTATATAGTCTAATATTTCTGGTTCCAAAACGTAAGTGCCTGTGTTGGCAATTTTACTGAACACTTCATTTGCTGATGGTTTTTCTAGAAATTTAACTATCTGATTCTTATTATCCAATACTGCAATTCCATACTGACTGGGATCTTCCACCGGAGTAAGGACTATGGTGGCAAGGGCCTTATTTTTCTTATGAAAATGTAAAATTTCATTTAAATCCACATCAACTAACACATCTCCACTTAAAACAAAAAATGTATCATCTATATGTTTAGCTGCCTTTTTAACTCCCCCAGCAGTTCCCAGTGGATTTTTTTCCACAGAATATTTAATATTCAAATCAGAATAGTTTTTATCAAGCAGGTTTCTTATCTGATCTTTTAAATAGCTTAATGTTACCACAAATTCATTAACATCAAATTTTTTCAGCTTTTCAACAATGTATTCAATCATAGGTCGATTAGCTATAGGAATCAGGGGTTTTGGTCTGGATAAAGTAAGGGGGCGAATCCTATTTCCCTTGCCTCCAGCCATTAAAACAGCTTTTATCACTTTTATAACACAACCAATTACAGTTTTTATCAGCTTATACTGCTATTATGTTATTCATGATACATATATGGTGTGGTAGATGGGTGTTAAAACACCCCTTATTTGGTATTTTGAGGCCTTGTAATAGTTTATTTAGTTTGATAACCATTGAAAGAATTTAAACACTTCATCCACGTTATTAACAAAAAAAGTAGATCTTTTTTTAATGTAGGGAGGTATCTCACTGGAAAGTACTAAAATACTAGTTCCATTGACTTTTCCTTCATTTTCCATTTGTGTGAGTTTATCAAAGGCATCCAGGTCAGTGATGTCATCTCCTAAGTAAATAACTTTCTCTAACTTATATTCCTCAATTATGTTATTAAGTATGGTACCTTTATCGCAACTTATGGGCGGCCTAAGCTCCACCAGCTGACGTCCTTCCGCTATATTAAATTTTTTACAATCAGGATCATCGTGGAGGGTTTTTAATATTTTTTCCCTAGGGTTTTCTGATGGGCTACAGAGGCGGTAGTGAATGGTATAGCAAATTCCTTTATCTTCAAATATCAGACCTTCTAAACTGGACATATCTCCACTTTTTAGTTTTTTACCAGTTTCCTGAATTTCATGGATATATTTTTCAACTTCGGGATGTATGGATAACTTTCCATCTTTTAGAAATTCCATTCCATGGTTACCTACGTATAGGAGTCCGTTCACCCCCACCATTTCCCTGGCATTTAAGGCGGATCGACCACTAACCACCGCCACAATTTTAAATTTTTCCATCAGCTTAGCCAGTTCATTTTGCATGGAAGTTGTAACCATGGCTTTTTCTGGTGTAGGAGCTATTTCACTAATTGTTCCATCTATATCTGTAATGATTGCAGTTTTTGGATCATTTTTAAAGATTTCAAGGTATTCTAAATTATCTAAAAGATATTTTGCCAACGAATTTACCCCCAACTTATAAAAAAACGTAAACATACCCTACTATTTTAAAAGCATTGCATATTGGAATATTACATAACATATCGATATTCATAGAAAATATAACATTTCATTCTGTTTTAAAAGCATATTTTAGGATTTTGATTATTTTATAAGGGTCATCTGCCACAACGGAACTTCCATAAAGCTCCATACCGCCCATATCTGCCGTGGATTTAAGGAGACTTCCACGGTCCACAATACGGGTTATATATGGAAATTTTTCCTGGTTATTTATGGGAGGACAGGATATGGATAAATTAAAGTTGAAAACTCCCATAACATCAATAAAGCACCTTAAAATTTTAAAAATAGTTTCTCTGGATTTATAATTCGTTGATGGATCTCTGGATATGATAACTATTTCTTTCTCTTTAATTGGTGTGATGTTGGCAAAAAAAAGAGTATCTCCATTTTTATGAGAAAGCTCCAGGGAACGGTGGGCTTGGTACAGATCTTGAAAATAATCATCACTATTTTCTTTTTTATAATTCTGATATGCCTTAATGAGAGTTTGAACACCTGCATATGGCTCTTTGCTCATGAGGATTTGACAGTGCCCATGTACCTGGGAAGCTCCTGCACGTGGCAGGCAGTTCCAGATAAAAAATGGGTATGTAAATTGTGGATCGTTGTTGTTTACTGCTTCAAACCATTGAAAACTGGTCTTAAGGTAATCATCAAATTCATCTAAAGTGAATTTAAGAGGATTATGATCTTCGAATATAACTAAGCTACTCCAAACATCATATTTTGCTAGGTTAGCGGCTGTTATGGAATGCTTACCTTGTATTCGTCCGAAGACATCTTCAGGTGTGTATTTTTCAGGGTGGCAGAAATCACAAACATTTTTTGAATCTTCAATCAAACCATGAACATACTTTTTTTCTTTTTCAACATCCGATCCTCTAATCCCCGGCCTATCAGACCTCAGAGAATTAAAAAGAGTGCTTTCACCAGTCCATATATTGTTTATTTTTACAATTTTCTGTTTTTCGATCCTTTCAACTACTTCCTCAGGAGTTTCAATGATATTTCTCGAGGAATCACGCCTTCCAAAATAATTTAATACTTTACTTCGTAAAGATTGAGGGATAACCTGAGATCCAGTTTGTGAATCAAAACTAAAAATTCTTTCAAGAAGAGAATAATTAGATTCATCTGTTCTACGTAGGTATTGAATCCTGTTGTCAAAATCCATTATTGAAGATTCATCAACCATACAATAACCGGCAAAAAATTGTAGATAAGTTAATGGAATTTTTATGAAAATTATTTTTCTGTATAATAATAATTGTTGTTCTTACTGATTTAATTATTTGATCATTTGATCTCCGTTATATAATCCAGAATAAAAGCCACTCTGAATTTCATAACAATCAAATTAACATCATACTCAGGAAATTATCATTCGGTGGAAGTATTATAATTTAACAGTGGATATAAAAAAAATAAAGGAAATGTAATATCAATAATTAATTAAAGATTCTTAACTACCAAGAAATAAGGTGAATTAAAATGGCCAAAAAAGATGTGGAATTTTACTATAAAAAAGCCCTTGAATTGCTACATAAGAAGGAGTATGATAAATCATTAGAACTCTTAGAGATGGTTATCAAGATAGAAAAAACTTATAAACCAGCTTGGAGCTGTAAAGGAATAATTTACATGGAAAAAGAGGATTATCCTGACGCTCTGAAATCATTTGAAAATGTTATTGAAATAGATGCTGGTGATACCCTTGCCTGGTACAACAAAGGCTATGTTCTTCTACTGATGGATGAATTTGATGAGGCACGTAAGATCTTCGAATTTTTCATGGCCCGACATGAAAATAAAAATGATGATTTTTTCAAATTCGCTCTCTATCTATATGGTAAAAGTCTATATAATCTTAAAAATTATGAATATGCCATTATTTCAATTGAAAAAGCTATAAAAATGGATAAAAACTTTAAAGAAGCCATTGAACTTAGGGAAGCAATTAAAAAAGAAGCAGCCATTTGATACTATCCTTGGTATATCAATGGTTATTCATTCAAAATAAATAGTATCATATTGGCCTACTAAAAAAAAATAAATCAAATTTCCCCATATAAATTTCATCCACTTTACTTCAAATGCACCTTCAGCATTCAGTATTTCTTATACATTCTCTTCTTAATTTTAATAGCTCTTTCTTTTTTTTCTTAAGGTCGCCTATATTTTCCACAATTGATGGTAGTTTGGCCTGTATGCACTGAACAGTTTTATCTTCATGTATCCATGTACAACCCTCACAGCTCCACACACCCTTTTCTTTAATCCAACGTCCACCAGTGGACGGATCAGCACAGGGATAGAAGGGACAGTAACAGAATGTGCAATTCTGAGGATGATGGTGACAGGGATAATATTCACATCCCAAATTTGGGCCATCAGCACCTTCACCATCCAAGTATTTCTCATAAAACTCAATTGCCAGGGGATGTAAAGAGTAAGGCACCATATAGCCACGGGGGGTTACCATCCGGCCATCTTCTACATAAGACATGCTATTTCCAACTATGATTATGGTAGACATGTCAATTTCTTCACTTGGAAGGTTTTCCAGGGAAGTTATCTTAACATCCGCCCCCCCATCCTTGCCTTTAACTAATCCTACCGGTGTGGATGGTTTCATCTCATCTTGAAGGATGTTGAGGGCTTCGGCAAAGGGTTTTTTACGTGTCTTACTCATTGGGTTGTAGAATGCAATTACAAAATCTCCCTCACAAGCCTTTTTTATCTTACATTTAATTTCAGAAAGTGGAGTTAAAAGATCACTTAAGCTTATAACCGCAAAATCATGTAGAGGGGCACCTAAAATAGAGGCTGCAAAATTAACTGCTGATATCCCAGGAATAACTTCCACTTCCAAGTGCTTATACTTGCCCATTAACTGGAAGAGAACGTTGGCCATCCCAAAAACCCCTGGATCTCCACTAGATATCAGGACAACATTCTTACCGGCCTTGCTCTCACGCACGGCTAGTTCAGCCCTCAACAATTCCTGACCCATTCCCTTAGATACGACTTTTTTTCCTTTCACCAAGTCATCTATATGTTTAATATAGCCTTTATAGCCTATTATAACATCAGCTTCATCAATTGCATTTAATGCCCGTATGGTCATGTCATCCCGTGAGGGACCTATACCCACTACTCTAATCATGTGTTAATCATCCTTTAATAAGAATATATTGTTATTAATAGAGAATATATTGTTATCTACATGGTACTTCTTATTTTTATGGATTTTAAGTGCTGTTTGCTGTGTTACTATACAGTTTACGGACAGTGGTTATTACAATACTGTTTAAATCCACCTTAATTTTACCATTTTCAATAGTACCAACAGCAGTGGCAGTTACGCTGTATGTTTCATCGGGTTTAATGACGATACTTCCATTGGTGCCGTTACCCGTAGTGGTGGTTGTCTTATAACCCATTAATGTTATAGTTACAGTTATGTTTTCGTTGCTGGTGCTCTCACTCGTGTGTGCGGATAATGATTGTAGATTAACACCGTTCATTTCACTCTTATTCTGAATTACCTGGGCCACTTCATGTTCATTGCTGATGTTAATTGTTTTCTGATTGCTATTTTGCGAACCCTGCAATAATTGTAGCAGGGATTTTAATCCATCCAGTTGCATATTAAGCAAATTCCCAATATTTGGGGGTTCACCAGAGACGATGGTGTTAGCACTGATTAATCCTGCTTCAAAAAACACCACACATAAAAGAAAAAGTAATAAGTATTTAACTACACTGTTCACTAATATCACCTTTATAAATTTAAATTTCGGTCATCTAGTTAATTTCCATCATCTAGATGTAATCTGATGTTATCATGTTTCAATTTTTAATGATGATTCCTTTTTCTCTGATTTTAATATCATCACATGGTTAATATCTTCAGAATGTTAAATTCATTTCCGAATTTTAAGATCTTCAGATATAAGCTTTCAATAGAATTTTCTGCATTATAAATTATTCTTCGTGTAATAGTCTTTGTTTAATATGATCTTTATGTAATACGATAAAAAAATTTATATTATCAATTACTTTATATCATGAAAAAAGTATGGTCAAAGTATGGTTTTTAAGCTTTGTTTTCCTATAATTTAAACTTTTATCCTGAATATCCTGTTTATTATTTTATAATATTTCATAAAGATTATGTTAGTTAAATGTTGTAGAATACTTCAGGGTATAAATATAAATTCATATAAAAAATATGGTATGAATTTTAAAATAAAACAGAAAAACCGATTTAAATATTAAAATACTCCCTTATAGTCCTTATCCAGCTAATGAAAACTATTATAGTGATAAAGTATCTAAATAAAATAAAAGATTTAGAGATATTTTATGTACGAAACCATCATTAACAAATTCGTAGAAGCAGAGGTTCTACTTGACAACGCCGCCTATGAAAAGATTAAAAAGCAATCTGATTCATTAAAATTTACAGAATCGCTTATTCAAAAATTAGGCTTGCCCCGAAAAGATATAATGATATTGACCGAAGATATGTTGGACCAGTATCTCGAAGATTATAAACACATTGAGGAAGAGTATTCATCTGGCGAAATCAGCTCTGATACAGTCCCTATTTCTCATGCAAATAATTCAGTAGACTCAGATGATTTCAAAA
Source organism: Methanobacterium sp. UBA294 (assembly GCA_002494495.1). Lineage (GTDB taxonomy): Archaea > Methanobacteriota > Methanobacteria > Methanobacteriales > Methanobacteriaceae > Methanobacterium_A. The sequence continues at coordinate 210,120 of DACB01000007.1, forward strand.
TTCCTAAAATCACCCCAAAACCCTACACATCAACTGAAACAGATAGCAGTGTAACAACAACTCACAACGCATCCATGCCTGAAAGTACAGTGAATGAAAACAATGGTATTGAAATAATCAAAGACACCACCCGAAAATCATATACCAACGGGGAGATTAAGGACTTCACAGCCTACTTTGGCAGCAGATATCATAAATTAAAGGATATGCTACTGAGGAAAAAGGACTTGAAAAGTCCTCAATCCATACAAGAACTTGAAAACGTCCAGGACGCGGTGAAAGTTATTGGAATGGTCAACGATGTAAGGAACACTAAAAATAACCATAAGCTAATTGAAGTGGAGGATGAAACCGGTACAGCAGGTGTACTGATACACAACGAGAACCACTCCCTCTTTGAAGACTCAGAACGAGTGGTTAAAGATGAAATAATAGGGGTGGTCGGAACCAGAAAAGGTAGCCTGATAATGGCCTCTCAACTCATAAATCCAGGAATACCCCGTGTAGATGAGAAAGAAATGGATTTTTCCATGGTCTTCCTGTCGGACACCCACATAGGAAGTTCCACATTCCTAGGTGATGCATTTAACCGCTTCATTAAATGGATTAACGGAGAATTTGGAGATAATGAACAGCAGGAAATAGCCAATAGCGTACGGTACCTTATAGTTGCTGGAGATATTGTAGATGGAATAGGGGTCTATCCTCATCAGGATAAAGAACTAACTATAAAGGACATCTACAAACAATATGATGAAGCCGCCCGGCTATTCGGAGAAATTGATGATGTTCAGATCATAATCACCCCCGGAAATCACGATGCAGGGCGTTTAGCAGAGCCACAGCCAGCAATTCCAGAAGAATTTGCTGGTGAACTGTACAAGCTTAAGAATGTAAATTTCACGAGCAATCCTTCAGTGGTAAGTCTGGATGGCATTAATGTGCTCATTTACCATGGAAGGAGCTTTGATGATTTTGCTGTGACTGTTAAGGGGATGAGTCATCAGAACACAGACATTATAATGAAAGAACTACTGGAAAAAAGGCATTTAGCACCTATTTATGGTGAAAGAACATCCCTGGCCAGTGAAGTTGAAGACCATATGGTAATTGAAGAAATACCAGATATTTTACACACCGGACATACACACATCAATTCATATAAAAAATATAAAGGAATACATCTAATAAACAGCGGTACATTCCAGACCCAGACCGAGTTCCAGAAGATATATAACATCGTACCAACCGTTGCCCAGGTCCCTGTAATTAACAAAGGTAATATGAAGATCCTGAAATTCACTTAAAAATTCTTAAAACCTGGTTATTTATAACAAACGATCATTATTCATACATACGATCATTAGAGAGGTATTATTATTCTATATAAAGATAAAAATCATCTTGTAGAAATATCCCGACAGGTATACAAAAATGGGCTGACTCCGGGTAAATCCGGTAACATCAGTATGAAAGTTTCAAATATCCCTAATAGTTCAAATAACGTTGGTCTAACCTATGAATATGACAATGATGAACAAATAATTTTAATAACACCTAGTGGCGTATCCTTAAGAGATGTTACATTGGACAACGTTATAGTTACTGATTTAAACGGTGAAAAACTGGAAGGTGAAGGTAGACCTTCATCAGAACTACGTATGCACTTAGAAATCTACCGTAAAAGGGATGATATAGGTGCAATAGTACATACCCATCCACCCTATGTCACTGGTTTCTCATTTACTGATAAGAAGATAACGCGATTTGAAGGGTTTGGTGAAATTAAGTCGCCCTATATTGCAGAGGTAGAATATGCTGTACCTGGTTCCATGGAACTGGTTGAATCTGCATCTAATGGATTAATTGATGAAGATGTGCTGCTTTTAAGAAACCATGGAATGGTTACTGTAGGCGAGGATATTGATGGCGCTGTTCTCCTTGCAGAATTTACTGAAAACAGTGCAAAAACAGGTTTTATAATCCAGCAGTTAGCTGGAGAATAGATTGAAAAAAATTGAGAATGATTGAAAATATAATTTTGTAAATAAAAAATATAATTGAAAATTTTATTTTTATTTTTTAGTATTTTATTTATCATCCAGTATAAATTTTAAAAAATTATAATATTCCATTAAAAATGAATATTGTGTTAGTTAATTTTCTCGAACAGATTCTAACTCACTTAATGCATTCCAGATAAGAGTTCGAGCATGGATTGGTATGTTTGGATCATTACTTATTTCATCCAATATGGAAATTACTGTACTGGCTTTAATTGTATCTTCTTCATCTTTATTAGCAAGTATATCCTTAGATTTTTCTGCAGCTCTTCTGATATTTCTTGGAACACTAGTGTCTTCCATAATATGTTGTAAGATTTGATTACAGCGTTCAAATGTTTCTTCATTACTCATAATACCTTCCTCCGAATTATATTCTATTAGTTGGTGAACAAAAAATTGTTAATTTAAAGCTTTATTTCGAATATTATAAAACCATTATCAATTTTTATAAATATAAAAATAATTTTTTTTGTTGAAATAATTTTAAAAAGTATTTATTTTCATCTTTAATATGTTATGAATTATTTATATTTGTTCGCTATATAAATTTAAAAAAAAGAAATTTTATTTCATTAAGAAGGATCAGATACTGCTATTGCTATTGTAACTTTATTAAACTTAGTTTTTCTATATATCAGACGGGCATTTTCGCCAGCTGCTAAGAGGGCAGCAGGTTCACATATCCCGGGCACTCCAAAAGTCTTCTGAACAAATTGTGATTTTGATATTTGTGGGTGTTTAAAACTCTTCAACTCTTCCAATGTAACCACCCTTAAATTCAAACCGATTCCATCTGCAGCCTCTATTATGCCAATTTCATCATTTTTTGGTTCGCCCGTTGCTATAAGGTCAATTCTCTCCAATGGTATGCCTAGATCCTGACAGGCCTTGCTAACAGCATCTAACACCATATCGCAAGGCACGCCTTTTCTAGCTCCGAGACCAACCACTAATTTTTTAGGTGTAAGTGTTATTTTTGTATCATCAAAAGAAGCTTCAATTTTATTTGAAGGCAAAGACTGTCCAATAATCTGTTTATATGAGTTGTTCACCAACTCATCCTTAAATAAATACTTTAATCGTGGCATTACCCTCAATTCAATTTTTTCACCACTAACCAAAGCTTTATTTATTTTCATGATTTTGGATGGATTATCCAATTCCATGAAATATTTATGGGCCAATGCATCAATACCTAGTTTACAATTTACATCAGTTGCTGTGGTAATCACTGGTCTAGCCCCGGTATGATTGGCTATTTTCATGGTAAAATCGTTTCCGCCTCCTAAGTGTCCAGATAATATGCTTATAACGTGTTCTGCTTTTTCATCCATTAATAATATAGCAGGATCCACGGTTTTATCTTTGATTAATGGGCAGATACTTCTAATCATTATTCCCGATGCCATGATCCCTAATATACAATCGTACTCATGGAAAATTTCTTTTAAAGTGGCTTTAACTTGTTTATGATAAAGATCGGTTTGTAAAACAGTGGGATCATTTTTCAGCTTCTTATTCAGCAGCCGGGCCAGATTTTTTCCCTGAGATGTTAAAGTGATGATGGCTATCTTCATATCATGCCCTTCATTTTTGATTTTTTCATTTCGATTTCTTATTTAGACTTAGTGAATATTAATATAATTTATATTGTTTAGATTTTTTTGTAGATCTATTTTTTTAGAATTTTTAGATCAATTTTGAATAATTTTATTGCGAAAATTATAATTAGCAAACCAGAATTTTATTAACATTGAAATTTTGAAGTGATATATCAGTTGTTTGTATTTATAATTAGAATATTTAGGTTATAACAATTATTACACTGGAATATGTTATAAAAGAGATAATCAGGAAGAATATAATTGTTATTTGGGAAAGTAGAATTGCTTGTTCAATTGTACTGGAATCTAATGATCTTTTATTTTCACCAAGGGTGTAAACTCCATTTTTTTCCAGTTGCACCCCTAATGCGCCTGCAGCAGCAGCCATAGGATAACCTGAATTAGGACTTGGTGTTTTACATGCTTCATTAATCATGACCCTGTAAGAATTTCTCCAGTCGAGACCCATGAATGCTGCTGAACCAACCATAATGATGCCAGTTAAACGGGCAGGGATGTAATTCATTAAATCATCCAATTTTGCTGGGAACCAGCCAATATCCTTGTTAATTTCATCCTTATATCCAACCATGGCATCTAAAGTATTTATAACACGATATACCATCCCTCCCAGAATTCCTAAAAAGAATGTATAAAATAAGGGGGAAATAACAGAGTCCGTAATATTTTCTGTTAGTGTTTCCATGGCTGCTGATGTTAAATCTTCTTTCGAAAGATTTGTGGTATCCCTGCTAACAAGATGAGAAACTGATTTACGAGCTAGGTTAATATCCCCATCTAATTGATTTTTCACTTGTTCAACAGAATTAATAAGTCCTTTAATTGCGAATGTGGTAAACAATATGAATGTAGAGACTAGGATATAAATTATTACGTTTAACTGGAATAATTGGAGTATGAAGTATAAGGGAATTATAAATATTGACAATAAAATTACAGTTAATATGATTCCAGAACCCCTATTTTTAATATTTAATAGATGAGGTTTTAAAAATTCAGTTAACCTCCCCATTAGCACCACAGGGTGAATAACAGATGGTGGTTCACCCCAAAGTAGATCTAAAATAATAGCTAAGAAAATTATAGATAAAAGTTCCATATTTCTGATTTTCTATGGAGTTAATTATCTAGTTTTTGGATTGAAATCAATAGATAAAAACTAAATAGTTCATCATAAATGATAATTTAACAAAGAAAAAAAATCTAGGTGATTATTTGGCACAAAAAATGGAAGATAAGGTACAGAAATGGCTTTCAGATATGGGAATATTCAGACAGAAAGTCCCTGATGACAATACTAATTTCCACTTCATAATCAATTATCCTGAAGAAAATGTGATGGATGTAATGCAACCAAAAGGAACTCCAGATCTATTAGTAATTGGTTGCGCCACTAATGTAAGTCCAGAACATGCGAATGAAATGAAATTACTGTCTGATTCAAAAAGAGAAGAGTTTATATGGGATTTAAGATATATGCTGAACAGTAAAGACGTAGATTTCCAGCTATCTCACCCTAGTAACGTCTTAGAAAGCTTTTTAATTACTTCTGAGATATATAGCGATGGATTAAGTAAGGATAGATTGATATCTGTTATTAAAACAATATTCAGAGCAAAAATACAGTGTGTGTGGAAGATACAACAAAAATTTGGCGTAGATGATGAAAGTAACGGCGCTGTTTCCGACAGTATGTATGTCTAAATTAAATAGGCATACCTAACTATTTTTGAAAAACCAATTTTTTGGCTAATTTTTTTTAATTTTTTATTACAGGAATACAGACATCAATTTCAAGTGTAAAGTATAATCTATGGGACTTTTTCATCCATGAATAGAGAGTTGTATTTCAAGTGTAACTCTTTGTGAAAGTAGACAGAGAGAGGTCAATTTCAACTGTAAAATAGTAATACTTTTTTTTGTATTTTTCATATAAAGTTCGAGTAATTATTTGTTTCGTTAAAGAAGGTAATAACAAAGTTTAAATCCGGCTTCAAATTAAATTAATTACACTTGCAATTCATCTCCCTGTCTAAAAATATTAAAAAATTTCAAGAAATTATTAAGTTTTACAGTTGAAATGCAACTCTTCATTTCTTAAAAAAAGTTGATTTTTAACAACATCACTTTTTACACTTGAAAAACTACTTAATGAAAATTTTTAGACTAATACAACTTACACTTGAAACTGACCTTATTACTCAAAAAAACCTAATTCGGAATTAACATTAACAATCATTAACACGTGGGTTCGATAGAGATTTTTGCTTATTAAATTTAACATTTCAGTTAGATTTAATTTATAACGTTTGAATAATATAGAGGTGTGCGAAATTGAATATATTTGAAGAATTAGATGGCAAATCTGTTTTTAAGTGTAAAAAATATCTTGATCATCGATTTTTACCAGAAAACCTGCCGCACCGCGAAGACCAAATAAAATCAGTAGCCAAGTATTGGAAAGAAGCTTTAACTGGAGTAACCCCACCTGATGTAACCATATATGGAAAGACAGGTACAGGTAAAACAGCTGTGGCCAAATTTGCCAGGAAACAACTGGAAGATGTTTCAAAGGACAAGGATATAAATATCAGAGTGGAGTACATACGCTGCACAGATTACACCACAGAATACCAAGTAATCACCCGTTTATGCCAGCAGTTAGGCCAAGACGTTCCATACAGGGGCTGGACCCGGGCAGAAGTTATACATGCCTTTAGAGATCTCTTTAAAAGGAATGTTTTCGGTAAAAACTTGATATTAATGATTATACTTGATGAAATTGATATTCTCCTTAAAAATGATGGTGACGGACTTCTGTACACCCTCACCAGAACCGAAAATGTTTCCATAGCATCCATCAGTAACTTCGTTGATTTTAAACAATTCATTAAACCTAGGGTTAAGAGTAGTTTAAGAGATAGAGAAATAGTATTTCCCCCATATAACGCTCAACAACTGGTAGATATACTTAAGGAGAGGGCGAACCTCTCATTTAATGACGATGTATTGAACGAGGATGTGATTCCATTATGCGCAGCAATGGCGGCAAAAGAAGAAGGTGACGCACGATACGCTCTGGATCTACTCCGCACATCTGGAGAACTTGCAGATGAAAAGAATTCAGAAATAGTATATGAAGATTATGTAAGGGAAGCCAAAGAATACATCGAACATAACAAGGTCACAGACATCATAATGACCTTACCCAGTCAGCAACAAAAGGTTCTAGAATCCATACTTTACCTGACCAAACAAAAAGAAGAAATAACATCTGGAAGACTTTACGATGTTTATAAAGAATTTTCAAAGGGTGATTCCGTATCATATCGAAGAATATTTGACTTCATCAATGAACTGGAAATGTTAGGACTGATATCAACTAAGACAATATCCAGAGGTAGAGGAAAAGGTAGAACCAATATAATAGATCTCCAATGTGATATGGAACTACTAGAAGATTCAATATGGACCAATAATTAGTCCATAAATTTTATTTTATGAATTATTATAAGAAAAAAACTAAATTTTTTTTAATTTTTAGATTTTTATTATTATTAATATTATTATAATTATTATATATTTTATATTATTAAATTAATTAGAATTATGATTCTAAATAAATAGTTAATTAATAAAACACTGTTTTATAACATTAAAAAAATTTCATTTGACAGTTTAAATTTTGTTGTTAATCAGTGATTTTAACAAGGCCATTCGAACAGGGACCCCATAAAAAGCCTGTTCAAAGTATTTACCATAAGGAGTGTTATCAACATCATGTGATATTTCATCTACTCTGGGTAAAGGATGCATTACTATTGCATGGCTATTTTCTAGCAATTTCGCATTGATTAAGTAAGCACCTTTTATTTTGGAGTATTCTTGTGGGTCTGGAAATCTTTCCTTCTGGATGCGTGTTACATAGAGCACATCTGCGTAATTCAGTACGTCATGGATATCATCTGTTTCATTTACATTTATACCTAAACTACTGAGGTCATGCAGTATTTCGTCAGGCATTTGTAACTCTTTAGGCGCTACAAAGCTCATTTTAACATCGAACTTTGCCAAGGCGTATGCCAGGGAATGTACTGTTCGACCATATTTAAGATCTCCAACCAATGCTACATGTAATTCGTCAATTTCACCCAGTAAACGTTGCATAGTGTATAAATCAAGTAATGTTTGGGTAGGGTGCTGTCCTGCACCATCACCAGCATTTATAACTGGAATATCAACAAGTCCCGCCACGTATCGGGCTGTTCCTTCCATATCATGTCTTATAACCAGTGCATCAGTATATTCAGCTACAATGCGTACTGTGTCGTTTATGTTTTCTCCCTTTGTGGCTGAGCTTACACCCGCCTCTGCAAATCCTATAACTCCCCCCCCTAATCTTTGCATGGCGGCTTCAAAAGATAGTCTTGTTCTGGTGGATGGTTCGTAGAATAGGGCTCCAAGTATTTTCCCGGATAAGACATCACATTTTTCTCGGGACCTGGCTATGGGTTCCATTTTTTCTGCTAATTTAAGTGTCTCAATAATATCCTTTTTACTAAAGTCCTTTATAGAAATAATATCTTTCTGGGATAAAACCATCTTACATCCACCTTTCTGGATAACTGACTTTTTTGACTATTTATATAATTCTATATCTAATTTTTATTCATTATTTTATTATAATATTATTTTATTATAATATTATTTTTTTTAATATATTATTAAATAATTTAATTTTAACTAAACAACACCTGATAATTTTAAATTATAACCTACGGGCAAAGGTCAAATACCCAGTATGCCCTGTCATCCTAGTTTTTGGTCGTGTCCCCTTGATTTTTATTTCAATTTCTCTTAATATACATTCAACTGTCTTTATATCTGAAAATCCATACTTCTTAAGCACTTTGTTAAGTGTTATCACCGCTTCAATGTAAGGGTTGTAGGTAGCCAGATATCCGCCGACTTTAAGAGATTTTGATGCGTGTTCAACCACATCCCATGGTTGAGGAAGGTCTAAAAATACCAGGTCAACTGATGATTCATCAATTCCCTCTTTGATATCTTGGTTTTTCACAGTAACATTTTCCTGACCGAATTCAAGGATATTTTTCCCGGCGATACCTGCAAAGTCTTCCCTTAATTCGTAGGTATAAACTTCCCCTTTAGATCCTACGATATTTGCAAAGTATAGGGCGGTTGCTCCTGAACCAGTACCTGCTTCCACAACTTTCTGCCCATATCCCAAGCCAGTATAGGCATTTATAATCCCCACATCCTTTGGAAGGATTATAGAGCATTTTCTCTCCATGAGATCAATGTAATCATTTAAATTTGCTTTAATAACGGTGAATTTATGTCCCATATGAGTTTCTAATACATCACCATCATTACTCATGGCAATATCTTCATTTTTGATATATCCGTGGTTAGTGTGTAGGTCTTCATGAGTCACTGGGTACTTCTTTCCTTTAGAGTCTATTAAGATTCTCATTTTTATCTTCCGTTATAGTTGTGCTTGTAATCAATATTAGTTAATTTAGTTAATTTAAAAGCCTTTTATTCAAATTTAATCCATTTCTAAAATATTTTATTTTATCTATATGTTATTTTAAAATATCTGATAACTTTAACTCAATATCTGGAGCATTATTCCTGTACATGAATCCAGAATCAATAACATCCCTTATTTTTTGGGCTATTACCTTACCAATACCATCAACACTGGTTAATTCTTCTTTCGATGCATTAATCACTCCCTTCACACTCCTGAATTTTTCTAAGAGTTTACGGGCAGTAACTGGCCCAACGTTGGGGAGTGATTCTATGATGAATATTTGTTGTTCCTGGAGGCTTAAGGGTTTTTTTTCAGTACGTAGTGGCATGTCCCTAGGACCTTTTTTTAATTCTCGGATAGCTAAGCGGTATATCATCGCTGCAGTATCTTCTGGAGAACGAGTTGGTAGAATAGGGATTTTAAAATCAACAGCCAAGCTAGCTAACGCCCCGCGAACTGCATTAGGGTGTAAACCACCTGAATAAATGCTTTCACCCTCTATTATTATGATGGGTGAGCTGAATTGATCAACCAGATCCTTAGCTTGTTTATACAATCGTTTATCTATTATGGAACCGGTAAAATCATGTGCACTCTTACGTTCCACACCTATATTATCTGAAATTTGATAATCTGCCACTGTAAGTGTGGATGTTCTGATTTGAACACCCAGATTGCTTAACTCTCGGACAACACCTGATTTAGCTTCCCTATGGTCGACGTGGACTACTGGTTTTTCCATGGTGGTTTCAGTTTCTGTAGCAGGGTTATCTTCATCATTAAGATTATCTTTTTCAATGGAAATTTTCGTTTGGGATCCATCAGTGGAAATTTCATTTTGGGGAAAGTCTTTGATGAGCTGATTTTTCATTCTCTGTTCCTTATTTATGCTGGTCCAATAGTAACTCTCATCACGTGTGCCTTTTGTTATTAAAACCGTCATATGACCCTGTGTTTTCCTCCCTGTTCTGCCTCTCCGCTGGATCATCCTTATCTCTGATGGCACCGGTTCATAAAGGATAACTTGGTCTACGGATGGTATATCAATCCCTTCCTCTGCTACGCTGGTGGATATCAGCACCTGATAAAGTCCCTTGCGGAAATTCTTGATTATCTGTTTCTGTTCTTTTTGAGTGAGTCCTTTCTCCTTATCCCTGGAGGCTTGTCCAAAGAACTTCACAGACTTGATACCTTCATCTTCACATTTACGATGGATCTCGTTCACGGTGTCCCGGTACTGGCTGAAGACTATGATCTGCTGGTCCTTCTTTAACTCCTTCTTCAGAATTCTCAAGAGTCTGACCATCTTTGGATGATCAATTTTCTTATCAGCAGCTCTACGGGTTAACTGTATGGCTGTATTGAAATCTTCATTCTGAAAAAGTCCACGGGCTGCTTTTGTCTTCTTATTTTTTAATTTTTGGAAGTAATGATGGAGGTTACTTATTCCCTGTGTTTCCAGTAGCTCAAGTGCATGTTGTAAATTGATCACAGCGGTGATCATGGACATGGCCAGTAAACAATCACGGTGTGGATTTGCAGTCCTTGATATCCTGTTTTGAACTCGGCCACGTGCTTTCAGAATATCTTTTTTACTAACCTTAGAAATTGAATGTATAATTTTGAAGTTTTTAAGTCCTTTTAACCTGTTTTTCAGGACTTTATCCAAGCGGTTTTTTATTTCTTTTTGCTCATTGCCCAACTCCACGAACACCCACTTAATCTCAATGGGATTAAAATAGGGCTTTACATCAACGTCATCTTCAGTTTTAACCATAACTTCCTGGATAAAAAGATTATGGCACACAGTATTAATTTTTTCTTCATCACCACCAGGAGACGCAGTTAAACCAAGTATCAGGGGATTTTTCCCTTCCCGCATGTATCGATTAGCTAAAAAAACGTAGGCATAGTTACCTGTCCCTCGGTGGCATTCGTCGAATATCAAAAGTGAAACATCCCTTAAGTCATACCGTCCTGCAATTATGTCAGATTCCACTGTTTGTGGGGTTGCCGATATTATCTGGCTTTTTTCCCATAATTTAACCCTTTTATCAGGAGTTATTGATCCACTCAGCACATTAACCGGTGCTTTCAGGAATTCTGTTAAACTTTCTTCATGTTGTACTGCCAGTGGCTTGGTGGGGGCTAACATCAATATTTTGGATTGGGGGATGTTCTTCAACCTTTCAGCTGATACCAATGCAGCTACGATGGTCTTTCCCAGAGCAGTGGGGGCGACAATCATAGTGTTGCCCTTTTTAAGCACATCAGCAGCCAGAATTTGTTGATAAAGCCGGGATTCTATTTTCTCTGGTTTTATAAGTGGGTGCTGGATCCATTGTATACTATCCTTTGAAATGATTGATTTTTTGTTATTTGTCATTTAAATCCAGTTCATGATGTTTTTTTAGTTAATGAAAATTTACATGAGATATGTTGAATAAAATATATTTATATGATTTATTATGTTTTGGCTGCATATCATTTGTCCCAATTTCTACAACATGTGTAAATGATGCAAGGAGGGTGTTAAGTGGATATGAATAATAAGATTACGTATTTTAAGCTAAATGCAAATAACCAGGAAGAGTTAATTAAATTGATTGAATTATATGAAACTGTTTTTGAAATGGATCCATTTGAATATCCACGAATTAATTATCAAAAGAAGCTATTAAACACTGATAATATAATTTTTGTTGTAGCAAAGTATGAAAAGAAGATTATTGGGGGTTTAACTGCCCATGAATTACCATCAACTTATTTTGAAGCAAATGAAGTTTACGTCTATGATCTTGCAGTTCATCATGATTTTCAGAGGAGAGGGGTAGGAACCAGATTGATGGATAAATTAAAGGAAATTTCTTGCACTAAAGGTGATAAAGAAATATTTTTACAAGCGGATATTGGGGATTATGCCATAGATTTTTACAGGAAAATTGGGGGAGTTCCTGAAGATGTGATTCATTTTTCTTTCCCCTGTAAAAAATAATGCAACATAAATAAGATAGTAAATAGACTCTATTTCCAAAAAAAATAACTGTTATTCTATTAAATCTTCAAATTCATCATAAACCACGTCCAATCCACACATAGTAGGGACGTAGTTTGCTGCCTTAGCTGAATCAACGCCAATCACCTTGAATCCCAGATCTTCAATAGGTGAAACTACCATACAGGTATCGCAAATCAACTTTCCACCAGCATTTTCAATGGTTTTTGTGTATCCCATACGGTCTGCAGCCGCTTTAACTGGGATGGAAGTGCATACCCAGAAAGGGGTGGAAAGTTTTCTACCAGATATTTTTTCTGCTATCTTTTCTATTTCATCTAAAGATGCGTGGGGACAGCCTATGCATATTAAATCTGGTTTCTGGGCAGTGGTTGAAAGTTTCTTACGTGCATCCATTACATCATCCTCTGTAACAGAAATTCTTTCTATTAATTCCATATCTTCGCTCTTTAAGGCTTCTTCATATTCGGGGGTTACTCCCTCCACATGATACAGTGCCACTGCTCCTGAAGATGCCAATGCAGCTCCTAAACTTTTAAGTTCGTTAATTGAAGGGATATTTTTCAGTTTGAAGTAGGGAACTCCTCCACCTACTATTTTACCCACTATGTAGCCTAATGCACCATAATCTACTCCCTTGAGTGGGATTTCTAATTCAAATACGTACTTCGCTTTTCTACCCTCATCCAAATGATAGCCGTATGCCGCTGTTTTTCCACATATGGCTGCTGCTAACGCGCCTGGACCGCCTTCCCTGTTTGTCCTTGCGCCCAGGACGGAGTTGGCGTAACATACTGCAGAAGATTCTGACCATGCTATGTGGCTACCCATGATGGGGACGTTACCTACCAAGTAGGGTGTGCAGGTGCAGGTAGTGCTGATGCCCATCTTTTGATAGGCTGCGATAATTTTATTCTGCTTTTCAGCGAATTGTTTTGAGAATTTTAAATCCTCCCAACGCTCCAAATCTATACCTGCAGGGTTAAGAGTGGACGGTACTTTGACCTTTACACCACTTGCTGCCAATTCATCTAAATATTCTAAACCTGCCTCTCCTATTGTTTTATATGAAACTCCTGAAATCTGGGCAGATGTTATATCTACCATATTTTCTGCGCCATAGATATCCCCAAGGGCCACTAATATCTCCATGGACTTTTCAATAGCAATCCCATGTTTACCATCGTACATAGCCTGTTCTTCTGGTGTAAGCTGCATATAAACCCCTTAATACTAACTGAAAGTTATCTGCTTCGATTTATTGGATTCTTCATCTTCAATCTGACTTTTTATAATATCATCCACCAGATTGAGGAAGTTATCCTGATTATTTCGGGGGACAACTGCCCCTGCTGCCACGGTATGCCCGCCACCAGTGCCACCGTAACTATGTGATGCTTGTTCAAGTGCCTGACCAAGATTAACTCCTTTTTCAGTGTTTAAAAGGGTTGTCCGTCCGGAAATTTTAAGTAATGGGTCCATACGAGACATCGCTAACACTGGTTTGTCTGGATTGAACAGTTTAAGATCCAATCCAATATTGGCCAAAGTCCCCATGAAACCCTTTATATCTTTATTTTCTGTGTAGATATATTGAATGTAATCCATTTCAACTGATCCTTCCTTTTTAATCCATTTAACACCCTTTAATACTGTGTTCTGGTAATTATTCAGGAAATTCATCCCCTGTTGTAAGGATTCCTTCCGATCTCCCAGACAGATACTCAGACCATACCCATACTTCTTACTTTTACCACAAGCGTCTATTATTTGGGAATAATCACTGATATTAGTGAGCAAAGGTATCTCATCCTTGATCTGGTAAATTTTCCCAAATATTTCAGGGTTTAACTTCACCAATGCTGTTTTCAGGACGTCTTTCTCCTCGTTGCTAAGGTCAGGGAATTTTGTTTCATATGAAACTCCAATCTTTTCCAAGAAAGTTTTACTTCCATCAAAATCTCCAGAAATATCAGGCAGTGGTGGTAGGAAAGTATATGAAAGTGCCTTATACAAGGGTTCTTCACTCAGGAAAGAGGCTTTTAATCCATTTTTAACTTCTATAACATTTTTCTTTATTCCTTCCTGCATTATGGTGTGATTTATCCCAGTTATGTCACCATTACCCTGCATATCACCAAAGGCACCTACCATTGCCAGTGCGGTGAGTTCATAATGACCCATAGGCCGTACAGTAAGGTAGGTTACACCTGAACCACTCACATCCCTTGTACCGTCCATTCCGAATAAGTGAGGATTGACATGAACCACTGTTTCCTGGTCTTCGGTAGAATCAATGGTCTGGTGGTGGTCTGCAATTATGGCATCACCTTTGAGCTTGCCTATCTTTTGGGTCCAGGCGCTTCCCATGTCACAGAAGAAGAAGATCTCATATTTTTCCTGAAAGATTTTATCCAGTACCTCTTCCTTTAGCCGGGGGACTATGGTAACATGGAATTTGCCCTTCTCACACGTAATGGCATTACAAATCACACCGGCTGCGGATATTCCGTCAGCATCGTTATGGGAGATTACCCTCACGACATGATCCTGTTCTAAGTGCTCTTTTAAGAGTTTGTTAGCTTCATTAGCCCTAGTTATTAAGTGATGTTGATTTGCACCACTTTTACTTGATTTTGACATATAAATTTCCTATTAAAGTATTACTATTAGTTTCTTAAAATTTGAATAATTCAATACACTCTTTATTGTTTGGAATTTTCATATTAATCTTCTGGTTTTGGTTATAAAAAAGGAGGTTATAACCATATGGAAAGTTTTATTTGTTATAAAATGCTAATTATACAATAATAATAAAATAATCGCATTTAATTTTGGAGGTTTGCTATTTTGGAAATTTTAAAAATACCTTTGATGATTAAAAAAGATTATGACAATTTGATCGCTGAACAGTATGTTAGTAGAATTGCTTTTCATGGAAAACATCCATATATCGCTCCTTTTATTTATGTATTTGATGGTAAGTTCTTATATTTTTTATCAACCAAATATGGAAAGAAAATAGAATTAATCCGTAAAAATCCACATGTGGGAGTTGAAATAGAAAATATCAGTGAAAATTTAACTAAATATAGTTTTGTAACTTTACAGGGTAGTATACAGGAAGTAACCAATAATAATGAAAAACAGAAAGTTAAAGAAAGGTTTGTTAACATGATCGAAGAAAAAAATCTTTCTATCAATATATTAGCTGCTCTAGGTCATTCGCCTGAAGAACCGATACAAGCCATTTTAAAAGAAGATAAATCATTTGTATGGAAATTGGTCGATGTTATTAATATTACTGGTGTAAAAAACCCCTGAATGCGTTTATAAAACCTTAAACAAGCAAACATACTTTATTTATTTAAAATATCTAAAAAATAATAAAAGAAGTTTAATTGCATTTTTTTTGTTTTATTAGGTAATGGCTATGGTTAAGTAAACAAATACCCACCAAAGGATCACAAAGAGGGTAGTGCTAATTAATGGTATTTTATCTGGTTTTAGTTTACTGAATTTGGATAGGAAGTACCAAGTTAAGATTATTAGAATAAAGTAGAGTATGGTATTCACTATTCCAACTATATTTAATGGGTCTTTGTACATTACATAGAGCCAGACAATAAGTGTGATTACTATTCCAATCCATATCACTGGTTTTAATTGTTTGCTTACATTAATTGTTATTTGAGTTAGTTCTTCTGATTTTCTGGATCTTATAAGCATTGAGAACAGCGTCATTATGCTTCCCAAGGCTAATATGATTCCCAGAAACTCTAAGAATAATGTGGTAACTGGTTTACCGAAGAATTGTTCTTTGAGTAGGGGTATGGTTACTAATGCTTTTAATGATTCGTCTATGGGGAATGATTCAATTTCTCCCACTGCTATGCTATATTTACCCATATTAGCTGAATTGTAAACTTTTATGTAGTATGTGCCTGCTGTTAGATTTGCACGGGCATCTGGGCCTTTAAGGTAATTGTCTCCTCCAAATTCCTCAAAATATGGTTCCCATGTACTGTTCTGACCGTTTATAGTCATTAATACGGTTCCTGATGAATCAAGTATTTCAGCTGAGATGAAATCTGGGGGTATACCTGGGCTTGCTGGTACTAGTAGGTTGATATAGAATTTAAATGGTTTATCAGAAGTTATTTTATAGTAATTTGGTAGTCCTTGTAATTCTCCGTAGAATGCTTGGGAAACTTCGGGATTTAGTATAACAATGGGATTTCCCATGGTTGCGTTGTCCCCGATAACTAATCTGGGCTGATGTGCTGATGCAATAGAAATAGATGCCAATAAAAAAACAAAAAAACCTAATATTAACCAAGTTTTTGAATTTTTTTCAAGACTTAACATAATATAATATGATAAATTAATAATTGAAATTTTTTATGTTATTTGAAAAAAAAACTTAACATAAATTTAGCAGTGTTATTATTAAAAATGATAAATAGGATCTATAAATATTTAAGATTTTGTCTACGGCTCTTTTTCTGTGGTTTGCATTGTTTTTAATTGTTCTGCTCGATTTTTAAGGCCTAGAGTTAATAATAACATTATTATGGTCACGAAGGCAATCATAATATAAGCTGATTGATAACCTATTAGTTTAATTGTCTGAGATCCAATTATCGCACCAATAAGAGCACCACCTATTAATTGGCCTGTGCTGGAGTTGAAATTAATTAATGCCTGGCCTGAAGCCCGCTTTTCAGGTGGACTTTCAGTTAACATGATATAACGGAGGGGTGAACCAAGCACAGTTCCTAAACCCAGACCAATAACTATCCCTGAAACTATGAATAAATAAAAACTACTGGCGAAGAAGCTTAACATGAAAAGGCCTATTGTTAGTATAGCTGTACCTGTTGTCATAACTATTTTTGTACCATATTTGTCTAGTAATTTACCTATTATTGGAGCGCTAACTCCTAAAGCTAAAACAAGTGGTATTACCATTAAACTAGCATTGGATGTGGACAATGAGAGTGCGGTTACTGCCAGTGAAGGCAGGAAAACAATGGCTGTCTGACATAAACCAGTTCCAATGGCGATGCTGGTGGCTATCTTTACCTCTAAACTTCGATATAGATCTATTTGAATGACAGGTTCAAGGATATTTCGTTCTAATTTAATTAATAAAGGCAATAATAGTGCGGAAATAACTAAAAATGGCCACACAAAGAGGGATCCTAAACTTACGAAGAAATTACTGGTGTTAATCTGATTCACACCTAAAGCCAATGAGGCCACCATCAGAGCAAAAACTATGGTTCCATGCCAATCAAAACTGACATACTCCTTTCCTTTTGAAGCAGGTAATATAAAAAAGCTTAATACGATGATAAGTGCGGATATAGGTATATTGATAATGAATAACCACTGCCAACCGTAAGGAAGAAGTAAAGCCCCTATTATGGGTCCCAAAATTCCGGAAAACCCCCAGACCGAACCTATAATGCCCAGAGCCCCTCCTCTTTTTTCAGGGGGAAATGTGTCACCTATAAAGGCGCTTGCAACTGGAAATATACCCCCGGCCCCAAATCCCTGAATTGCCCTTCCTAAGATCATCATTTCAAAGGATACAGAAGTAATTGTTATTATAGATCCCAAGGCGAAGATGAAAATATCCAGTACGTATATTGATCTCCTACCATGGATATCTGATAATTTGGCCATTAATGGGGTACCAATCATGAAGAATAGAATATATATGGCGAAAATCCAGGATACCAAACGTTCATTAATACTAAAATATCCCTGAATTGCAGGAAGTGCAGGTCCTACAATCCCAATATCCAGGGATCCCATAAATACACCAATAAAAATAAGAATTAAAATTCTATTTCTATGTCTTTTATCCATAAAATTTAATGTAAATTTTTAGTATATAAAACCTCATTAAATGTTGATTTTACCGTATTTTATATAATATTTGGGTTAGAAGACTATTATTGAATCTGTTTTAGTGTCTAAACTAACCAGGTCGTATAGGTTACCAGCTATGTTATCATTTCATAATATCTTTTTTATATTACAAGGAGTTGATATGCATCACTTTTGCTTGATATTGACATATAAATTCCTATTAAAGTATGCTTTTAATAGTCATGTGATTGTAAATTATGATGTATAGTTTAATGGCTTGTGGATTTAATATGCTGGTTTGTTACTGAAGTCCTGCTATACCATATTTCAGCCTAACCAAATTTATTTATCACGATATGGACATAATAATTATTGAGAGTTTTATGGTTAGTTCTGATGATTTATATAAAGATTTTCTTATTTCTTTAGATGAAGCTGTGCAGCTTTCTGAGTTAGTCTGGGATGATAATGGGCAGCCAAAGGATTTTATTTTTCTAGATGTTAATCCTGCCTATGAAAAACATACCGGTTTAATTAAGGAAGAAATAGTCGGAAAGCGGATTAAAGATATTCTCCCAGTAGTAGATCAAGTTTGGTTAGACAGCTATGGTGAAGTAGTGCTTGAAAATAAGCCAAAGCAATTTGAAGAATATAATTCGGGAACTAATAAATTTTATCAAGTTAAAGCCAAACCATTAGGCGGGAATAAATTTGCTGCCATATTACAGGACATCACGGAAAATAAAAAAATAAAAAAAGCTTTAAAAAAAAGTGAAAACCATTATCATAAGGAGCGAGATAAGCTTTCCAGTTTAATTAATAGTATTCCTGATGAGATATGGTTTGCTGATTTAAATAAAAAATTTACATTAGCTAATAAATCTGCTCTTGAGGAATTTAATATGGATTTTCCTGATAGAGATGTAGAGGAAATGGCAATTAATAATTTAGTATATGATATCGAAGGTAATCCCCGTCCTGTGGATGATGCACCACCTTTAAAAGCATTGAAAGGTGAGCACGTTAAAAATCAGGAGGAAATTATACAAACACCAAGTACTGGTGAGTTAAGATATCGCCAGGTGAGTGCTTCTCCTGTTAAAGATATGGAAGGAAAAATTATTGGTTCAGTATCTGTAGTGCGTGATATTACTAACAATAAAAAAGCCGAAGAAAAACTCAAAAATCAGAAAAATGAATTGGCAAATGTTAATCAAGCTTTAAAAGAAGCTCGTGAAAATTTAGAGATAAAAATTGAAGAGAGAACAGAAAAGCTCAAGTTAATAAACTTATATAATCGAAGTTTGATAGAGGCCAGCTTGGATCCATTGGTCACCATTGGACCTGATGGAAAGATTACGGATGTGAATAATTCTACGCAAGAAGTGACAGGTTTTAACCGAGAGGAATTGATTGGCACTGATTTTTCAAAGTATTTCACAGATGTTAATGAGGCACGTGAAGGTTATAAAAGAGTTTATAAAGAAGGATCGGTTCGAGATTATCCATTAGATATTGTCCATAAAGATGGATCCATAACTCCTGTTTTGTACAATGCTTCGGTTTATAAAGATGATAATGGTGAAGTCATCGGTGTTTTTGCTGCTGCTAGAGATATAAGAAAAATTAAAAAGGCTGAAGAGGAAATTCAGAGATTGGCAAATGTTGTTGAATCGTCAGATGATGCAATTATAACCAAAACTCTTGATGGAAACATATTAAATTGGAATAAAGGAGCAGAAGAGGTTTATGGTTATTCCGCCGATGAAGTCATTGGAAAGAACATGTCAATCCTTATACCGCCTTTCATGGAGAAAGAATTTAATAATCTAATGGACGGCATAAAATCTGGAAAACGGATTGAACACTTTGAAACGCTGCGGGTGAAGAAAGATGGGTCAACAATTAATGTTTCAATAACGCTTTCTCCTGTTCATGACACTAAAGGAAATTTAATAGCCATATCTACTATAGCGAGAAATGTGACAGCACGTAAAAGAATTGAGGAAGAATTAAAATTTGCAAACATTTATAATCGTAATTTAATTGAATCGAGCTTAGATCCTCTTGTGACCATTGGTCCAGATGGAAAGATTACAGACGTTAATAAATCTACCGAATCTGTAACGGGATTTAAAAGGAATGAACTTATAGGCACTGATTTCTCAGACTATTTCACAGAACCTGAAAAGGCTAAGGAAGGATATGAAAGAGTTTTTAAAGAATATTTAATTAGAGATTATCCTTTGGAAATTCAACATATTGATGGTCATGTTACTCCAGTTTTGTATAATGCTTCGGTTTATAAAGATGAATCTGATAAAGTTGTCGGCGTTTTCGCCGCGGCACGTGACATTTCTAAAGTGAAAAAAATTGAGGAACAACTAAGATTAGTTGGGAAATATAATAGAGGGTTAATCGAAACGAGTGTGGATCCTCTTGTTACGATTGGTCCAAATGGTAAAATTAATGATGTCAATAAAGCTACAGAATTGGTTACTGGATTTGGCAGAGATGATCTTATCGGGACTGATTTTTCAAATTATTTTACGGAACCTATAAAAGCCAGAGATGGATATAAACAAGTTTTCAATGAAGGAATAATTCGTGATTATACTCTTGAAATTAAGCATAAAAATGGACATGTAACCCCCGTTTTATATAATGCCTCTGTTTATCGTGACCAATCCAATAAAGTCATCGGTGTTTTTGCCGCTGCTCGAGATATCACTGAACTTAAGAAAGCAGAAGACAAATTGAAAAAATCAGAAGCGGATTTAAAACAGATTAATGAAACATTAGAAGAACGTGTCTCTGAACGGACTAAATCATTAAAAAAGAAAGAAGAACAATTAAAACAGATGTTGGAAATTGAACAAAAACTTTCAGAAGAGCTTCAAGTCTCCAATGAAGAACTCATAGATACACAAAACAAATTACAGGAGTCCATTAATAAATTAGAAATATCAAATAGGGAGCTAGAACAGTTCGCGTACGTAGCCTCTCATGATTTACAGGAGCCACTTAGAATGGTATCCAGCTTTACCCAACTTCTGGAAAAACGGTACAGTGACCAGTTGGATGATGATGCTGATGAATTTATTGAGTTCATTATTGAAGGCTCTAATCGAATGAAGGATTTAATCGATGACTTACTAATATTTTCCAGACTTCACACCCAAGCAAAACCATTTGAATCGTTAAATATGCGAGAATCTGTCAATTCGGTTATAAAATACCTTAAACCCACTATAGAGGAAAATAAAGCTAAACTTATGATCGAGGATTTACCCACAATTAATGGCGACCAATCTCAAATCAGACAACTTTTCCAGAATTTAATATCCAACTCTATCAAATTCCATGGAGATAAATCACCAGAAATCCATATAACCTGCCAGAACTCATTTAAAAACTGGCTAATTGGTGTAAACGATAATGGCATAGGTATTGATCCTGAAAACCAGGAAAAGATTTTCAAAATATTCAACCGACTACACACCCGAGAAGAATATCCTGGGACAGGTATAGGATTAGCAATCTGCAAAAGAATCGTAGAAAGACATAAAGGGAAAATATGGGTAGAATCCGAAGCAGGAAAAGGAGCAACCTTCTACTTCACCATCCCAAAACCTAAAAAATAGGTAAAAAAATTATTTTTTTTATTTTTAATTAACTCAGTTATACTGAACGACAGTTTAACCGAATATTATTATATTATTATTCGATGAATTAGCTATATAACCTGAATTATTAAAAAAATATGGTAATTGTGGAAATTGACTACTTAACAAGCAGTGCTGTTGATATGCATCATTTTTCTTTGATTTTGGCTATAAATTTCCTATTATAGTAGTACTACTACATATTTTATAAATTTGAATAATTAAACATTCTTAATTGTTAGGAATTTTCTTATATAATCTTCTGATTTTTTTAGATTATTATATTCCCATAAATAAGCCTTTTAGAGGGCCTTCCCTGGATGGTGGAATTATTTCCATTATAGTAGTAGTTGGTTTCTTCTACAGTAGAAAACTATTGAACAATGAAATTTGGCCTGGTTTTCCGGGCGGTGCCTTCTTAGAACTTTATTTCATTTATAAAGTTAGACAACCATTTATTTAGCACAATTTTATCAATTTGTTCATGTGTAAATCCGCTGTTTTCACATTTAATTTCCTTCAATGTCCGTCAAAATTCGTTTGTGTGAACATTGAATATATTGTTCGCACAAATGTCTAGTTATATGCCATTAATTCATAATATTTCAACGGGAATTCCAACAGCGTCATCCATGTCACGTTATAAGTATTGTATAAAATAATAAACTATAGCATCAGGAAGTTCTTGGAGGATCTACAAAATGAGCGATGAAGAGCATAATATCCATGATTTTGATATTTCATTAATTGGCGAATATTTTTCCAGCATGGATCGTCAAGGTCCAGGGAGCCGAGAGGTAACCATAAAAGCATTAAGCTTTATTGATAATATAAACGAAAAATCAAAGATTGCTGATCTTGGTTGTGGTACTGGAGGTCAAACTATTGTTTTGGCTCAAAACACCCCTGGGAATATTACAGGTATTGATTTGTCTTCCGGTTATATTGACATACTAAATAACAATGCAAAAAAATTGGATTTTCAAAGCAGAGTTAAAGGCGTTATTGGATCGATGGATAAACTTGATTTTCAATTAAATGAATTAGACCTCATTTGGTGTGAAGGAGCTATTTATAATATTGGTTTT
Organism: Methanobacterium sp. UBA294; assembly: GCA_002494495.1. Classification (GTDB taxonomy): domain Archaea; phylum Methanobacteriota; class Methanobacteria; order Methanobacteriales; family Methanobacteriaceae; genus Methanobacterium_A. Next base: position 233,020 of record DACB01000007.1, read on the forward strand.
GAAAAAGGTATGAATTACTGGAATAAGTTTTTGAAAAAAGGTGGCTATATTGCTGTTACTGAAGCATCGTGGTTTACAGAAGATCGGCCAAAAGAAATATTTGATTTTTGGAATGAAGCATATCCTGAAATAGACACCATTCCAAATAAAATTGCTCAAATGCAAAAAGCAGGCTATGTTGTTATGGCATCATTCATATTGCCTGAATCTTGCTGGATTGATAACTTTTTTGTCCCGGAAATAGCAGCACAAAAAATATTTTTGGATAAATATAAAGGTAATAAATCTGCTGAAGAATTCGTAAAATACGAAAAGCATGGTGCTGAACTTTATAATAAGTATAAAGAATATTATGGGTATGTATTTTATATTGGAAAGAAATTATAAAAGCCTCGCCAGTATCCATGCGGACGGCTAAAGGTAATGTAATTATTTTTTACTTTTAGGGTGTTCCAGTAGAAAATTAACAAATAAATAAAATTTGACTTGAGTCTTGGCCTGTTTAATTAGACTAATAATATATTAAAAAAATAGATAGTTTTGAAAGCTAAAAAAAACATTTAATTATTTGTTATGAAATTATAGGATCAAATTCAAATGCGAGATCAAAGATTCATAGCTGAACACCGAGGAGGGCCTTTAAAGAAAGAACGGCACTATCAGTTAATTAATTGGGCCTGTGATTGTGCAGAACACGTCTTGCCGCTTTTAGGAGAAGAAATTGATGGCCGACTGATTCATGCACTTAACGTGGGCAGAGCGTGGGCGCAGGGAAATGCATCTGTTGGTGAGGCAAGAAAAGCGTCTATAGCTGTGCATACGTTAGCAAGGGAATCTCAAGACCCGGTAGTAATTGCCTTGGCCCGTACTGTTGGACATGCTGTTGCAACGGCCCATATGGCCGATCATTCATTAGGAGCAACGTCGTGTGCCTTAAAAGCGGTGAAAAGCGCAGGTAAATCTGTAGCTGCAGAGAGAAAATGGCAGGATGAACAGTTGCCTGCTGAGATTAAGGAGCTAATCTTGTCAGCAAGGGATGCGTAGATATTTAAAAATGCTATTAAAAAAATAAAAAAAATATTTAATGATAATAATTAATTCATTTTGAATAAGAATATTATATCTCAATTATTATTGAAAAAAAGAGTAAATTGAGAGTACATTTAATTATAAAGCTCTTAAATTAATTTAAAGAACTGTAGAAACATCTTCTTAGAAATGTTCTGAGAAAGTATTCGGATTGTGTTGTCTTTTAAACCGATACCTGCCTCTCAAGTAATTTTAAGATGGTCGATGATGTATCCTTTGGAATGCAGGACGATTTTTATCTGCATTTTTAAATCTCCCATACTCTTTTTGTTTTAATGTTAAATCTTGATTCAAATTTGATTTTTAAATTTCAGGGTTTATAATGTTCCGTCTCTCCATATGTTTCTAACTTATCTCCAGAAAGTACAGAAATAGCACCATGACCCCCACAGATTAAACATTTTCTATTTTTGCCTGATAATTTCTGGTCTAATTCATTAACTAGTTCTATGAGCGCTTTTCTTTCTTCAGTGGCCAGTTTTCCATCCACGTTGACCGAGGTCATCAGATTTTTTGCTAGTAAATTGAACTTCTTTCTATCTTTACTTAGACTTTGAAAATTAATCAGGCTGTCAGCTGGGAAAAGAACTCCTTTCTCTGGACATAATAAGTATATCTGTCCATAGAGATGGCCACCCAAACTTTCTAAAACCTCGAATTCTAAATCCCCTATCTTAAATTTATCTAAAATTGGAAATATATTTCTTTCACCGTATTTTTTATCAGAAATTAACTTCACATAATCCGGTGGATTGAAATTAGAGAATAGATTGATTAGTTTAGTATAAACTTCCTCTAATATAGAAGTTTCAGAGACTGAACCATATGCTCGGTTGGCTTTTTTAATGATTTCCCAGGTACCGGGGTGCATGAAAGATTTAACATCGTAGTACCCGGCGGCCCCGGAATGATCAGCGTCTGCGTGTGTAATGAAGATTTTTTTAAGCTTATCCATATCTCCCAGACCATATTTTTGCAGCATCATCTGAACGTCAAAATGATAAATACCGTAACCAGTATCGATTAGAAACATTTCGGTGGCATTCTTCAGGACAAATATGTTCCCTCCACAAGGCGGCTGGAAACAGAATAATTCCACATCCCCTTTTAAGGAGATTCGCTGTACATTCGCATAGAAAGCTTCACCAGTGTTATTTTTTAAGGTTTTACCTGTGAGTAAAACACTATCAAAGATATCCCTGGGTTCTTCTCCTATTCGGGTTAATTCCTGTACAATATGGTTTATATCCTTTAACAGTTTCATCAGAAATTCATCAGCAGCCATGCCCAGTATTTCCCTTAATTTCTGGGCGAATACGATGTAAAATATGGTGTCATCAAGATCTGAATACTCCTCATTATATTCAAGAATTTCCAGAGGGTATTGTGTCTTCAATCGGTTTAAAAGGTCATTTATCCGGGAACTTTTCTCTAAGGTAAGACTAACCGTTAATTTAGGGGTGGTAGTTGTTTCGTCATCAAAATCCAGGAAGCCAATGTTGGCCTGGGCGAAAGTTAAATAGTTGAGGAATTCAAATAAAGCCCCTGTCCGATGAGGTAGATATAAGTTGAATTTAAGGAATCCAACCGGGTTTAGGGATGTTTGCAGGTAGCCCAACTCTTTTAAATCATGTTGCATCTTTTCATAGTGTTTATTTGAGGTTGTGATATCGAAAAACACCGTGTTTACATCTATTTTCCGATTGTAGTGGATGCGGTTAATGTTAGCCTGGTACTGTTTAGCAATCCTGGCTGCCTTATGTAGTGCGCCTGGTTCATCTGGCACCTGTACTATAAAATATTTCTTTTCCATATGAAATTCCCGATTAAAATAAATTATTCTAATAGAATATTAATTTAATTAGTGATTTCTTCATTTTCAGGTAATTTAGGTAAAAGTTCTATTTGATAAATAACTTTATAGTTTATATCTGTTACGAATCTAAATTGTGTTTCTATTCATTTAAGCTTTTAATATCTGTTAATTTCGGGTATTATTTCTGATTTTAGAATAAACATGGTAAAATAATATTTGATTCACAATTAAATTACCAATGATGTTTATAGCCATATATTTAACTTCATCTTTCTTTTTTAACTCAGAAAGTGCCATAAAAAGCCAAACTTACTATTGGATAATAAAATAAATTAGAATAAAAATTTAATTAAATTTAAAAGTTTGAAAAATGTCTTGAAATTGTTCACTTAACAAGTGATGTATATTATTATGCATCGTTTTGACCTATTTTTGACATATTTGTTGACTTAATTAGTATTACTACTGGTTTTATAAAATTTGAAATAAATCGACATTCTTTATTGTTTGGAATTTTCTTATTAATGTTAGGTTCTGGGATATTTAACATTTATTTAACTATAAACACACCAACATATTAAATACCACTTAATAAGCATACCTGGACTTGATTATGTTTTAAAGGATTATGAACTGCCCAAGAGTAGGGGGTGTAAACCATATAAAAGCAAGGACCCACTCAGTTGAAGGATTTATCCGTTTGAGTCAGGAATTATAAAACAATAACGATTTGAAAAATAAATGTTCATGAATAATAATATTATAATAGATATTTGGAGGACAAATATTGCGAATTTTAGATTGTGAAAGTGTTGATTCAACCTTTACCTCTTTAGAAATTATAACCGGAGTGCATTGTAATGAAATTCGAGAATTCTTAATTAATCTTGATCTAAATAAAATTAAGGAAAAGGCTAATTATAACTCATCTGAATTAAATGATGAAATTTTGAATGAATTTAAATCAACATTTAATCCAAATTTAGAATATGATTATGTTTGCTGGTTTCACTTAACTAGAACTTATGAAGACAATGATTATGAAGATGGTTTATTACCAATTAATGAAGTTAAAAATAAGATTTGGGATTTCTTATTTAACTTAATAAAAGATGACTTAACAGAATACCAGTGGTTACAATTCAGGAAGGATTTTGAAAATGAAACTCTTAATAATCCAGAAGCTAACTGGAGAGCGTATTTATATAAAATAAATACGGCAAAGAGTTTTCCCAGCCCCCATGGATATTTAATTAAAGAAGTAGGTCTTGATGAAGGAAAAGACCATTATTTGAAGCATCCTGAAATAGTTATGCATATTGGGCATGCTATTCAATCGACATTTAACATAGATATAATAAATAGGTTTCAAACGAGTACAAACCCGTGTATTGTGAAATTTAGGAGCAAAAATACAAAGTTGATCTATATTGCAGATGCTCTCTATTATTTACATAATAAACTATTAAATGAACAGTTTACAATGAATTCTAATAATTGTTTTGATGGTGTAGGTAAAAAAATAGATCATGAAGACATCATTGAAATAAAATATATTAATATTTAAATTATTTAATTTTGACACTTTTCTAATTTGTGATTATATCAGTTCTTCTTCAGTACTTAATTAATCTTTACTATGATAAATAAATTCATTTTTCAAGAACAGCTTCTCTAAATCTGGTCAAAGATTTTTCAGCCGAATTCCAACCTTTGGAATGCGCTTTAACATTCCTTTTTCGATTTTCAGCCGTGATACTCTGTTTCCTGCTAAATTTACCCCCCTTAAAAACCATCTTTTTACACCTCTCCTTGTCTATCTAGTTTTTCTCTATGTTAATTATAGTTTATAAAAATACTTATTAAAAAATTGTGGATTTAATTCTGCTTTAAAATAGTGTTTTCGCTTTATCCACACAAAACCATCTCCTTTAGATATAACTGCAACATCTATAGCGCCACCAACAGTCTCATCTTCATGAAAAGTAAATTTTCGTTTTAATGATGTTAAATGCACTAAAGATTCAGCCATAGAAGCTAAATCGTCTTTAGGAAGGGTAGCAACAGCCATCAAAATAGGATATTCATGTTTTTTCTTTTGGTTTTTCATTTCATTTTTATAATCATCAAATAAAACTTTGGTTTCTTCTTCAATTTTTTGTACTTTTTCTTTTAATTCGTCTATTAATTTAGAACCTGTTCCATCATCGACCTCTTCAACTATCTGCAAAAAAGTAGATGGTAGATCATTAAATAGTCTTTCTAAATATCCTTCGGAATATTCATCATACTCTGGAATAACTCCTTCTAAAAATGAATCGACCATTTCATGCTGTGCAAATGGAATTATTCTAGCAGAATCATCTATAGCAATAGATGCAGTTTCATTACTATTATCTAAAATTTTTAACTTGTTGTTGATCATTCCACAAATAGTATAAGAAATTACAGAAGGGTATAGTTCATCATCTCCAAAACCTGCTATAACAACCCCCGAATTAGTATCGTAAAAACCATATACTGCAACCAATCCTAGTTCTTCAGTTGGGTCATTATCAAATTCCATATCATCGAAAAATTTAGTAGAAGCATTTTGAATAATCTCTTTATATTCCTTATTTCCCAGAATATCAGAAATAAAATGTTCAGGTAATTCACCTAAATCTTCCATAACTTTATTTTTTAGATTTTCGGTATGAATTTTTAATAAATCCGTTCTAAGCATTTTGTTTAATTGATCAAACTCTTGAGATTCTTCATCTTCATCAACAGAATCTGGACATATTACAGAAACTAAATTTAACGCTAATTTTGTTGTTTCATCTTGATCCTTAATAAAATCTTTAATAGATTCTTTAAGTTCATTGAAGTAGCTCTCTACTTGTAATTTAAAAAATTGTTTTTGAACGCTTAAAGAAACAATACTTTCATTTCCATCTAAAGAATTAATAAATTCATCTGCATATTCTTTTAGAGTTGGGTGATGCTTTTTATCAAAATTATTTCTAAAAACCTTTATTATAGACTCCCATGGAACACCCATAAAGGCACTGCTATTATAAACCATTATACCAACAGGATAATACTTAGATAACGTGAATAATTTGTCTGCTGTTTTATGAATCTTTGATCCTGTTGAAGCCGCACTGTCAGCTGCCAAAGCGATCGCTTTCTTATTTAAAATTGCTATTTCTGCAGTAATATTATCCCCCCAAAATAATCTAATGTAATATGGATTGGGTTTGATATATATAAATTAACCTTTCTGATTAGGGAAAGAGTATGGTTCCCAACTATGAGTTTTCCTGATAATTCCTTTGAAATAAACTTATTAGGAGATTACCCCAAAGATAGAGGGTATTTTTTTCATTATTTCAATTGTTCTACAGTAGAAAACTACCGTCTATAAATTTAAATCCTGGTTCCCGGGAGGGCCCCGTTATAGATATTCATTTCACTTTGAAAGTAAGATAAAATCGATTAACTTATATTAAGTTTTAATTAATAATACTAAATATTGAATCTATTAAAATATTAGGTCGTTTAAATGGCTGTAAATCCATATCAAACTTATTTTAAGGGTATTAAGGCCAGTTATGGTGAGGGAACTGAATATACTTCTCGTACTTATTTTGAAAATCTTCTAAATGAAATAAAGCCTGATAAATACATCAACGTCATTCATGAGCCTAAAAAAGATGAAAGTATTAGTGGTAGGCCTGACTTTAAAATAGAAAAGAACGGATTAGTCATAGGCTATATAGAAACTAAAATCATAGGTTTTAACCTGGATGAAATAATAGAAGGAACTACTAGCAGGGAATCAAAACAACTGAAAAAGTACCTAAAGGTTAGTCCTAACCTGATTCTTACCAATTATAATGAGTTCATTTTATTTAAGAATGGAATACAAGTAGAAAGGTGTGTACTATTCTTCCCTTCTACTGATAAAAGGCTAGATAAGTCGAATATCTCTAATCTTAATGGATTATTTAATTCTTTTTTTACCATTCCTCCTAAGCAAACCATTAGTCCTAAAAAGCTTTCTAGTTTACTTGCTGAAAGAACTAAATTATTTGGGGGTTTCTTAAAGGATTTATTAGTAAGTGAAGAAGAAAATGAATTTAAGGATCGATTACTTGGATTAAAAAATGTAATAGAAGATACTTTAATAGAGGATTTTAGTCTAGATGATTTTATAGATGCTTATGCTCAAACCATAACCTATGGATTGTTTTTAGCTGAAATAAATTCAAAAAGGAATATCAGTGAAGATAATGCTCATAAATTTATCCCTAAATCGATGGGAATCCTTAGAGATTTATTTAAAACTATAGATATTGAAGATATCCCAGATAGTATCGACTGGATTTTAGAAGAAATTATAGACATCCTAAATAGGATAGATAGAAAAGAACTAAAAAATAACTTCTCTTTTAGTAAAATCTACGATTATGAAGACCCTTATGTCTATTTCTATGAAAATTTCTTAGGAGATTACGATAAAACTAAGAGAAAATCCAAAGGAGTTTATTATACTCCCATCCCTGTTGTTAATTTTATAGTAAACAGTATAAATTATCTTTTAAAAGAAAATTTTAATCCTGAAGGTTTAAAAGGCGAAGATATAAAAGTTCTAGACTTTGCTACAGGAACCGGAACTTTCCTTCTAGAAGCTTTTAGAATAGCCTTAGAAAGTACAGATGAAGGCATGAAAGACAGCTTAGTTCATGAACGCCTTCTAAAGAACTACCATGGATTTGAATATCTCATAGCTCCCTATACCATAGCTCATTTAAAGCTTTCACAATATCTTAAAGAGATAGGATACCCCCTAAAAGATAATGAGCGATTTAAAATTTACTTAACCGACACTTTAGATAGATCCGAACATAAAGGATTAGATTATTTTACTAAATTAACTAAAGAAGGCTTAGACGCTAACAGAATAAAGATTACAGAAGATATACTAGTTTTAATGGGAAATCCTCCTTACAGCTCGGAATCAAAAAATAATAAAGAATGGATATTAAAATTAAATGAAACTTATAAAAAAGGCTTAGAAGATGAAAAGAATAAAAAACCTTTGAATGATGACTATGTTAAATTCATTAGATATGCTCAGTGGAAAATAGAAAGCAACGGAAAAGGGATTATCGGGATAATATCAAATAATTCTTACCTATCAGGACGTATTCATAGAACTATGAGAAAAGAGCTCTGTAAAACGTTTGATAAAATTTACATTTTAAATTTACATGGTGATAAAAATAAGGGAGAACCTGATGATAACGTTTTTGATATCAAACAAGGTGTATCAATAGCTTTATTTATAAAATTAAAAGATTCTCTGGAAAATAAGGAATTTTATTATTTTTCTACATTAGACAATACTATAATGGACAGAGAATTAAAATATATGTTTTTATTGAGTGATAATCATATTAATGGAATACAATGGCGTGAATTAAATCCAAATAGTCCAAATTATTTATTTATTCCTGAAGATGGAACTTATAAAGAAGAGTATGGTGAAGGGATATCAATAGACCAAATTTTTAGTGAATATGAAAGTGGATTTCAGTCGCATCGTGATAAAGTAACAATTCATTTTGAAATTGGAGAATTGATTGATATCCTTGTTGATTTAATTAAATTAACCCCTGAAGAGTTTATAACAGAATATAAATTACCAAAAGAAGGTAGAGATTGGTCTGTAGCCGGGGCTAAAGATGGAATAATTGAGAATATTCAAAATTTATTAGGTAAACCCATTAACAACATAGCTGAAATTACAGATTCTGATTGGAGTAAAATAAAGCAAGAGCGAATAGTTAATATCCAATACAGAGCATTTGATGACAGATGGACTTATTATTATAATAAATCTAAAAGCTTTTTTGCGTACCCCCGATATGAACTGATGCAACATTTAATTTCTAAAGGGAATCTAGGACTTATAACAGTAAAATCAACCTCAAAGGATTGGAAACATATTTTTGTAACTGAAAAACCTAGTGATGGACATTCAATTAGTGATAGAAGCTATGTATTTCCTCTCTACATTGATAAAAAAGCTAATTTCACAAAAGAGTTCGAAAAATTCATTGTGAAGAAATATTCAACCCTACCCAAACCAGAAGAAATATTTGGTTATATTTATGCAATTTTAAACTCTAGCAAATACCCGGAGAAATATAACGGATTCTTGAAAAGAGATTTCCCTCGTATTAAACTTACAAATGACTTTAAGAGATTTAAATTAATGTCTAAATTAGGATTAAAACTTGTTGATACCCATTTGCTAAAAAAGGGATATGAAAATTCAGAGTTAGCAAAATTTCCGATTAATGGAACTAACGAACTATCAAAAATCAAATATAATAAAAAGAAGGAGCTATTATTCATCAATAAAGACCAGTATTTTGAAAATGTACCTGAGTATCTCTGGAATTATTATATAGGAGATTATAAAGTATTATATAAATGGTTAAGCTATCGTAAAGGTAGAATATTAACATTCAATGAAATAAACCACATTCAGAAAGTTTTAAGAGCTTTAAATGAAACCATTTCTATTAAAGATGAGATAGACCAAGTTTATAAAAAATTAGATTTTTAAGACTGCAAATGGGGGATGAAATTGTTAGAATTTGAGGAAATACGATTGAATTATGCAATTATTAGGAGTATAGGGGATGTAGAACTTCCAATTCCTAAAAGTTTCTTTTTATATTTTAGTGATGATGAACTTAAAGAAGAATCTATCCCAAAATTAGAAAATGCATTAAGTGAACATGATTTTACAGTAGATGATGCAGATATAAAATTCCAAATTTATTTTGATGAACAATGGAGAAAATATAAAATATTAATGGATGTAGCTTACTGGTATCTAGAATCAGAGGGTGATAAGGGCATTCCTGATATAGAAACTGTTGAGAAGTTATATCGTCCTGATTTTGAAGAGTTTTATAAAAAGAATAGGCCTTACTAATTTTAATCCCTAGAGTTACCGGGTTACCATCTATTTTGAAACTTTAAAACTTGCAAATTAATGGGAGCGGGCTTTGAATGATAGCTAAATGTGTTTTATGTGGAACTGAATATCAATTAGATGATGGAGAAAACCCCCAAAACTTTCAATGTGATTGTGGAGGGGCATTAATGCACACCATAAACCAAAACCCGGGTATTAAAACAAATTCCACTAAAAAAAGGGTTAGTAAAAACCATAAAATCTTTATTTACAGCATAATAATGGTTATTGCTCTAGATATTATATGGGCTCTTTATCTAATCACTGGAACAGTTCAAGGTATCTTAAGTCTTTTAATCCCTGTTTACATGGGTTACAATCTACCTAAAGACAAAATAATTAAATATCTTACAGTTTATTCTATTATTTCAGCAATACTTTTAGCTATATTAGGTGGATTTCCTTCTGGTTTTATAGGAATTATAATATTCCTAGTATTCCTAGGGGTTAATATTGTCCTGGGATATATTGGAATGTACTTAAAACGATTTATAAGTAGTAAAAATAAAAACTAATCCCTGGAATTAACGGGCTGCTCTATACGATCAGTTGAAAGTATAGTGGATCTAGCAACCCTTCACCCCAAGTCCTTAATATATAGGAAATTGGTCGTCCTCTAATATCTCGGTTAGATTCTTTCACAGGGGCCCCCTGTGATACTCTGGGAGTATCTCCCAAAGGCCATAAATTCAATGAGTGATTTTATGACAGTGATACATTTAATTGACAATTTAAAATTTCCAGCCAAGATGTTCCATCATATCTAATAATGTCATATAACGTACACTTAACACGTCACATACGTAAGGTATTTTTCTTAAAGGGTGCTTATGCAATGTTTCATTGGTGACTACAATGGCACTTCTAGATTCAGCACAAGCAATTATATGAGGATCAGCCCAAACGCCTGTATCTGGAGCATGATTCCTGAAAACTTCAAAATCAGAGTTATTCATTATTTCAGTAAGGATATCTTCTTCATCCTCGCCTGATTCTATAAAAAACTCAGGTAAATCTTTCCATCGAGCCACTACAGGATCAAATTCGTCATGTTCTTGTTTAATCTCATTCAAAACATCTTTCACTGAAAAAAGTTCACCCTCATCTATTAAATCATAAATATTATTCCATAAGCCTTCAAATACCGTGGAAGGGTACTGTCTTTCAAGATCGATTAAACAATTAGTATCAATACAATAACTCAAATTTTATTTACCCCCTACGCTCTCTTGAAGATCGGGGATATGCTTAAGTTTAACACCACCTAAGTATCTTGAAAATTCTACAGAATTAACATCACCCTTCTCATAAGCATCTATAACAACTTTAGTAAATAATCTTCCATTTAATTTTAAAATTGTCCTATAATCGAATGCCCCACCACCACGTTCTTGCTTTGGTTTTTGTAGGTATTCTTCCTTCCAACGATTAATTGTTTGATCGTAATCTGCCTGGGATATCTTATTTAAAATTCTTAAACGAGTTAATATAACATCTCTACTTACTCCAAAAATATGTGATAAGTGGACGATATCATTATCAATGAATTTTACAATTCGATTTTGTTCAATTAACTCTTCTAAATAATTTTCAGGTACTAATATTTCACCAGCTAACCTATTACAAAATACTTCAATTGTACGAGTTTCAGTTAAATCACATATAGCATTATTATTTTGGATTATATGAATTAATTCATGAAGTAATGTAAATATTCGTGCATTAGGGCTATCAGACCCATTTAAAAGAATTATTGGGAAAGGAAATTCGCTTATTGATAATCCTCTAAATTCTTCTACATCCACTCCTCTGGTTTCAAAAATTAAAATATTTAAATTTTCAACAGCCTTTTTCCATTCTTTCAGAGCAAAATAGTGTTTATTATCTTCCCTTCCCCATTTCATCTGTTCTTCAATGTTAATTTCTAAAATTTTCCTAATAATATGTGAATATGATAATGTATTTTTTTTAGTGAATTCAATCGAAGAAAATGGATTAAACGAAGTAATATCCTGATCTAATAAATCTAAAATAATATTTCTACGTTTGATTGCTCTACGAATTTCATAAATAAAATTTGGGCTTTTATGGGTGGTTATTTCGGTAAGAGTTCTGTAATCTGTAAATTCTTCTTCAAAGCTTTTTTTGGGATTCTTAATTAAGAAAAAGGTTGCTGGACGTTTGTATTTATTTCCTAATTGTCTTAATTGATTCCATGTTGGTTTTTTTTCTCCAGATTCCCATTTTATAACGTTTCCTCTGATTGATTTTGGAAGTGAGTTTACATCGTCGTATCCTGCATCTTTTCTAAACCAGACTAAGACATTTGGATCAACATTAACTTTTGCAGACATAATCTCACCTGTATTTATTATTTAGATTTTATGATTAATTAATTTGCATGATTTTCCAGATATTCTACGACGGCTTCCCTAATGTAATGGCTGACAGGGTTACCCCCTCTCGAATCAGCATATTCTCTTAAACGATTTAAGTCGTCAGCCTTTAACTTGATTGTTATTTGCTTCATTTTTTTAGTTTCGTTATCTGCTGACATTCTTTACACCCAACTTAACTATTTAGTGTATGTATCAGACTATATTTATATGTTATTAAAATTTAAAATAAATTATTTAAAGTTTATAAGAGTTTTTTCTACATTTATTGAACTTCGTTAAATCTATATATGACGAAGTAAAATTTAAAATTATATTCATAATTTAGAAGGTGTAAATAGAAAATTAAACCCGTTCAAGCTTTCTATTAATAATTACTTTAATTATACGGTCAGTTTTTTCTACATCGATAAGATAGTAATTCTCACTAAAATCTTTCAAATCCTGACTTAGTAATTGTTTAAAATATACCTTCTCCCCTTCTTTCCTTTTGAGAACCTCATATACATCATCTATATATGAATTCCGTTCGATATGAAGAAGTCCTTCTCCATGGGAATGCATTATAAAACGACTTACTATTCATTTGGAATCACGATAGGACGACCTTCAATTACTATCTCTATAGGTACTGGTAAAGCCATTTAAATCACCATTAGTTTATTGTTCACAATATGATATTTATTTATTACTTTGGGATTGTTCTACAGTAGAACACCATAAAATAAACCTTAACCTACCCCTCCCGGGAGAGCTCCCAGAGGGTTCACTTTCTATCACTTTTTACCTAGAATAGTGAAATAATTGTGATCTTTAGTGTAAAAGAAGAGCATACAAACCAGCCCTGGGAATAGCCTTATAAAGAGTATGCAGCCCAGGGCATGGTCTTTAAGTTGTGAATAGTTGGGTTCACTTTTCCCTTTTATAGGGGTTGAGGTTGTGCATGATTTGCACACCACCTTTATGATAAAAATAATTATTTTATGGATGTCATGTCAGGTCTGACACCTCTTGTTTCCATGGTGTTTGTTTGAAGTAGTTGCTCCAGCCTATGTCCTGGGGGGTTACTTGTTGTCCTTTTTGTTGTAATTGTGATGCTTTGTTTATGTCTTGTACGGTTACTGCCATTTTTGCTTTTCCAGGTGGTGTCATGGTGGGTGGTGGTGCTCTTATGACTAATCCACCATTACCGGTGCATCTTGGATTTTTACAGATTATTTCTGCTCTTCTTAAATCCTTCTCTTGTAGTTGTCCTCCGCATTCAGGGCATGATGCATCGTTGTCTAGTTGGATGGTTATATTAAATTTATCATAGTCATCCCGGGTTACTCCCTTATAGGTTCCATAATGTCTTTCAAAATCAGTGTTCCTAGTATATCTACTACTTATCTTTTTTACTAGCTGGTGGGTTGCTTGATATTCTTTCTTCCAGGCTTCAGATTTAAGGGGTGTTCGATGGTGGTTCTGGGATGGTGCACTCTGGATGGTAGATGGTGGTAGGTCAAAGGTTCCTAGTTTTTCTATGGTTTGTTTCTTTTTTACTTCTGGATGGTTTTTATTATGTTTCCTTACTCTTAGTTTGGTTTTCTCTTTTTTGGCTTCCTTTTTACAGGGTATGCCTTCATCATTCAGTGTATGGTATTTAACCCTTCTATCAATAGTGTTTAATGGTTTCCCACACCATTTACAGGTTTTTCTTTCAGTTTATAACCTCTCCCATGGTTCTTAGGGAGATAGTAAACTGATAAGGTACTGATAGAACTATTGTATAAAGTTTAAAAAATAGTCAGATTCCTTGGATTAATTCCCTGGAAGCTCTCCCTTATTTAGCTTATAAGTTGGAACTTGAATTTATATAAATACTCGAATTATAGTATAGGAGCCCGGGAAATACCCCTCCCGGGAGGGGGTTATTTAGGGGAATAAAGTCTTTTAAGGAGTTACCAGGGATTAAACTATTTGTTGATTATACTTTGTTTTACTGGTTTTTTTAGTTCGGTTTTAGTTCGGCTTTGTTCGATATTTACTTTTAAATAGAAATAGCTTTTAGTAATGTTTATTTTGGTTTTAACAGGATTTAAGGGTTTGTATGGGAATATTTGTTTTCATAGGGGGTAAACAGTGCATTTATGGTACTTCTCGAAATTTTACAGTAACAAAAACAGAATTAAAAAAAAATATTTCCTTATAAGTCATGACACCTCTGACACCTCTTAAGGTATCTTCACCTTAACAGTCTTTTTATTTATCCCTGTTTTCAGGTGATTTTTAACTTCTTCATCACTCCATCCATGGTATTCCTTTAAGAACTGGAAGTAATTTCCTTTCTTTCCGCAACCATAACAATAATAACCGGCTTTATGAACCCTGAAACTAGCCTTATTATCATCATGCCCCGGGAAAGGGCACCGGTACATTAAATATTCCTTCTCTGGATATTCCCCTTCAGGTTCTCCAAGGATGGATTTAAAAAATAAGCGGTGATCATCTACCATGGGATTTAATGGTTTATCCAGGTTGCCCTGGGTTGTGGTTCTCTGTTTTTTCTCTACTTCCATGTTATGTTTAAGGATGGGGTCTATTCCCTGGAGATATTCCCCAAAGGTGCTATAATAGGCCTCCCGGGAGAAGGGTTCAATCCCTGGGCTTAATGCTTTAGCCATTATATCTTCATAGCTATCATCTACCTGGAATGGTACAACGGTTAAACCAGTATATTGATGTTTACTGTATGGAACCCGGGAGAGCCTGTTTTTAGCGTCTTTTGTTACTGATAAATCCATGGTCTGGTAGTCATGGGTTTCTTTGGTTTCCTCTGCAAACCAGGTAAGGCACCGGTTTATATCAACATCGTTTATAGGTTCAAAGAAGGTGTAGGCATGGCATCCTTTACAACCACTGAAAAACAGTATAGGGTAACTACCAAACCATTCTTTAAACATAGCTGCAAACCTTTTAGCTTCATCTATGGCGGGGGCTGCTATCCTTTCATCTATAATTAGGTTTCTGAGGGTTTCCATGGTTTCATCCTGTAACTTTTTTTGATGGAATAGGCCTCGGCTTCTAAGGTCTTGTAATTCTTTTTTTAGTTGGTGGGCTTCGTGGTTGTCTATATCAAAATCGAAAAAAGCCCTATCGTAGCCCATGGCTTCAGGGTTCATCTTCTGGTTTGCTTCATCCTTCCTTCCAGTGTCATAGATGGATGTATAGCATGGGTGGAAACCATTGTTTTGATGTACTCTCTGGTATAATTGTTTGGCATTGTTCACAGTAAATCGGATCTGAAATTTAATTTGAGAGTTGAAATCCGGGGGTCTAGTAAAGAACCGGTGAAACTCCAGGCCATAAAAGAGATGATAAAATGGTACTATCCCCTTCATCCTATGGCCTCCATGATATACTCCCAATTAACTACTTTGAATCCATGTCTATCTTCTGTGATGATGCCCCGCTGGATTAAGTCGTGAATCCGGCCTTTAACCTCGAATTCATCTTCACTCCATCCCTTGCTAATTACTTCCCGGGCAAACCTTCGGTGATTACCGATACTGAAACCCCCTCGTCGGTTTAACTCGTAGAGTATGCCATAATCTGTGAATTGTGGTCGGTGTTTGCTAATAAACTTGGTTAGGAGTTTAACTTCTTCACTTACTGTATTTGGGGGGTGGAAGGTGTCTTCATAACT
Source organism: Methanobacterium sp. UBA294 (assembly GCA_002494495.1). Taxonomy (GTDB): domain Archaea; phylum Methanobacteriota; class Methanobacteria; order Methanobacteriales; family Methanobacteriaceae; genus Methanobacterium_A. Next base: position 249,045 of record DACB01000007.1, read on the forward strand.
GAAAAAGAATCCCTGCCTTAGTAACTGGTTGAATGCTAATTCAATATGAATCCTTGTAGCATCTGGATTTTGCTTTTGTAACCAGTAGATTAAATTCCCCTTATATATCCCGGGTCGCTTTCTAACTAACTCCCGGGCTCGTTGGCTTAGGGTTGCTACAATAGGGAATTGTTCTTCTATGTTACGCCTGGTTTGGGGGCTTTTGGTAGTCATCTAATACCCCTCCCCTGTTTGTCTTGCTAGTAGTCTTTTATCTAGTTCGGCCTGGGCTTCATGGTCGTCTTGAAAGGTTGCTTTATTGGAGAGTTCTTCATCACTCATAGATTCATAGTTAATCACTTCATCTCCCGGGGCAACCTCACTTACCTCTGCAATAGGTGAAAGGGGCATAGTGTCATCTGGGATGTATTCCTGTATTTTATCCAGGTAGAATTTTTTTAAGTCCTGGTTTGGTTTGGCCTCTCTGTCAGTTTCAACCGCTGGTTCAAATTCTAACCACACCTTGGAATCGTGTTTCCCTTTCTTGGATTTAATCCATCCATTATCTTCATGTTTCTGTTTAATCCTGATTGACTGCCTTTCTTCTACTTCAAAAACTTCTTGAATCTCTTTTTTATAGTCAGCAATCGAAACAGTGCTTTCTTCCATGGAAGTAGCCCCTTCATCATATAAAAATCTCAATAGGTCTTTATCCTTATCTGTTGCACCATTCCATGTTTCCCCATAGTCTAACGATCCCATCACTTTATTTTCAACAAACTGGTAAAGGTGTTCAGTGAATTCTACCAGGTCAATTAATGCCTTGGAAACATGATCCTTTCCAATCGTTTTAACTTCATCCTGTAGAGCCTGAATATAACTCATTTTCACTAGTAGGTCTTGAATGGTGAAATCGTATAAGTCCATAAAGTTCCTAATCTTTGTGGAATAACCGAACCCACGACTTACTAACATCAAATGAGTAACTACTAATTCGGCTTTAGCTTCACTACTGATTTTATACTCTGTAGAACCAGGCAAACCCTTTACAAATTCTGTGAAATCCAGTGCCGGGTCGATATCATCCTGGTTTACCTCTAGAATCCTGGCTTTATAGGCTTCAGTACGATCAATTCCAGACATATTGATGTAAGGTACTAAAAACCGTCTTAAATCTCCATCTGTAGCAAAATCAGGCTCGAAATAGTAAGGCTGAGTGAAGATACAACAATTAAAATAAGGAGTGTACTCCAATCCCTCACCCCGGGGTATATCAACCGGCTTCTTTGTGATGGTGTTATCAGGGTAAGGGTCAAGGCCTAATCGAAGGTATCTTCTAGATTCACTAAAGTTAATGTCATTGGAAGTGAGTATAGTTTTCCCTTCATCAATGACTATAAAGTCATCTCCAAAATAGCCCCGGTTCTGGATATACTCTATTTGCCCTTTTACCCTGTTAGCAGATGTCTTTCCTACCAGCTGTTCCGGGTGTAGTGATGTTGGTTCTACTACATCCCTGTTTAAGCCCTCACCTACTTTTTTAATTACCCTCTTTAGTTCCTTCTTACCTTTCCCTGATTTGAGCGGGATTAATAGGTGGATTCTTCCATCCGTTACCAAGTTATTCAGTTTCAAGACTACATTCTTATTTTTGCAGGATAACAGGGAATACCAAAGGGCTTTTAGTATTAGGATGTACTCCTTTCCCTGGAGCCTGGTTGATTTCCTTAGTTCATCGAATCCTTTTAGATGGTTAGTAGGGTACTTTAATTCTAGTTCTTCATGTTCATCACTTTTTAGTGCTTTGGGGATTGGTGGACTGCCATTCATGGAATCCCCCCGGTAAATTCCATCCTATCCCTGATATTATCTAATAAATCCCCAAATGCTATTACCAATTCTTTTTCTGGTTTTGTTAGGTTTAATTCCGGTGTTAATAAGATTAGTGCGGTTAATTGCTGTTTGATTAGTGGGTACTGTAATTTTAATCCATCCGAAATCTTTTTCTTCCTATAAGTTCCATATTCATTTAGGGGAAGTCGTATGGCTTCCCGGGCTTCTCTTTTTACATTCATAAAACTTTACCCTCCCGGGTGTAGGTGCCTATTTTATCAGGGTCGATTCCCTCTACTACTAGGAGAAATGATTTAATAGCTTCCATTAGGTCAGGGGGGTTCTCCTGTGATTTATAGAAGTGGTAGAGGTCTATCAATTGACTATTAAGATTTTTTGACATTCTACCCCTCTTAATCTAATTGCAGTCGTTTTAGTTCGTTTTTTACAGCATTTTGAACGAAAACACTCACATTTTTTGCATGGCCTTTTTCTACGGCCTTTTCTACTTTCGCCAGGTCTTCTACTTCTAGAGATACTGATTTTGATACTAGCATTGACTTCTCACCTCATATTGTTGTAACAAATTTTAAATATTAGTAGATGTCAAAAATAGAAGTAGATTTAAAGAGTTTTAATGATAATGTCAAAAAAAGTATCTGGAGATGATAAACCATGGGAAGAAAAGGCTTTGAAATAGACAAAATCATAAAAAATAAGCTTAATGAAGGGTCAATAAATGGAAAGGAATTAGAAAATTATGTTAAAAAAGAGTTAGGCCTTGATGCTCCTAAGAGAAAAATCACCTTTGAACAGGCTTTAATAAAAGTCCTGGAAGAAGAAGCGGGGAATATAAAAATTAGCTATGACCCTTCACTGGATAACCGGAAACTTAAACAGAGCTTAAAAGTTGAATATCTCAGGTTTGACTTAGACAATAAAAAGTATAGTAAGTTACAAATTCACCGCCTGTTTAAAGGCCTGGAATCGGATGATATCAATAAACATGATGAATCTATGGATGAACTTCTAGGAATATTTGAAAAGAAATTCGATGAGTACCGGAACTGGGAAAATACAATATTAAACCAGATGAAAAACTGTGTTGAATGCCTACCTTACGATGAAGTTACCAGGGAACTAGAGCGGATACATAAAGAGAAGTTACAATTTGATGACCCTAGTATTGATGAAACCATTAAAGAATATCTAGATATATATGTCAGGCGTTTATTGCGTGGCGACCCGGGAGATAGGTTCGATAAGTTAGAATCCTTCATAGCCCGGGAGAGAGAGTTTATGAAAGAAGAAAACTACACCCATCTATCTTTCTTAAAAAGTAGGTCATGCCTGGGATACATCCATCTTTTACCTCCGGGGTTTCCAACAAAGGCACCTAGATATGAAGCTATAGGGTCTAAGGATTGTATGACCCCTGGAGATTATTTACTTCACTGTGATGTTAGAACTCTCCCGGGTGGTTCGATAAATATAGAGGACATCTTCTATGATTTGCTTTTTTACCTGGAATCCCATGATACCAATATACTTAGAAATACCATTATCAACTGTTTAAGCTATCAAAAAACAGATGCGGAAAGACTTGAAAATTTAAAAAGGTTTGGGAGGATTTTAAAAGAATTAGGATATATAGAACTTAGTTTCAATGAAAGAATAGGGCGTGATAAACATGGAAGGCGTGTAAGAGGTATTTTAGATAGAAATCCAGAAGAAACAGCGTTTTTAAAACTGTTGGAAGATTTGAAGTGAATAGAAACCTCTTAATCTAGTGATTGAATTGAAACAAAACTTATCTTCAAGAGGTGTCAGAAGTGACATGACATCCATAAGAAATAATTTTTGATTATTCCAACAGGCACCCCCTAAGGTACCTCTAGTATTGGAATTTATTTCTTTGACTGTTTTTGTTTCTTTAGTTCCATGGCCATCTCTTGCATAAGGGCTTCCATGCCCTGCATTCTCTCTTCCAGTTCCATATTTTGTTTTTTCTGTTTGTCTAACTCCCTTTTAACCGTCTTGAACTCTTCTGATTCAATAGTGAATGTTTCTGCCCTGTTAATCATTAACTTATTAAGATAAGGGGTGTATCTTTCCCTTAATCGTTTGGGATTCTTCTTAAAATAAGCTTCTTTAATTGGATTAGATTTTCTTCCCTGTAATTCATTTGCCAGGTCTACATCTTCAATGGTTGTAGCATGAAACTTTCTTAGTGCATGGCTATGGAAGAAGTTCATGCGGGGTGTAATCTTCCCAAACCCATTGTTATCATTTAACCGATTGAATACCGCTTTTAAACCGGGTTTGTCTATATCAAATAGTTTATCATCATGACCTATCTTTGATTGTGTTTTCAGATACTTAACTATGGCTATAGTGGCTTCAGGGCTGCAACAGGTATAATAAAAGTAATTTGTCTTAGCTCTGACTAATTCAAAGATAGGAATAACATCTTTCTGGCCTTCTAACTCATCCAACACATCATTTATAGTGGTTGAATCGTGATAATCCTTAGTGGCATTTATAAAGTCTTGTACTGTGAGGCTTATTGTTTCATTCATTGCACTTCCACTACTGGACATAAAAAGAATAACTGCCTTATGCTTTAGATTGCTTGTAGATTCAATTACCTGGCGTATATCATCTATAGTGGGAATATCAGAGTATCTTTCATGCCTACCATTTGGCATTTTTGCAGGTGGAATATAAGGGATTTCAATTCCAAAGTGTTTATAGAAGGTTTTAACTTTTGTAAAATAGGTTTGTATAGTGGCAGGTGATGAACCGTTTTTGATTAGGTCTGACCTGAAGTTTTTCAACCTTTTTACTATCTGCCTGTTCTTACCTCTAATCCCTTTTTCTTCCTCTGTATCTGCTTCGTTTATTAATTCTGTTAGGGTCTTACCGTTAAAAGCAGCATATTTATCTAAAGCCCATTTGTAGTGTGTTATACTGGTTTCTGAAAGGTTTCTATCTGTATGGAATTCAATAAATAGGGGGTCTTCCTTTTCCGGTTTCATATTAAGGTATTTGGTACCTCATAGTATAAAAAAGTGATGCATAAGTATGCACATCACTTAACAAGTAATGCTGCTTGATTTGGCTCATATCTCCAATCTTCGGGAAGTACGCCTTCATTCCTGTAGTAGCTTACCAGTCTCCTGATTCTAGATTCCACAATACGCAGGCCTCTCCTGGTATGCAGGTCTTTAGGGTTCTCCTTAAGGTGATCCCTGATGTTCACTGCCTTCCGGATGAGGTTCATGAGGTCTTCCGGATATTCCAGTCCCTGGTTATGTTTTTCCAGTATCTTGGTTATTTTCATTCCTGTTATCAATTTTACATCTGGTATTCCATACTGATCCCTCAGGATGATGCCCATCATACTGGTGGAGTGACCTTCTTTTTTAAGTTTTAATATCAGTTCTTCAATCTCTTCGTTAGAGTATTCTATCCATTCAGGCTTTACTGCCATTATTTCACCTCTAAAATTATCTTCATTCTAGTTTATGGATTATAATAGTTTATAACTATGATAAACGACCTATTTTTGGTCTTTATACCATAATGCAAACTTCTCGAGTGATTTACGGCGGTGGGAGAATCTGTTCTTCACATCTGTTTGCAGTTCTCCGAAGGATTCACAGTAATCTTCTGGAATAAACAGGGGGTCATAGGCGAAGCCATACTTGCCCTTTTCCTTGTATCCTATTCGTCCTTTGACAATGCCTAAAAAAACCTCGGGCTCGGTTTTGGGGGTGCAGTACCCAACTACCGACCTGAATTCGGCGTATCTGTCTTCAACATCACTCATAAGCTTTAATATGCCCTGGTTACTTAATGTTTCTTGAACATAGGATGAATATGTCCCTGGAAACCATTTAAGGGCTTTTATGAATAATCCAGCGTCTTCTACTATCACTGGTTTTCCAAGACGCCTAACAGCATACTGTGCACCGTACCGGGCTACATCCTCCAGGTCTCCCTGGATTTCGGGGTAGCCGATATCAGCATGCTCCAGTGTTATGCCCAGGTTATTTAATATTCCTCGGGCTTCTTTAACTTTATGGGGGTTGCCTGTTATAAAGGTAATGCTCTTTGAAATTATTTTTGAATTAGACATTTAAGACCCTAATTATCGATAATATAATGTAATCTTTTTATATTATAAGTATGATGTGGATTGATCAGCCATAAATCAAATTTCTATAAACAAATTTTTTTTATAGGAAAAAGTTGATTAATCATATAGAACATTTGAATTGATAACATGAACCTCATAGATTCGGACAAGTCAGTGATAGAGCCAATCCCCATAATTTTAATCCATGGCTGGCGTCCAAGAAAAAGGGATGGTGTTCTTGTAGAATGGAATGTGATGAAAAAAGCTTTAAATAGAGAGAACATTCCCTATTTTGAGTTTGATTATCTACCTGCCACCGGGGATCCCTATACATACCCTGCTGATTTAGATAAGTTTATTTTTGATATCCGGGCGTCTACAGGTTACACAGGCAAGTTTGATATAGTATGTCATTCCATGGGTGCTCTGGTATCTCGATTCTATATGGCAAGAGGGGATAACTATAATGGCATCCGTCAATGGATTGGAATTGCACCGGTAAATCATGGTACTGCTTTCGCTGATTTAATTGACAGTAAACGGATACTTTATTTACTTATTAAACCATTCATCTACTTATATTTCAAGGATATAGGTTCATCAGGCGCGGTAGCAAACATGCGCACCAAAGATACCCAGACCCTTGAGTTAAATAAATCCGGGCCAAAACGCGATGGAATCATGTCGGGTGTAACCTATCGCACGATATTAGGTAGGGAAGTACCTTCTAAAAGCCAATTTATTTCCAGAATAATGGGAGCTGTGGAATGGTTGGTCAGCAGCTCCAGAGAAGAATATGCCAGTTATCAGTCTGTAAAAGAAAGTGGATACTTACCCACCAGGGTGAAGTTAACTAGAAATGGTGAAACTATTTACAAATGGACAGTCGATGGAGACGGAGCGGTAGCAAATGCGCAGAGTATACTCAATAATATAGAACCAGACATAATAAGCGGTGTGGGCCACAACCAGCTTACCAAAGATCCAACTGTAATAGACCTGGTAATTAAGTACTATAAAAACTTCAGAGATAGAAAAAGCTTGAAATAAAGCTGAAAGTCTACAAAAAATGTTGTTAATTTTCCATGTAACGTTTCCTTACTTCAATTTCTTTTATTTTCTCCAGGATTTTCTGAAAATCATCAGCTCCACGATAACCCTCTAAAATGTACTGGAAACAGTCCTCTGCAATGTCGTAATGGATCCCAGTAAGTGCTTTCTTGAAAACCAGAAGATCAGTACCTTTATCTTCCACAAGATGGGATATTTTTCCAAGCCCAAAGTCGATGAACACTATGCCATCCTTTCTGAGCAATATATTGCTGCTTGTAAGGTCTCCATGGATTATTCCGCAATTGTGCAGGCGGGCGACCTTTTCACCGATTATTTTGCAGATAGGCTTTACCTTGGACAGATCTGATTCATTGAACTCTTCTTTTACTTGTTTTCCACGGATAAATTCCATGGTGATTGTCTTATAATCCATATCAACATCGTATACTAGAGGAGTGGTTACCCCGCAGGTTTTGGCTTGGTGAAGAAGTTTGGCCTCACTCTTGGTCCTATGTTTTCGCAATCTTTTATCTACTTCCCCTATACGGTAGCTTTTAGATACTCTGTTTTTATGGATCACTTCATGATCCATGTATTTGCCTGAATAGATATTGGCTTCAGCACCCTTTTCTACCATATTCTCGGGTAGTTTGAGTGAAATGGTTGAACTTTTCATCCAGGGCACATCTACCTGATCAGTACGGTATCTCTGGGTCACGGTGGTGTTTTCTAATTTCTGCACTGAGCCATACTGGAACATCAACTGGCCCATCCAGGCTATCATAGCACCGTTATCTCCACAGTACTTTATGGGGGGCCGATAGAAGTCAGCATAGTGTTCTTGAGTCATAATTTCAATCATATCCCTCAAACGGGTGTTGGCTGCCACTCCACCACATAGCATAACTTCCCTTTTTTTGGAGTGGGCCAGAGCCCTTTCTGTTATCTCAGTGGCCATGGAGAAAGCTGTCTCCTGAAGGCTGTAGCACACATCTTCTAATGATTCCCCACCTTCGTATTTCCGTATGGCTGCAGTGAGCAAACCAGAAAAGGATAGGTCCATGCCCTTAACAGTGTAGGGGAGTTCTAGGTAATTATCAGTTTTCAGGGCCAATTCTTCGATTTTGGGTCCGCCAGGATGGCCAAGATTTACTGAACGGGCAAACTGATCCAGGCAGTTTCCAAGTGCTATGTCCAGGGTCTCTCCAAAAACCCTGTACCTACCCTTGTCGAAGGCAATTATCTGGCTGTTACCGCCGCTGACATAAAGGGTTAGAGGATCTTGGGCACCGGTGGTGAGGCGACCAATCTCTACATGTCCTATACAGTGATTGACTCCAATTATTGGAACTTTTAAAGATAGACTTAATGACCGGGCAGCGGTGGCTGCCGTCCGCAGGGCAGGTCCTAAGCCAGGACCACGAGCGAAGGCAACAAGGTCCATGTCCTTTATTTCCAGACTAGATTCATTTAATGCTTCTTTGATGAGTGGTACTATGTATTTTGCGTGGTGTTCGGCTGCTTCCCGGGGGTGTATCCCTCCACTTTCTGGTATGAGGGCTTTGCCTACTGAAGCAAGTATTTCCCCAGAAGAATCAACGATCCCTACGCCTGTTTTCTCTGCTGTTCCCTCTATTCCAATACAAATCAAATTCAATCACAACTCTTGATGTTATAAAGTTTCATTAATATTTTTAGCCCCGGTTTGGTTTAAATTATAGGGTATATTTATTCAGATGGGTTATAAGAAAAAATTGGGTTAAATTCCGGCTTTTTTAAGTAATTTTATTTTTATATACTATGTAGATTAAAACTGTTTTCATTATCATGATTAATTTAAGGTGGGACAGGAATAATAATATTTCAGATACCTCTTAAAAAAATTCAGGTGGAACAGTGAATAAGAATATTATAGGATACTCAATGCACAATAACATCCCTGACTTGGAAAATAAGAATCCATTATTTTTATGTGTTATAGCCACTACAAAAACTGCAAGAATACCGGGAATTACAGGTGCCGGTGCCACACCAGAATTAACCGATTACACCCCTGCAGCTGATGCGGAATTAATCGTACATGGAGAAGCCCGTTGTCTGCCCGATATCCCTCAAACTGTAATTGAAGGCACGGCATCACCTACTCCGGCAGTAATTACCAAAGCATCTTTGGAATTGGCGGATATACCCTTTTTAACAGCAGATGCAGGCGCCGCAGTTAAACCGAATTTGACCTTTTTTGACATTAACCAAATACCCGGAGAAAATATTCAGAGTGGTCAGGCAGTTGTAAACTCTAAAAAGATATTTAACCGGGGAAAGTTCCTGGGAAAAATCCTATCACAATTCACTGATCACCTAGTAATAGGTGAAAGCACCCCTGCAGGAACCACAACCGCCCTGGGGGTCCTGACTGCAATGGGGTACGATGGTAACTTTAAGGTCAGTGGGAGCATGCCTGAAAATCCCCATAATCTCAAGTTGAAAGTTGTCTCTGATGGTCTGAAGGCCGCAGGCATTAAAGCTGGAGACTTAGCACATGATCCACTGAAAGCTGTTGAAGTGGTGGGTGATCCAATGATTCCTGCAGTAGCAGGGGTGGCAGCTGGGGCTGAAGTGCCAGTAATACTTGCTGGAGGTACCCAAATGACTGCTGTATGTGCAGTGGTTAAAGAGATGGAAAAAGATTATAACTGGGATGAACTCTCCATTGCCACCACAATTTTCGTAGCTAAGGATGAAACATCTGATATAAACTATATATCCAAACAAATCGCTGATTATCCAATTTTCGCAGTGGATCCTCAATTCGAAAAGTGTGAAAACCAAGGACTTAAGAATTACATCAACGGCTCAGTTAAAGAAGGAGTGGGAGCTGGCGGAGCCATGATGACTGCTCTGCTTAAGGGAGTTACCGTTGAGGAGATTCGATTGAAGACAGAGGAATTCTGTAGGGAAATATTTGAATAGGGTTAGCTTTTTTTTAACTTCAGCTTTTTTTTAAGTTCGCTATTTTTTTTATTTTCCATGGAAAGATTTATATACTCAAATGTTAGAATTATACAACATTAAGTTAGAAATATTTAATTTTATGTTGGAAATAAATAACAAAAAACAGGATGGATAAAAATGGATGTAAAATTTAATTATTACTGGGGACTTCTTGGAATTTTGGGACTTTTAGGATATGTGCTGGAAAATCCGCTTTATTATGCGTTTTTTGCATTTTTCATATTCTTTTTATCTCCGGTATATGATAGAGCCAAAAATAATGAAAAAAAGGATGATAGAAAAACAAGAAAAAATTATGATATGTTCAAAATAAGCATATGGATTGGATCAGCTATTTTACTGGTTGTTTCATTTTATTTAATGGCCACCAAAACAATGAGTGATATTGCAGCTATAGGGCTCCTTATTGGAATTATCATTTATGTTTCCAGCTTTTTTGCTTCGATTGGAATGGAAAAAACCGCAAGGGATGAGCGTTTAAGGAAAATTGGAACACTTGCAGCAACATGGTCCTGGTATATAACTCTGGTATTTGTTTCTTCCCTTATATTGAACATGTACTGGGCAAATAAAATCCACGACCCAATTGAATTAATGGGTCTTACAATTTTCGTCATGATATCAACTAATCTTGTTGCTAGTGTAATTTTAAGTCGCATAGGTGATATTGACTTTATAAGTTGAAATACAGTTATTAAGGACTATAATACAATTTATGAGATGGAAGAATATGATGAGAACAAGAATTAAAGAGTTCAGGGCTAAATACAATCTTACCCAGGCAGAACTGGCTGAAAAAGTGGGAATTAGGAGGGAAACCATCCTTTTTCTGGAGAAAGGTAAGTACAATCCATCCCTGAAATTAGCTCATGACGTTGCAGTGGCCCTAAATTCGACCATAGATGAACTTTTTATTTTCCATGAGGAATAATAAAAGGGGGTAGGTTGCTTCAATATTTACATAAAGAAGTAGTAGATTATTATAGCCAAGGGCCCGATTATCCAGCAGTAATAAGCAAATACCAGAAGGTCTCGTTCTGATATTAATTTTAACATCACTTTAATAGCCAGATAACTGGATATTGCAGCCGCTATTACACCGGCTATGGTGGCACCGGTGTTTATGTCAAATAAGGATGTTATATCCTTTGTCTGTACCAACGCCGCACCTAAAATGGCAGGTATGGAAAGTAAGAAGCTGAACCTCGCGGTTAACTCTCTTTCAAGTCCCAGAAACAGACCAGTAGATATGGTTGCTCCTGATCTTGAAATCCCGGGGGCTATGGCGAATGCCTGGGCCACACCTATTATTAAGGAATTTTTAATGGTCATCTTCTTTAAACTTGATTTATCCTTGGTTTTTCTGGACATCATCTCTGATGTGTAGAGCAAAATACCAGTGATTATTAAAAATACTCCCACTGCAAGTATGCTGTTGAATAGACCCTCAAAAAAGTCTTTAAACAGGATACCAGCTAAACCCGCAGGCACTGTACCAAGGATAACCATCCATGCCAGTTTTTTATATTTATCTTCCCGTAATCCCTCACGGAACTTCCTGCGTGGAATATCTGCTAAGGTGGAGATGAAGGATTTGAGCATGTGTAATATATCGTTCCAGAAATAGATAATTACGGCCGCTACTGTACCGATGTGTAACAGGGTGTCGAACGCCAGACTGGATTCTGTTCCCAGGAGATATGGTGTAAATACTAGGTGGGCAGAGCTGCTTACTGGTAGAAATTCAGTCAGTCCCTGCACTAAACCGATTATTATTGCTTGTAAAATATCCATGAAAATTCACCAAAAATTATTAGATTGTTTCAAACTTCTTTCATTCTACATAGGTTAGCCAGTTGTACTTATCTTCTTCGTATCCACTGATGATGCTGAAGAATTTTTCCTGAAGTTTGCCGGTTATTTCTCCTTTTCCACCATTTCCAATCTTTATTTGATCTATGGTTCTGATGGGCGTAACTTCAGCTGCAGTACCCGTAAGGAAAACCTCATCGGCAATGTAAAGCATTTCCCGAGGGATATTCTCCTCTCTGACTTCTAAGTCCATTGATTCGGCAAGTTTCATTATAGAATCCCTGGTGATGCCGGGAAGTATGGATGAAGAAAGCGGTGGGGTGTACAGGGCTCCGTCGTAAATCAGGAAAATATTTTCACCACTACCTTCACTTACCATGCCTCGATAATCCAGCATTATTGATTCATGGTGCCCATTTTCCGTGGCTTCCATCTTAGCCAGCTGGGAGTTCATATAATTTGATCCTGCCTTGGCCATGTTGGGCATGGTGTTGGGGGCTAATCTGCGCCATGAGGAAATGCCCACGTCTACTCCTTTTTCCAGGGCTTCTTCTCCTAAATATTTACCCCATCCCCAGGCAGCGATAACGTACTCTAAAGGGTTTTCCAAAGGATAAACGCCTAATTTATTATAACCACGGAATATAACTGGCCTAATGTAACATTCATTCAAATTATTAGCCTTGATAGTATCTATTATTGCATTTGAAAATTCTTCCACTGTGTAGTCGATATCCATTCGGTATATCTTTCCAGAATTAAAAAGACGCTTAACGTGTTCTTTTAAACGGAATATAGCTGATCCTTTGGGTGTTTTGTAACAACGTATTCCTTCAAAGACGCTTGAACCATAATGAACAACATGGCTTAGAACGTGTATTTTAGCATCTTCCCAGTCAACCAATTCACCATTAAACCATATCTTACCCGATTCACTGAAAACCATTAAAAATCACATCTCTTGTCTACTTCTCAATAAAATTTGCCTGATTTGATAATTATAATATAAAAAACATTTTTTTGATTAGAACATTTAATTACTTTGTCCTTAACTTATATAATTGTCCTTAATATAAAAATGACACTGATTTATAAACAGAAGGTTTATATACACTGTTTGCCCAATACTGAAAATACCATTGGGCCGGTGGTCTAGGGGTATGATACCTCGCTTACAACGAGGTGATCAGGAGTTCGAATCNNGTTCGAATCTCCTCCGGCCCATCGAAAAAAAAACTGTTTATGGGACGATTAGTTTTAAAAATTTTAGGTTGTTAGTTTTTTAGATCATAAATTTTGGTTGTAGTTTTAAATTCATTAAATTTTAGATCTGTTAGAATTAGATTATTATAATTCAGATGGGTTAGAACTAAATAAATTAGATTCTGGAATAAAAATTAAAATGCCAAAATTATTATCATTTCTATAATCAGTGCCACGAAGAACACCGTGGTTCCTTTAACCAGCATATTCATGAGATCCCTTTCAAAAAAGAGTACCAAACCGTAAGACAGTATTGCTGAGGTTAAAATCGTAGCTATGCCTACGAAAGCCATGTTTTCATCACCGCTTAGGCTGATTAAATATCCTACAAGGAGTGAAATAAGTGTAACAAAAATTATCAGAACTACAGTGTTATTCAAAATCTTTCTTAATGTTGGACCAATTGTGCTTTCAGTGGACCTTATTTTACTGCCTTTGTTTAAACTCTTTCTAGGTCCGCTGAAAAAGGATAAACTAGGGGATTTTCTGGTGGGAACGTATTCTTTCTCCACCTCATCAGAATCTGATTCTTCATCAAGCCTATCTTCATCAACATATTCCCTTTTGGAGAATTTTTTGGCCAGAGAGACTAAACCATCTTTATCTATGAGTTTGATGTTTCTACGACCCGCGTAGTTGATTGCATTATCTGTGAAGTAGGAACTACTTACAACAACGATTTTAGATGCCTTAAGAGTTTTAGAAACCATTTCCATCTCTTTTAAAACATCAAGACCAACTTCCCATCTTTCGTCATAGTTTTTAACCGCTACCACAATTCCAACATCGCCTAATACTGATGGTAGTACCCCATAAATATCGATAATATGTCTGGAGGTCTGGAAGTTCTTATAGACCTTGAAACCGGACTCTTCCATTACCTTGGCAACGAAATCAACTAATCTTGTTTTCTCCATTAACTCACCTTTGGCAAACGGTGAAAAATTCAACAATTTAACTTTATATGAAACAGTATTATGTATATTTATTGTTTTAAATTTTTTAATACTTAAAACTGTTCCTATTAGAATATCCTCATAAAGTTTTTGAATGGTTAGGCATAAATATCCTTATATGAGAATTCTGATTACAAACGACGATGGTGTTAACTCGTCAGGGATCATGGCTGCCAAAAAGGCAGTGGAAGGTTTGGGGCCAATTGATGTGGTGGCACCAGCCACCCAGCAAAGTGGCATTGGCCACGCATTAACACTCTTTGAGCCCATAAGGGTCACATCAACAAATTTAATAGACGGTAGTGAGGCATATTCTGTATCAGGGACTCCAACAGACGCTGTGCTGGTGGGTATTTTTGAAGTCGCAAGTCAAAGGCCTGAACTCATAATTTCCGGCATTAATATAGGGGAAAATCTGGGGATGTCAGAGCTTACAACATCTGGAACAATAGGCGCGGCAATGGAAGCTGCTGCCCAGGATATACCTGCCCTTTCAGTTTCTCTACAAGTGACAAGTGGTGATATAAAGTTCCACGACGGCCATGTTGATGTGGACTTCTCCCATGCCCAGAAGATGACCAGAAAGGTGGTGGAAAAAATGGCCAGTAAACCTTTACCTGATGGCATCGATTTTTTAAATTTGAACATACCCTCCTCCCCTGATAATGATAAAGTTAAGTTAACCCGATTAGGAAAGCGCATGTATAAAATACATATTGAAAAACGGCTTGATCCCCGGGGAAGGCCTTATTACTGGATAGATGGCATGCCCATGGAGAAGGATGATCCTGGTACAGATGTCCATGTCTTGCGGGAGGAAAGTTGCGCCACCATAACCCCTATATCTTTAGATTCTTCTTCGGATCCGGATTTGATGGGGGAATGGATGGATTGAATACTTATTTTCTCCTATGGTTGGTTAAATGGGAATTTATTAAATTTTTTCCCTGCTATTTTGACCTAAATCAACTAAAATATTTCTACTGTAGACCAAATTCTTAATAAAATAAAAACCAAATTTTCTACTGTAGAATAACTGGGAAATAATTAAGTAACTAAAAACAATAAACTAAACCCTCAAATACACGAAAAAGGATTTAAAATGTACATAACAGACCAACACGGCAATAAAATAACTGAAGGGACCACATTAAAGTACCTGGGCACCAGAACTAAGGGGAAAGCCGATAAGATCTGCATTAGAGAGGATAAAACCTGGATAAGGTTGGACAGCACTGGTTTATACTACCGCTTAGAGTATTTAATGGTCATAAAACCGGAAGGGAAGAAAAAAATTATTAGAAGATCCAAAAAAGAGAAAATTCTACAGAAACTCAATCAAACGTACCATAAAAACTACGAGATATCCAGTGATTCGGACGGACCCGGAGTCGGTGGGGGATAGAAATCAATGATAGATTAAATCAATACAGGAATACCTAAAATATCCTTTTCACCATTAAAAACAGCATTCGCAATCTGGGCACTTCCTAAAGAACCGGATTTTTCATCAATCCTCATAACTTCGCCTAAATCATCTATTCTTTCTTTAATTAAACAGAACACATCAACAGGATCAATCATTGAACCAAGGGATCCAGTTAGTACAATACCATCAACCTGGCCAGCAACACCTGCCAAACCATAGATTTCCATGGCGATGGTGTTGATCATGGTTTCAAAGGCCAATTCCGCCAGTTCATCACCATTTTCTAGGCGACTTAAGAATTCTTCTTTAGCCTGGTACACTTTTTCATCAAAACCAGCGACTTTAACTGCACCTGCATGTGAAAAACATTCATTAGCAGTTTTGAAACCATCATCAATGTCTCTGATCATTTTTAAATCTAAAGGGCCATGAATTAGACCCATAGCACCCAGGCAGGCGTCCATAGCGCCCCTTATTTTACCATCTTCAATTAAGATACTCACTGTATTGGAACTTATATCAGAGACAATTAGGTTTTCAAAGCCAGTTTCCAGGTAAGCATTATAACTAATACTTATTTTCTCGGCACTCGCATGATGAGAATATGCAGCTTTAAACCAGGGATAGAGAGAAGGCGTTTCACTATGAATACCAGGGATCAGTACTGTGGGGATCCCTGAATCTTTTATTTCGTCATAAACTGCAGTTCCACCGCCAGTAACCTTACCAGCACCACTCATGGATAGAATACCGCGGTTTTTAACCCTTTCCAGAGGTAAAATACCGGATATACCATCACCCATGGCGTAGGTGATGGCCATCAACTGGATTTCATCAAATTCAACTCTCTTTAAAAGTTCTTCGATAGCAGAAACTGTGCCATCAGATGTTTCTTTTCTACCAATCTTAAAATGAGTGATTTCATCATCCAATATAGAGAAGGAAATTCCAGTAGTACCATGATCCATCCCAACTAAAGCCATTATTTCCTTATCTCCTTCTATGCAACTTTGGTTAAAAAATATAGAAATTTCTTTTTAAATAAAGAAATTGCAGGGAAGTTATTTTTGCAGTCCACAAAGCTTCCTTAACTTAGAACCAACCTTTTCTATGAGTAGCTCCCCTTCTATAGCTCGTAGGCGTTTAAGTTGGGGCTGTCCAGCCTGGTTTTCCAGTGCCCATTCCTTGGCGAACTCACCTTTCTGAATTTCTTCCAGTATTTTCTTCATTTCCTTTTTAGTATCAGGTGTTATTAGACGTTCTCTCCGGATCAATCCTCCGAACTCAGCCGTGTTACTTACGTTGTCCCACATGCCAGCGAATCCGTTTTTGTAAATCAGATCAACGATGAGTTTCAGTTCGTGACAGGTCTCGAAGTAAGCGAGTTCTGGCTGGTATCCTGCTTCTACCAGGGTTTCAAACCCATCTTTTATAAGTTCTGTTACTCCACCACAGAGAACAGCCTGTTCACCGAATAGATCAGTTTCAGTTTCCTCTTTGAAGGTGGTTTCCAGTACACCAGCTCTGGTGAGTCCTACTCCTTTACCCATGGCTAATGCCAGTTCTAGTGTGTTGCCGCTGTAGTCATTTTCCACAGCCACTAATCCCGGGATTCCAAAGCCTTCTTCATAAGTCTGTCTTACCATAGCGCCAGGTCCTTTAGGGGCTATCATGGATATATTAACGTTTTTTGGAGGTTTTATGTATCCAAAGTGGATGTTGTATCCGTGTGAAAAGGACAAGGTGTTTCCTTCTTCTAAACCATCTTTAATGGACTGTTCATATACCTTGGCCTGAATTTCATCAGGGATAAGTATGTGTATAATATCTGCCTGTTTTGCAGCTTCTTCTACTGATAATACAGTTAAGCCATCATTTTTAGCAACATTCCAGGATTTACCACCTTCTCTTAAACCCACGACAATATTCAATCCGCTGTCTGCCATATTTCTTGCCTGGGCCATTCCCTGGCTTCCGTATCCTATAACTGCTATTTTTTTATTCTTTAAAACATCTGTATCCACGTCTTTGTCATAATACATGTTATATTCCTCCTGTAAATTTAATTTTCCTGATTATGCAATAAAAAATTTAAAATTATTCCACCATTCCCCTGGAAATTGCAGTAGCTCCAGTTCTTGCTATCTGTTTTATTCCAAACCCTTGTAGTAAGTCAATCAGGGCTTCTATTTTTTCTGGCGCACCAGTTATTTCCACGGTTAGGGTTTCCGGGCTGACATCGATTATTCTACCCCTGAAAATATTGGCATACTGTATAATCTCAGATCTCACTTTTTCAGAAGATGTGCTTATTTTAATCAGGCATAACTCCCTTTTCACAGTGTTTTCTGGATCCAGATCCCTTACCTTGACTACATCAATCAATTTATTCAGTTGCTTAATGATCTGCTCCAGGACATTTTCATCTCCATGACTGATAATGGTCATTCGGGCCATATTTTCCTGTTCTGAGGCCCCTACTGTTATATTATCAATATTGAAACCTCTCCTGGTGAAAAGTCCGGCAACCCTTTGCAGGACACCTGGTTTATTCAAAACCAGAGCACTTATAACGTGTATTCGTTTTTCATCCATTCTAATCACCATCCTCACCAATATGGGGGGCCCGATAGGGTATTTCTCCAGGAACTTCCCTTTCGACTTTATATTCTCCCACAATTTCTGTAATTCCACATCCTGGTGGGACCATGGGCAGAATTTCATCAGGGTCGATAACGACATCTATAAGAGTCGGTTCTCCTGATTTTAAGGCGGATTTTAAGGTTTCTTCCATTTCTCCAGGTTTTTTCACCCTCTCACCCTTTACCCCATATGCTTCTGCAAGTTTAACAAAGTCTGGAACTTCCCCTAAACGTGTGTGGGATATTCGCTTGTTGTAGAAGAGTTTCTGCCATTGGGCAACCATACCCAGGTAGCGGTTATCTAATACACAGATTACAACTGGTATATCGTATTCCTTGATGGTGGCCAGGTCTTGACTGACCATCAGAAATCCTCCATCTCCACATACAGCCACCACATCATTTTCAGGAAGGGCAACTTTAGCTCCCATGGCTGCTGGGAATCCGAAACCCATGGTACCCAGTCCACCTGATGATAGGAATGTTCTGGGAATTTTAGTAGTAAAATAATGCGCCATCCACATCTGGTTCTGGCCAACATCTGTTGTAACTATAGTTTCATCATCAAGTGTATTCCGTATTTCTTTAATAACTTGTTGGGGTTTTAATGGTACATCTTCATATGAAAGGCGTGGTGTACAGTTTATTTTAAAGTCTGATATGTATTTGGTCCATTTACTGGAAGATCCGGATTGTTTCTTTTGCTTCAATTTCTCAATGGCCTTGATTAAACTAGACATAACAATCTTGGCATCACCCACTATTGGCACATCTATACTAACGTTCTTCCCAATTTCTGCAGGATCCACATCGATTTGGATAATCTTTGCATTAGGCGCGAATTCGTCCACTTTTCCAGTTGTTCTATCTGAAAAACGACACCCGATAACTATTAAACAGTCACATTCGTCAACCATCATGTTTGCTACTTTTCTACCATGCATACCTAACATACCTATAGATAGGGGATGGTCCTCAGAAAATGAGCCCTTACCCATGAGCGTAGTAGTTACTGGTGCGTTTATTACCTTTGAAAGTTCCATGAGCTCATCTGATGATTCAGAAATTATAACTCCACCACCCGCAAGAATTACGGGTTTTTTGGAATTAAGGATTAAGTTAGAAGCTTTTTTTATCTGTAGGGGATGTCCTTTTTTGGTGGGCTTGTAACCAGGTAGATCGATCTGGAAATCATTTTTATAATCAAATTCTTCTTCCTGAACATCTTTGGGAAGGTCTATGGCCACTGGCCCTGGTCGGCCGGTGTTGGCGATGTAAAAAGAAGATTTTATTATCCCTGGTATCTCATCTGCATGCATGGCCTGGAAGTTGTGTTTGGTTATTGGCATAGTAAGACCAAGTGTATCAACTTCCTGAAATGCATCACGACCTATCAGGCCTGTGGCTACCTGTCCGGCAATGGCTAGAATAGGAGATGAATCCATGTGGGCGGTTGCAATTCCAGTTACCAAATTAGTGGCTCCTGGACCAGATGTACCGATACATACGCCTACTTTTCCGGATGCACGTGCATATCCGTCGGCAGCATGAGCAGCACACTGTTCATGCCTCACTAATATATGTTTTAAGTCCGAATCATATAGTTCATCGTATAATGGAAGTAAAACTCCTCCGGGATACCCGAAAACTACGTCCACTCCCTGGTCTTGCAGTGATTTGATTATTGCTTCGCTGCCTTTCATAAAAAACACCTGATTATTTGTATGAAATAATTTTTCTTGAAAAGTTGTTACAAATTATTACAATAGATTCTTAATTTAATTATTATATAATAATTTTAATTATTTCCAAATTTATTTATTCTTAAATTAATATTTATTAAATAAATTCTTAATTCATATTTATAACTAAATTCTTATTTAATTCATGGTTATATATTGCAACTATATATGATCTTGTGATGTTTATATGTGATTATCAAGATTTTAAGGATAAAAATTGGAGCTTATGTTAAGGAGGGAACATTAATGAAGATTCTTGTGGTAGGAACTGGAGCGCGAGAGCATGCCATATGCCAGGCAGCAATAAAGGATGAAGAAACTAAAATTTATTCTATTATGAGCAATCAAAATCCAGGAATAGCTAAAATATCAGATTTTAAGATTGCCAGCGAAAATGATATACCCCGGGTAACCAAATTCGCCGTGGAAAATAAGGTTGATATGGCTATAATAGGTCCAGAAGCCCCCCTGGAGAAAGGCATCGTTAATTCATTACTAGAAGCTGGAGTGGACTGTGTAGGTCCAACAATGGAAGCTGCAAAAATAGAAACAGATAAAGCATTCATGCGTAATTTATTCCGGGATTATAAGATACGAGGGGAGTTAATATACAGGGTATTTGATGATGCCCAGGAAGCAGGAGATTTCATAGATGATTTCAGCAAGGACGTGGTTGTAAAGCCCATAGGACTAACCGGTGGTAAAGGAGTTAAAATAGTAGGAGAACAATTAAAAGACAACGAAGAAGCCAAGTCCTATGTAAAAGAAATCATCGACACTAAAATGAGTGGCTATGCGGGTGTTGTGATAGAGGAAAGAGCTGTTGGTGAGGAATTCACAGTCCAGGCCTTCGTGGATGGTAAAAATATAGCACCCATGCCTGTGGTTCAGGACCATCCCTATGCATTCGAAGGTGATCAAGGCCCCATAACAGGTGGAATGGGTTCATACTCTGATACAGATGGTTTACTACCATTCCTGGATGAAAAATACCGTGATGAATCAGTTGGGATAATTGAGAAAACAGTTGAAGCCATAAATAAAGAGGTTGGTCCATATAAAGGATTCCTCTATGGACAATTCATGTTAACTAATGAAGGGCCTAAATTAATCGAATACAATGCACGCTTCGGAGATCCAGAAGCCATGAATGTTTTACCACTTCTTCAGACAAACTTCATAGACATATGTAAAAGTATAGTAGATGGGAATCTAAAAGGTGTTGAATTTGATACTCTTGCAACTGTTTGTAAATACATCGTACCACAGGGATATCCGGGTAAAGCAATACCCAACCAGGTAATAAATGTAGATGAAGAGAAAATTAACGAAAATAACACTCTCGTGTATTATGCTGCCGTAAACCAGAAAGATAACAAGATATACACCTCTTCATCCCGTGCATTGGCCCTGGTATCTGTAGGTGATACCATATCTGAGGCAGAGCAAATCTGTGAAACTTCTACTCAGTTTGTTGATGGAGATGTCTATCATCGACGCGATGTGGGAACTTCGGAACTTATTGAAAAAAGAGTTAAACATATGAATGAGTTACTGGGGAAATAAGCAATTCCCAATTTAGGAGATAAGAATAAAATGAAACATCTATTATCAGTCACAGATACTCAGGATATCATTTTTGACATAATGGACCTGGCATCTAAACTGAAAAAAGATCCATGGGGTTATAAAACATTAAAAAATAAAACACTGGCCATGATTTTTGAAAAATCATCCACCAGGACCAGAATATCTTTTGAAGTCGCTATGCTGCAGTTAAATGGTCATGCACTAAATTTACCTAAATCAGAACTCCAGTTGGGACGTGGAGAACCCATAGAAGATACAGCGAAGGTAATATCCCGCTATGTTGATGGTGTGATGATTCGGGCAAATAAACATTCAGATGTAATTAACTTTGCTGAAAACTCGAACAAACCAGTTATAAATGGTTTAACAAATCTAGAACATCCATGTCAGGCATTAACAGATATATTTACCATATTCCAATATAAAAAGACTTATAAAGTACATTTAGCATATTTTGGCGATGGAAATAATGTATGTAACTCTTTGTTACTTGCCGCCTCTCTGGTTGGTATGGATATGACGGTAATAAGCCCGGTAGGCTACGAACCAGATACAGGAATAGTAGATCAGGCCAAAGAGTACGCACTAAAATCAGGTTCTAAGATAAAAATTACCAATGACATATCAAAAGTACATGGTGTTGATGTGGTTTACACTGATGTCTGGGTCAGTATGGGTGATGAAACAGAAGCTAACCAGCGTTTGCAGATGTTAAGAGAATATCAAGTTAACACCAGTATTTTAAATCTTGCCAATTCCCGGGCCATTGTTATGCACTGCTTACCCGCAAAAAGGGGCCAGGAAATCACTGATGAGGTGATGTGTAGCCATCAGTCTGTTATATGGGACCAGGCAGAAAACAGGTTACATGTGCAGAAGGCCATATTAAGCCTTCTACTTGGAAAAGACCAGGGATAAATTTTTAAATGAAAAAGGGGAAATAGAGAACTCTAATTTTTTTCTACAGTAGACAAATTATTTCTACTGTAGAAAATTTTACATAGATTCTGGAGCTTGGATACCCAGTAATTCAAGACTGTTTCTCAGGGTTATCCGAGATTTATCAACTAATTCAAGTCTAAAATTTTCTTTTTCAGATCCTATCACTGGTATGGATTTATAGAACTTGTTAAAGGCGCTTGCCATGTCCAGGCAGTACTGTGAGATATGGTGAACTTTTCTATTACGGGCAGATTCTTCAACTACCAATGTGAACTTGGATATTACCTTGACTAGTTCCATCTCTGGACTTTCCAATTCATAATCATTTAAAACATCCTTAAAATCAACAGTAGATGAATCAAAGTTGGATTTTTTTAGTATTTTACAGGCTCGGGCATGTGCATACTGTACAGATGCGCAACCCCTTTCAAAGCTCAGAGCTTCATCCCATTTGAATACGATGTGTTTTTCAGGGGATAATCGTGCGATATAAAATCTTACAGCCCCTACACCGATTTTTTCAGCTATTTTCCTGGCCTCTTTATCGTCTAAGTCGTCTCTCCTCTTTTTGATTTCTTCCATGGCCCTTTCCACGGATTCTTCCAGAAGGTCATCCACGCTTATAAATACTCCTCTCCGGGTGGACATGGAACCCTCGGGGAGGGTTATAAACTCATAAAAAATTACTTCAGGGATTTTACCATCTAAAAATCCCATAACTATTCCGATCTGTTGGATGGCCAGTTTATGATCCGATCCCAGTATATCAATTACCACATCACCATTATTGGACTTTTCTAGATGGTAAGCTATATCACGGGTTGAATATAGGGACGTTCCATCTGATCGCATTAAAATCAGTTCTTTTTCAACACCATAATCCTCTAAACTCAAATAAAGAACCTCATTTTCCTGAGTGTGGCCGTTATTTTTAAGTTTGTAGATTATATCATCCACAGAGCCATTCCTAACAAATTTACTCTCCCAGACGAACCGGTCATGATTTACATGCATCCTCTTTAAAGTGGTATCCATTCCTTCTAAACAAGCATTAATTGCTTCTTTAAAGAAAAAACCAAGGAGTGCATCATTACCATTCTCATAAACCCTTAATAATTCATCAACACCAGTTTTAAATTCAGGATTGTTTTTAAGTTCCTGGTTCACTCGGAAATAGAGCTTACCAATCTTATGGTCCCGTAATTGGGTGTCAATAAAAATCTGAAGGTATAAAATGTTTTTCAACCCATTTATATACGTCTCTTCAAGTTCATTAAATTCAGAATGCTCTTTTACGATGCCCTCGATATGCACGAATGGATCAACATCACTAGGTATTTGACCAACCTCTTTACTGGGGTTGAATTTCAAGTTTAATAACCCCCAGACAACCATGGCTATCTGTCGACCCATATCATTTACATAATATTGTGTCTCTACATTATATCCTGCTTTACTTAATATACGGCTTAATGAATCGCCTAAAATTGCATTCCGGATATGTCCAATATGTAATGGTCCGTTGGGATTTGCTGATGTATGTTCCAGTATAATTTTTTTATCCACAGATTCTAATTTACCGTATTCTTCATGTACTGTTTCTAAAACGGATTTTGAATAATTATGATAGTCAATAAAGAAGTTAAGGTAGGGTCCGACTGGTGTGATCTGTTTGAAGACGGCGGGTTTTTCCATAACATTCAATATTTCCCTGCTTATCTCCACTGGTGATCTCTTCAACTTACTCGCCAGTTCAAAAGCTACAGAAGTAGACACGTCTCCCATATCAGGACGTGGAGGTTCTTCAATAGGTATTTTTCCTGGCTGATCCCAGCCTAATTTATCAACTGCTTCTTTTACAGAGTTTTTTACTTCTGCATGTAATCTTCTAAACATTAAAATTCTCCTTATAAAAACATTAAATTCCTTATAAAAAAACTATTACGAAGGTATCAACTTATTTTTAAAGTTTAAAATGATAAATCTATAATCCCCTTATCCAAAGGGTAATTTGACCTATCCAGGGAATTATAAATAGTGATTCACCAGGATTTGGTCCGAAGGAGATAACCTGGGCCTGGATCTGTTCCGGATATACAGGGACCTGGTCCGGTTCCGGATTATTATCACCTTTAATTACATAATATAATCTGCCATTTGGGTCGGTTCCTTTAGATATAATACGATGTATAACTGGATCAGGGAACCAAGTAGCATCATAGATTACTACATCTCCAACATTCAAATCTGAGCTATTTAATTCAGATAAGCCAAGAAAATTGGTTTTTTGAATTACTACAACATCTCCCCTGGCAAAGGTAGGTTCCATACTTCCTGAAACCACCACGTTTAAATGTTGAGCCAGGAGTATTCCAATTAAAATGATGGCTATGTAACTTAATATTTCCTTGGTATCCGTCATAAATTCACCTTATCTTAGAATTGCTCCTTTATCTGCCGATGTTACAAGCTTTCTGTATCTAGATAACCATCCTTTGATATTTCTTTCTGGGATAACTGCATTTTTTATTCTTTCTTCTATTTCAACTGGTGAAACTTCAAAATCTAATCTTCTCTTGTGAATATCAATTTTTATGATATCACCATTTTTAACAGTAGCAATAGGGCCGTTTGCTGCTGCTTCAGGTGACACATGACCTATACATGGACCACGGGTACCACCTGAAAATCGACCGTCGGTAATAAGGGCAACGGATTTAATTCCCATTCCAGATATTGCTGCGGTAGGGTTTAACATCTCTCTCATACCAGGACCTCCTTTAGGTCCCTCATATCTTATTACTACTACATCCCCTTCCTGTATAATGCCCTGATTTATGGCTTTAACACATTCTTCTTCACTCTCGAATACTTGGGCAGGTCCTTCATGGATCAACATTTCAGAATCAATAGCACCTTGCTTTACAACTGCACCATCAGGTGCAAGAGTGCCCTTTAAAATGGCTAACCCTCCTTCCCTATGCACTGGATTATCAAGTGGTCTGATTACTGTACTGTCTAATACCCTTGCACTTTTTATGTTATCTTTAAGACTTTGTGCAGTGCATGTTACGGCATCGTCATGTAATTCATTTTCCAAGACCTTTAAAACTGCAGGAATGCCACCTGCCTGATCAAGGTCCAGCATACTATGCTTTCCAGCAGGACTGATGGAGGCTATATGTGGTATCTTAATACTATAATCCTGGAAGAGGTCGAGATTTACCTTAACTCCTTTATCTTCCAGTTCATAAGCTATTGCAGGTAAGTGTAAAGTGGTGTTGGTGGATCCTCCCAGTGCCAAATCCACAATGACTGCGTTTTTAAAGGCTTTCTGGGACATAATTTTGGAGGGTGTGATATTTCTCTCCAGGAGTTCAATTATCTGCCTACCTGATGAGTGGGCTATCTGCCTTTTTTCAGCTGAAACTGCATGGCTGGTGGCACAACCAGGTAAGCTCATCCCCATTGCTTCTGTAAGACATGCCATAGTATTTGCAGTAAATAAACCGGCGCATGAACCTGCCCCCGGGCAGGCACATTTTTCCAGTTCCAGTAATTCATCTTCTGTCATTTTCCCAGCTTTAACTGCACCTACAGCTTCATATACGTTAATGAGATCCACTGTTTCACCATTATATTTTCCAGGTAACATAGGGCCTCCAGTAACAACAATGGATGGTATGTCCAGCCTTGCAGCAGCCATGAGCATTCCAGGAACTATTTTATCACAAGTAGGGATTAAAACCAGGGCATCAAGTTGATGGGCCTGGGCCATGCTTTCAACGGTATCTGCAACTATCTCTCGAGATGCCAGAGAGTAACGCATACCTTCATGGTTCATGGCAATGCCATCGCAAATGGCCATGGTACTAAATTCAAATGGTACTCCTCCAGCCTGACTTATCCCTAATTTAACAGCTTCCGCCAATTCATTAAGGTGAATATGTCCTGGAACTATATTAGTGAAGCTGTTTGCTACTCCTATGAAGGGTTTTTCCATATCTTCTTCAGTTACACCGCAGGCGCGAAGCAAAGATCTATGCGGTGCTCTTTGCATGCCTTTTTTTATGATATCACTTCTCACTTTATTCACCTGAATAGATTGTATTACAAAATGATTTTATCGTAATTATAAACTGATTTTTAAATAATGCTACCAATATTTAAGTACTTTAAAGTTAGGGGGGTTAAAAATTTACTTAAAAATATAATGTTAAGAATTTTTTTATAAAGTTAAGAATTTTTTTACTCCTTTATTAATATCCTTTGCATAATTTAAATACATCATAATTGATAAAACGAGATGTAACATTGGAATTTAAAATTATATACTAAATTTAACAAGATTCATGATACAAATCGGTGATAAAATGAGGATTCTACTGATTCATTCTAATTATATAAACTATAAAACCAAGTCAAAAACTAAAATTGCAGAAGAAATTGAAGAAAAACAAAAATCAATGCGTTTTGAAAATTCATTAGTGGTTTTCACTGCAGTAGAAAAAAAAGATGAGGAAAACCCGAAATTAGTGGTGGAAAATGCTGTGAAGGAAATAAAGGATGTATTTTTTAAATTGAAGGCAGATAACATAGTAATCTATCCTTATGCACATTTAAGTTCATCATTAAGCTCGCCAGATGCTGCAAAGACTATTTTAAAAGAAATGAAAAAGGCATTAGCCAGAGATGGATTCAAAGTGGAACGAGTTCCCTTTGGCTGGTATAAATCCTTTGATATATCATGTAAAGGACACCCGCTATCTGAACTATCCAGGAACATAGTGGTTGAAAAATCATCTGAGGAGAAAGAAGAAGAAGAACCCTCCAAATTCTATATTTTACATGATGGCGAATTATACAACCCGGCTGAGTACACTTACCAGAGCAGTGATATGGAGAAACTAGTTGCCAGTGAACTAGGTAAGATGGAATCAACTGGTGAAGAGCCACCCCATGTTAAAATCATGAAGGAAAAGGATCTGGCTGACTACGAGCCCTCAGCTGACGTGGGTCACCTGCGATGGTACCCTAAAGGAAGGCTCATCAGGGATCTACTGGCCGATTATGTTTACAACCTGGTCACTGATAGGGGGGCCATGCCAGTTGAAACGCCGATAATGTATGATCTCGGTGATGAAGCCATTAAAGGTCATGCAGAGAAGTTTGGAGAAAGGCAGTATCGAATGGAAACTAAAAATAAGAACCTCATGCTAAGATATGCATGTTGCTTCGGGGCCTTTCGAATATTATCTGATACATTTTTAACATGGAAAAACCTTCCATTAGCAATTTATGAGTTATCAACATACAGCTTCCGTTTAGAAAAGAGGGGAGAAGTGGTTGGACTTAAAAGACTCAGGGGTTTTACCATGCCCGATATGCACACCATATGCACTGATTTGAAACAGTCAATGGAGGAATTCGACAGCCAGATATCCATGTGCGCCCAAACTGGTGAAGACCTTCAGATTAACTATGAAGCAATAATGAGGGTTACTGATGATTTCCTTAAAGATAACAGACAATGGGTAATGAATTCAGCTAAGAAGGTAGGAAAACCCATCCTTTTAGAGATTTTACCGCGAAGAAAACACTACTGGATCTGTAAAATGGATTTTGCAGCAATAGACTACTTAGGCAGACCAATAGAGAATCCAACTATACAGATAGACGTAGAAAGCGGGGAAAGGTTCGATATCAAATACATAGGCCCGGATGAGGAAGAACAAACCCCTATTATCATCCACTGCAGCCCAACTGGAAGCATTGAAAGAGTCATCGGAGCTTTACTTGAAAACAGTGCCATACAGACAGAAGATAAACCACCTATGCTACCGGTATGGCTTACACCTACCCAGGTTAGAATTTTACCTATAGCAGAAAGACATCTGGACTTTGCATTCAATTTAGCAAAGGAATTTAAGAAAAACGATATACGGATAGATGTTGACGACCGTCAGGAGACGGTGGGAAAGAAAATACGTAGTGCTGCTGGTGATTGGGTACCATATGTAATTGTTGTAGGTGACAATGAACTTGACAGTAAAGAATTTACAGTAAACATACGTGAAACTCAAGAAAAAGTTATTATGGATAAAAATGAGTTAATTGAACGTATAAAAGCTGAAACAAATGGCATGCCATTTAGGAAACTACCTTTAAATATTAAATTATCCCGAAGAGTTCAATTTTAGGGGTAATTTTTATATTCTTTTTAAATAATTTCTTTGAAATCTTACTATTTTTGAATTAATCCTTGTTTCAATAACTTAAGCTTAAATAAGCTCCTTTTATAACGACAAATATTTATATTATAACTTATAACTTATCATTTAGAACTTATTATTAATATTGGAGGTGAATTTTATGAGCGAGATTATAGCTATATTAAATCAGAAGGGGGGTTGTGGTAAAACTACCACTGCTGTAAATCTTTCAGCAGCACTGGCTCAATCTGATAGGAAAGTTTTAGTAATAGATATGGATCCTCAAGGTAATGCCACAACAGGACTGGGAATTAATAAAAATAACCAGACTAATACTATATATTCAATTTTAACAGGGGATAACAGTATAATGGAAACCATTGTCGAAACCAGTGTACCACAATTGGATATTGTACCGAGTAACATAGATTTAAGTGGTGCGGAACTCGAGTTGAGTAAAACAATAGGTCCACATTCAATTTTAAAGGAAGCTTTAGATGGTTTTGTGGATAACTATGATTATATTTTCATTGATGTCCCTCCTTCCCTTGGGTTGTTGACTTTGAATTCAATCGTGGCGTCGGATAGCGTTATCATACCAATTCAAGCTGAATTCTATGCGTTAGAGGGAATGGCAGATTTACTCCAGGCCATGGAACTGGTAAAATCTCGTTTGAATAGCCCTTCTCCAATTAAGGGTATTCTATTAACATTGTATGATTCCAGGACACGTTTGGGCAGGGACGTATACAACAACGTAAAACAGTACTTTGGAGAAACGGAAAATATTTTCAAGACCACCATTCCCCGCAACGTAAAGTTAGCAGAAGCTCCCAGCCATGGCATACCATGTATAATATATGATGAAGAATGCAGCGGTACAGAAGCTTATCAAAATCTGGCTAAAGAAATAATAAGTATGGAGGGCCAGGGGGACAACAAATGAGCCCTAGAAAAAAACGGGAAAGCGCCCTGGGGAGAGGTTTAGATGCCCTTATCCGAAAGGACTATCTTGATGAGGAAGAAGGACAACCAAAGAAAACTGAAAAAAGGCATATAAAAGCTGAAGCTTTACAAGAGGAAAAAACTGAAATTACTGATGAAATTAGGCCAAAAGAAACAAAAATTTCCAATATGGATGAAAAAATAGTTGATGCAGTGCTTTTAGATGTGCATAAAAACCCCAGAATATCCCTATGGTCTGCCAAGTCAGCGGCTGTTTTAAGATTTTTAAAGAAAACAAAACCAGAATTCAGCATCAGCAATGAGGCATCCCTCCTTATAGAGGAAGCAGTGAAGGAAAAGTACCCGGATATGTGGGAGATATTCGAGGATAAGGGGTTGTAAATTAGAAGTTATAACTTATAAGTTCATATGTTATAACTTATACCTGATCACTTATAAGTTAAAGTAGAATAAATAACTGATGTATTACCTAAAAACTAAAATTCTAGAGTTGACTGATAATTTTTATTTAATTTAATAAATGGTTCAGCTCGTTTAATAACCACACCAATTTTCTTTAATTCTTCCAATTTAAGAATATTTTTACCAGCTTTTCTAGATTGGATGATTCTTTTTGCGGATATTTTGCCTATTCCAGGCACTCTCAGGAGATCTTTAAAAGAAGCTTCATTGATTTCCATTGGATATTTTTCTTCATGTTCTAATGCAGCTATATATTTAGGATCTCTATCTAAATTCAAATTACCATCATCATCAAAAACCAATTCCTTTAAATCAAATCCATAGGAATTCAGTAGGTGATCAGCTTGGTACAATCTTGGGCTTCTTTTTGGATGGGGTTCTGCATGAGATTCCAAGGGGGTGTCTTTAACAGCCTCAAATGGGCTAAAATAACTTCTTTTAAGATCCATCTTCTTGTACAACCAGTCAGCCTTCTCCAGTATCTGCAGGTCAGTTTCATCACCTGCACCCACCAGAAACTGAGTAGTTTGTCCTGATGGAGAAAATTGTTTATTACCACTTAGAAGTTTTTTAATCCACTTCATGCGTCTTATAATATCTGTATCATAATTTTTGGTTGTGGAAAGATTTTCCATCCCTTCACTGGTAGCAGATTCCAAGTTAATGCTTACTCGGTCTGCCAGACTCACTGCCCTTTTAATTAAATCATAGGGACTACCTGGTAAGATTTTTAAATGTATATATCCCTGGTATCCATGTTTCATCCTTAATTTGTGAGCCACTTCCACCATATTTTCCATAGAATATTCAGGGTCTCTGGGGATCCCGGAACTTAAAAATAAACCTTCAACCAACTGGTTATGATAATATTCAAGAAATATGGAAGTAACATCTTCAGGTGAAAATTCTACCCGGTTAAAATTGTGTCTGTTGTGATTGACACAGTACCTACAGTCATTGGAACATTTATTGGTCATCAACACCTTAAACAATGGTACAGTACAACCATCCCGGATACTGGCATGGTAGATTCCTGGTAACTTGTTTGCCAGGAAGTTATCTGTATTGGTGTTAATGTAGTTGCACCGGTCGAATTTGGCACTTTCACCAAGGATTTCTAGTTTTTTGCTTAAATTGGTCATGGTTAGATGTGTTAATTTTTTCTCTCAAACATGATTCAAGAATATAGATGTATTTAGTTAATCTTAATACTAAAATCTTCCCCAGACAAATCTTATTTAAATAAAATCATTCCTATTAATATAATATGAGATTAGTCCTTGCAGGAACTGGAAGCGCAGTAGGAAAAACAACCATCGCTACAGGGATAATGAAAGCATTATCCAACGAATACACTGTACAACCCTTTAAAGTGGGCCCTGATCATATAGATCCCACCTATCATACCCTGGCTACTGGGAACTATTCACGGAACCTGGACTCCTTTTTCATGACTGATGGACAGATCAGACATGGATATGAAAGGAGTATGGAGATTACAAAAGCTGATTTTGGGATTATTGAGGGTGTCAGGGGTCTTTATGAAGGCATCAGCCCTATAAGCGATGTGGGCAACACAGCATCCGTTGCCAAGGCACTGAATGCTCCTGTGGTCTTGATTTTGAACTCCCGCAGTTTGGTGAAAAGTGCTGCTGCAGTTATCCTGGGATTTAAAACACTGGATCCCACCATAGATATCAGGGGTGTGATTTTAAATCAAGTAAAAAACCGAAAACACTACCTCAAAACCAAGGAGGCTGTTGAAACCCTAGCAAAAACTGAAGTGGTGGGAGGAATACCTCGGGACGATGCAATACGCGTGGAGAGCAGGCACCTGGGCTTAGTACCTGCAATGGAAAAGGAAAGCATTTTAGAATCCATTAATAAATGGGGGGAAATGGTTAAGGATTACATTGACCTGGATAAATTAATATCCATTATGAAACAAACAGATAAGCTCCCCCCTGGAAGGCAAAGGCTTTGGGAAACCAAAAACCGCCAGAAAGTTAAAATTGGGGTGGCTATGGATGAAGCTTTCAACTTTTATTACCGTGATAATCTAGATGCCCTGGAAGAGAACAAAGCAAAAATTGTCTACTTCAGCCCACTCCATGATGAAGAATTACCCGACGTAGATGGGGTCTACATTGGTGGGGGTTATCCTGAAATTTTCGCCAGGCAATTAGAAAGTAACCAGTCCATGCGTAATTCTATTCTCGGATTAAATGAAGAAGGAAGGCCTATTTATGCTGAATGTGGTGGTTTAATGTATATTAGCCGCTCAATTAACTCGTATAAGATGTGTAACATATTTAATTACCATTCCTTCATGATGAAAAAGCCCCAGGCTTTAAGTTATGTTATATCTAAAGCTAAAAAGAAGAGTATAATAGCAGATAAAGATGACATGCTAAAAGGGCATGAGTTCCACTACTCAAAAGTCGATATAAAAGATAAAAACCCCAAGTTTGCCTTTGAAATATTAAGGGGGAAAGGCATAATAGATAATAAGGATGGGTTGATGTTGAAAAATACAGTGGCAAGTTATATTCATATTCATACAGCGGCATATCCTTCCTTTGCTTCTAATTTAACAACAAGTTCTAAAGAACTGTAATACCTGGAGAATAAAAAGGTGACCTTTACTCAAAACATCAAACAGATAGTTAACAACATAGATATCTTCTCCCCCTACATAATAGTGGTTTTTGTTTTAATCTATGTTGCTTTGGCTGCTTTAGGCTATTATTACCACATAAGGAACTTGGATTGGGCCGATTCCATTACATACTATTATATCATATTTGGAATGGCAATTTTCATCCTTGGGTTGTCCATCCCTAGAATCACAAGCAATTTCAAGAAATTCACTCTAAAGATAGATGGTTCCAAAAAATCTCCATGGTACAGTAAAATAAGACTTCTCGTTAATGAGAAAGTGCTTTTTTCTTTAGTTATCCTGGCCATTGTTTTACAAGGTGTTAACTTAGCCATATTAGGCGGTATACCTTTACTCAGTGGCTACCTTAAATTTCAAGCAACAACGGATCTCTGGCGCATAGCTTATGTTATTTTCCTTCCATCATTAAACCTTTTACTTGCAAAATATCCCCGTAAATGGTATTACATCTTATTTGTTGTTGGATTAATTCTTTTTGCGATAAATGGATACAGGACTTCCTCTATGGCCATTATTTTGAGTGTTATCATCACTACCTATTATACCATGCGTCTTAAAGCAAAATACGTTCTTATTTTAATTGGTTTAATGGCAATTATTGGTATTGCCCTGGGTTATGTTGCAGTAAAGGCCATCCAATGGCAGACCTGGGTTTTAAACCCATTGGAATTGGTATTTTATAGAGCGGGTTTTACCATGATGGTCCTGGATAAAATAGCTCACATGCCTGGATTAACTGGTGGAGAACTCTTTCATCAGGCACTTACTGGAGGACACCCAAGAGTCACTGTGGGGGAGGTTGTTCTGGGTTACAGACCAGTTAATGGCATCACCACCAGTATCACTTCAACTCTTTTTGGACCTGCCATACTAGATTTCGGAGCATGGGGATTAGCTGTGCAGATGTTTCTTTTTGGATTAATAATCAGATTTATGCACAGTGCACAGAAAATAGCAGGAGGAGCATTCATTGGTTTATATGCTATTATCCTTGCCCATACCTTAATCTGGATAGAAACAGGCCCAACAGATGGTATGGTATGGTTTTTCTATGGATTGGGGATAATATCTCTTATAATATTCTATTGGCTATATTTAAGGAACAATAAAACCTTAAATTAATACACTGGACATTTAATGAAATTTATATAATAAATTTTACACTTGAAATATACGTCTTATTTTTAGAAAAAGTATTACTCGGGATATTTGTCCATAGGTTCCCAATTCAAGTATGTTATATAAATATGATTTAAAAAAATTAAATCAAAAAATACTTATTTGATTATCCAGATAGCAATTTCGGTGATAAAATGGTTGTAAAAATAGGAGTTATTAAATGTGGAAATTTAGGTACCTCTCCTGTAGTTGATTTAGTGCTTGATGAGAGGGCCGACAGACCTAACATTGAGGTTAGGGGAGTTAATTCTGGAGCAAAAATGAACCCAGAACAGATTGAAGAAGTTGTACCGAAAATAATGGACTACGACCCTGATTTTGTTGTATTTATCAGCCCCAACCCTGGAGCACCAGGTCCAGCCAGAGCAAGAGAATTACTCTCTGAAATGGATGTACCAGCCATAATTGTAGGTGACGCTCCTGGTATGGGTAAAAAAGATGAAATGGATGAACAGGGATTAGGATACATCATAGTTCAGGGTGACCCTATGATTGGAGCCCGAAGGGAATTCCTCGACCCAACTGAAATGGCATCCTTCAACTCTGACGTAATAAAAGTATTGTCAGCAACTGGTGCATATAGGGTAGTTCAAGAAACCTTAGATGGTGCCATTGCACAAGCCGAATCTGGAGATATTGAACTGCCTAAAGTGGTCATTAACACAGAAAGAGCAGTAAATGGCGGCGGCTTTAAAAACCCATATGCCAAAGCAAAAGCAATGGCTGCCTATGAAATTGCCATGAAAGTAGCAGATATAGACTTAAAAGGCTGTTTCATGACCAAAGAAATGGAAAAATACATACCAATCGTAGCATCTGCCCACGAAATGATTTCCGCAGCAGCTAAACTTGCAGTGGAAGCTCGTGAAATAGAAAAAGCCAATGACACCGTACTACGTAAACCACACGGTGGACAGGGACAGACTCTTTCCAAGACCGAGTTAATGTTAAAACCAGAGTAAATTGAATAATAAGCAGTCGTTGGACTGCTTCTTTTTTTTATTTTTTTTATTATACTTAGTTTAATTAAATTACACCCTTGGTGCTGGGTATGGATTCATGGGTAACTCTGGTTGCATCGTGTAATGCCCGTGCAAGCGCTTTAAATAGGGCTTCTATTTGATGGTGGTCGTTTTCACCCTCACATCTAGCATGTAAGTTTAACTTTCCATTTTGTGCCAAGGACTCCAGGAAATGTCCCACGTTTTCTGTGCTTAACTCGCCCACTTTGACATTTTTAAATGGCAAATCTAATATGGTGTAACTTCTCCCTGATAGATCCAGGGCAACCATAGCCAACGCTTCATCCATGGGAATCAGAGCATGAGCCATTCTTCGAACGCCTTTTTTATTTCCCAAGGCTTCGTTTAATGCTTCACCTAAAAGTATCCCAATATCTTCAACTGTGTGATGATCGTCGATCCCCAGATCTCCTACAGCTTCAACTTCCAGGTCAAATAGACTATGTCTTGCAAAAGATTCCAGCATATGATCGAAGAATTCGATTCCTGTGTTTATCTGGGATTTACCTTCGCCATCGAGGTTTAAAAATATGGTTATGTCTGTTTCATTAGTCTTCCTGGATAACTTTTTCTTTCTCTCCATAATGACCATCTCTTATTACATGTATAGCTCCTTCAGGACATTTTGATGCACATATGGTACATAAATGGCAGAATTGTAAATTTCCTGCTTCTGCTTTACCATTTTTTATAGTCCAGATCACCGGACCCTTAGGGCAGGTTTCCTTACATGTTCCGCAGCCAGTACATTTATTCTTATCAACTTCAATTCTCATAAAAATTACCTTATAACTTATAACTTTTAAGTTCTTTATTTATTAAAAATTAACGGATTTTCTTTATTTATTATTTCTATACATTTAAAACCCTTATTACTTATAACTTATAACAATGAAGTTATCATTTATAACTTATAACTAATAATTAATCTTAAAACAGAACTATCTTATTCCTCTTCTTTATACTCAAAATTTTTCAAGAAGTTTCCAAACTTTCTAACAGTCTTTCTCAAACTTCTAAATCCCTCTTCGTCTTCTTTAACTCCTTCCAGCGTATCTTGCGACCAAAAATTTGCACCCAGATTAGCACCAAAAGCACCTCCACCTATTGGAATTGCCCCGGTTAGTATGTAGTAGGTGAAGATTTGTTGTATAGCTAATTCCTGTCCTCCGGCCCTATCTCCACCAACGGCTATTGCCATACCAACCTTGTTACGCATGAAGTTATAGTCAACTGCACCTAATGCCCTGGTACGATCCATAATTGCCTTAAGTTGTGCGCTTAAACCTCCATTGTAAATAGGTGTGGCCATTATCAAGCCATCAGCTTCAGTCATCAGGGGGTAGACTTCATACATATCATCCTTTCTGATACATTCACCATTGCGCATACAGTAATCACAATGCAAGCAAGGGTCAATAGTCTTACCGCGCACACCAAAAAATTCAGTTTCAAAGCCCCTTTCTTCAAGCATCTTCAACGCTTCATTTAACACGTAATCAGTAGATTGTTTCCTTGGACTACTACATATTCCCAATATGATGATTATACCCCCTTATTCAATTCCTATATTTTACTTGGATTTAAGAAATAATAAAACTATCTGAAAGAATAAATAAAAAAAAGAAAAAAGCTTATGAAATCTACTATCTTATAAAGGCAAACTAGAAACCAATTTTGCGTATACTATGTATTTATTGGCACCTGATCCTGGCGGATGACAGGTCTTTAAAATTAGCATACTTGGTCCTGACTTTTTCCAATTATTGCTCAACTTCCAGTTGGGTAGAATTTCATGATATTGATATTGGTATTTAGATATCTTCTTAGCTGTGTAATCATAGATGTATATTAAATCGCCAGTGGTCAATGTATGGATTTTCCTCATTGGAGCGGTCCAGGTAGTCCGATGCCCAATCATAGCACATTCGCCAGGAGTTCCAAAGTAAACGCTGTTTGTATAGTGATATATAGCATTATTAGCATTCAATGTATCGCTGCGTATTTGGATGTTAGATCCCATTTTAGGAATAACTAATCTTGCAGAATATGAGTTTAAATTAGTGGTCTTTGTTTTAAATCTAAATGAATAATAGGTCGATCCATTACCTGTTGAATTCTGTACAAAATTAGAATACACAATGAGACGATATGTTCTCAGGTTTTTTAGAGGAATATGGTCGATATATATACTGTTTCCTTGGATAGTGTATGTTAATGGCACATTCACTTGATCGCTGTATGTTTCGAGTTTAATCTTGGTGGAATTTGGTTTATATATAGGATTGCTGAATGTTATTCTTATAAGCTTGGTAGTTGGAATATTGTATGAGTAATTGGCAGGATCTGTGCTTGTTACTTTCAATGGGGTTTTTGAGTCAGCTTGAACTGGTGGAACACTTGTATTTGTGGGGGTTGTTGGTTTGCTGATTGTTGACCATGGTTTTACTGAAACATAGTTGGGAAGTCTTTTGTTGGTGTTGTAGAAGTTCATTATGTTACTGTATGTGTAAGTTAATGTTTCATAGCGCATGGTACCCAAATGAGAGTTTGCGAAGTTGGGTAATCTACCATTTGTATTTATGAATTGATTGATACTGTTTGCGACGGTTATATACTGTGATTTGGTTA